>CAWESR010000011.1:0-40111 GCA_963811795.1 uncultured Alphaproteobacteria bacterium
TCTTGCGGCGGACCAGATTGATATCCGCACCGTGCTGTCGCCGGTTAGCTCCGATATTTCAGAAAACATGCCGGGGATTACGGTTTATCTGCACGGTTCATCGGATAAGCTTAACCGCTCTTTGGATGTTGCGGCGTTATCATCATGGCTTGCAATGCGTGCTATCGATCGCGAGATGCGAAAACTCGATCAGCTTGAGAAGGGAGCGCCTGAAAAAGGAACACCTGAAAAGGAAGCTGTAACAGATGACGCGATACCGCCATCCGAAGTGAAAATTCCAAATCGCGATCCGCGGCGAGTGCCTCCGCAGAAGCTGCTCCCGCGTCAACCGTTGGTGTTGACTCCGCCAGCGTTCAGCGCACCGCCCGGATTTTGATCTATTTCACTTGATCTATTCTAGCGGCGCGATGTTCGGTGAGTTCTGATATGCACCGATATGCATTGTACGAGCCGCGCGTTTTTGGAAGTGATCGAGCACGAACAGCCGGATGGCCGACGACAGGTTGTTGGTTTTTCGATTCCGGTCAATGATTTCAATCTGCGAGGATAGTGTGAGGCCCCGCTGTGCAGCGATGTCTCTGAGGCTTGTCCAGAACGCATCTTCAAGGCTCACGCTGGTTTTGTGATTGCCCACCACCACGGAGCGTTTGACGACTGCAAATTCCTTGATGGAATGGATATATTCATTCTCCATGACATCATTTTGCGGACCCATCTGGGTAATGTGCATAATGGCCTCCATGTGAATTGCATAAGGTTGCACACATTCGAGGTGCCATCGATATTCGGGATAAAACTTAGGCCGAAAGTCGCGGTATAGGGTTTTCTACGGATGGGAATTGTCTGCTCGTGCGCGATTTTCGTTGTTGTTGTCTGCTGTAGACATCGCGCGCGAGCGGAAGTAGTCGAGCACGAACAGGCGAATGGCCGAGGACAAATTGCCTTCCTGACGATGACCGTCGATCTCGCCGACCAGCTCTGAAAGGGTGATATCCCGTGCTGTCGAAATTTCCTTCATCCCATTCCAGAAGGCTTCTTCAAGACTGACGCTGGTTTTGTGACCTGCAACCACGATAGATCGTTTTACGACGGGCGATTTCATGAGCTGGCCTCATCGTCAATACGGTGCTGATCAAGCAAATCGTTCTCACGCTGTGAGGTCTGTTCGTCAAGTTTGCGTTGCGTTTTGGTCCGGCCAAATCGTGCCCGGTTGGTCTCAGCTTGTTTTGCTGCCTGAACGCGCTTGTTACGCTTTTTGAATTTATTAAAATTAACCAGGTTGCTCATGGCATCCCCGTAGGATGTATAGCCAGCGGTTCGGACATCGATCACATCTTGGCGGTTATAGCGCATATCTGATTAGCGCGAGCGGAATTCCATGCCTCATGCGTGCGGTTAAGTGCATTATTATCCCAGACGCGTCATGTTATCCGGCTTTACGAGTTTGTCGAATTCCGCCGCAGTCACAAAGCCGAGACGCACCGCTTCTTCCCTCAGCGTCGTTCCGCGCGTGTGTGCTGTTTTGGCTATCTTGGCTGCGTTGTCATAGCCGATTTTGGGGGCCAGTGCTGTCACCAGCATCAATGATCGTTCCATCAACTCGCGAATTCGGCCTTCGTTTGCACGCAGGCCAACGATGCAGTGTTCGCTGAACGAACGCGCGGCGTCAGCCATCAGCCGGATTGATTGTAACATGCAGTGCGCCATCACCGGCTTGTAGACGTTCAGTTCGAAATGTCCCTGGCTGCCAGCAATTGTCATCGTGGTCTGATTGCCGAAGATCTGGCAGCACACCATGGTCATGGCCTCGCACTGTGTCGGGTTGACCTTGCCGGGCATGATCGAAGAACCCGGCTCGTTTTCCGGAAGGATCAATTCGCCTAATCCTGAGCGTGGTCCTGAGCCAAGCAGGCGAATATCGTTGGCAATCTTGAACAGGCCGGTTGCTATGGAATTGATCGCGCCGTGGACCGATACATAAGCATCATTGGACGCGAGTGCCTCAAACTTGTTCGGCGCGCTGGTGAAGGGCAGTTTTGTAATTTTGCTGACATGCTTGGCAAACAGCTTTGCAAATTTCGGTTTCGCGTTCAGCCCTGTGCCAACGGCGGTGCCCCCTTGCGCCAGCGGATAAAGTTCTTTCACTGCAATACGGAGCCGTGCGATGCCGCTTTCGACCTGAGCGGCGTAACCTGAAAATTCCTGCCCTAATGTTAGCGGTGTCGCATCCTGCATATGGGTGCGGCCTGTTTTTATGATTTTCGCGAAAGTCTTTTCTTTGGCACGCAATGCTGTGCGCAGTATGTCGAGAGCAGGAATCAGATCGAACACAATGTGCTCGGTCGCGGCAATGTGCATCGCTGTCGGAAATGAGTCATTCGACGATTGGCTCATGTTGACGTGATCGTTGGGATGAACCGGTTTTTTGGTTCCCAGTTCACCACCCAACAGTTCGTTGGCGCGATTGGAAATGACCTCATTAACGTTCATGTTGGTTTGGGTGCCGGAACCTGTCTGCCAGACCACCAGCGGAAAGTGGTCGTCGAGTGCACCATCAATCACTTCGCGCGCGGCCCGTGCGATGGCGCGTGCACGGCGCGGATCGAGCAGCCCAAGTTCAAGATTCGTCTTTGTGGCGGCGAGTTTGACAAGGGCAAGAGATCGTATGATCGGCAGCGGCATATATTCTGTGCCGATTTTGAAATTGTGCCGCGAACGCTCGCTTTGTGCCCCCCAGTAGCGATCGGAAGGTACTTCAATGGGACCAAATGTATCGGATTCAATGCGTGTTGTTTTGCGTGTTGTTTTTTTAGTGCCCGACATGGCGCCACCTATCGCTACTGCAAGATGCAAGCTTAGGAGATTGCAATTATTGCGCAACTATCAGGTTCAGAGACACGAAGGCCAGAGGGATCAAAACAGACTGCTTCGGCGCACGAATGGGTCGCTGCCCAGATTTATTTTTTCCGGAAACGGTCGAGCCGTACAACCTGCGCGCCCTCGCTTGGTGGCGAAGGCTCGTCTTTATTGTCTGCCTCTCCCTGATCTGGTGCATTGGCACTGGTGATCGTCGCCTCTTCATCGGAAGCGGAGGACTCTGTCTCCGATTCTGGCGGCTCGAATTGCAGGCCAAACTGTACCGAAGGGTCGAAGAAGCTCTTGATCGCATTGAATGGAATGACGAGGCGCTCGGGAATTCCGTTGAAGGATAATCCAACCTCGAAATGATCCTCCGTCACGATCAGGTCCCAGAACTGGTGTTGCAGGATGACGGTCATTTCCTGGGGGTATTGGGACAGCAGGCGCGGCGACAACTTCACGCCTTCGGCTGTGGAAAAGAACGTGATGTAGAAATGATGTTCTCCGGGCAGGCCCTGTTCAGCGGCGTCGATCAGGACCCGGCGCAATACGCCGCGAAGCGCATCGCGTGCGAGAACATCGTAACGAATATGATCGGTCGCCATGGGTGGTCCTGGAAAAAGAAATTCAAGTTCGGTGCTTTGATCGGAGCGGCTCCAACTCAGGCCTTTTGTTTATCGTATCCTGCCAGATTACCAAGGTCAGCAGGCGCGAGAGCGGATCAGAAAATTCTCCGCAAGATCCGATATGATTCGTGAATACTGGTGATGAAAGTGGAGGCTTCTGTTGCCAGGTGCCTCCGAACCCCGCCTGACGGAGCTTAACCCGCCAGGACTTTAAGATGGTCTTTCAAACTGCGTTACGCAGCCTGAGCAACCGGAGCATAGTTGTCGTTTGCAACTATTGCATAGCCCGATAACGGCGGAACAATACCGAGAAAAAACACGCCCTTTACGCCCTCGTCGATCCTGTTTCGCCCCCGCCGAAGCCCGCTAATCACGAAAGAACCAAATTGGTTCCGGGCTTTGGTGGAGGCGCCGGGTGCTGCCCCCGGGTCCGAATGGTTTATTGCGACGGCAATTTATTTCCATAGCCGGCGAACCGGCACGGCTAATATAGGCAGCAAAGGTTGAGGAAAAAAGACCTTTATTTTCCGTATTTTCTGGATTTCCGCCAATCCGGCCTTTGGCGGGGGAGGAATGGAAAATGGGTTGGCCTTATGACTGCGGGCATTCTAAACCGGCGTTATGGTTCCGATTTCTTCCATTGAACCTGCGCATGCCAAAACAAGCCCCCCTGGGCTGCTTGAGCTGTTTGTTGCTTTCGCCAAGATGTCACTTGCAGGTTTTGGCGGGGTTTTGGTGTGGGCGCGCCGTGCCATCGTCGATCAACATCGCTGGATGACTCCGGAGGAGTTCAACGAGACCTTCGCGCTCTGTCATTTTCTTCCTGGCCCTAACATCGTCAATCTTTCCGTCGTGTTCGGTGCGCGCTTTCGCGGCATTCCCGGAAGCATCGCCGCGTTTCTTGGGTTGGTTGGGCCTCCTGTTATTATCGTAACTGTGCTCGCCGCGATTTACGCACGATACGGTGAGATCGCCGCTTTGCAGCGTACATTGGTTGGTGTTTCGTGTGCTGCGGTTGGTCTTTTTCTCGCGGTGATCTTCCGCATGATGATGCCGCTTTTAAAGAAGCGCGATCCGATTGCATTGCTGCTGATGGCGGCTGTGTTTGTGGCGATCGGATTGTTGCGGTTGCCACTGCCGCAGGTGCTTGTCGTGGCGATTCCGCTCAGCATTGTCGTGACCTACCTGATGCAACGGAAGACAGTGGGATGAATACAAGCATCGGAACGCTTTTCACGCTGGCATGGACCTTTGGGGTGATGTCACTGCTTGCTGTCGGTGGCGCTAATTCAACTATTCCGGAAATGCATCGCGTTACTGTCGATGTAAATCATTGGATGTCGAATTCTCAATTCGCCGACATGTTCGCGATATCGCAATTATCGCCAGGGCCAAATGTGCTGATTGTGACGTTGATCGGCTATCATGTTGCGGGCATTGCAGGCGCGGCAACTGCGACTTTTGCGATGTGCGGCCCATCGGCAGTACTCGCTTATTACGTCAGCACGATTATGAAACGATCAAGCCACTCACCCTGGCCGGCACTTTTGCAAGCTGCACTGGTCCCATTGTCAATTGGATTGATGTGCGCTAGCGGTTTGATCCTTGCCTTGGCGTCCAACCATTCATGGATCGCTGCGGCAATCACACTCACATCAGCTGTACTGGCTTTGTTGATCCGGCTAAATCCTTTATGGATGCTTATGGCGGGTGGCATTCTTGGTTTTGCTGGCGTCGTGTGAAGAAATTGGATAAGTCAAAACGCGCCGCGTTATATTGCGACGCACAATGATTTTCATACATCAGCTTGTAAGAGGAACGTCGATGAGTGAAGCGCCCGGCAGCGCCACAAATCCATCCGCGCCGTTAAGACGCATCAAGGGGCCACAGGATTTTTACGGCGGCATTGCCTTAATGGCAGTCGCGTTGTTCGCCTTGTGGGCTTCGAGTGACCTGCAGGGGATGAGGGGCTTCTCGTTCGGCCCAGGAACCGCGCCACGCATGTTTAGTGTGCTGCTCCTGGCGCTGGGCGCAGGTATTTCCCTGACGGGGCTTCTTTCTGAAGGCCTGCCGCTGCAGCGCTATGGGATACGCGGCCCCGTTTTCGTGTCGCTTGCAATTCTATCTTTCTCCCTGACCATTCGGCCCCTTGGCCTGATTGTGTCGTCGTTTCTCAGTTTCATGATTGCCGCAATGGCAACGCAGGAGACAAAGTGGGGCGAAACCATTGTTGTGGGCATTCTGCTGACGATTGGTTGTAGCCTTCTGTTCCCCTATGCGCTCGGGCTGCCGCTCGATCTGTTTCCACGCATTCTGCGGTGAGGGTGGTATGGCCGACATTTTTTCGAATCTCGCTCTCGGTTTTGGTGTTGCGTTCACGCCCATCAATCTTGGGTTGTGCCTAATCGGCGCGCTGGTAGGCACACTGGTTGGCGTACTTCCGGGCATCGGCACCATCGCCACTGTCGCGATGCTGCTGCCGATCACCTTTGGATTGCCGCCTGTTGGCGCCCTCATCATGCTTGCTGGCATTTATTATGGCGCGCAATATGGAGGATCGACCACATCGATCCTCGTCAACATTCCAGGTGAGGCGACATCCGTCGTCACGACGCTTGATGGTTTCCAGATGGCGAAGCAGGGCCGCGCGGGTCCGGCGTTGGCTATTGCAGCGATTGGTTCCTTTTTCGCGGGTTGTGTCGCGACTGTTCTGATTGCCGTGCTTGGCGCGCCTCTGACAAAGCTCGCGCTGGCGTTTGGGCCTGCGGAATATTTTTCCCTCATGGTTTTGGGTCTGGTTTTCGCGGTTGTTTTGGCAAAGGGCTCGGTGCTCAAGGCCATCGCCATGATCGTACTAGGCCTGTTGTTGTCGATGGTTGGCTCCGATATTGAAACCGGCGCATCGCGTATGGCCTTTAATATCCCTGAACTCGCGGACGGTCTGGGGTTTGCGACGGTAGCGATGGGCGTATTCGGTTTCGCTGAGATCATCCGCAACCTCGACGACAGCGCGTCGATGGATCGCGATCTGGTGCAGCAGAAGATTTCCGGATTGATGCCTACCAAAAAAGACTTGATTGATGCCGCACCCGCCATCGGCCGCGGCACGATTCTCGGTTCGATTCTTGGGATATTGCCCGGTGGCGGTGCAGTTATTGCTTCCTTCGCCGCTTACACGCTTGAAAAGAAAATCGCCAAGGATCCCTCACGGTTTGGCCGTGGCGCCATCGAAGGCGTGGCAGCGCCTGAAAGTGCCAACAATGCTGCCGCGCAGACATCCTTTATTCCGCTGCTCACCCTCGGCATCCCGCCTAACGCCGTAATGGCGCTGATGGTGGGTGCAATGACCATTCATGGCATCGTGCCCGGTCCGCAAGTGATGCAGAAGCAGCCCGAACTCGTATGGGGCATGATCGCCTCGATGTGGATCGGCAACCTTATGCTGCTCATCATCAATCTGCCGCTGGTTGGCGTCTGGGTGCGTCTGCTGCGCGTGCCGTATCGTCTGTTGTTTCCATCGATCGTGATCTTCTGTGCGATCGGCATTTACTCGATCAACAACGCGCCGACAGATGTGGTGCTCGCAGGTGCATTCGGGCTTGTCGGCTATTGGCTGGTCAAACACGACTTCGAGCCCGCGCCTTTGCTGCTTGGCATGGTGCTGGGGCCTTTGATGGAGGAAAATCTCCGAAGAGCATTGTTGATTTCGCGCGGCGACGCGCTGGTGTTTGTCACGCGTCCGCTGTCAGCAACCCTGATGGCAATAGCCGCTCTGTTGTTGATTTTGGCGGTATTGCCCGCCCTGCGCAAAAAGCGCGATGAGGTTTTCGTCGAGTCTGAGAGTTAACTTTATTGCATTGTGCTGCGGCCTTACGCCTGAAGTTCAATGGACTTCGGGTGTAAGGTATAGTGTAAGTCTATGATTATAGTGTAAAACTATAATCGCTTAAGGGCTATTCAGCCCCATTAACCCGCTCAAGCGGTCATCAAAATAATTGTCGCGGAGGTTCTTTATGAATGCTTTTAATCGCATGCTCATGACTTGCGGCTTATCGTTACTCGCAGTTTCAAGTGCGGTTCTGGCGCCTGCCATGGCCCAGGATTACCCCACCCGCAACATCACAGTGATCGTGCCGTTTGCAGCAGGTGGTCCGACCGACGTTATTGCCCGCATTGTCACCGGTCATATGCAGCAAACGCTCGGCCAGCCTATTATTATTGAAAATGTCGTCGGCGCCGGTGGCACGACAGCCTCTGCGCGCGCAGCACGCGCCACGCCGGACGGTTATACCCTTATTACCGGCCACATGGGTACTCACGCTGCCTCGGTGCCGCTGTATCCAAATCTTGCCTATCACCCTGAGAGGGATTTTGAGCCGGTCGGTCAGCTGGCCTCCACGCCGGTCCTGATCCTCGCACGTAAGGATTTTCCGCCGAAGGATCTCAAGGAATTCGTTGCATACGTGAAGGCCAACGCAGACAAGGTCAACGCCGCTCATGCCGGGATCGGCTCGGTTTCGTATTCGTCATGCGAATTGCTCAATACGTTGCTGAACGTCAAGCCGACGGGAGTTCCTTTCAATGGCACCGGTCCTGCGATGAATGCGCTGGTCGGCGGTCAGGTCGATTACATGTGCGACCAGATCGTTAACGCCGTGCCGCAGATCAAGGGCGGCACCATTAAGGCTTATGCGGTGGCGACCCCGGAACGTAACCTGTCGCTTCCCGATGTGCCGACCACCGCCGAGGCCGGCCTTCCGGCCTTCCAGGCGCAAGCCTGGAATGGGATATTCGCGCCGAAGGGCACGCCACCCGCGATTGTAGCCAAGCTCAATGCTGCTGTAGTGAAGGCGCTGGATGACGAGGGTGTCCAAAAGCGTCTCTTGGAACTTGGCAGCGTGTTTCCGAAATCAACAGAGCGAACTCCTGAAGCGCTTGGTGCGCTGGTTAAGAGCGAGATCGCCAAGTGGACGCCAGTGCTGAAGCCGGTTTCCAACTAAAAAGCGGTTACAACTGTATTGAATCAGGGGGCAGGACATAAGTTCCTGCCCCCTGATTTTTGGGACCCTTGTGTTTCTGGCCAAGGGGCACATTTTTCAGGGTATAATTGCATGTCCGCCCTCGAATTGCCGCGACGGCAATGATGCCGGACAGTTAGAAACTCACGTAATGCGCATGTCCGAAGCCTGTTGGACCAAGCCTGTTGGGCCATGAATCAATATCACGATCTGCTTGAGCGAATTCTCAGCGACGGTGCGGAAAAACACGATCGCACCGGCACTGGCACGCTGTCCATATTCGGCCATCAGATGCGGTTCAATCTGGCGGCCGGTTTCCCGATGCTGACAACCAAGAAACTGCCGCTCAAATCCATCGTGTATGAACTGCTCTGGTTTCTGAAGGGCGATACCAACGTTCGCTATCTGCAGGAGCATAACGTTACGATCTGGAATGAGTGGGCAGACGCCAATGGCGATCTTGGCCCTGTCTATGGATCGCAGTGGCGGTCATGGCCCGCGCCGGATGGCCGGAGCATCGATCAGATCGCCAATGTCATGCAAATGATCCGCACCAGTCCGGATTCGCGGCGGCTGATTGTGAGTGCATGGAATCCGGCGGATGTGGACAGGATGGCGTTGCCACCCTGCCATTGTCTGTTTCAGTTTTATGTCGCCAATGGCAAGCTCTCCTGCCAGCTTTATCAGCGTTCGGCTGATGTGTTTCTCGGCGTGCCATTCAACATCGCGTCCTATGCGCTACTAACAATGATGGTTGCGCAAGTGACAGGCTTAAAGCCGGGGGATTTCATTCACTCGCTGGGCGATGCGCATCTCTATTCCAATCATCTGGAACAGGCGCGTCTGCAATTGACTCGTCCAACGCGTCCGCTGCCGACCATGAAGATCAATCCCGATGTGAAGGATATCTTCTCCTTTGATTACGAGGATTTCGTTCTCGAAAATTATAATCCGCATCCACACATCAAGGCGGAGGTGGCGGTGTGACCGCTATTGCTCCTTCCGTTGCATCCCCTGACATTGTCTTCATTGTTGCGGTCGCGGAAAATGGTGTGATCGGGCATGACAACGCCATGCCTTGGCATCTGAAGTCCGATTTGCAGCGCTTCAAGAGACTCACCCTGAACAAGCCGGTCATCATGGGGCGTAAGACGTTCACCTCAATTGGCAAGCCGTTGCCGGGACGTACCAACATCGTGGTCACTCGTGACCCCAACTTTCAGGCCGCGGGCGTTGTGACAGCGAGGTCACTGGAGGCGGCGTATGAAATTGCGCTGGGCGATGCGCTGCGGCGTTTCGCCACTGAGGTTGCCGTGATCGGTGGCGCCGATATCTTTGCGCAATGGCTAAGCATTGCGAACAGACTGGAAGTTACCGAAGTTCACGCCAAACCGGATGGTGACACGGTTTTCGCCACAATTAATCCCAAAGATTGGGAAGAAGTTGCGCGCATACGCAACGTAAGGACAGCCCAGGATTCCGCCGATTTCTCCTATGTGACATATCGTCGGCGGATATCGCGTTAACCGCGTCTGTTGATGTTTACATTGACAATTTTGCCACGGACCATAGCTCTTCTTCACCCCAAAGCTGCGTTGTAAGGGGCGGGGACGTCCCATATAAGCTGTGCAGATCATGGGTGGCGCGCTGACGCTGCTGCAAGGAGACTGACGATGCCGTGGAAAAATCAAGGCGGAAGCCCCTGGGGCTCTGGTCCAAAAGGGCCATGGGGTTCTGGCCCACAGTCGTCAGGACCCAGGCCGCCTGATTTGGAAGATCTCCTGCGGCGCGGCCAGGACAGGTTGCGAAACTTCTTGCCGGGCGGTCATTTCAGCAGCATGGGTATTATTCTGGCACTGACCGCAGCCCTTGCGGTCTGGGCTCTCTCCGGTTTCTTCCGCGTTCAGTCTGAAGAGCTTGGTGTGGTGTTGCGTTTTGGCAAGCATGTACGAACTGTGCAGCCTGGTCTTAATTATCATCTCCCGTATCCAATCGAGACCGTGCTGTTACCAAAGGCGCTGCGTGTATCGACACTCAGCATCGGCATGCGGATCATCGATGACAGCCGCCGTGGCGGTAGCACCACCATTCGTGACGTTCCCGAAGAGAGCCTGATGCTCACCGGCGATGAGAACATCGTCGATGTCGATTTCACTGTATTGTGGCGCATCAAGCCTGACGGTGTGGGCGATTTCCTGTTCAACATCCAAAATCCCGAAGGCACTGTGAAGGCAGTTGCTGAAAGCGCTATGCGCGATGTGATTGGTCGTTCCAACATTCAGCCGATCTTGACCGGCGCGCGTACTACGATTGAAGCGGCGGTTATCGATCTGATGCAGAAAACGCTCGACCATTACGGCTCTGGCATTCTTGTGCAGCAGGTGCAGATGCAGAAGGTGGATCCGCCATCGCAGGTCATCGACGCGTTTCGTGATGTTCAGGCGGCTCGCGCCGATCTTGAGCGGCTGCAAAACGAAGCGCAAACCTATGCCAACCGTGTGGTTCCCGATGCCCGTGGTCGGGCTGTGCAGATTTTGCAGGGAGCAGAAGGTTACAAGGAGCAGGCCGTCGCTGAAGCGAAGGGACAAAGTGCGCGTTTCCTTAAGGTCTATGACGTGTACAGGAAATCGCCCGATGTCACGCGCCAGCGTATCTATCTTGAAACAATGGAACGGATCCTGGGCGGCGCCGATAAATTCGTGCTGGATCAGAATGCATCGTCATCCGGTGTGGTGCCTTATCTGCCGTTAAACGAACTTGGCCGCCGTGCGCCGCCAACTGCGCAGCAACAGGGAGGGGCACGATGAAGTCCGGCATCTCAGGTATCGTCTCTCTATTCGTTCTGCTGGTTGCCCTCGTTATTGGCTACAGTTCGATTTTCACGGTGAGCCAGACTGAACAGGTTCTTGTGGTGAGGCTTGGTAATCCAGTCCGCGTCGTCACCGAACCCGGGCTCAACTTTAAAACGCCATTCATCGATACGGTGATCAGCATCGACAAGCGGATTCTCGATCTTGAAAATCCGGCGCAAGAAGTCATTGCATCGGATCAGAAGCGTCTCGTGGTTGATGCTTTCGCACGTTATCGCATCAAGGATGCGCTGCGGTTCTATCAGACCCTTGGCTCGATCCAGGCCGCCAATATCCAGCTTGCCACGTTGCTCAATTCATCGTTGCGCCGTGTGCTGGGTGAGGTGACATTTATTAAAGTCGTCCGCGACGACCGGGACGCATTGATGGCGCGGATTCGCGATCAACTCGATCGCGAATCCACCAGCTATGGCATCTCGGTGGTCGATGTGCGTATCCGCCGCGCCGACCTGCCCGAGCAGAACAGCCAGGCAGTCTATCAGCGCATGCAGACCGAACGTCAGCGTGAGGCTGCGGAGTTCCGTGCTCAGGGTGGTCAGAAAGCGCAGGAAATTCGCTCGAAGGCGGATCGTGAAGTCACTGTCATCATCGCGGAAGCCAATTCGGAAGGTGAGCAAATCCGCGGTGAGGGCGATGGCGAACGCAATCGCCTGTTCGCGGAAGCTTATGGTAAGGATGCGGAGTTTTTTGCATTCTATCGTTCGATGTCCGCTTACGAGGCCAGCCTGAAACACAATGACACGCGTTTCGTTCTCAAACCGGATTCGGACTTCTTCCGTTTTTTCGCCAATCCGGCCAATAAGACCGCTACGATCCCAACTGCTGGCACAGCGCCGCAGCGTTAACGTACAGACGCCCATCAGCAGGAGTTTCGAGTGTCGATTGGTATGCAGGATTTTATCGTCGGCGTTGGTATCCTGCTAATGGTAGAAGGTTTGCTGTTTTCAGCAATTCCAAGCCGAATGCGTTCCGCGATGGAAAGTGCGCTGGCCTCGCCGGACAGCTTGCTGCGAGTGATCGGGTTGGCATCAGCCATAGCAGGTTTGATTCTGATCTGGCTGGTTCGACATTAAGCGGAGACGATGAAACCTGCTGAATTTTTGCAGGTGCAACGTCAGGTTGACACAGTTGTGAGTGGCCAAATCATTGTATTTCGATCCTTGATCGGTTGCAGTGGTGCTTGCGCCCCTCTGGTATTCGGGCGCACTGTGGAGTAATCGGTCCGATTACATTGTCCAGGAGATTTGCCACCATGTCCGATGCGATCCATGCATTGAGCCGCCGCATGCTTCCGCTGGCCGTAGCGATTGGGTTTGGCGTTGCAAGTGCTTTCGCTTCCGCATCTGCTCTCGCGAGAGGGCCAGATTCCATTGCCGATGTGGCCGAGAAGGTGATCGATGCTGTCGTCAATATTTCCACATCGCAGACCGTGGAAGCGAAAGGTGGCGGCGATGCGGGCGAGGGGCGTGGGATTGCGCCGCCTCAGTTGCCGCCAGATTCTCCGTTCAGTGAATTTTTCGACGAATTTTTTAAAAATCGTCGCGGTGGTCCGGATTTAAAAAATGGTGCGCCACGCAAAGTAAATTCACTCGGCTCTGGTTTTATCATCGATGAAGCTGGTATCGCGATCACCAACAATCACGTGATTGCTGACGCTGATGAGATCAATATCATTCTCAACGACGGTACAAAAATCCGTGCTGAGGTTGTCGGCAAGGACAAGAAGACAGATATTGCGGTTCTGAAATTCAAGCCGCCAGAGAAGAAGCTGACCGCCGTGAAATTCGGCAATTCAGATGCTGTACGGCTCGGTGAATGGGTTATTGCTATCGGCAATCCTTTCAGCCTTGGCGGCACGGTGACGGCAGGCATTGTTTCCGCGCGTAACCGTGACATCAACTCCGGTCCGTACGACAACTACATTCAGACTGATGCCGCGATCAATCGCGGCAATTCTGGTGGCCCGTTGTTTAATCTCGATGGTGCAGTCATCGGTGTAAACACTGCCATCATCTCGCCTTCGGGCGGTTCGATTGGTATTGGCTTCGCGGTCCCGTCAAAAACAGTGGTTGCTGTTGTTGACCAGCTTCGTCAGTTTGGCGAAACCCGTCGCGGCTGGCTCGGCGTTCGTATTCAGCAAGTCACTGATGAAATCGCGGAAAGTCTCAACATCAAGCCTGTGCGCGGTGCATTGGTTGCGGGTGTTGATGATAAAGGCCCCGCCAAGCCTGCCGGCATTGAGTCTGGCGATGTCATCATCAAGTTCGATGACAAAGAGATCAAGGAGATGAAGGATCTTCCGCGCGCTGTTGCCGACACGGCTGTCGGTAAGGCGGTCGATGTCCTTATCATCCGTAAAGGAAAGCAAGAAACACTCAAGGTGACGCTCGGCCGTCTTGAAGATGGCGAGAAGCCCATCGAAGCATCGGCTAAAACCACTGGTCCATCCGAAGCTGAAAAAACGGTCACCCAGAAGGCGCTCGGCCTCGATCTCGCCGGTTTGTCCAAAGATCTGCGCGCGCGCTTCAAGATCAAGGAATCGAGTCAAGGGTGTGATTGTGACCCATGTCGATGGCAATTCCGATGCAGCCGAAAAGCGTCTCAGCGCAGGCGATGTCATCGTCGAGGTGGCGCAGGAGGCTGTTGCCAATGCGGCGGATGTGAAAAAGCGCGTCGATCAGTTGAAGAAGGACGGCAAGAAATCCGTGCTGCTGCTGGTGTCAAACGGCGAGGGCGAATTGCGCTTCGTTGCGTTGAACGTGAATTGATAACAGCATCTACGCCTCGCTTTACGGAACTCGGAACGTGAGTGCTGTGTCTCGTGAGTGCTGTGTCTAATGTGTCATCATGCCTGGATTTGTTTCAGGCATGATGACGTTTCAGAATGACATCTGCAAATTAAGCATCAGGCTTCGACAAATTCCTTGCGCCGGTAGCCCTGCGCAAACAACAGCGCGGTGAGATCGCCGTGGTCGATACGCGCGCCAGCTGCTGCGGCAACCGCAGGCTTGGCATGATAGGCAACGCCGAGACCTGCTTGCTCGATCATCCCGAGATCATTGGCGCCATCGCCAATCACGAGCGTATCCAAATTGTCGAGATCGAAGGATTCACGCAGGTCAATCAGTGTGGCGAGCTTCGCCTCGCGGCCCAGAATAGGCTCAGCAACCTGGCCTGTCAGCTTGCCGTTGTCCGTCAACAAAACATTGGCGCGATTTTCCTGAAACCCGATCATCTCGGCGACCCGGCTAGTGAACAGTGTGAACCCGCCTGATACGAGGCAAGTATAAGCGCCGTGCGCACGCATGGTGCGGACCAATGTCACGGCTCCTGCAGTCAATGTGATGCGGTTTTTCAAAACTTCGTCGACCACCGATACGGGCAGTCCTTTCAGCAAAGCGACACGCTCACGGAGCGCTGGCTCGAATTCGATCTCGCCGCGCATGGCGCGTTCGGTGATTGCTGCGACATGTGCCTTGAGCCCGGCAAAATCCGCCAATTCGTCGATGCATTCCTGGCCGATCATGGTTAAATCCATGTCGGCGAGAAGAAGTTTCTTGCGCCTGTCGAGTTGCGGCTGCACCACACTATCAACGCGCAGACCATTCAGGGCTTCGCGTAGCCGGGCGGCAATTGTACGAGGGCTGTCAGTGCTGCTAAAGCGGATGTCGGCTGCCACGCCCTCAAGCAGCCAGTCGGCATGCTCAGGCGAGGGCAATACTGAGCGCGCGGCATTGATAGCGGTGCTGTCGAGCCCGGGTTCGGCAGGATTGCAAATCAGCGTGGCGACGAGAGACATGGTTCGACAGACTTGGATGCTCGATGGAAGGATGACGTGAAGCCAGCGCAAAACGGGGCCAAGGCGGTGCTTATCGCAGGGCCGACGGCCAGCGGCAAGTCGGCACTGGCGGTTGCCTTGGCGGAGGCGATGGGTGGTGTTGTTATCAATGCCGATTCCATGCAGGTCTACCGCGATCTGCGGATCATTACCGCCCGTCCGTCGCCGGACGATGAGGCACGCGCGCCGCACCGGCTTTATGGCACTTGCGATGCTGCGGTGAATTGTTCGGTGGGATCATGGGTGGCAGACGCCGGGCGTGCGCTGGCTGAAGCCCGCGCGGCAGGACAACTTCCAATTTTCACGGGGGGATCAGGGCTTTACTTCAAGGCCCTCACGCGGGGGCTTTCCGCTGTGCCGCCCATTCCCCCGGATATTCGCGATGGCGTTCGCATGCGGCTCGAATGTGACGGGATAGAAGCTCTTTATCTTGAGCTTGCAAAGCGCGATCCAGCCTCCGCCGAACGTCTCAAGCCTCGTGATCGCTCTCGTATCGCACGTGCCCTGGAGGTGATCGAGGCTACGGGTCGTTCTCTGCTGGATTGGCATCGTGATGGATTGCCACCCTTATTACCTGCCGATCAAACCATGGCAGTGTTCCTCGCACCGGAGCGCGAGGCGCTTTACGCCGGGATCGATAGCCGTTTTGCGGCCATGGTGGAGGCCGGCGCGCTGGAAGAAGTGGCTGCATTGGCGTCCCGGAAGCTCGATCCGTTGTTGCCTGCAATGAAGGCGCACGGGGTTCCGGCATTGATGCGGCATCTTTCAGGTGATCTCACTCTGGCGGAGGCCATTGAAATTGGCCGGGCCGACACGCGCCATTACGCCAAACGGCAGTTCACGTGGTTCAAACATCAATTACCGGAATTCGTTTGGGTCCCACCCGAGAAGGCATGGGCGTGGCTGTCTCAGGCCTGAGGTTGGCTGAATTCCTAAGTATCGCCCTTCTAAGCCCAGCATAATCAAAATCTTAATACAAATCCGGCACATTCCAGGTTGCTTCTTTGTCAGGATCTATTCGCCGGATTCTATTGCGCATGATGACTTCAACTTTTGCCAGATTATCTTGTGGGCTTTCCTGCGTGGGGATCATTGGTCTAGCGACCGCCCTTTCGCATGAAATCAAGCACCGCTGCGGTGGTTGGAAAAACAACACCAATTGAAATAGCCAAGCCATCTCAGGTGACCACAAAGCAGATGCGTGCTGCATTTGTCCGGCCAGGCTCAATTCCATTTCCAAAAAGCAACCCGTACACCACTGCAAAGGTTGAACTCGGAAAGAAGCTGTACTTCGATACCCGCCTGTCAGAATCCAATCTTTTGTCATGCGCAACATGCCATAATCCTGGCTTTGCATGGGGTGACGCACAGCCTCTTGGTGTTGGCCATGGCATGAACATACTCGGCCGTCGGTCGCCGACGATTATTAACGCAGCGTACATTCAGCTCTTTATGTGGGACAGCCGCTTTGGTTCATTGGAGGAGCAGGCGCTGGGGCCGATCCAATCCGAAGTAGAAATGCATATGCCCCTTGAGAAGCTGCTCGCGCGATTGTCTGAAATTGCCGACTATCAACCCCTGTTTACAGCCGCGTTTCCGAATGAGCCAATTTCAGCCAGCAACATTGGTAAGGCGATTGCCACATATGAGCGTACAGTGGTTTCAGGACATGCACCTTTCGATGCGTGGATCGACGGTGATGTAAACGCGATATCGAAGGCAGCTCAGCGAGGTTTTGAGATTTTCAATACAAAGGGAAGATGCTCCGAGTGTCATGGCGGCTGGAATTTCACCGATGACAGCTCTCACGATATAGGACTGGCCAGCCCCGATGTTGGCCGTGGAAAATTCCTGCCAGATGTCGAGAAGATGCAATTTGCATTCAAAACGCCAGGCCTCAGGGAGATCGCTCGACGCGGACCCTATATGCACGATGGTTCGATCCCGACACTGGAAGCGGTTGTCGAGCACTATGACAAAGGCGGCATAAGCCGCCCCAGCCGGTCCGATGCGATCATTCCGCTTGGCCTGACTGTCGAAGAGAAGGCGGATCTGGTTTCATTCATGAAGACTTTGACCAGTGAGCCAGAGCCGTCCGTCGTTCCGTTGCTTCCGCGTTGACATCAATCCATCCGACCTAGAGAGCCACATGAAAATTATCTCACTTACTGTTGTTCTTGGACTTGCTGCCGGCATCGCAATTGCGACGGCAACTGAACAAATGATCACTCAAAAGGGTCGTCGCTTTTCATCTGCTGAAGTGACAATCAAGAAGGGCGATGTTTTGGTTTTCGTCAATGACGACAATATTTCACACAATGTATTGTCGAGCACACCGGGCAATGAATTCAACCTTCATTCCCAGGCGCCAGGAGCTTCAACGCCGGTCACTTTCGACAAGAAGGGTGACATCAAGGTTATTTGCGCGATTCATCCTTCGATGCAGATGCTCGTGAAAGTTACTGAGTAAATACAGGTCGCAGTTACAAGGTTTATTCATGTCGATACGCATCAAGATATCCATCGCATTTGGCCTTGTCGTTATTCTTGCTGTGGGAATTACGGCCTACGGGATCAAGCTTGTAACGTCTACAAGCTCGCTCGTCATCGAACTGTATGACGGTCCCATGATAGCCGTTGGAAGTGCGCGCTCGGCACAGCTGAGTTTTGCAGAAGCGCGCAGTGCGATGGAAAAGGGATTGTTCCTTCGCGAAACGGCTTCGACAACTCCGGCTATTGTCGATAAGGCTTTGAAAAGTTTGATTAGCGATCTCGGTGTGGTGCGCGAACGGCTACCCGTCGCTGATGCCCAGCAGTCAGTCGAAAGTGCGTTAGCCTTATCGCAAGACTGGTTCAAGCTGGGGATGAAAATCATCAAGCCGGATCCCGCCGGCGTTGTAGATTTGCCTTTACCAAGGACTGTTCTCGCCAAAGCCGAGGAAGTATCCGCTGCCCTCGATATCATCGCTGAAGCTGCGAATGCTTATGGATTTGAATTTCGTTCACAGGCCGAAACTACAGGCGTGCAGGCAAAATCGATTATGATGGTTTTGTTGGGCGTCAATGTGCTTGCGGGAATACTGCTCGCCCTCGCCACGGCACATTCCTTTACCAAGCCGATCATTTACGCCATGAAGATTTCAGAGCGCATTGCGGCGGGTGATCTGAGCGAAGAAATCAAGACCACGCGCCGGGATGAATTGGGCCGACTGCTCACCTCGCTCGATACGATGAAGAATGCTTTATCACGTGAGCAGGGCACGTTGCGCGTACAGGCGGAGCAGGAAAGGCGCCAATACGCCGAACAGATGGCTCGCCGGGAATTTATGGATGAACAAGTGCAGGGATTCCGCGCTGCGATTGCAGATGTCGTGGGCGGGATTGAAAACGTAAGTTCACGGATGGACAATACCGCAACATCCCTTGCGACGATTGCGCAAGGGGCCGACCAGCAAGCAGAAGATGCGGTTGATGCGGCTCAGACGACGTCAAATAATGTTCAAATGATTGCGAATGCGACAGAGCAATTGGCGGGTTCGGTACAGAATGTGAGTTCCCAGCTCGAGCGCGCACGCACTGTCATCGATGGCGCTTCACAGACTGCGCAAAATGCCAACAAAATGGTTACAGGCCTTGATGAAGCGTCCCGAAGTATTGATGGGACCGTTGCGCTCATCCGCGCTATTGCGGGGCAGACCAATCTGCTTGCATTGAACGCGGCTATCGAAGCGGCGCGGGCGGGTGAAGCTGGTCGCGGCTTTGCAGTCGTAGCTGCGGAGGTCAAGACACTCGCGAGCCAGACCGCTACGGCAACCGAGGAAATCATTCTTCAAGTGACCGAGATTCAAAACGCGACCAAGAATACGCTTGATGCCATTCGCTCGATGAGCTCTGTCATGGAAGAGATCAAGGAGCTGACCGAGTCGGTGAATATCTCCGCAGACGAGCAGGGCACTGCGACGCAGGAAATCTCCCGCAACATCCAAATTGCGGCAACCGCGAGCCAATCGCTCGCGACCAATGTCGCCGGAACAAAGAGTGCCATCGGAGAAACGCGCAGATCCACCAGCGAAGCAATTGAGACATCGAGCAGTCTCGCTGCGCAATCCAGTGCGCTGCGCAACGCCGTTGATCGATTCCTGAACAGCGTCATGGCGGCATAATGGCCGCTGCAGGGTGAGTTTTCGCCCTCGCAATTGAGGCTGAAATTGGTTAGCTTGCTAAGGGACGCGGCTTGACTTTCCTCGACAGGATCGTATAACCCGCGCAACCTTTGGAATGTCTAGGCGACAAATGCGTAATAAAATTACAACCCCGCTTATTATTATCGTACCTTGGCGCACCGCCGGGGGTGGCTGACGGCCATCTGCGACAAGGCGGTGTGCAAAGGGCCTCTTGGGCCCTTTTTTATTATCTGAAGTATCGGATCAAACGACGCCCTGCGGGGCCCGGAGCGAACCATGAGTGAGAACAAGAGCCACGATCCCAATCAGATGACCGGCGCCGCAATGATTGTGCGCGCGTTCATCGATCATGGGGTCAAGCATGTTTTCGGCTATCCGGGCGGCGCGGTGCTTCCGATTTATGACGAGATTTTTCAGCAGAACGAGGTCGAGCATATTCTTGTGCGCCATGAACAGGGCGCAGGGCATGCGGCTGAAGGTTACGCGCGCTCCACGGGTCTACCGGGCGTCGCGCTCGTGACCTCCGGTCCTGGCGCGACCAACATGGTTACGCCGCTCACCGATGCCCTGATGGATTCGATTCCGCTGGTATGCATTACCGGTCAGGTGCCAACCCATCTCATTGGCAACGACGCATTTCAAGAATGTGACACCGTTGGCATCACGCGGCCATGCACCAAGCACAATTGGCTTGTTCGACGGATCGAGGATCTGCCGAAGGTTTTGCATGAGGCCTTCTATGTTGCGACCACGGGTCGTCCCGGGCCGGTCGTGGTGGATGTGCCAAAAGACGTACAATTCGCTACGGGCATCTATCATCCGCCGCGCAAATCTGACGTGCACGTCTCTTACGCGCCACGGGTGCAGGGTGATGCGGAACAGATTCGCAAGGCGGTGGCGCTGCTCGGCTCCGCGAAACGTCCGGTCATCTATACTGGAGGCGGGGTCATCAATTCAGGGCCCAAGGCCTCGGAGTTGCTGCGTGAGCTGGTTGAACTCACTGGCTTTCCGATCACATCGACCTTGATGGGGCTTGGCGCCTATCCTGCATCGGGCAAAAACTGGCTTGGCATGTTGGGCATGCACGGCACGTATGAAGCCAACATGGCAATGCATGATTGCGATGTGATGCTTTGTATTGGTGCGCGTTTTGACGACCGCATCACCGGGCGCACAGATGCCTTCTCGCCAAATTCGAAGAAGATTCACATCGACATCGATCCTTCGTCAATCAACAAGAACATCCATGTCGATGTTCCAATCATTGGTGACGTGGCGAATGTCCTCGGCGATTTGTTGCAGGTGTTCAGGACGGAAGCAAAAAAGCCGGACACCAAGTCATGGTGGATGGAGATCGCGAAATGGCGTGCGCGCAATTCGCTCGCCTACAAGAAAAACAACGATATCATCCTGCCGCAATACGCGATCCAGCGGCTGTATGAGCTAACAAAAGGGCGCGATACTTACATCACGACAGAAGTCGGCCAGCATCAAATGTGGGCCGCGCAGTTCTACGGTTTCGAGGAGCCGCACCGCTGGATGACCTCCGGAGGGCTCGGCACCATGGGCTATGGTTTGCCAGCCGCACTCGGTGTTCAGGTTGCCCACCCAAATAGTCTCGTCATCGATATCGCAGGCGATGCGTCGGTGCAGATGACCATGCAGGAGATGTCGACGGCGGTTCAGTACGAATTGCCAATCAAAATTTTTATTTTGAATAATCAGTATATGGGCATGGTGCGCCAGTGGCAGCAGCTGCTTCACGGCAATCGCCTGTCGCATTCATATTCTGAAGCCTTGCCGGATTTTGTAAAACTCGCAGATGCGTTCGGCTGCGTTGGTCTTCAGGTGATAAAACCGGGAGACCTCGACGATGCGATCAATGAGATGATCAACGTCAAAAAGCCGGTGCTGTTCGATTGCCGTGTTGCTGCGCTTGAAAATTGTTTTCCGATGATTCCTTCGGGAAAAGCGCACAATGAAATGCTTTTGCCTGCGGAAGCGAACGATGAAGCAACCGCAGCCGCCTTCGCCGGTGGCAAGGCGCTGGTGTGAGGATAATGACAATGGAGCAGCCTGCATCCGCCTACTTTATGGAAGAGCGCAAGAGTCCGAACGAGACACATACGCTTGCGATCCTCGTGCAGAACGAGCCTGGGGTGCTCGCGCGTGTCATCGGTTTGTTCTCCGGTCGAGGCTATAATATCGAAAGCCTCACCGTGTCGGAAACCGAACACGAAAAGCATATGTCGCGTATCACCATCGTGACCACTGGCACGCCGATGGTGATTCAGCAGATCAAGCATCAGCTGGATCGCATGATCCCGGTCTATCGCGTTGTCGATATGACCACGGCGGGGCCTTGCATTGAGCGCGAACTGGCGATGATTAAAGTGCGTGGCACTGGCGACAAGCGGGCTGAAGCGTTGCGGGTGGCGCAATCTTTCAAGGCACTTGAGATCGATACAACTGAGGAAAGTTTTGTGTTCGAACTCACCGGCACATCGAGCGAGATCGATCAGTTCGTATCGTTGATGTTTCCACTTGGTCTTGTCGAAGTCTCGCGCACCGGCGTCGCCGCCATCTCGCGCGGTTCGGAGGGGATGTGAGCTCTGTAGATCTGGTTTTGCCTATGGCAACGTTTGCGCTGGCGGCTGCGTGCACGCCCGGTCCGAACAATATCATGTTGACGGCCTCTGGCGTTAATTTTGGTTTTGCTCGATCGTTTCCGCACATGGCCGGGATAGTCATCGGCTTTGCGCTGTTGATCGCGTCCACAGGTAGCGGATTGCAAATGGTATTCGCAGCTTTTCCAGCGGCTCATGGCGCTCTGAAAGTAGCGGGCGTGGTCTACATGCTGTGGCTGGCGCACAAAGTGGCGCTGTCAGGTCTGCCCGAGAAGGCAGATTCGGCGCAGCCTTTGACGTTTGTCCAGGCCGCGGCTTTCCAATGGATCAATCCGAAGGGCGTTCTCACTGTGCTCAGTGCCACTGCGCTATTCATCCGGCCGCAGTTTGCAGGCCGGGATTTGGCCATGATGCTGGCGGTGTTCTCAGTGGCAACGGTGATTTCTGTCGTGATTTGGACCGGTTTCGGCACTGTCCTCAGCCGCGCTTTAACAACACCACGCCAGGCACGAATCTTTAATATCGTCATGGCGTTGCTGCTCGTTGCCAGCATCATCCCGATGGTGTGGTGACAATGGAAATATCAATCCGAGACCAAGCCCTTGTCCGCAAGCCCTTGTCCGTATGACTTCAACATCCTAGAAGCTGCGGCAGATTTCAGTTCATGCCAAATGATAGAGGACCATCATGCGTGTTTATTACGATCGCGACGCCGACCTGAACCTGATCAAGGGCAAGAAGGTCGTCATCATCGGTTACGGCAGTCAGGGCCATGCCCACGCCCTCAACTTGAAAGATTCCGGCGTCAAGGATGTCGCGATCGCGCTCCGTAAAGGTTCGGCGACCGCTAAGAAGGCTGAAGGCGCGGGTTTCAAGGTGATGGAAGTCGCCGAGGCCGCGAAGTGGGCCGATGTCATGATGATGCTGACGCCTGATGAATTGCAGGGCGATATTTATCGCGATCATTTGCATGACAATATGAAGCAGGGTGCAGCGCTTCTGTTCGCGCACGGTCTCAACGTGCATTTCAACCTGATCGATCCGCGTCCCGATCTCGACGTGTTGATGGTCGCGCCGAAAGGCCCCGGTCACACTGTGCGGTCGGAATATCAGCGTGGCGGCGGCGTGCCGTGTCTGATTGCGATCCATAAGGATGCTTCGGGCAATGCACATGATCTGGGCCTGTCCTATGCATCGGCTATCGGCGGTGGCCGCGCCGGCATTATCGAAACCACTTTCCGCGAGGAATGCGAGACCGATCTGTTCGGTGAACAGGTTGTGCTGTGCGGCGGTCTGGTTGAGCTGATCAAGGGCGGTTTCGAGACCTTGGTCGAGGCTGGCTATGCGCCGGAGATGGCTTACTTCGAGTGTCTCCACGAGGTGAAGCTGATTGTCGATCTGATCTATGAAGGCGGCATCGCCAACATGAATTATTCGATCTCCAACACCGCTGAGTACGGCGAATACGTCACCGGTCCGCGCATCATCACCGATGAAACCAAGAAAGAAATGAAGAAGGTTCTGGCCGATATCCAGAACGGTGTCTTCACACGCGACTGGATGCTTGAAAACAAGGTCAGCCAGACGTCGTTCAAGGCGACCCGGGCCAAGCTTGCCCAGCATCCGATTGAGGATGTCGGCGCGAAGCTGCGCGACATGATGCCCTGGATCAAGGCCAAGGCGCTCGTCGATAAAACCAAAAACTGATTTCGCGCTTAAAATAGGCGGAAGCGAAGGAGGGGGCGCGGTGGCGTCCCCTCTTTTATGTCATAATGCTAGGAACATCTAAGGCAGGAGGCGCATATGAAGACGATCGTCATTACCGGTGCATCGACCGGGATCGGCTGGGCGACCAGCAAGGTTCTGCTTGATCGTGGATTCAGGGTGTTCGGCAGCGTGCGCAAGCAGGCGGATGCCGATCGCCTCAAAATGCAGTTCGGTCCAAATTTCACGGCGCTTCAGTTTGATGTCACTGACGAGGCGGGTGTGCGGGCCGCAGCCGGCGAGGTGCGCGCAGCATTGAACGGCGAGCGGCTTGCAGGTCTTGTCAACAATGCCGGGATTGCGGTTTCAGGGCCCGTGCTGGAATTGCCGATTGGTGACTTCAGATGGCAGATGGAGATCAACGTCCTCGGGCCGGTGATTGTAACGCAGGCCTTCGGGCCGTTGCTTGGTGCCGATCCTTCGTTGAAGGGCGCGCCCGGTCGCATCGTGATGATGGGGTCGGTCGCGGGCCGGAATGGCAATCCGCTGGTTGCTCCTTACAGCACTTCGAAATTTGCGCTGGAAGGTTTATCGGAAAGTCTGCGCCGTGAACTGATGCTGTTTGGGATTGATGTCGTTGCTGATTGCGCCAGGTCCGATTAAAACGCCTATTTGGGATAAATCGGAGGAAGTTGATATTTCCGTTTATCACAATTCACCTTATTTTCCTGTTCTCACCAAAATGCGTAAGCTGATGCTGGAGCTCGGCGCAAAAGGTTTGCCACCTGAAGCGGTCGGCGAGTTGGTGCATCATGCGCTCACCGCCAGTAATCCCAAAGTGCGATACACGATCACGCCTGATCGCCTTCAGAATCTGATGGTACGTATTCTGCCGAAACGGATGCTCGATAAGCTGATAGCCAAGCGGCTTGGCTTGTTACCAAAGGGCTAGGATCGCGTTATGTCGGTCGTTTCATCGATCCAGAATCTCAGCAAGCTGTGGTGGCTGCGCGTAGTGCCGCTCGCTGCCATGCATCTCACTGCAATCTATATCCTGGCGTCGGTGGAATACGGCCCGTTCGCGACGACAATGGCGTTGCTGACATGGGCTTTGCTGAATAGCCTGTGGCTGATTGTGCTGCGCAGGCCGGGCGTCTGTGCGGCGCTGTCGCTAGCCTTGATAGCGATCTTGATCACGCTGTCGCAGTTCAAATACGGGATCACGCAGCTCACACTGACGTTCCTGGATTTTCTTATCATCGATCGCGATACCGTCTCCTTCCTGCATTCGATTTTCCCGCAGTTGCGGGTGCAATCCATCGTGCTTGCGGTGATCGCGGTGCCGGTGATGTGGCTGATCTGGCGCGGGGAGCCATTCCGAATTCGCCGCGCGATGTCCGGGACCGTCGCGGTCGTCTGCTCCGCTCTGATAACAATCCTTTCCGTCATTTATCCGGAACAGCCATGGGAGCCGTTCCAGGGTGTCAATCACATCTCAAATCTGGCGCGATCCGGTGTGGTGTCGGTATCGCATTTGACCTCGACGGGATGGATCGAGGCCGATCCCCAAATCTCATCGGCTCCGCGCAGGCAACGCCACTTGCGGCCTGCGAGCCGCGCGCGAAGCGGCCAAATATCATCATGGTGCTGGACGAGTCGAGTTTCGACATCAGCGCGGCGCCCGGTATCAAGGTGCCTGAGAATTACCAGGGCTACTTCAAATCTACGGACGGACGGCAGAGATCGTTCGTTGCCAAATCCAGCGGTGGCCCGACCTGGTACACCGAGTTCAATGTCCTGACCGGCCTGTCGGCGCGGTCATTTGGTCAGCTCAAATTCTACGTGACCCGGATTGCGGCCGGAAAGATTTCGCGCGGGCTGCCGCAGTCCTTGCAGCGCTGCGGTTATCGCACGTTCTCGCTGTATCCGACCTATGGAGATTTCCTTAGCGCACGTAACTTCCAGACATCCGCAGGCATTAGTCAATTCATTGACATGGCAGGCATGGGCGTCAACGAGGACATGCAGCCGGACAAATTCTATTTCGACCAGACGTTGCAGCTAATTGCGCGTGAGCGCAAAGCCGAGCAGCCAATGTTTGTATTTGTGTATCTCACGGCCAATCATTTTCCATGGACGACGACCTATCGACCCGACCTCACGCCTACAGGATGGACTGCGCCCGGCAACACGTCTGAGGTGGATGAATATATTCGCCGTCAGGCGATGACAGCCTCAGACTACGCCAGCTTTATCGAGCGGTTGAAGACCGATCACCCCGACGAGCCGTTTCTGCTGGTGCGGTTCGGCGACCATCAACCTGCCATCTCACAAAAGCTGCTGGAGCCGAAGTTACCCCAGAGCGTACTGGCCAACCGGATCATGACGCACGATCCGCGTTACTATAAAACCTACTATGCAATCGATGCGCTCAATTACAGGCCTGATATGTCATCGGCACTAGAGACTCTGGAAGGGGCCTATCTTCCACTTGCGATTCTGGATGCGGCGGGCATCCCGCTCGATCCGACCTTCGTCGAGCAGAAGAAGATCATGCTCCGCTGCCAAGGACAGTTCTATTCGTGCAAGGATGGTGCTGAAGCTCGGCGTTTCAATCGGCTTCTGATCGACGCTGGTTTTATCAAGAACCTCTGAGCTTTCCCCTTTCAGGGTTTTGAGATTTTTTCCCACAACCACTGGGCCACGGCGTTTGACGAACTTGTGGGGCTGCCATCGCCAGCACGTAAATTAGCGCCTCGCATCGTAGCAATATCGATGGCGCCAATCAGCGGCTTCAGTGCAATCTTGAGCGCTTCGTCGTTCGCGCGTTTCGGAGATAACAACAAAAACGCATCGTAAGGCGGGATGGCGTGTTTCGGATCATCGAGCAAGACAAGGTCGTATTTCACGATCAGCCCATCGCTGGTATATCCCGCAATCACATCGACTTCACCTGATGCCACGGCAGCGTACATAAAATCCGGCTGCATTTGCCGCTGTTGCCGGAAATCCAGTGCGTAGGCCTGCCTCAAGGTTATCCATTCGGGGCGCGAGAAAAATTCATAGTCTCCAGCAATGGACATGTCTCTTCCGCGCACGGCAAGATCGGTAATCGAGCGAATGCCGAGCGCTTCTGCACGCTTGCGTGACATCACCAGCGCATAGGCGTTTTCAAAGCCGAGCTCGCCGAGCAGTGAAATCTTGTATCGTTCCGCAAGCTCGTTTTTCAGATGATCCAGCAATTCCTTGCGCGGTTTGATGTCCTGGTGCTTGAGCTGGTTCACCCACAATGTGCCGGAATAATCGACATAAACGTCGATATCGCCAGCGGCGAGAGCCTCGAAGATGACACTGGAGCCGAGGCCTTCGCGCGAGTTTGCAGGCAAGCCTGCAGCCTGCAGGCGCTGCACGATGAGTGAGGATAGCACATATTGTTCAGTAAAAGTTTTTGCGCCGACAATGTAACTGGTGTGTGCGCGCATGAGAGATGGCGTTAACGTCGCAGCCAGGAGAGCAGCGATTCCGAATGTGCCAAAAGCAATGCGAGCCCTGCTGCGCAACCGGAATCCAGTTTCAATCGATGCGAGCAGTTGATCAACTGCCAGCGCCAATGCCGCCGCCGCTATGCAACCGAACAATACAAACACCCAGTTCTGAGTTTGCAAGCCGGCGAAGATGTAGTTGCCAAGGCTCGTTTGGCCAATCGGAGTTGCGAGCGTGGCCGTGCCAATCACCCAGACAGCGGCAGTGCGAATACCTGCCATGATTACCGGCGAAGCCAGAGGCAATTCCACCATGATCAACGATTGCCGGCGCGTCATGCCGACGCTATCTGCAGCTTCCAGGATCGTGTGATCGATACCCTGCAGTCCTGTAATGGTGTTCCGCAAAACCGGAAGCATGCTGTAGAGCGCCAGCGCGAGCACGGCGGGCAGGAATCCGAAGGCTGAGAATCCAGCTCCTACCCATCGCAGCGAAATATCCGCGAGGGCCAGCAACAACGGATAAAACAACGCGAGCAGTGCGAGGCCGGGCACGGTTTGCACGATGCTGGCGAGTGTGAGAAGCGTGCCGCGCAACCAGGGTTGCCGCCGCGCGATCAGCGCCAGCGGCAGGCTGACGAGTAAGCCGAGCGCAAGCGCCGCCAGGCTGACACGGACATGATTGCCGAGATAATCCGGCAGATATGTCAGAGCTTCGCTCCAGCGCGGATCGGAAAATGCTGTCATCGTGAATCTTTCAATAGCAGCATTTGCAATCGTTCAGCCTGACGTCGCGGCGCGCGCAAGAGCGTGTTGATATGGACATTGCTGCTGCCTGCAAGCTCGCTTGCTGTGCCGACCGCGAGCAAATCGCCTGCATGCATGACGGCAATGCGGTCGGCGAGCAGTGCAGCTTCGGTCATGTCATGGGTGATCATGATCGTTGTCAGGTTGAGCTTGCGATGCAACGCGCGATAATCGTCACCGAGTGCATCGCGGGTCAAAGGATCAAGCGCACCGAATGGCTCATCCATCAGAACGATGCGCGGTTTTGCGGCAAGAGCGCGCGCGACGCCAACACGTTGACGCTGGCCACCGGACAGTTCATGCGGAAAACGGTCGCGATGCTGTTTGGGGTCAAGGCGTACCAGATTGATCAGTTCGTCGACACGATCTGAAATCACTTTCGCGGATTGGCCCAGGAGTCGCGGTGTAATACCGATGTTGGCGGCAACGCTCATGTGCGGAAACAGGCCATTGTTCTGGAAGACATAGCCGATGCGCCGGCGCAGTGCGACTGCATCGGTATCGCGAATGTTTTCCCCTTCAATGTGGATGTTGCCGCTATCAGGCTCGATCAAGCGGTTCGCGAGCCGAAGCAAGGTGGTCTTGCCCGCACCGGAGCTGCCGACAATGGCGAGAAACTCCCCGCTGGTCACTGTCAATGATACGCTGTTGACTGCCTGGGTGCGGCCGCCAGCGAAGCTTTTGCTAACGCGCTCAAATACAATGGCAGGCGAGATCGTGCTCATCGCATCATGATGTATCATTGTTTTATCGCTGTCGATCTAACGCCCTCAGATTACTTGACGAAGAATCGTATTATCGCCGGGAGAAGCACATGGGCAAAAATGGAAACGGGTCAAAGTCTCTGGCCCTGAAATCCTATGTAGAGCCGTTTCGAATCGATGGCTCGCGGGAGTTTCATCTTAAGTCACACAAGCCGAATGAAAAAGGCGATCTCAATAAGGGGGCAGCGCACACGATTATTGATACCAACCGTGGGCGGCTGCGTGAGTTGCAGGAGAAGCTTTATGCGCACAATCGCTGGTCCGTGCTGCTGATTTTCCAGGGCATGGATGCCGCTGGCAAGGACAGCGCTATTGAAAATATCATGTCTGGCATCAATCCGCAGGGATGTGAGGTTTATTCCTTCAAGCAGCCTTCATCCAAAGAGCTGGAACACGATTTCATGTGGCGCACCACGCTAGCGCTGCCAGAGCGCGGCCGCATTGGCATCTTCAATCGCTCCTATTACGAGGAAATGCTCGTGGTTCGCGTTCATCCGGAAAGTCTTGCCAAGGAGCGCATTCCGCCTGAACTCGTCACCAAGAATCTCTGGCGTGAGCGTTTTGAGGATGTTTGCGCGTTCGAGAAATATCTTGCACGTAATGGCACGCTGATCCTGAAATTCTTTCTCAACGTCTCCAAAGAAGAGCAGCGCCAGCGCTTCCTGGAACGGCTTGAGGATCCGGCGAAACACTGGAAATTTTCACCGGGTGATGTCGCCGAGCGTGCGTTATGGGATAAGTATCATGCCGCCTATCAGGACGTGGTGCGGCACACTGCGGCGAAACACGCGCCATGGTACGTGGTGCCCGCCGATCACAAATGGTTTGCGCGCGTGGTTATCAGCTCAGCCATCGTGAGCGCGATGGAAAAACTCAATTTGCGTTATCCTGAACTCGAAAAGGGTGAGCTTGGGGAACTGAAAAAGGCGCAGGCGGTGCTGGCCAGGGAAGGTGCCGGCAAAGGAGCTTCCCGAAAGAAGGCCTCACCCCCATGAAACGGGACGTGTGGGCCAAAAAAGGGCAGTAAACCTGACCATTTTTTGACGTTGCGGGAGTTATTCTTTCTCGTTTAGAAAGATTAGCGGAGAGTTTGGCAACCAACCGTCAACGGTTTGGGCCGATGATCCCCTCAAAGGGTATGGAATGGCGATTCGCAGCAATATGCAGGAACGGCAGGGGACGGTGGCTTTGGCTACCGATTTCGCTGTGATTCCGGCTGTGCCCACCTCGCTGCGTTCCTCGCTTCTCGGTCTCCTTCTTATCAGCCCCTGAGGGCCGTCTGGGCATATGCGCCTGGGCACTCAGGGGAGCGACGAAGCACCGAAACCCGACAGCGCTTGAATTTGCGCATTTGACCGAAGGAACTTTCCCATGACCACCGTGAACAAGTCCGACAAGGACCGTGTTGTTATATTCGATACCACCTTGCGCGACGGCGAGCAGTCTCCCGGCGCCACCATGACCTTTGAGGAAAAGCTGAACGTAGCCGCGATGCTCGACGCCATGGGTGTCGATATCATCGAGGCGGGCTATCCGTTTGCCTCCGATGGAGATTTCGAGGCGGTGCGAGAGATCGCTAAGAGCAGCGGCAACGCTGTGATTTGCGGTCTGTCGCGCGCCGCACAAAAGGATATCGATCGCTGCGCGGAGGCGATCAAGCCGGCGAAGCGCGGCCGCATTCACACCTTCTTGGCCACCTCGCCGGTGCATATGAAATACAAGCTCCAGATGGACGAGTCACAAGTCTACGAACTTGTCATTTCGTCCGTCACGCGCGCACGTAATCACATCGATAATGTCGAGTGGTCGGCGGAAGATGCTACCCGTACTGAGTTCGATTTTCTCTGCCGCTGCATCGAGGCTGCGATCAAGGCGGGTGCGACAACCATCAATCTGCCCGACACCGTTGGCTATTCGGTGCCGGAGGAATATTATAATTTGTACAAACGCGTGCGTGAGACAGTGCCGAATTCCGACAAGGCTGTATTCTCGGTTCATTGCCACGACGACCTCGGCATGGCACTGGCAAATTCGATGGCCGGTATTCGCGGTGGTGCACGGCAGATCGAATGCACCATCAACGGTATCGGCGAGCGTGCCGGCAACGCCGCGCTTGAGGAAGTCGTAATGGCCATCAATGTCCGCAACGACAAATTGCCGTACTGGAACAAGATCGACACCACGATGCTCACTCGCGCATCGAAGGCGGTATCGGCAGCGACCTCATTTCCGGTGCAGTACAATAAAGCCATCGTTGGACGGAATGCATTTTCGCATGAGAGCGGTATCCATCAGGATGGCATGCTGAAGAATGCGCAGACCTATGAAATCATGCTGCCGGAGACAGTAGGCGTGAAGCAAACGTCACTGGTGATGGGCAAGCATTCTGGCCGCGCAGGCTTCATCCACAAGCTGGATGATTTGGGTTACAAGCTCGCGGGCAATCAATTGGAAGATGCGTTTGTGCGATTCAAGGCGCTCGCGGATCGCAAGAAGGATATCTACGACGAGGATATCGAGGCATTGGTCGATCAAGAGATCGCCCACTCCCATGATCGTCTTAAGTTGATCTCGCTGACGGTGATCGCTGGCACGCATGGTCCGCAGCGCGCGACCATGAAACTCGATATTGAAGGCCAGACCCGTCTGGAAGAGGCCGAAGGTAACGGCCCGGTGGATGCGACGTTCAACTGCATCAAGGCGCTGGTGCCGCACGAAGCGAAGCTTGAGCTTTATCAGGTTCATGCCGTGACGGCGGGTACCGATGCACAGGCGGAAGTCTCAGTGCGATTGTCACAGAATGGCCGTTCGGTGACTGCGCGTGGCTCAGATCCGGATACGCTGGTTGCGTCTGCCAAGGCTTATCTCAGTGCGCTCAACAAGATCGTGATGAAAAAGCAGCATGATATGCCAAGGGCTGCTGCCGCAGGGCACTGACTGACCACCTGATTTGTTGTCGATCGACATTCCATGCGGTGTATCCTCCCCGGGTACACCGCATTTTGCGTTGCAATAACTTTTAATGACAGAATCCCACCAAGGGCGAATTGCCGCGGCTTGAGATTGTGTGATCTGTTGGGATTGTAGAGGTGCAAAGTACGATTACTATTATTGCTATTGTTGTTGCGCCAAATGGTTGGAGGCTGCGATGAAAAAAATTATTCTGGCTGTGTTATCGATCATTGCTATTGCACTCATTGGCCCTGCATCGGCGCAGGCGCCTATTGTGATCAAATTCAGTCATGTCGTTGCCCCCGACACGCCCAAGGGAAAAGGTGCGCAAAAATTTCAGGAGCTGGCCGAGAAATACACCAATGGCAAAGTGAAGGTCGAAGTCTATCCGAACTCGCAGCTCTACAAGGACAAGGAAGAACTGGAAGCCTTGCAACTCGGAGCGGTGCAGATGCTTGCACCGTCACTTGCCAAGTTCGGTCCGCTCGGCGTCAAGGAGTTCGAGGTTTTCGATCTGCCTTATATTATTCCGGATAAGGCGGCGCTTGCCCGCGTCACCACAGGGCCCGTCGGGAAAGGTTTGCTCGCCAAGCTTGAGCCAAAAGGCATTAAGGGTCTCGCGTATTGGGACAATGGCTTCAAGATCATGACCGCCAACAAGCCAATGCATAAGGTTCAAGACTTTCATGGTTTGAAAATGCGTATTCAATCCTCGAAGGTGCTGGAAGCTGAAATGCGGGCGCTGGGCGCTATTCCGCAGGTGCTGGCTTTCTCTGAAGTCTATCAAGCGATGCAGACTGGTGTTGTAGATGGCAACGAAAACACGCCGTCGAATTGCTACACCCAGAAGATGCATGAGGTGCAGAAGCACGCCACGATCTCTAATCATGGCTACATCGGCTATGCGGTGATCGTGAACAAAAAGTTCTGGGATGGTCTGCCGGCCGATATCCGCACGCAGCTTGAAATGGCTATGTCGGAAGCGACCGAATATTCCAATGGCATTGCCCAGAAGGAAAATGACGAAGCGCTCGAAGCAATGAAAAAGGCGGGCACGACAACCTTCTATGAATTGACCCCGGCGGAACGTGCCGAATGGATGAAGGCACTAGAGCCTGTGACCCAGGATATGGCTTCGCGTGTCGGGAAGGATTTGATCGAGCAATTCAAGATCGCGGCCAAGGGCGCGACCAATTGATTAAAAACTGACTGCAAAAAAGTCCGGGGCATTGTGTCCCGGATTTCTATTATGCCGCTGATGACCCTCTTAGACATGGGTCCAAAATATTTGAACGACCCGTAAAGCGCAAAGACGCAGCGGGGGCAGGTGGGGGACATGTTTGGCTTATGTTTGCGTATTCTGGATCGGCTTGAAGAAATTCTCATCGCGTCGCTGATTGCGGCTGCGACGGTGGTGATTTTTGTTGCGGTCATACATCGCTACGGCACGGGGGTTCCGTTCCTCTATCCCTTCCTCACGAAGATTCATATCTCCTGGGCGCAGGAATTGTGCATCTACATGTTTGTGTGGATGGCGAAGTTTGGCGCAGCCTACGGCGTGCGCACCGGCATTCACGTTGGCGTCGATGTGCTGGTGCTGCAACTCAGCCCGAATTGGAGAAAAAGCGTCATTCTGTTTGGCCTGTTCTGCGGCGCGCTTTTCACGAGCGTCATTGGCACCATGGGTGCGAAATTCGTGATTGGTCTTGCCAGCACCGATCAGGTGTCAGCCGATCTCGAGGTGCCAAGCTGGATTGTCTACCTGTGTATTCCGCTTGGCTCTTATCTGATGTGCTTCCGCTTCTTGCAGGTCGCATATTCTTACTGGCGCACTGGTGAGTTGCCGCACCATGACCATACGCATGTTGAAGGTGTGGATGTGGATACGGCAATCGGCCCGACACCGGAGGGCGCACGATGACAACTTTCATCATCTTCGCGCTTCTCATCGCCCTGATGCTGACAGGCATGCCAATTTCGATCGCGCTTGGCCTAACGGTTCTCACCTTCCTGTTCCTGCTCACCAGTGTTCCGATTGAATCAGTGGCATTGAAGCTGTTCACCGGCATCGAGAATTTCGAGATCATGGCGATCCCGTTCTTTATTCTCGCCGGTAATTTCTTGACCCATGGTGGTGTCGCGAAACGCATGATCAATTTCGCGACCTCGATGGTGGGACACTGGTACGGCGGACTGGGTCTTGCGGGGGTGATGGCCTGCGCCTTGTTTGCAGCTATTTCCGGTTCATCGCCGGCCACCGTGATCGCCATCGGCTCGATTGTGATGCCGGCGATGGTGGCGCAGGGTTTCCCAAAACGTTTTGGCGCTGGTGTCATCACGACATCGGGTGCATTAGGCATTCTGATTCCTCCGTCGATCGTGATGGTGATCTACTCGGTTGCGACCGGCGGAAGCATTGCGATTGGTCCTGAAGGGCAGCGCGTATTCTCCGCCTCGATCGGCCAATTGTTCATGGCGGGAGTGGTGCCAGGCATTATGCTGGCAACATTGCTGGGCGCGACCACGTTTTATCGGGCATGGAAATACGATTATCCGCGTCTACCGAAGGCCAGTTGGGCTGAACGTTTCAAGGCGTTCCGGGAATGCATCTGGGGCTTGCTGCTGGTCATTATCGTGCTTGGAGGCATCTACGCCGGTTTATTTACTCCGACTGAAGCCGCCGCGATGAGTGCGGTGTATGCGTTTATGATCGCAGTGTTTGTCTATCGCGACATGTCACTCAAGGATGTTCCGCGCGTCTTGCTCGGTTCAGCGAACATGAGCGCAATGATCCTTTATATTATCACCAATGCTGTTCTGTTCTCCTTTCTCATGACGAGCGAGCAAATCCCGCAGCAGATGACTGCGTGGATTTCGGCCCATGGCGTGAACTGGATTACGTTCCTGATTTTTGTGAATATCTTGCTTCTGATCGCAGGCAACGTGATGGAAGCAAGCTCAATCGTATTGATCACTGCGCCGATTTTATTTCCGATCGCAGTCAAGCTCGGCATTCATCCGGTGCATCTCGGGATCCTGATGGTGGTCAATATGGAAGTCGGGATGTGCCACCCGCCGGTTGGCCTCAATCTCTATGTCGCCTCAGGTATCGCCAAAATGGGGATCACGGAACTCACCATCGCGGTGTGGCCGTGGCTTCTGACCATGCTGATCTTTCTTGGTATCGTGACATTTATTCCCGAGATTTCGCTGTGGTTACCGCGTCTGCTGGGCATGTTGTGATCACGATTGTAGAACCTTTCCAAATCTTAAGTTGAAAGGCTGGATGCACCTGTCATCTTCATGACCTTCTGGCCAAGGGAGGCATTCATGAAGAAAGCCATTCTCACAAAGATTATTATCGCAAGTGTTGCCATAGTTGCGATCATCGCTTCGACAACTGTTTACGCGCAATATCGATCCCATCATCCGTCTCGTTTCAGCGATGAGGACAGGGCTGCCTTCGCTGATGCCCGGATTGCAGCGGTCAAGGCTGGCCTGCAATTGACGCCGGATCAGGAAAAGATGTGGCCGCCGGTTGAGGCTGCCGTGCGGGATTTTGCCAAACAACGGATTGCGCTGGCAAAGACAAGAGCCACTGAGCGCGAGGCGCGCCGTGCAGAACGCGATCAGCAAGAGCAGGGTGCGGGCACTCCACCGAACCCCGTTGCACGGTTGCGCGAGCGTGCCGACACCATGATTAACTCTGCAGTGGCGCTGAAGCGCATAGCGGATGCAGCTGATCCGCTTTACAAGAGTCTTGACGATGCCCAGAAGCGCCGCTTGGCGATATTAACCCAAATGGGTGGACATCGCGGCATGCGCGGACATGGATTTCGTGACCGCGACGATGGAATGGGCGGCAATCGGGGCTCTCGTCGCGATCATGGCCCGGAGCCCCAGCGGCTATAAACCTCCTCGCCACCCACATACGCTTCCAAAAACCGCCGGATTCCGGCGGTTTTGCTATCCTGAATGGACGGAGAATGATCCACCCACGCGTCCCGGAAAACCTGGTCGCCTTGCTGGACATGAGGGATTTGCTTTGCTAAACGACGCGCTCCCGCATGACTTTCCGGACGGGTCCGGGCGCATAGCTCAGTTGGTAGAGCAGCTGACTCTTAATCAGCGGGTCCCAGGTTCGAGCCCTGGTGCGCCCACCATTTAAATCAAGCACTTATCTGTCTTCGCAATCATTAAAATCGCGACGGTTTACAGTTCTATTCTCTGTTCGAGCTTCAAGATGGCAGTTTCCGCTGCAAATCCCGACCAAGATAGTGCGCATCAAGCGCAGCAGAATTGCCGCCGGATAGAAAATTCGCGATCGCACCTAAAAAAACGTCAGGCGACTGCAGTTGCGGGACATGAGCACATCCCGGCAGAATAACTAATTCGGCATCAGGAAGGCCCGCAGCGAGTTCTCGTGACATTGGTGGAGGCGTCGCTTCGTCTTGTTCGCCTACAAGAACAAGGACGGGCATCCTCACTTGTTCGAGTTGCGGCCGCAGATCGAGTCCGGCAAGCGCCTCGCAAGCGCCACGAAACACGTCAACGTCCGTACGGAGGAAAGCCTCGCGTCGGTCCCGCATCAGATCCGGATTCTTCTCCTGAAATTCAGGCGCGAACAATCGACGCATCGCGACATCGGTGATCGCCGAAAGTCCTTTGGATGCGGCTGCCGCAGCCATGTTGCGGAAGGCCTCGCGGCCCGGTTCTGAGAAGGTCGCGCCGCAATCGGCAAGAATGAGCCTATTCGCAAGCGCCGGGTGGCGAATGGCCATTTGGAGCGCAACGAAGCCGCCATAGCCATTTCCGAGCACGATGATGTCTTCTCCTTTCGCGCATTCTTTGACGGCGCCTGCCATCCGGTCGCTGACGGCGGCGAGGCCGCCTTCGACAGCAATGAAATCTCCAAATCCTGGAAGCTCCGGTACGACAACCCTGAAAGTTTGGGACAAAGTGGGGACGATGCCGTCGAAACTCGCACGGTCCGACAGTAGCGAGTGAAACAGAACGAGGAGAGGACCTTTGCCGATTTCTGCCGCGTTAACGGTGCCGTTCGCGAGACGCCGATCCATGAATTCTCTCTTTCTCCAGCCGCTTAAACGCCGGTGATGGGCATGGGCCAGACGCTTATCCTGGCGATTGATAGGTAAAAAGAGAGGGGCCTTCAAGCAATAATCCACTTGACGTGATATTTCACGATTTGCAAACATGTGTGAAATGTCGAGGAAAAACCTCATGCTTTTACGGGATAACGTTTACGATAGTCTCAGGGCTGATATCCTCATGTGCCGCTTGGCACCTGGGGATGATATGCGAGAACAAGACTTGGCGGAGCGCTATGCCGTCAGCCGTCAGCCGGTGCGGGAAGCCCTCTTGAGGCTTGAACGCGAGCATCTGGTCACGGTGCAGCCGCGTCAGGGTTATCGCGTCAATCCAATTTCGATTTCGGACGCGCGTGACCTGCTCCGCTTTCGCCTTGCGGTCGAACCCGCTTGCGTTTCAGAGGCGATCGAGCAGGCATCCGATGATGTATTACGGGCACTCGACGAATTCCGGGAGTTCGACGGCTCCGGCGAAGCGTTCATCGAATACAACCGCGCCTTTCATGCCGCACTCGCAGACGCCTCGGGAAACCGACGCATGGCCGCAGCAGCCCGCGATCTGATCGAACAGGCGGATCGTCTGGTCCGGATCAGCATCGCCAACGTCAAGGGCGGGCGCGATCACATGCAACTGGTCGCTGAGCACGTCGATCTCATTGATGCCATGCAGCGCCGAGATACGCGGGGCGCCAGCCGGATCATCCGGGCCCATATTCTGAAGACCGAGAAGCGTGTGCTGCCGGCGCTGGCGCGCAACGCAGTCATTATCGAGGGGAGAGACGTTTGAATATTCCAGCAAAACCCGCGGCTATCGACGTTGCGATGCATGGCAATTTTATTGACGGCGGTGAGATCGAAGCGGGCAACGGTGAGCTTCTGGACGTTCGCAATCCAGCGACCGGCGACGTCATCGCGCGGATTCCGAACTCGACGTCTACGGACGTCGATCGCGCGATGAAAAGTGCCCGTGCAGCTTTTGAAGGCCGCGAATGGGGCGGCATGGACATCCGCTTTCGTTCGCGTCTCGTCAACCGGCTCGCCGATGCTTTCGAGGCCAATCTCGATAGCTTGTACCGGCTTGAGACATTGAACAACGGCCGTCCAGTGAATGAAACGCGCGCTCAGCTTTCGCGACTTCCCGACTTCTTTCGTTATTTTGCTGGCCTCGCGCTGTCGCGTCGCAACTGGTCATCCCGGTTGAAGGCTCATATTTGAACTACACTCTGCGCACCCCGATTGGCGTCGTGGCAAACTGCACGCCATTCAATCATCCTCTGATGATCCTGTGCAAATCCCTTGCCGCTGTGTTGGCATCCGGCTGTACGACGGTGGTTAAGCCTTCCGAGTACACGCCGCTGACGACGCTGAAACTCGCGAAAATATTCACGGAGGCGGGTTTGCCACCGGGTGTCTTTAACGTCGTGCTTGGCGTTGGGCAAAGCGCAGGAAGGATGCTCGCGGAGCATCCGGATATCAACAAGCTTGTGCTGACCGGCGGAACGGAAGCAGGGCGCATCGCTGGCAGCGCTGCAGCCAAGGTCTTCGCCCACCAGACCATGGAGCTTGGCGGCAAGACGCCGGTGATGGTGTTTGATGACTTCGATGTCGATCAGGCCGTTAATTATGCCACCTTCGGCGCCTTTATCGGCGCAGGCCAAACTTGCGTTTGCGCTTCACGGCATATCGTTCAAGAATGGATCTATGACGAGTTTGTCGAAAAGCTGAAAGCCAAGACACAAGCCATTCGCATCGGCGATCCGTTCGATCCAAACACACAGCTCGGTCCGGTGATTTCGGCGCGACAGCGTGACCGTGTGTTGGCCTATTCACGGTATGGTCGCGACGACGGCGCGAAGTTGATGACGGGTGGCGTTGCGGCGAAAGTACCGGGTCATGAAGGCGGATTCTTCGTCGAGCCGACGGTCTTCGCCGATGTGCGTTCCGACATGCGCATCTTCCAGGAAGAGGTATTCGGGCCGTTCACGTCTGTCACGCCTTTCAAGGATGAAGCAGACGCGCTGCGGTTGGCGAACAACTCGCCATTCGGACTGGCCGCGGCCATTCGTACCCGCGATGTGGGGCGAGCCCATCGCGTGGCTTCTGGCGTCAAGGTGGGTATCGTTTGGATCAACGATCATCACCGCCTCGACCCGGCGTCACCATGGGGTGGCATAGGCGACAGCGGCATCGGCCGTGAATGCGGTATCGAAAGCTTCGACGATCACTTCAACACCAAGAGCATCATGGTCGCCACTGCGGACAAATCTTTCGACTGGTATCGCGACACGGCGAGTCAAAAACGCTTGAACTAATGAATTTGCGGGTGACCGCATAACATTCCGTAAAGAACGAACGATCGCCTGAAAGGAAAGCAGACGCCAATAGTAACGCATACGGGGAGCAACGCACATGTCTACGTCAGTTAATGCGGTGGCCGATTGGATCGGCTTCCGATCGGCCCATTCCACTACCGCATCATGACGTTGATCGGGATTGGAATGTTCTTCGACGGTTTCGACATCTATCTTGCCGGAACGGTGCTCGGCGTCACGTTGAAGACCGGCTTTTCGACACTCGGCCAGAACGCTATATTCATTTCAGCGACCTTTGTGGGAATGATGGTAGGTTCGTTCGGGACAGGCTTTCTGGGTGATCGAGACGGTAGGCGGTTTTCCTATCAGTTTAACTTGCTTGTCTTCGGTCTTGCATCGCTGGCCGCTGCGTTCGACACTCAAACATGGCGATATTAATCGCCTGCCGCTTCGTCATGGGGGTAGGGCTCGGTGCGGAGAACGTTGTCGGATATTCGACGATGACGGAATTCGTCCCCGCACGTTCACGGGGCAAGTGGCTCGGTCTTATGGCTGTCTGCGTCGTCACGGGTTTGCCGGTGTCACTTCTCGTTGCGTCCCTTGTCGTACCGATGTTCGGTTGGCGCGCCATGTTCGTTATTGGCGGTATCGGCGCACTCATCGTGTGGTATTTGCGGTAAAACCTGCCTGGTTTCCGCGTTGGTTAGACGCCGTCTGCCGCAAGGACGAGGCTGGAAAGTTGATGCAGGACATTGAGCGCGAAGCCGCACAGGGCCGACTATTGCCAGCACCCCGCTTCTGCTGTCACTGTTCCTGCATCGGGGGACCTTGCGACGCTGTTTACGCCACCACTTTTGTCGAGAATGTTTGTCGGCTCGGTTTGCCTGATTACTATCAATACACTTCTTTATGGCTTCGTTACCTGGTTGCCTGTTTTCTTCATCAAGCAGGGATTGAGTG
>CAWESR010000012.1:0-87230 GCA_963811795.1 uncultured Alphaproteobacteria bacterium
GCACGCGCTAAAGAGTTCGCTCGGCATCCCAAGTGCTTTTAGCGCGCATGCAAGCGGTTCACCGCCTGAAATCGTTGACGATATCGGTTGCTATGCGCGATGTCAGAATCAAGGTATCGCCAAGTTCAGCGGTGAAGCCGGCGTTATCCGCCACCATCGCAGCCTGCTCGAGCGCAATGATTGCGCGCTCAGCCCGCCTTGGATCGATACGGGTTGACGGCATGAGCGGAGTATTGACGAGATTGTAAAGGATCAGGGCGCGCTCATTGGGTTTGGCGGAGTTGAACATCGCAAGCAACTCGCGACGCATCATTTGGTTTGCATTCGAGAGCTTATTCGGTTGCGAATGAGAAATTGCTGCCTGCCTGGAGGCGGGTATGTTCATCCTTGTCTGGTATTGGCGGCATCTGCGGCCGCTTGACTCCGCGATTCTGAGGGTATGGATGTTCGGTAAGCTGGCTCGAAGTCCAAGTTTCCGGAGCGTTTCGCGCGGCGTCTCTGCGGATAAGACCGACCCAATATCGCGCTCGTACTGCAGCAAGGGTCGCATCATCAACTTCATCGATTAGTCCGTGACGTCAGCTCAAAGAAACAAATATGTTTGCTCCTCATCTCGGGTATGGCTGCTGGCCTGCACAAGTAGAGATCAGTATTTGCGCAACAGCGTCGGGGGGGATCCACTCAACTCCCTTCGTCACGGCGAAGACAAAGGGCGATAAGGCCATCGAGGCCATGACAATAGTCGGAAGCGCGGTCATGCTCAGGGGTTAGGATGGTGTGTAAGGTTAAATCTGTCGATGATGTTAGCTGGACCACTTTAACAAGCCGTTGTTGGACTCATGCCTGTTCTTTAATAATCGTGCGCCGGGGCAAGTCGCAAGAGAAGCCGGCGAGGAGAGCAGTTGGATGGGCACTCATTGTTGAATTCCCCGCAGACGCAGCGTCTCGGCGCGCGGGCTCGAATATGGGAGTTGGCCCCACTTCAGGGTACTGGCTAAACCGTTTGTGATTTTTTCCGGTTTATCCCCCTGCGGATCGAACGCTATGCCGATGAGGCAAGTCGGTGATAGCGGGCCAGAAAGGAACAAGCACCTGGTCGCCGCCGTCGTCGCAGGGCACGATCTTAGAAAGCTAATTTAAGGCGGACGTCATCTCGATTGCCGCCACATCAATGAATGACTTAATCGTATGTGCAATCCGCTTTTCATTTTTTTGCCATTTAATTGCTTGGCATCAATTTGCCAGGGCGGCGATTTTGCCGCACCCGTTCCACGTTCTATCACGAGGACATGCATCGCTGGATTGGCGCGGAAGCGACAGCAATTTTATTTTGTGGGCATTCCAATTCACAATTTCAGCTCATCGGATTCTGAACGCATATTGCGCTGGATCTTGCATATTATTTTCATCGAGCCTCCACATTCACGTCCCGGATGGAAGGCCGTGTTTGGGGGAATTCACAAGGCGACTCCGCCGCCATGGGTTGGAGGCTAGATACGGTTCGACCGCACAGCCTATGGACGCAAGATGATTGAAAACCAGCCGCACAGGTCCGCAAGTTTCCGCCTATGCGGGGCTAATTGAGGATGTGCGTAACGTGATGGCTACTGTTGTACGTTACCTTATCCCTCACGCAAACGCCAGTGAATGACCTCGATATCAAACGCAACACAGCGCTTAAGTCTACATGACCACGGTATCACCCCGCAGAGTATGGCGATGCGCAAGCACGGATGCGTGAAGAGATGCACTTGTCGTACAGTGGGCCCAGCTGAGCACTGAAGCAGGCGGGTGGCTTCCTATCGGTGGGCGCTGGAACGATCATGGTGACCATTTGCGCCCGATCCCAAATGGGCTGCGGACGCGGGATCGTTCTGATTAGGTGAATTGGCTGCGCGCGCGGCATCCGCCTGGACGACAGCACCGCCGGTAGTAGGTCGCGTCCTGCGTGTTGGTGGTTAGAGCAGAGAATCCGTCGTAGCGAACACTCTATCTCTTCGCCTGCGGCGCGTCGGTCTGGACACGGCATGTCGCTGCCGCAAGCGACGCTTGTGCCTAACTCATCAGCCCAGGCTCTGCGGCCAATGCTTTCATCACGATGAGGCCTGTTGCGGTAGGGGAATCGATGATCAGTCGGTCGGCAGCAGTCACATCTTCTTCTTCTGGTACGTCGGCATGCTGTTCTTCGGTCATCAGATCGAGTTCAATCACCTTGCGGCCTGCGGAGCGATCGTTAATGGCGTAATAGGCAACTTCGTTACGGGTATAAAAGGACACAGATGTATAGGCCTGGCTGACGGGCACGGTGAGTTTGATTGGCCCGCCGGAAAGGTCATAGCGGCAGACAGTCATTGCAAATGCAGGATCCATCAAGGGCATTGGCGAATTGTTTGGCGCGATCACAGGTAATGGCGTCACGTCGTTCAGCTTTGTGATCGGAGCAAGACGGGAATATGCGTCCTGGGTGGCGATGCGTGGCAACTCGAGTATGGCGACCAGGTGAATGACGACGCCAAGCAGAATACCGCCAATAATTGCGAACAGCCAACGTATCACGAGCACCCCACTGTCTCGATGGTGGGCATCGGTGCCTCTTTCTGGGTCCGTGTCGCGACGCCAACGGGGGTGTCGTAAAATCTTAGCGCCAAATGTAACGATCGACTCCTCCGGTCGGCAGCCAATTTCCAGCGCGGGCACGGGCTGCGATCCGCACTTCAAAAGTGCCATCCGATTTGCGGACAATTTCCTGACTTGTAAAACCGTAGCGCTGCAGCGCGTTAGCGATGATCTGGCCTTTGATATCGTAGACCGTCAATGTCCAGAATTGAGCCGCAGGCGTCACACCGCTGACGATCACATCGCAGCGACCATCAAGCGCGCGCTTTGTGTCATCCGCCGTGGCAATGAATGTGATGCCGTCACCGGTGCCGATAGGTAACTCGCCACTTCGCGCGATGGAGGCGCGCGAATAAGGGTCGATATTGCTGGTGCCTGATTTTGGTTGCGCAGTCCATGCGCCAATGGTGATGGCGCCAACATTGAGGCCGCGGGTTGCTATTATCCAGGTCGTGCTAAGACCAACGATAGCTCCAATCAGCAAGGTCAGGAACGTGACGAAGATCAGTCGCACGGATCAAGCGCCATCATTTACGTGGTTTGGGTTTTGCGGAAGCAGGGGACGCAGGATCATCCGGTCTGGTGGAAGCAAAGCTGTCCTGGAATGATATCGTTGAGGATGTGCGTTTCGTCGGTTCACCGGACAAAGTTTTATCAGATGATCCTTCTGTTTTTGCTGATTTATCAAAAAGCTTCTCGATGCGTACCAGAATATTAGCGCCTCGTCGTGTCAGAATAGGGGGTGGGCCAGGGCTTATCTCAGCGGTCTTGGCTGCCGCGGTGGATGCTGCCGTCTCTGGCAACTTCTTGCCACCACCAATGCCAGGGATGTCTTTGATTTCAACGCCTTGATGCGCGACAACCATGATATCGTGCCATGTCTGGGCTGGAAGTGAGCCCCCTGTCATGCGGTTGGTCGATGAGTAGTCGTCATTACCGAACCAAACTGCCATCGTGAAATTGCCAGTGTAACCGACGAACCATGCATCACGAAATGCATTGGTGGTGCCGGTCTTGCCAGCCGCTGGGATGCCGTCGAGCTGTGCGCGCCGTGCAGTGCCTTCATCAACCACATGGCTCATCATTTGTGCCATATCGGCGGCGACTGACGCTGGAATGGCCTGGACTGGTTTCTTACCATCGCGGTCGAAACGCCAAACGAGATCGCCGGCACCAGTACGAACTTCAAGCACTGAATGAGGCGTGACCGCGCGGCCTTTGTTGGGGAAGGTCGCATAAGCCACAGCGTGTTCAAGAACGTTTACTTCGTCGGCGCCGATCGGCAGTGATGGCGTGTCGGGCAGGGGGGCCTTGATGCCGAATTTACGTGCAGTTTCGACAATTTTGACGCGGCCCGCTTTGGCCGGATTGGGACTCTTGCCGCCAAGCGCAATCGACAGTTTGACAGGTACAACATTGATTGAGCGTGTAATCGCTTGCGTTAGTGTCACTGGACCAGAATAAGAGCGGCCATAATTTTGTGGACACCAATTACCGATGCAGACCGGGCCGTCGACGACAATCGACGTTGGCGTGAAGCCGTTCATCAGTGCGGTGGCGTAGACATAAGGTTTGAACGAGGAGCCTGGCTGGCGCATCGCATCAGTAGCGCGATTGAACTGGCTCGATCCGTAATCGCGCCCACCAATCATCGCACGTACACCGCCATCAAGATCGGCGAGTACGACAGAGGCCTGCGTGGCGTGATAATCACGGCCAAACTGACGCAACTGATTTTCGACAGTGGATTCAGCCGCGCGCTGCACGTTCATATCGATGGCAGTGCGCACCACAAAAACACGTTCGATGTAGGATTTCGGAAATGTCTGGACGAGCTTGCGCATTTCGTCGAAAGCCCAGTCGAGATAGTAATTCGGTGAGTTCTCGTCCCGGCGATCGACAGCGTTAGCCGGATTGCGTCGGGCGCCGAACACCTGACCGTCAGTCATGAAGCCGGCATCAACTAGGTTGTCGAGAACTACGTTGGCGCGGGCACGGGCGGCAGGCAGGTTGATATGCGGTGCGTATCGGGTCGGTGCTTTAAATAATCCGGAAAGCATCGCGGCTTCGGCAAGATTGAGGTCGCGCGCGGATTTGTTGAAGTAAAAATGCGACGCGCCATCGACGCCGAAAGTGCCGCCGCCCATATAGGCGCGATCGAGATAAAGCTTCAGGATTTCATTTTTTGTCAGGCGCGTTTCAAGCCAAATCGCGAGAAATGCTTCCTTCACCTTGCGCTCGATGGTTCGCTCGTTGCTGAGGAAAAGATTCTTCGCGAGCTGTTGGGTGATCGAGGAACCGCCCTGCCGCACGCCGCCAGCTTGGGCGTTGGTTACCAAGGCGCGCGCCGTGCCGGCAATGTCGATGCCAAAATGCTCATAGAAGCGGCGGTCTTCAGTTGCGAGCGTCGCCTTGATGAGATGGTCCGGGAACTCTTCAAGCGGGATGGAATCGTTGTGTTTGATGCCACGGCTGCCGATTGAGTTGCCATAGCGATCCAGGAACGTGACTGCGAGTTCCGATTTTTTCAGCCAGTCGTCGTCGGAGGTTTCGCGAAAAGCCGGAATGGCCAGCGCGAGCATCAGGATGAGGCCGCCGGTACCAATAGTGGCCGCTTCAGATAACGGCTCAATAAATACCCAGCGTTTCCAGCGCCCGACATAGAAACGGTCCATGAATGTCGAATAGCGCTCGTATAACTCTCTTGCGCCAACAAGCGTAGAGAACAGCGTCGAATTGAAGCGCGCGTCGAGATCAAGACGGAAATTATTGATCCGCTCTTTCCAATGATTGGGTATAATCTCGCGCACCTGAATCCCTGATCAAATCTTGCGGTGTTCAAATTCGCTGAACCGCATACTGAAACGATTTTAGTAGATTTGCGGCATTCCTAGGTCTTCTTGGTTCATAGGCTTTTGGTCCAAAGGGCTTTCCTCTGGTCCATGAGTTTCTGCCGTCGAGAATTTGTCATCTTCTAACCGAGCAGAGACTATAAACCAACGGCTCGCCAGTCATTTTTAATAATGTTATTAATGACCGAAAGTGAATGTTACCAAGGCCTTGGCCGCATTTCCTCGGATTTTATGCCTCAACTGCGCCACCTTTCAGGCAATCTTGAAACTGAGGACTTTGTGCAACACAGAGACGTCAAAATCTTATGACCGAACGGCGACAACCATCGAACCAGAGTGAATTTTTCTGGAAAACCAAGACCTTGGAGGAGATGTCCTCCAGTGAATGGGAAAGTTTGTGCGATGGCTGTGCCCGGTGCTGTCTTGAGAAGCTTGAGGATGAGGATACAAGCAAAATTTATTTTACCCATATCGCCTGTACGTTACTCGATGCGGGGCTTTGCGCCTGCAAGGATTACTCGAATTGTTCCAAGAAGGTGCCCGATTGTGTGCGTTTGTCTCCACAGAACGTTCGGACGCTAAATTGGCTGCCGCCAAGCTGCGGCTACAAGCTCGTTGCGGAGGGACGCGATCTCTACTGGTGGCATCCACTAATCTCCGGCGATCCCAATACCGTGCATGAGGCAGGTGTTTCTGTGCGCGGAAGAGTTTGGGGCAGTGAAGATGAGGTGGACGAGGCCGATCTTGAGGATCACATCGTGCAATGGCCTGGTCAGTTGCCGAAGCGCGCGCGGCTGAAAAAGAGGCCCTGAAATCACAAAATGTTCCTGGCGCAATGTCCATTAGCCCCATCATCCAGGCGGTGCACCTATGCGCATCTGTGTCTTATAGGCCGAGATTTACTGGATTAAACTTGTACGAATCGCACATCATTTCGGTGCCTTTGCAGCACCGCATCAGCCCCAACCATTGTCCATGAACAAGATCGAACGAGTAGGTCTCAAGCAGGCCGACGAATTGGATTTGCCAGACCGTCTCGGGGAGGGGCTGTCGAAGATCGACGTCAGCGTTGTTCCGCCAGTTATTCCTGCGTCGTCGCTTTCGAAGAGTGAGGTACGAACCATTCTCCTGAGCTTGATGCTCACAATGTTTCTCACCGCGCTGGACCAAACCATTGTGGCGACTGCTTTGCCAACGATCGGCCGACAGTTCCAGGACGTGAACAATCTGTCGTGGGTCATTACGGCATATCTTTTGTCCTCGACAGCGGTGGCGCCTGTATACGGCACGCTCAGCGATATTTATGGCCGGCGCGCAATGATTGTCACATCGCTGGCTCTGTTTCTCGCCGGTTCGGTGTTGTGTGCAATCGCGCCGAATCTTTTGACATTGATACTCGCGCGCGCGTTACAGGGTTTTGGTGGCGGTGGAATATTGCCGCTGGTGCAAACTGTGATTTCAGATGTGGTGACGCCGCGTGAGCGTGGACAATATCAGGCTTATTTCAGCTCTGTGTGGGTCTCCGCCGGTATCGGCGGCCCCATCCTCGGTGGGATTTTCGCCGAACACCTTCACTGGTCAGTGATCTTCTGGATCAATCTGCCGCTTGGTGTGCTGTCACTCGCATTGCTGTTGCCCAAGATGGCAAAAATTCCCACCTTCCATCGACAGCGCAAACTCGATTGGCTTGGGGGGCTTCTGTTAATGGCTGCCGCTGTTGTTTGCATGCTTGTGCTAACATGGGGCGGTAATCGTTTTGCGTGGGCATCGCCGGTGATCATCGCGATGATTGTTTTGGTGATTGCATTTGCTGCTGCTTTTGTCTGGCACGCACGGCGAACAGATGAACCATTTCTGCCAATTCCGCTTCTGTCGGGTTCGGTGGTGCCATATGCGATGGCTGCGGGTGGTTGTGCTGTCGGCACGATGATCGGCCTCACCGTGCACATGCCTTTGTATTATGAGGTGGTCTATGGTCTCAGCGCCAGTGCGGCTGGCATGGCCTTGATTCCGATCGTTGCGGTATCGGTGCCAGGCGCATGGATTGCCGGTCATGCCATGATGTATACGAAACATTATAAATGGGCGGCGATTGCCGGTACTTCCTGTTCAACCATCGTGGCCATTACATTGGCGCTGATGACGCCGTTGCCACTGTGGCTGTTGCTCGCGCTGCTTTCAGTGTTGGCGCTGGGTCTCGGAACAGTGTTTCCGGTGAGTGTGGTTTCGATCCAGAATGCGGTCGCACGAGTTCAGGTTGGCACTGCGACAGGCGCAATGAATTTCTTCCGTTCACTCATGGCATCTTTTTCGGTTGCCGTTTTTACAACGATCCTGCTCATGATGTTGGGTCCTGACATCTCCATCGGTGCCGAACATCATGTTGGTCTCAAGCACGCGATCGCAAGTGCTGATATGGTGGCGGCATTTCGTTATGTTTTTGCTGCTGCGGCGGTGTTGCTGGCGTCTGCTGCGACATTTGTCATCTTGATGGAAGAACGTCCGTTGGCTGGACCTGCGCAGCCTGCCGCCAGCGAGCTTGCTGAATAACTGATCGCCTTGCGAAACTTGCCGCGCAAAGCCTTGTGAAGTTCTCCTTGGAAAACTTGTTGCGTGTAGGAATATATACCTTGACACCGTGACGCTCCCACAGTAGGGTTCCGGCATGCTCCAGAATTGTGTTTGAGACTTCACAAACAAGCGCAGTGACTGAAAGGTTTGTTGTCGCACTTCCCCCTCACACCGGAACATCATTTCAGGTTTGACGTTGCTTATGAATAGCACGCGCGATCCGCGCGTATCAGTTCATGAGAATGCAATGGCAAAAATCGACAATCGCAAAATTGTTGAAACGCCAACCGAGGCTCGGCAAGGAGAGCGCGGCCCATCGGTGCTAGTGATTTTGACCATCAGCACGATCGCTGCAGCATTTGTGCTCGCTATCGTCTGGTACGTATTTTTCCAAACTTGATACAGCCAAGTTAAACCGGCCTTCCTGGAAGGAATTCCGGAGGATTCCGACGCATGCCGAAGTCGCCTTTGTCTAAACGGGCCATCAAACCGAGTGGAACGAAAAAGGTGGGGAGTGCGAAAGCTAAATCCGATCCTCCGATGTCACTTGTTGAACGTGTCAGCCAAGCGGTTGAACGCGAACTTACACAGATTGACACCATTGTCGGAAACGCAGGCAGCACACCTGCTGCGAAGCGCGCCAATGCGGAGAGTCGTGCCCGCACGCTGGCCAGTCTTGCACGAACATTGAAAGAAGTGATGCAGCTGCGCGATCAGGAACGCGAGGCCGAATCCAATTTCGACGAAGAGGCTTCGAAATTAGCCGATGACGACTTCATCCCCCGAGATCTCGACGAATTCCGCAGAGAGCTTTCGCGACGCCTGGAAAAAATGGTCGCCGCAAGAGCGGCAATATTTGATGGGAGGGATGAGTAGGGGCGAAATGGACTTCATCCATTCGCGATGGGACGTCTTCGCTCATGATTATCAAATACCACCATCCTTGACAGCGCGTGAGCAAGATTGGCTTACGTGGCTTTTAATTGGTGGTCGCGGTGCGGGCAAGACGCGCGCGGGCGCGGAATGGATCAGGGCGCAAGCACTGGGGATTCCACCGCTCGCATCCGTACCGATGTCGCATATCGCATTGGTCGGCGAAACTGAACACGATGTACGCGAGGTGATGATCGAAGGAGTTTCAGGACTTCTTGCAATTCATGCACGTCATGAGCGGCCTTCCTGGATATCGTCCCGACGGCGACTAGAGTGGGGCAATGGCGCGGTTGCTTATGCTTTCTCTGCTGAAGATCCAGAAAGCTTGCGAGGACCGCAATTCGCGTGTGCTTGGTTGGATGAGCTTGCGAAGTGGCGCTATGCCGAAGCTACCTTTGACATGCTGCAATTTGGGTTGCGGCTTGGAGAACGACCGCGACAGTTGATTACAACGACACCGCGGCCAACCGCGCTGATCAAGCGATTGATGAAGGAAGACACCAGCGTCGTGACGCGCGCGCCAACGCAGGCGAACGCTTATTTTCTTGCGCCGACGTTTTTGAAAAATGTGATGGCGCGTTATCGCGACACGCGCTTAGGGCGCCAGGAACTCAATGGTGAACTCATTGAGGATCGTCCGGATGCGTTGTGGTCCCGCGCATTGATTGAGCAATGCCGCGTCAATGAGGCGCCGCCGCTTGAGCGTATTGTGGTTGCGGTTGATCCGCCGGTTTCGTCGGGCAAGCGCGCCGATGCCTGCGGGATTGTTGCAGCGGGTATCACAAATGAAGGTTTGGTCTATGTGATCGCCGATGAGACAGTAACAGGTGTCACGCCATCTACATGGGCAGCGAAGGCGATTGCATTGTGGCGCCGTGTTGAGGCCGATGCCCTGGTCGTTGAAATTAATCAGGGTGGAGAAATGGTTCGTGCGGTCATCAACGAAGTTGATGCCAGTGTGCCAGTGAAGTCCGTGCGTGCTACGCGTAGCAAATGGCTGCGTGCCGAACCGGTCGCAACGTTATACGAACAAGCACGCGTGAAACACGCGGGCAGTTTTCCGGCACTCGAAGACGAGATGTGCGATTTCGGTACTTCCGGCCTGTCATCTGGTCGCTCGCCCGACAGGCTGGATGCACTGGTATGGGCGATCACGTCGCTGACGACCGCAGGGCGAGGTCCTCAAGTGCGGAGATTGTAATCCGCCGATGCGGCGAACGTGATTGTCCGTACAAAAATCAAAGGAAAGTGAATGTTCGATCGATTGAAGGCGTTTCTTGGTCCGCCGGAAACGAAAACCAGCCGAGCCGCCAAGGTGCTTGCCTTTGAAAGCGGCTACCGTGCACGGTGGACGCCGCGCGATTATGCTGCGCTGGCGCGGGAGGGCTATCTTGCCAACGCGATCGTGCACCGTGCCGTGCGTATGATCGCGGAGAATGCGGCTTCCTGCTGTTTTTTGCTCTATGAAGGCGCGCTGGAGCGTGATCAGCATCCGCTTGTGCAACTGTTGGCGCGCCCAAATTCGCGACAAGATGGCGCGAGTTTCTTCGAGGCAGTCTACACGCATCTTCTGCTGGCGGGAAACGCTTATATCGAAGCAGTTACGCTCGATGATCAGGTGCGTGAACTTTACACGTTGCGACCGGATCGGATGAAAGTGGTGCCGGGCTATGACGGTTGGCCAGAAGCTTATGAATATAGTGTCGGTGGCAGGACAGCTCGCTTCGATCAGTTGACTTCACAAGTACCGCCAATTTTCCATCTCACATTATTCCATCCGCTCGATGATCATTATGGCCTCGCGCCCATTGAAGCTGCTGCAATTGCGGTCGATACCCACAATGCCGCGGCGCGCTGGAATAAAGCATTGCTCGACAACGCTGCGCGGCCTTCGGGTGCGTTGGTCTATTCTGGTCCGGAAGGTGCTGTGCTGTCGGATTCACAGTTCGACAGACTCAAGCGTGAGTTGACCGAAACCTATCAAGGTGCGGTCAATGCTGGGCGTCCATTGTTGCTCGAAGGTGGGCTCGACTGGAAAGCAATGTCGCTCACACCAAAAGACATGGACTTTCTTGAAGCGAAGCATGTCGCGGCGCGCGAGATCGCGCTGGCTTTTGGTGTGCCGCCTATGTTGCTTGGCATTCCTGGCGACAATACTTATGCGAACTTTCAAGAAGCCAATCGCGTGTTCTGGCGGCAGACGATCTTGCCTCTGGTGGCGCGGGTTGGCTCATCGTTGACGCAATGGTTATCGCCACAATTCGGCGGGGAGCTGCGTCTTGTTGTGGATACCGACAAGATTGATGCGCTGGCATCTGATCGCACGGCTTTGTGGGATCGGATGGCTAATTCGCCATTCCTTACTCTCAATGAAAAACGTGAAGCAACCGGCTATGCGCCTGTGGCTGATGGCGATCGGCTGGATTAAACCTCAAAGGCTGTTGCCCTTCGAGGATGCTGTACGGATTTTCGCAAGGTAACGGGCCAAATATGATGAGCGATCTGATCAAAACATTCAGTGATCGCGGCGATCTCGCGCATCTGGCGTTGTTTTTGTGGGCGAGCGCGGCAAGTGCCGCGTTGCTCTTTACTTTGCGCGAACTTGTGAACGCATCGCGCCGTTTTGACGATTTTGTGCGCGAACTATCGCATTTCAACCGGCGTGCAAAGTCACGCAAACAATTGGACCTGAACTGATGGATACATTGCATACCGTGCTGCGCTCGATCCGCAGAGAAACAAAATCATCACTTGATCATCTCACAGTGTTTCGTGAGTTTCTCGCCCATCTTGACAAGATTCAATACAAGCTGCCGGCAAAAGATACTGCCAGACCCATGCGGGCCAAACCTGCTCGCCGCAAGAGCCGCAAGTCTGTGAAGGCTGTGTAGCCTAAATTTCTGCTTTCCATCTTGGCCTTATTCAACTTGCGCTGCTCGCGAGAACGCTCATGCATGCTCCGATTTCATCCATCTCACGCGTTGCGCTCAGCAGCGATGGCACGGTGGAAGGTTACGCCAGTTTATTTGGCGAGGTTGATCAAGCACGTGACATGGTGATGCCTGGTGCTTTCACGCAGACGCTGCGCAATCGGGGCACCTGTAAAATCCCGATGCTGTTTCAGCATGATCCATCCGAGCCGGTTGGAGTGTGGCTCGATTTGCAGGAAGACTTTCGCGGATTGCGGGCGAGGGGCCGTCTTATTCCAGACGTTGCAAGGGCTCGCGAGTTACTTGCGCTTGTCGAGGCTGGTGCGATCGATGGATTATCGATCGGTTATCGAACTGTGCGTGGGCGCATCGATCCAAAGACACGTATTCGCAAACTCTATCAGGTCGATCTTTGGGAAATTTCCATCGTCACGTTCCCGCTGCTGGTGGGGGCGCGCGTCCGCGCGGTGAAGCAAGCTCCATCCCGGTCAAAGCTGTCGCCTGTGCGGATGCGCGCCGAGCGGGAATGGCAGTGTGCCAACGGTGCCGCAGGCACACTGCAGGATTCACGACGGGAATCTTCAAACGATGCATCACGCAATGTGGTGGTCCGTCACCGCTTTCCACGCGCATCGCTTCAACGCAATACAGGGAATTGATCGCATGGTGGAGAGTGAAGCCTGGCTTGCGCATCAACGCGCGCGCTGGATGCGGCCTGATGCGCATCGCTGGATACGCCCCGATGTGGCGCGGTTTCTGAAACCTGGCACCGATCCCGCCAGCGTCTATCCGGCACTAGCGCGCAAATACAGTGCGAACCAACCGCGCGTGCCTGCGGGGAGCGGACTCGAGAGTGGCAGATGGACGGATGGAAATAATGGTGGCGTAGGCCGTAATGATCCGCAGGTTATTTTTCGGATGTAGATCCTGATTACATTGTGCCGGGTGCACAATATGCACAAACCGGCGATCGGCGAGGTGGGACATCCGTCCGAATCAATGGACAAACAACAGAGCTGACGCCTTCGCAGGCAGCACGTTTGTCCGTCGCACAAGCTCGAGCCGAAGAAGCTATCGGCCGTATTCGGGAAATTGATCCAAATTGGAAGCCGTCTCCAAGTGCTTATCAGAGTCCTGAAGGGTTGATCCGGGCGTATGAGGCGGATGCGCTTCAGGCGCAGGCGAGGGTGAACGAATTAGCGGCTAGTCGTGCCTTACCTGGTCCATTTCCGGCGACTTGATTTCGGCTCGGGGGCCGGAGCGTAACTTTACAGCTGCCGAACGACGTGAAATCAATCGCATAGGTGCTGAAACGGGTTGTCACAGCTGCGGCACATTCGATCCTGACACTAAATTGGGAAATTTTATTATCGATCATCAAATTCCGAATGTGATAAATCCCGCTGGTCGTGCACAGCGGCTTTATCCTCAGTGCCGAATTTGCAGTGCAAAACAAGGCCCATTTGTCAGAGATTTTCGAAAGTAGCAGAGATGAAAGAAGTCATACGCATCGCTCCGCCGAATTCGATGTTTTTTTTTGAAGATCCTTCTGGAGGAAAATCGCCTGAAATTGAATCCAGTGAAATAAGTATATGGTCGACACGGTCCTGCATTATCATTGGTTGTTTATCTTTTGTGGATGGAGAGACGGAGCTGATTGTTTCCGATTCGCCGAGTGATGTTGCTTCGACAACAACTGCATTTGATGGTGTTCTTGATACGCCTAGCCGCGTTATAGAAGTATCCACTTCCGAAGGAAAAATTCTGGCATGTCATGACGTTCGAAGCCATTTCACACGAGTGAGGGCGTGGACAGATCATCCGACAGAGCCAGAGCATATCCTCGTCGTTCTCGGTTAAACCAGCAAGGGCACTCTTTTTTCGTCAGGCAACACCATGGAAAAAGTATTGCGCATTCGACGATGGCTCCCTTGGCTGCCAGCAATTTTGCTCGCCTTGGTTATGATTTACTGGGAGAGTACGAGAATGCCCCCGGATTTTGAACCGATTTCGCCTATGCGTTCAATTGAGGTCCGAATAAGCCGAAGCGATCGCAATCATTTCACAGCGCAAATGCGCAAATTTGCCGAAACCCATGGTTTCACATCGCTTATCAAGCCTGGCACGCCAGACCCAGACGATATCTTTTTTCAGTTGTGGCGGGATAATATCGATTTACTTGCTACAAAAAGCTCCGATGTTGATCCTCCCGATCTTGAATTTCTGGTTGCTTTTTATCGCCAGCGTTTCAAATCACCACCTTCACAAACGGACATCAATCTATTGATGGAATCGCTCAAGCGATTGCTGGAGGATATTCCCGGGGTGAGGATTACTGAGCGACAGAAATGATATTACCAGCATGGCTTTTGTCCGGCGCGCAAGCCAACCAATTCTTAGCCTGACACTTTAAATACAACAGCACAGCAACTTCTCAAGCGAGGCGCGGTCACGCGCAGGCGCTGTCGTCGCATGTCTTGCTTTCACTTTCTTTCTTAAGACTAACCAGTTCACACAGGAGAACCAGATGGATTATGAGATTCAGCAGACTGCGCCGGAACAGAAGGCCGGCATTTCATCCGCGGAGCGAGGCGAGCATGATCAATACATGCGCACGTTCGAGGAATTCAAATCTTCGAACGATGAGCGCCTTGCATCGTTAGGCCGTCGTGCCGATGTCCTGATCGATGAGAAGGTCGATCGCATCAATGCGGCACTCGACACGCACGTGCGTCGTGCTGAAAATCTTGCCTTGAAGCAGGCCCGTCCGCCGCTTGAAAACAGCCGGCGCGCAACAACCGATTTTGCTGCACGCGAGCGTAAGAGTGCGTTCAAGTCTTACATTCGCTCCGGCGAAAGTGCGCCGCTGCGCCAGTTCGAAACCAAAGCGTTATCGGTTACAGCCGATGGTGGCTACCTGGTTCCGGAGGAACTTGAGACGTTCATTGGTGAGCGGCTTGCCACCATCTCGCCAATCCGCAACATTTCGACTGTTCGTGAGATCAGCAGCAGCGTGTACAAGAAGCCATTCATGACCACTGGCCCAGCAACGGGCTGGGTTGGTGAAACGGACGTGCGCCCGCAGACGGCATCTCCGGTGCTCGATGCGTTGTCATTCCCCGCCATGGAGCTTTATGCCATGCCGGCGGCGACCTCGACACTGCTTGATGATGCTGCGGTGAATCTTGACGAGTGGATCGCTTCGGAAGTTGAATTGACCTTCGCGGTTCAGGAGGGTGCTGCCTTTGTCAATGGCGATGGTGTCAGCAAACCGAAAGGTTTTCTGTCTTCTCCGACTGTCGCGAATGCGTCCTGGAACTGGGGCAGCCTCGGCTACATCGCCAGCGGTGCGGCGGGTGCGTTTCCAGCGTCCAATCCGTCGGACGTTCTGGTTGATCTCATCTATGCATTGAAGGCCGGTTATCGCCAGAACGGTTCATTCGTGATGAACCGCAAGACGCAGGCAGCGATCCGCAAGTTCAAGGATACGACAGGAACGTATCTCTGGCAGCCGCCGATGCAGGCCGGAGGTCGCGCATCGCTGATGACGTATCCTTTGGTTGAGGCCGAAGACATGCCGGACATTGCAGCCAACTCGCTGCCGGTTGCGTTCGGTGATTTCAAGCGAGGCTATTTGATCGTCGATCGCATCGGGGTGCGCGTGCTGCGCGATCCTTACTCAGCAAAGCCTTACGTGCTGTTCTACACCACCAAACGTGTCGGCGGCGGTGTGCAGGACTTCGATGCCATCAAGCTTCTGAAGTTCTCGGCGAGCTGAGGTCCGGCTCTAAGGCTCAAATTTACAGCGGCGGCCCATTGAGGCCGCCGTTTTCTTTTCCCGCGTGGGGCGGACTGGGCGTCGTCTCAATCATCAGTCTCAATAATTTACGGAGCATGTCGCATGAATGAACGCGACACAGCATGGCTGCGTCATCAACAGAGATGGATGCGGCCGGATGCGCATCGCTGGTTGAGGCCAGATGCTGCACGCTTTCTCAAGCCCGGCACCGATCCTGCGGCGTTTTTCGCTGCGTATCAGAGAAAGTTCAATCCACATCAGTCGCGCGTGCCGAAAGGCAATCCGGATGGCGGGCAGTGGACGCAGGATAGTGGGGACAGCAGTGCAGGTATTGGATCCACGCAGCCGATGGGAGATATCAATTTTGATAATTTGACCGACGTCGTCAATCGGCTTGGGTTATTCAAAATATCTCCTAACGAATCTGATCTTGGAGGTGTGCAGCTTGCTGGCGATGTGCGGGAAGGCATTGGTCACAACCAGGGCCCATCGCTTGATGAAGCGCCGGAAATTCCAGAACAGCGGCCAGAAAAAGGGGAAGATAGAGTCAGGTTTTTAAGATCTGCTGCTGCCTGGGTTGCGCGAGTGGGCAGACAGGCGCCGGCAGTCAGTGCATTCTTCGGGGCTATGGATACTGTTGAATGGCTTGACGAACGCCAAGCCCTCATCAAATCTTATAACGATCTGCCAAAAAATCTGGAAGAATTGCAACAAGATGTTGCAAACCCTCAGAAAGGATACCAAATCCACCACATCGCCGAACAAACCGCATTGGAGCATTTAGGTTTTACACGGAGTGAGATCGATAGTCCTGCTAATCTCGTGCGAATTCCGACAATGAAACATTATGACATTACGGGGTGGTATGCTCGCGGTAATGAAAAATTTGGCGGGATTTCACCTAGAGACTACCTGCGTAATAAAGATATCGATGAAAGAATGCGAATAGGCTTGGAAGCTTTAAAAGAATATAAGGTGCTGAAGCGATGAGCCGTGTGCAAATTCAGGCTATGAGTGTTCAACAGCTTGTTGAGCATTTTATTTACATTGCCGTTGAGCAAAGCGATGCTGCCATTGTAAACAACAGTGCAAAATATAACCGCTTCTATTCGCAGATGGATGAAGTGAGAAATGAGCTGAAAAAACGGGAGGGAGATCAAAGGCGCGCACTAATTTCGCTTTTTGATCATCCAAACGCACAGGTGCGACTGAAGGCGGCAATTACAACTTTAGTACTTGCGCCTGAATTGTCCAAGCAAGTTCTCAAAAATATCAGTGATCGTAACGAATTTCCGCAGGCGGCGGAGGCAAATGGAATATTATGGGGGCTTGAGGATGGTTCATTCAAGCCGAGTTAAGGCCATACATCCTTAATCAGATTGCTGCCTGAATGTTAGAGGTCGTTGAAGATGGATAGAGCAGCGAGCGAAGCTTGGTTTGGAAAATTGTCGCAAAACCAAAAAGCGGATGTCTTGATCAATGTCATGCATGATCTGACAATTGTTGTCAGATCTTTATTTCATGATTATGAAAATGATTGCCAGACACGATCGCGATTGGCTTATTATATTTCAGAACTCAATCATCATCTCACAGCTGCGGCAGCATCATTGCTTGAAAATAAATCGACCTATCCAGATGGCCAATTAATTGCTATGCTGTCTAATGCTTCCAGTCAATCGGAGCTGTCGCCTTATTTCCCCTTTGTTCTACAACGGGTCATTGATCGATTTGACAGCCTCTTGCGATGAATTTGAATGTCAAATGTCCTTGCGAGTAAGTGACAGGCATGAAAATCCCGAATGAGTTTTTCAAGTTTTGCTTGTGTCTGCACCAGGACTTCCTGCTTAACGGTCCTGAACCTCAGGATTGGATCAAAGGAGCCTTGGAATGTGTGCAGCGTGAACATCGCCCAGCACTTTCAGCCTTCGTCAACGAGTTGCTGACGGGTGGTTATTCCGATGCAGAGCTGCAGCAGATTTACCGGAGCACAGATGCAGAGCTGAGAATTTGGGATGATCGTGGCGTTCGGCCATTTCTTGCTATGGTCCTAGATATTACCAATGCGTCAATGAATGAGCATTGAAGGCCAGATTTCGAATCTGGATATCTTAAAGAAAGATCATGCTCCTCTACTTATGAACTCGCTCAGTATTTGCTGAGCGCGCGCATGTGCGTGCGTCTTTTGTCCACTACTCCATTCTGAAAATGAAAGCCCCTATTCATGTCCGGATTTCTTTTGACCGCTCCCGCGGCCGACCCGCTGTCGGTTACGGATGCAAAGAATTTCTTGCGTGTCGAGCATGGCGATGACGATGCCATCATAGCTTCGCTTATTGCTGCCGCCCGTAGCCATGTTGAAGCCATGACGCGTTGTGCGCTCATCGCGCAGACTTGGCAGTTCGTGTTCAATTGCTGGCCGGACAGTGGGCGCATCCAACTGAAAATGGGCCCGCTGCGGGCGCTGATCGCTGCCCGCATTTATAATGAATCTGGCGTGGCAACGAATATCGATACCAGCCAATTCGTGATCGACAAGGGGGCGGGTGTTATCGCTGCCCCGTGCTGGTCCTTGCCGTTACCGGGCCGCGCTGTAGCCGGCATCGAGCTCGATGTCGAACTTGGTTTCGGCGCGAACGCCGGTGATGTGCCACCAACGCTGCTGCAGGCAATCCGCATGCTGGTGGCGCATTGGTATGAAAATCGCGGGCTGGTCGCGATCGGCCAATCAATTCCTATGATGCCAGCGAGCGTCAATGCGATGATCTCATCTCATCGGGTGCTTTCGCTATGATCGATCCAGGCATGCTGAAAACACGGCTGGTCATTCAGGCGCCGGTTGAAACGCCGGATGATCAAGGTGGCATAATTCGGACTTACATGACGTTTGCAACCGTATGGGCGTCTGTCACGCCTCTTGGCGCGCGTACGGATTTGCAGGCGGATGCTGAAGGAGCAACGGCAGCCTATCGCATTGTTCTGCGCAATAACTTCAGTCTTACGCTGCAGCATCGTTTCAGCGATGGCCTGCGAATTTATCGCATCGTCACCATTCGCGATCGCGACGACCGTCGCTTTATCGAAATCGATACCGAAGTTCGTATCGACTAATCAAAAATCAGGAAATCGACATGTCCACTGCTCACGTGGCGCTTCGCGCCGCGATTTATGATGCCTTGGTTGCTGATACTGCGCTTACAGCCGCGCTTGGCGGCAGCAAGATTTACGATACACCGCCGCGCGGTGTTGCATTCCCTTATGTCACGCTTGGTGAAGCGCGCCTGCTTGATGCTTCATCCGATGGTGGAGTTACGCAGGAACATCAGTTGACACTGCATGCCTGGTCACGCGAAGGCGGGCATCGCGAGGCGCATGTCATCGCCGGTGCATTGTTGCAAGCACTTGACGACACTCCGCTCTCGCCGGACGGACACCGTCTGGTGAATTTGCGGTTTTCGATTGCCGACATTCGGCGCGAATCCGATGGGCGTACTCATCACGCGCTGGTGCGATTTCGCGCTGTAACAGAACCTTTGACCTGACACCGAGGAGACAAAAATGGGCGCCCAAAAAGGCAAAGACCTTTTGCTGAGAATGAACGATGGTGCTGGCTTTGTGACAGTTGCCGGACTGCGCAGCCGCAAAATTGCATTCAATGCCGAAACTTTGGACATAACGCATACCGAATCCGCCGGTCGTTGGCGTGAGTTGCTTGAAGGCGCGGGTGTCAAACGTGCATCGATCTCGGGCAGAGGGTTGTTCAAGGACGGCGCGTCCGATGCCCTGGTGCGGCAGTCGTTCTTCGATGGTGCAGTGAAGTCCTGTCAGGTTGTCGTGCCAGATTTTGGGATCATCGAAGGTTTGTTTCAGATCAGCAGTCTGGAATTTTCCGGTGAGCACAATGGTGAAGTTACATTCGATCTTGGACTTAAGTCCGCCGGCTCCCTGACATTCACCGTGATCTGATCTCATGGCCAATAAATATCGTGGTGAAATTGAAGCCGAATTGGGCGGCAAGCGCCGCACGCTGGTTTTGACATTAGGCGCATTGGCTGAACTGGAATCCGCCTTTGGAGCGGATGACTTAATGACGCTGGCACAGAGATTTGGATCGGGACGGCTATCTGCCCGTGATCTCGTGCGCATCATTGCTGCAGGTCTGCGCGGTGCTGGCGATCCAATAACTGATGAGGAAGTTGCTGCAATGCAGGCCGCTGGTGGTGCGACGGGTTACGTCCGTATCGCGGCTGATTTGATCTCGGCTACGTTTGACGATTCATCAACAGCGAATCTGCCAGCACCATGAACCCGTTTCCATGGAATGAGGCAATTGGCTTTGGTTTGGGGGTATTGCGATTATCGCCAGAGAGTTTCTGGCGCATGACACCGCGCGAATTAGCTCATGCCATCGTGGCTGTGCGTGGTTCACGGCAGGATCCAATCGACCGTACTGCGTTTGATGAATTGATGGTCCGGTTTCCAGATAAGCAACAGAGATAATGAATCATGAGTATCGATACGTTTGACAACAATGAAAATACATCTCGTATTTTCGATAGCATGAAACAACAGACCCACGATCTTGCTGTCGGGGCAAATGCATTTTCACGAGCGATGACAAGTGCATTCACGGCTTCCGTTGTCGGCGGAAAGCAGTTTGATGATGTGCTGAAATCACTCACGTTGCGGATTTCAGATCTTGCCGTGCGCCTCGCTTTCCGTCCGCTTGAGCGGAGCATTACTGGTGGAATTGAAAGTCTACTCTCCGGTTTGACCGGCGTTGGCAATGCGGCGGGTGTTTCCGCGCAGAGCGTCGCAGGAGGCGTGAACGCTTTTGCCTCAGGAGGGGTCATCGGTACGCCGACATATTTTCCAATGATGCAGGGTGTCGGCCTTGCCGGCGAAGCTGGACCTGAAGCCATCATGCCGCTCAGGCGCGGTCCTGATGGACGGCTCGGGATCTCAGGTCATGGTGGGGGAAATCACGTGACAATCCAGATTGCAACGCCTGATCTTGAAAGCTTCCGCCGTTCGGAAAGCTATATCACCGGCCAGATTGCTCGCGCGGTCTCGCGTGGCCAACGCAGTTTATAATGAGATAGCAAGATGTCGGTGAATTTTCATGAAGTTCTTTTCCCGCTTGATATCGCGCTGAAAAGCACGGGTGGCCCTGAGCGACGGACAGAGATTGTCACATTCGGTTCTGGCCGCGAGGAGCGCAACGCGCGCTGGGCTCATTCACGCCGCCGTTACGATGCCGGATATGGTGTGAAAACGTTCGATGCATTGCAGGAAGTGGTGGCCTTCTTTGAAGAGCGACGTGGGCAACTCCATGGATTTCGCTGGCGAGATAGACTGGATCATTCGTCCGCATTACCTGCGGCGAACATCTCGCCGTTTGATCAGACAATTGGAACTGGCAACGGATCGCAGACAACATTCCAGCTTACGAAAACTTACGGCAGCACCTATGCGCCTTATGCCCGACTGATTGTGAAGCCTGTACCAGGGAGTGTGCGGCTTGCTGTGGCAGGGATCGAGGTATCATCAGGCAGTGCATTTATCTGCGACCATGCAACTGGTGTTGTAACATTTTTACCGGGGCATATCCCAGCTCTTGGTACGGCAGTAACGGCCGGTTTTCTGTTCGATGTGCCAGTGCGTTTCGATACAGATTATCTGGAAGTCGATCTCTCTGCATTTACAGCGGGAGCCATTCCTAAAATCCCACTCGTGGAGATTCGGCTGTGAGAAGCATTCCTGCGGCATTACAGGCGAAGCTTGATTCCGGTGTCACCAAGCTTGCGCGATGCTGGAAGCTTTCGCGCCGAGATGGCGTTGTACATGGCTTTACCGATCACGATGAGGATATCGTCTTCGATGCGGTAACCTACCATGCGGGGACCGGTTTCACTTCATCGGAAGCGACCAGCCGCTTCGATCTGTCGGTTGATGGCTCGGAGATTGCTGGCGCGCTCGCGGATGATTTATTGCTGGAAGATGATCTTGCGGCCGGACGATACGATGCTGCGCGCATCGAAACTTGGCTGGTGGATTGGAGTGAATCAGCGCTGCGATTTTTGATGGCATGCAGCACACTCGGCGAAGTCAAGCGAGAAGGCCAAGCATTCAGTGCGGAGCTGCGCGGACTGGCGGATTCGCTCTCGCAGGAAAGCGGAAGGCTTTATACTGCCAAATGTGGAGCCGATCTCGGCGATGCACGTTGCAAACAAGATCTCTCAGTTCCTGCGTTGCGCGGGACAGGACGTGTGGAAACGATTGAAGCCGCTTCAACCTTCATTGTTTCAGGGCTCGATGGCTTTGACGAAGGATGGTTCACGAGCGGGCGACTGACATGGAGCAGCGGCGCCAATGCTGGCATGGCTGTGGAGATCAAGGATCACAGGATTGTATCCGGTCACGTGCGGCTTTCTCTATGGCAAGTGATGGCCGAACCTATTACCTCAAACGATACTTTCATCGTGACAGCTGGATGTGACAAGCGCTTCGCAACCTGTCGCGATCGCTTCAACAATGTCGCTAATTTTCGCGGCTTTCCGCACATTCCGGGCAATGATTTCGTCGTTAGTTCACCCAATCCTGGTTTCTGGGAACGACGGACGTTCATTCTCCTAATTAAAGAACATTACACCAATGATCATGACTTTAAATTGTAACGCCATCGTAACCGAGGCGCGCGAATGGATCGGCACGCCTTATCGCCATCAAGCATCACTTAAAGGCATCGGTTGCGATTGCCTCGGCCTTGTGCGCGGTGTCTGGCGCAATTGTGTCGGGTCAGAGCCCGAAAAACCATCGCCGTATATGCCGGACTGGGCTGAATCTTCAGGCGAGGAGACGCTAGCTGAAGCCGCCATGCGCCATCTTCTGCCTGTTGCGCATGATGAATTTGCAGGCGGGGAAGTTCTTCTGTTCCGCTGGCGCGATGGATTCGTTGCCAAACATGTTGCGATCGCTACAGCGGACAACACCATGATTTATGCGCATGATGGTGCATCTGTGTGTGAGATTGCATTTGCGCCTTGGTGGCGTCGCCGCCTTGCCTATGCATTTCGTTTTCCCGGAGTGACAAACTGATGGCTGCGCTTGTTCTTTCCGTTGCAGGCGGTGCTGCTGGAGCGGTGTTTGGTCCTGCCGGGGCGATTGCCGGACGTATCGCGGGCGCGCTTGCCGGAAATATTATCGATCGTTCATTGTTTGCGACATCGCAGAACCGCAACGTAGAAGGTCCGCGGCTAGCCGATCTCGATGTGATGGCGTCCACAGAAGGGGCGCCAATCCCGCATGTTTACGGTCGCGCGCGTCTTTCGGGTCAGGTGATTTGGGCGACCCGACTTGAGGAAGTGGTTTCAACGCGAACGGCCACCGCAAGCCGCGCTGGCGGCAAAGGTGGTATTGTTTCGGGAGCTAGTGCAGCTGGTGCAACCACTACAACGACTTATTCTTATTTTGCAAATTTTGCTATCGGCCTATGCGAGGGTGAAATTGGTCATGTTGGCCGCATCTGGGCTGATGGCAAGTTGCTGGATATGTCCGGCTTAAATATTCGTGTGCATCGTGGTGACGAAGATCAGCTTCCTGACGATCTTATTGTTGCCAAGGAGGGAGCAGCCAACGCACCAGCCTATCGTGGACTTGCGTACGTTGTATTTGAGCGACTTCCACTTGCCGATTTCGGCAATCGCATACCACAATTGTCATTTGAAATCATTCGGCCCATTGGCCGTCTTGAGCGCATGGTGCGTGCGGTGACGCTTATTCCAGGCACCACGGAATTCGGTTATGAGACCAACGCAGTTGTGCGCGTACTTGGCCCCGGCCAATCCGCACCAGAAAATCGTCATGTACCGAATGCACCGTCGGACATTATTGCATCGCTCGATGATCTCCAGGCGACATGCCCCAATCTTGAGTGCGTAGCGATTGTTGTTGCATGGTTTGGCTCGGATCTGCGGGCAGGCCATTGCATTGTGCAGCCCGGTGTCGATGCTGCAAATAAAGTTACATCTGGCGGTGCATGGTCAGTCGCTGGACTGAACAGGGCTAGTGCCTACGTTGTCTCAAAGGTTGATGGGCGTCCGGCATTCGGTGGCACGCCGTCAGATGACAGCTTGCGCCATCTGATTGCTGAGCTAAAGGCAAGGGGCCTGAAGGTCACGCTGTATCCGTTTTTGATGATGGATATTCCAGCGGGTAATACGCTCACGGATCCGTACAGCGGTGGCGCTTCCCAGCCAGCTTATCCATGGCGTGGACGTATCACTTGCGATCTTGCACCAGGTGTAAGTGGATCTCCCGACGGTACATCGGTGGCCGCGACACAGGTTATGCATTTTTTCGCGGGCAATGGACCGAATGAGTGGTCCTATCGCCGGATGATCATGCACTATGCCAATCTTGCTGCATCGTGCGGCGGTGTAAATACCTTCCTCATTGGTTCAGAATTGAAGTCGTTGACACGGGTGCGTTCGGCCCCTGGTGTTTACCCTGGAGTCATGCACTTGCTGCGTTGGCAGCCGAGGTGAAGACAGTTGTCGGTTCATCGACAATCGTGACGTATGGCGCAGACTGGACCGAATATGGTTCGCATGTCGTCGATGCCGCTGGATCAGAGGTGCGATTTCCACTCGATGCACTCTGGGGCTCCAGTGCCATCGATGTGATCGGCATCGACTATTATGCGCCATTGTCTGATTGGCGGGATACGGCCGGACATTACGACGCGTCTATCGCTTCATCGATATACGATCTCGACTATCTAAAATTCAATTTGGCGAGCGGCGAGGCGTATGACTGGTTTTATGCCAATGACGATGCCCGCAATGTGCAGGATCGTACGTCGATCACCGACGGTCTTGGTAAGCCCTGGATGTTCCGGGCAAAGGACTTGTGGAACTGGTGGTCTAATCCTCACAATGAGCGCGTCAATGGTACAGAGTTGTCGAGCCCGACGGCATGGACACCGAAAAGCAAGCCGATCTTTCTGACAGAAATGGGATGTCCCGCAGTCGATAAGGGTGCAAATCAGCCAAGCGTATTTCCTGATGCAAAATCATCTGAAGACAACAGTCCTTTTTTTTCCAATGGTCAGCGCGATGATTTGATTCAGCGCCGGTATATCGAAGCTGTGATAGCAGCCATCGATCCAGAGTTCGGAGGAGATGACACATACAATCCCGTTTCTCCGATTTACGGTGGGCGGATGATTGATCCATCGGGAATTTATTTATGGACCTGGGATGCGCGGCCCTATCCAATTTTTCCAGCAGCTGAAGATGTTTGGAGCGATGGACCAAATTGGCAGACAGGACATTGGCTGACAGGTCGTCTTGGCGCTGCACCTCTCGATGCGCTAGTTGGCGCAATTCTTGATGATGCCGAAATTGCGGACGCCCATACCGATGCCTTACGAGAAAGTTGCGATGGTTATGTTGTCGATCGGCCAATGACTCCGCGCGCTATGATTGACCCATTGGGATTGGCCTATGCTTTCGATGCGACACCAGCTGGCGACAAACTGGAATTCGTACCGCGAGGTGGTTTTCCTGTGGTGGAGATTACTGAGGATGACATTGTTGATCCGCTAAAAGGCGCTTCGACCCGTTTGACTCGCGGTCAGGAAACCGAACTGCCGCGCGAAATCAGCTTTGGCTTCACCGATTTATCTGCTGACTATCGTCGCTCTGGCCGTCACATCGCGGCGTTTGGTGGGAGGTGCCAATCGCACATTGCACTCAGATTTTGCGATTGTGACCAACGATGCTGCGGCGACCCGGCGCGCGGAAATTTGGCTGCAGGATCTGTGGGCTGGGCGTGAGAGCATTGAATTCTCACTTGGCATGAAAAACCTATCGTTATCGCCTGGTGATGTGATTGGACTGACGATCAACGGTAGACGTCGGCTATGTGAAATCAGCGAGTTGGTCGATACGCAATGGCGGCAGATCAAGGCTCGCAGTATCGATCCGGAAGTATTCTCGGTCCCATTACTGCCACCGCGACAGATAGCCCCGGCGATTCCGGTAGCATTAGGGCCGGTGCAGGCGACGGTGCTCGATTTGCCATCTCTTGATTTAACTGAGCCACCAGTTCTAACCCGGCTTGCGATTTTCGCTGATCCATGGCCGGGTTCGGTTACAGTTTGGCGATCAAATGATGGATTGAGTTTCGAAAAAGCTGCAGTTGCGCTTGCTCCCTCGATTGTTGGCGAGACGCTCGATCCATTGCCGGCTGGCCCCACCAGTCGCTGGGATCTCGCTAACCAAGTTCGGGTGCGTCTTTATGGTGGAGCATTGGCATCAATGACCGATGCGAGTGTTCTGGAAGGTGCGAATGCGGCCGCCGTGCTGAATAACGCAGGCGAATGGGAAATCATCCAATTCGTCAATGCTGAGTTAATTGGGGACAAGACTTATCGCTTGTCGAGATTACTGCGCGGGCAGGCGGGCAGTGAATATGCCATTGCCGATCTTCTTTCTGCGGGCGCTCCCTTCGTTGTACTTGACGATCATGTTCTTTCTTTTGCCAAGGGGCTTGGTGCGCTCGATCGGGCAGTGGAGTTGCGTATCGTAGCCACAGGGCGAAACCATGACGATCCTTCGACATTGAATTTGACGATGACACCACATGCAACGGCGCTTATGCCATTGTCGCCAGTTCATGTGAAAGCAAGCCGAGAAACTGATGGCGTTCATATCTCCTGGATCAGGCGCACTCGCCGCGACGGTGATAATTGGAATGTTGAAGTGCCCCTCGGGGAAGATACAGAGGCTTATAAGCTGGAGATATTGTCCGGCACTTCGGTCGTGCGGAGCATATCGTGTGCCTCACCATTCGCAGTCTATGCCAACGCCGATGAATTGACGGATTTTGGTGCACCGCAGACGCAACTGCACCTTCGCGTCGTGCAACTTTCGAGCACGGTTGGGCGGGGACATCCCGCTGAAATTACTCTCACCATTTGAGCGATCATGACAGACACAGTTAATCTCGGGCTGCCTTTTATTGAAGGCAGCCAAGCGCAGAAGCACGTCACCCATAACGAAGCATTGCGTATTCTTGATGCAACGATTCACATCGGTGTGCTTGATACCACGCGAGTGTCGCCACCTGCGGCGCCCGTGGAAGGTGAGCGACACGTCGTTGCTGCAGGCGCTACAGGTGTATGGGCTGGGCAGACAAACACCATTGCGACTTATGAAGATGGTAGCTGGCGTTTTTTAACGCCCAAGCTGGGATGGTGTGTTTGGTCCGCAGCAGACAACACGTTGTTTGTTTATGATGGCTCTAGTTGGCGCAATCTGCACGATCTGCCAACAATACTCGACAATGCTGTGCATGTTGGTATCAATTCTTCCGCATCCAGTCCAAACCTTCTGACTGTGAGGTCGAATGCGGCATTGTTCAACTCCATCAGCGCCGGAGGGGGCGGCACTGGTGATATGCGAATTCAAATCTCTAAGGAGAGCAACGCGAAGACAGCATCGATAGTTTTCTCAGATGCATTTTCCGGTCGTGCCGAATTCGGACTGATCGGATCGGATGCATTCAGACTTAAGGTTTCTCCTGACGGTTCGTCATTCGTCGATGGATTTATTATAGACCAGTCTTCAGGAAATTTGACGCTGCCACGAGGACTCGCGTTGACTGGAATTATTTCTCCGCCGCAAATTACGGTAAATCAGAACGATTATGCGCCGGCTGGTTTTGCAGCAGCCTCAGTTTTGCGATTGTCGACGGATGCAAATCGTAACATCACAGGTCTTGCAGGCGGGTCTGATGGCCGTCTGATCTACATTTATAATGCGGGTTTCTTTCAGTGTTGTTTTACAGGATGAAAATGCATTGTCAGCAGCGGTAAATCGTTTCGCTTTTGGCACGTCGCTCACGTTGGCAGCCAAGCAGGGCGCTACTCTAGTTTATGATTCAATTGCGCAGAGATGGCGGCAGGTAAGTGGATCAAGTGGTAGCAGTGCTACGCTCTCGACGTCTCCCTCTAATCCTACCGGCACAACTAGTACAACCGGTGTTATGATGGGACTTGGTTCTTCTTGCGTAATCACCCCAGCGACAACAGGTCGCTTAAAAGTCTTTATATCCGGTAATGCTGCGGTCAACGCGGCCAACAATCGTGCAGAAACCAGAATAAGATTCGGAACCGGTTCTGCTCCGACAAATGGCGCGGCTTTGACGGGGACTGCTATTGGCTCGTCCTTATCAGGCAACGTTGTAGTCGGTAATGCGCAAGTACCATTCACGAATGTTGCATTATTGTCTGGTTTGACAGTTGGTATAGCGCATTGGATCGATCTTTCCCTGCTCACGAGCGCAGGAACGGCAAACATAACCAACCTTTATTGTATGGCGGTGGAGTTCTAATGCCGGTTGGTGGCATTACGTTTTTCCACTTGATGCACATCGGCGGCGCAAGTCACTGCGTCTGTTCCAAGTCACCGTTTTCCAAAAGTTTGTAGCGACAACGACCAACAAGCCGCCTCCGGGCGGCTTTTTTTAACCACGATGGAGATAAGCAATGCCCCGTAATGGCTCCGGCACGATGACGATTCCAAATACATTTAACTCGGGCGACACGTTGCATCCAGGCTAGACCAGAATTTTACCGATATCGCTAGCGAAATAACAAATTCGCTCGCCCTCGACGGCCAAAGCACGATGAGCGGTCAGATCAAGATCGCTAACGGGACAGTTGGCGCGCCTGCCATCACATTCGGCAGGGATGCTGACACCGGGATTTATCGCAAAACTGAAGATTTGATTGGGCTTGTGGCAGGCGGTGTTGAGATAGCGTCGATTGATTTCGAGCGGTCTGACCCTGGCGCCAGGGAAGTCGATAAGCGGAGGCTCGGCCAGCGTGAATCGACTTATAAATCCAAGCGGCACCATTAATCAAGGAGGCGTCGGGTCCAAGACCGATGGCACCTATGATTTCGATCAATGGTTGACGCTGACGCAGACGGCGGCTGTGACAGTTACTCAACTCACAAATGTTGAAAACGGCACGCCGTTCATGATGCGATCATTGCAAGCCCAAGCCACGGCGCAGCGTTTCGGCAGAATTCAATGGCTTGAAAGTTCAAACATTCTAGATCTTCGCGGACGGTCCGTCGCTTTGTCAGCACGAGTTCGCATGTCTGATTCTACGACACTACGATATGCTATTGTTGAATGGACTGGAACGGCTGATGTTATCACGAAAGATATCGTTTTAGATTGGAACAATGGAGCGTTCACAGCGGGCAATTTTTTCACATCGACCAATACGACGGTAACATCAAACAGGGTCGATCTCATTAACTGCGAACACGTTAGCAACCGTCTCGTTGACCGGAACAGTCAGTTCCTCCGCAAACAATATGGCCGTGTTTTTCTGGACAGATTTACGCAGGCTCAGAACGTCACGCTCGACATTGGAAACGTGCAATTGGAGGATGGCCTATCGCCAACACCATTTGCATGGAGGCCGCAAACGATAGAATTAATGTTGGCTCAACGTTATTTCACAGCCGTAATTCCGGCGCCAACAATGTTTGTCACCGGTCAAACCGACTCTGTATTTATTCCTATCCCCACTACTGTGAAATTTTTGAAGGTTCCAAGTATTACGCATCCGCTGACGGATGCTAATTTTACAAATGCTGGCGGCGCAACCCCATCGCAGTGGAATTTGCAATCGGTCAATGTAAATGTAGCCTCAAAGACAGGTACAGCGTTATTTTCAGCTCGCGGTGGCGTGGACCCTGGTTTTAATTTTCTTTTTATCTCAGGATGTACATTCAACATACAAACAAATGCCATGGCATACCCAACAGCCCTCGGTCCTATAAAGCTGGATGCGAGGCTTTAAAATGACTTCTGAGGCACATCCATCGGTCAAACATTAATGAAGCCTGGTCGCGACAAGGCCAAGTCACAAGCCGCCTTCGGGCGGCTTGTTTATTCGCTCCTATATTAAAGACAGAAACATGCCCCGCGCAGCCCCAACGGCTGCGCGGGTAACTGCGCCTTAAAATCACACCCTATTTCAAAATCGAAAACTCAAAAGCTTTGATATTACCCAACCAGCCCCGCTCGCGCGGGGCTTTTTTTCATTTGGAGCTAGACGATGAATGCCCTCAACGTTGCTATGAATTGGCTCAAGCATATGTATGTCGATGTCATCAGTTTCATTGCGATGCATCCTCACACGACGTTTTGGGTCGCGATTGCCGTGCTTGCCATCACAGCATGGTTATAAGAGATGGCGTCGCGGAATTTCCAGGAAGCACTTAATCGTCTTTTGCGTGATGAAGGTGGTTACACCAACCATCCGGACGACCCAGGTGGTCCAACCAATTGGGGGATCACTCTTGCCGATGCGCGGCTCTATTGGAAGAGCGATGCTGATGCACCGGATGTTAAGGCGATGCCGGAAACGGTCGCTCGCAAGATCTATCGCGAACATTACTGGAAGGTCTTGCGATGCGATGAACTTTCTGCCGGTGTTGATTACACCGTTTTCGATTATGGAGTGAATTCCGGTGTGCGTCGGGCCGGCAAAGTCTTACGCCGTATTCTTGCACTACCAGATCAGACAAGCGCAGTGACAGATGATGTGATTGCGAAAGCTACAATCACTGATGCGGAGAAACTTGTAGCCGCGATTTGTACTGAGCGACTAGCATTCCTCAAAAATCTGAAGACTTTCCCGACATTCGGTCGCGGATGGACGCGCCGGGTGCTGGGTGTTCAAGCCGCAGCACAGGCCATGATGCGCAGCGATGGCAATGCGACCTCCAAGGTGACGGTTACTAGTTCATCGCAAGCACCGACTAATATTCCTACAACAAGTTCTGCCAAGACTATTGGTTCTGGCATTGTTGTCGCGGGAGGGGCCATTGCGTCGACCGCTCAAAACACAACGACAGCATTTTTGATTTTCGGAATCGCTTGCATGGCTGCGATTGCCCTCATGCTTGTCTGGTATTGGCGCGATCGCATCAGGCAGGAAATAACTCGCGTAACGCAGAGGAGACCATCCAATGGATTGGAGTGAGCTTGCCAGACAGGTTATTGCGCTGGGCGCGCCCATGCTTGGCGCGGCTTTAGGTGGTCCGCTCGGCGGTGCCGCGGGGCGCATTCTTGCTGAAGTCGTGGGCGCTGCAAGCGTGACGCCGGAGGCAGTGGGTAAGGCTCTGCCAACATGCAGTCCGGACAAAATCGCCCAGGCCGAAAGCAATTGGGCGGAGGCGATTCGCGCCGAGGCAGAGGCGCAACGGGGGGCAATTGCCGAAACTCAGGCCACCATTCGGGCGGAACTCATCAGTGAGGATCCACTTCAGCGCTGGTGGCGGCCCCTCTATGCCTTTGAATTAACCCTGGAATGTGCCGCGCTTTGGGCCATTTTAGTGCACGAGTTCTGGGCCGGTAACATGACGACTATCAATGCCCTGATCGGTGCGACAGGATTGCTGGTGAGCTATTGGGGATTTAGATTTGGCGTGCTAGGCGTTTATGTCAGTGGACGGACACGTGAAAAGGTAAGTTTTGCAACCGGCCAGGATGTGCCTAGTGCACTTGGCAGGCTGGCAAGCAGTATTGTTAAGAATAAGAAATAGTAAAAGTTTGGATGTGGTTTTATTCATCCTCCATTCACTCCAGTTCCGTTCATCTCGATGAAAGTCAGAAAATCCACGGAGACGACCTTGCGCCTGCTTGTCATTGAAGATGATCCAGACCTCAATCGCCAGCTGACAACAGCCTTGACTGATGCAGGCTATGTCGTTGATCGCGCGTTCGACGGGGAAGAGGGCCATTTCCTGGGCGATAGCGAGCCATATGATGCTGTTGTGCTCGATATCGGCTTACCAAAAATGGATGGTATTTCGGTGCTGGAATCCTGGCGCCGCAACAATCGTACCATGCCTGTTTTGATCCTGACTGCGCGGGATCGCTGGAGCGACAAAGTGCAAGGCTTCGATGCCGGCGCGGACGATTATGTTGCAAAACCGTTTCATCTAGAGGAAGTACTGGCACGGGTTCGCGCATTATTGCGCAGAAGTGCGGGGCATGCCCAAAGCGAACTGACGTGCGGACCGGTAGCACTGGACACGCGCACCGGCCGTGTCAGTGTCAGTGGCAATCCGATCAAGATGACCTCGCACGAATATCGCTTGCTGGCATATATGATGCATCACGCCGGAAGAGTGGTATCACGTACCGAACTGGTTGAGCATCTATACGATCAGGATTTTGATCGCGATTCCAACACCATTGAAGTTTTCGTTGGCCGCGTGCGCAAGAAACTCGACGTAGACATCATTCAGACTGTGCGCGGTCTGGGCTATTTGCTAACGCCGCCTCCTGCACCAAATGCACGCTAATTCTCTTGCGATCCGTCTGTTTTTATCTGCGACCGCATGGGTGGTCCTGATCCTTCTACTTACCGGGATTGCGCTGTCATCCGTCTATAAGCAATCCGTCGAGCGCGCCTTCGATAGCCGCCTCAATTTTTATCTCAGAACATTGATCGCCGAAGCTGCGGCACCCGACGATCCAAACGACAAGTCGGATAAGTCAAACGACAAATCGATCCAGTCGCTTGGCGAGCCATTATTCGAATTGCCGTTGTCAGGCTGGTACTGGCGGATGGAACGGATCGATTCCGACAAATCTGAAGTGCGTGCATCGCGTTCACTCTGGGATGCGAGTTTGCCTAGGCTCGAGAATATGGGTGTGGAATTAAACCAATCCGAAGTCCGTATTGGTTATGTCGATGGCCCTGAGAACCAGCGGCTGCGTATAGTAGAGAGATTGGTCGATCTTGGCGCCGAGGGCAAATATCTGGCTTCAGTGGCGGGTGACTCCGCTGAAATCACCGAAGAAACTCGTGCCTTCGACTATTACCTTATCGGAACGTTTATTGCGCTGACCATCGGATTGTTACTGACGACAATTTTCCAAGTGCGTTACGGTCTTGCGCCTTTGAAACGCATTTCGCAGCAGCTTGCCGATATCCGCTCTGGCGACGCTGAGCGCCTTGAGGGCATATTCCCATCCGAGATTGCACCCCTTGCGCGCGAGACCAATGCGCTGCTGGACGCCAATCGTGCTATTGTCGAACGCTCGCGCACACACGTTGGCAATCTTGCGCATGCAATCAAAACGCCATTGTCGGTAATCTTCAATGAAGCCTCGGCTCATCGCGATGATCCGTTTGCGGCCAAGGTGTTGGAACAGACGGACGTGATGCGTAATCAGGTCGCTCATCATCTGGAACGTGCGCGTATCGCTGCGCGTGTTACGACCATCGGCACTGTTACCGAAGTAGGCCCGGTGATTGAGGCACTGAGCCGGACCATGGAAAAAATCCATCGTGACCGCGAAATCGGGGTTGATCTCAGGATTCCTATCGGCACCAAATTTCGCGGTGAACGCCAGGATCTGGAGGAGATGATTGGAAACCTCGTGGACAATGCCTGCAAGTGGGCGGAACAGCGTATTTTCATTGAGGTCGGGCTAGAACGTCGCACCGGCATCGATGCGGATTCCATATTGCTCATTACGGTCGATGACGATGGCCCCGGCCTGTCGCCTGATGAACGCATCCAGGTTGCGCGTCGTGGCCAGCGCCTTGACGAATCCAAACCTGGATCGGGGCTTGGGTTATCGATCGTGGCTGATCTGGCGACGCTTTATGGCGGCAGTTTTACGCTTAACGCTGCCCCTACGGGGGGACTGCGGGCTGAACTCACCCTACCGGGGATTTGATATGCTGCTCAACCCGTAAGCCCTTTCATTTCTGCATAGTTTTGGCCGTTCTGCTCGACCTTCCGGCCCCCAGTTTCCAGGCTTCCTCAACGCGATCTTAACGAGCCTCCGGTTAAGACATCTGGCGGACGTCTTTCGGCCCCGCGCAGTGAGTATTGGCGAATGAGCCAAACGTCGACCGAGCGATTGAGGGATTACCTCGCGCAGCTGCCGCCAAAAGCGCAGGCATTGCTGATGCGGGAGTTCGAACGCGCAATCGAACGAGGAGAAGATACCACTGTCGCAACCTTCGTGCTCACGGAACTGCGTAAGATCATCCGTAGCCTTTCCGATGACAGTGGTGCTGCCGTACGTGCCAACGATTTAATGCGAGAATTTTTTCGTCCGCTGGAACCTTTTTTGATCGCCCACAGTAGCGCCGTCAGGCCGGGTCAGATCCGGCGATCGTCATTGTCCCCTGTATGGCTTTGGCTTACCCGAGAGGGTATTCCGAATGAGATTGATGAGTGTGAAGGGGCTTTCGCCCAATTGAACGGATCGGCGATCTCATCAGAGGTCGAGCGCATGATCCGTAAGGCCCAAGCTGCCGCCGCCACAGCCATCGCTGCTGTTGCAGGATTGCGGTCGATTAACGATAGCCATCACAGTCTTGGCCGCATCGGCGGGGCTGCCGTCGTCGAAGATATTGTGTCGATTGGCACCGTTCTACAGGTGGAGGATGAACTCGATGAATTGAACGGTCGATTGTCGAGTTACCTACGCGTATTTACAGACTCCCAAATTGCTTCTGTGAGCAACGCGCTCAATTTTCCCACGTTACAACAATCGCAAGTATTGCCGTTCGCATTGTCATTGGTCATGCAGCGATTGACATCGCCGTGGCAGATTATTCGCCTGGCTATCAGTGTTGCTGGCTCCGATGACGAAATGCGGGTTGCCGGTACACCCTATGCCGTCGCAGTGACTATGGCGATCCACGATCTTGCGCGAATAGGCATCGATCTGCGCAGCGATATCAAGCGTGGTCAATTCGAAAACATTACCCACCATCTGAAAGCATTGCATGAAGGCATGCGTGGCTTGCGGACCGAACTCGATATTCGCTCCGATTCCGCATGGGGCCGTCAAATGGCGGCGATCAGGGTCGAAACCTCCAATATTTTGCAATCGCAGATCGAAAGCGTTCCTGGCCGGGTACGGCGTTTGTTGCGCCAACATCCAGATAAGGATGTTATGGCGCACAGCCAGCTTGACCAGGCAGAGGTGGAAGAAACTGTGGCATTGATCGATTTTGTTGCTGTATGTCGCACATATGCGAGTGAACTTGCTACCAACGAGGTGACGTTACGTACATTTTCAGACCTGCAACATTACGTTGAAAGCACCACTGATGCTCTTGTTGAGTCGTTACGCACAAGTGAAGGAAGTGTGCGGGTGTTCCGTGAAATGCAGGCCAAAGTGGCGATTCGTTTCTGCGCTGTTCTTTTCGGTCCGGATTATGCTTCTCTGATGAGCAGGGCAGCCGAAATGGCATATTCAGCCGAGCGGCCACATTTACATGCCAGTTGATCTGGCGCATTTTCCGCCTTGTTTCATAGTGTAAAAGTCAATTGCGCCCTGGAACCAGTCATGGTGTAACCCGGGCAATATGCAAGGCTGGTTATTGCCAGTACCGCTCCACCGGACTCTGCTTGAATGATGCTTTGGTTTGTACTCGCGCTCATGACTGCCGCCGCTGTTTTTGCAGTGCTGTGGCCGTTAGGGCGCGGCACACCACAACGTGAAGGCCTTGAAACGGTGGTTTATAAGGACCAGCTCGCTGAGGTTTTGCGCGATGCCGATGCTGGCTTAATCGGGCCGTCCGAAGCGCAAGCTGCGCGCGTTGAGATCGGGCGGCGCCTGATCGCTGCTTCCGATACTGAGAAGCAAAACTCATTCACCGTAAATTTAAATCTCCGTAAAGTGGTCGCGGTATTTGCATTGGCTGGATTACCGCTGGTCACAGTTATTATTTATGGACTACTTGGTTCGCCTTCGCTTGGTGATTTTCCTTTAGCGAGTTGCATGCACCCGCCTGTGGCATCGGACTCCGTCGACAAGTTGGTCGCTCAGGTTGAAGCGCATCTTGAGACTAATCCCGCCGATGGGCGTGGTTGGGATGTGCTGGCACCTGTGTTGGTCAAACTTGGTCGTTTTGACGATGCGGTACGCGCTTGGCGTAATTCGATTACTTATAATGGTGATAGCGCTTCGCGGCGTGCCGATCTCGGCAAGTCCCTTGCCGCGGCGGCAGGGGGCATTGTCACCGTCGAAGCAAAAACCGAATTCGAGCGCGCCATCGCGCTCGATGCCAATGAGGTTAAGGCGCGTTATTTCATGGGCCTGGCTGCCGAACAGGATGGCAGAAATGCCGATGCGGCCAAGATATGGCGTGCAATGCTATCCTCCGCGCCATCCGATGCTCCATGGCGGCCGCTAGTTCAAAGGGCACTGGCGCGTGTCGGCGGTGATGCACCGAAATTGTCTGATGATGACATCGCCATGGCAAAGGACATGACCGATTCCGATCGGAATGCCATGATCCAGGGCATGGTAAGCCGCCTTGCCGTGCGGCTGAAGGATAACGGCGACGATGTAGAAGGCTGGTTGCGTTTGGTGCGAGCTTATGTGGTTCTGGGCGAACGCGAAAAGGCACTTGCAGCGCTTGGCGATGCCCGGCGGGCGATGGCCAAGGATGTCGAGCGATTGCGTCTGCTAAACAATGGCCTCAGGTCGCTTGGACTGGATGGATAAAAACATGACGCGCAAGCAGCGGCGATTAACGTTGATCGGAGGTGCGCTTGCCGTGCTGGCAATCGCGACTGCGCTGGTATTGAACGCCTTACGTGATTCCATCGTATTTTTTTCAACCCCTGCGTCAATCGCCGAGAAGCGCATTCCACCAGGCCAACGTTTCCGGCTAGGTGGTCTCGTGAGTCCGGGGTCGCTAGTGCGCGGCGATCAGCTTCAAGTCAAGTTTGAGGTCACTGATGGCAACGCCAGTTTGCCGGTTGCGTACACGGGCATTTTGCCCGATTTGTTTCGCGAAGGGCAGGGTATCATCTCTGAGGGCGCGCTCGATTCCTCCGGTGTATTTCGCGCCGATACTGTGCTTGCCAAGCACGATGAAACCTACATGCCCAAGGCTGTTGCCGATGAATTGAAAAAGCAGGGGCGTTGGAAAGACGATAAGAAAGAAACACCTGCTTCGCAGGGAGCTATGAAATGATCGCAGAGGCAGGACATTACGCGCTTGTTCTTGCGTTGGCGCTTGCTTTGATTCAGGCAGTTGTGCCGCTTGCCGGTGCGCGATTGCGCGATGTCGCTTTGATGAACGTGGGACGGTCAGCCGCGCTTGCGCAACTTATGTTCGTGATCATGTCATTTTCTGCTCTGACGATGCTTCATGTTTCGTCAGATTTCTCAGTTGTTAATGTGTTCGAAAATTCGCATTCACTGAAACCGCTGATTTACAAGATCACCGGCGTATGGGGAAATCATGAAGGCTCAATGTTGCTTTGGGTTCTGATCCTCGCGTTGTTCGGCGGCTTCGTTGCAGCCTATGGCAACAATTTACCACTATCGTTGCAAGCGCATGTGCTCGCGGTGCAGGCATGGGTGGGTGCAGCGTTTTATCTGTTTATTCTTGCGACCTCAAACCCGTTCCTGCGTATTGCCAATCCGCCGATTGAAGGTCGCGACCTCAATCCGGTGTTGCAGGATATTGGCTTGGCGATCCATCCGCCGTTGCTTTATCTCGGCTATGTCGGTTTCTCCATTTCATTCTCCTTTGCTTTAGCTGCCTTGATCGAAGGACGTATCGATGCCGCATGGGCTAGGTGGGTACGTCCCTGGGCGTTGTTGGCTTGGATATTCTTGACGCTGGGCATCGCGATGGGTTCGTACTGGGCCTATTACGAACTCGGCTGGGGCGGTTGGTGGTTTTGGGATCCGGTTGAGAACGCATCCCTGATGCCATGGCTCGCCGGAACTGCGCTTCTGCATTCAGCCGTCGTGATGGAAAAGCGGGACGCGCTGAAAATATGGACGATCCTCCTTTCCATCCTCACTTTCTCACTGTCGTTGCTTGGCACATTTCTGGTCCGTTCGGGCGTTCTGACTTCGGTACATACTTTCGCGAGCGATCCGGCGCGAGGCGTCTTTATTCTTCTGATTTTGTGCCTGTTCATTGGGGGTAGCCTCAGTCTTTATGCTTGGCGAGCTCCAGCATTGAAGCAAGGCGGACTATTCGCGCCAATCTCGCGAGAGGGTGCATTGGTGCTGAATAACCTGTTGCTCACCACGGCTTGCGCCACAGTGTTTGTTGGCACGCTTTATCCCTTGGCGCTTGAGGTCATTACCGGCGACAAGATTTCCGTTGGAGCCCCGTTTTTCAATCTTACCTTCGCGCCATTATTTATACCGTTACTGGTGGCGGTGCCGTTTGGTCCCTTGCTTGCCTGGAAACGCGGAGATGTGATGGGCGTGGCTCAACGCCTCCTCGTGGCAGGTATTGTTGCCCTGATCGTTGTCGCCGTAGTTTGGGCATGGACACAAAGTGGGAGCACTTTCGCGCCGTTGGCAATCGGTCTTGCGATTTTTGTAATTCTCGGTGCCGTGACAGACATTGTTGAGCGCATTCAGTTGTTTCGCATGCCTTTCGTCACATCGTGGTATCGCGCGGGCGGATTACCACGGTCTACATGGGGTGGTGCCTTGGCTCATGCAGGCCTCGGCGTCGCGTTGATTGGTGTTGTTTGCGAAACCACATGGAATAGCGAACGTATCGTCGCCATGCGTCCAAAAGATACCGCGTCGGTCGGCGGATATGAGGCAAGGCTCGATGGCATTTCCCAGCAACAGGGGCCGAATTTTCGAGAGCAGATCGCCCAGTTTACGATCCTGTACGATGGCAAGACCATCGATGCACTTGCTCCATCGAAGCGTAGTTTCACGGCACGCGGATCGGCGACCACTGAAGCGGCGTTGATGACGCGCGGGTTTAGCCAACTTTATATCTCATTGGGTGATATCGCTACCGATGGCTCTATCACAGTGCGTATCTATCATAAGCCGCTGGTGTTGCTGATCTGGTTTGGGCCTGTCTTGATGGCGTTGGGTGGTTTGTTGTCGCTATCGGATCGGCGGTTGCGTGTCGGCGCTCCGAAGCCCGCAAAACCGTCTCGTCGTCTGCAGGCGACGGAGTAGGCGATATGAAACATATCGTGTTCATGCTGCTATGGACAATGTTGATCCTCACGCCGGCGATGGTCCATGCTGTGCAGCCTGATGAGATCATGGCGGATCCCGCGCAGGAAGCGCGGGCGCGGGCATTGTCGCGCGAATTACGCTGCATGGTTTGCCAGAATCAGTCGATTGACGATTCGGATGCGCCGTTGGCGCGCGATCTGCGGCTCCTAGTGCGGGAGCGGATCGCTGCGGGAAATACCGATGGGCAGGTGATGGAATTTCTAGTTGCGCGCTATGGTGAATTTGTTCTGCTCAAACCGCGGATCGAGAGTCATACGCTGATGCTGTGGCTTGTGTCACCGCTCGTACTGGTTGGAGGTGGAATAGCGCTCTGGGTCAGCAGCCGCGGTCGTGCAAAAGCTGCAGCCGAAACAGGGGTTTCGCATCTTGAACTCACCCCCGAGGAAGAGGCACGGCTGGAACAGCTAATTTCCAACGATAAATCGCCCAAAAATTCCGCTTAATTATTTCTATTATTACCAAAGATTAATCTCCCCGTCAGTGCGCTGTAAGGCGTGCTTCCCCATCTTCAAGACATCAAGGTGCTGTCTTGCACCGCATTTATGTCCTTGGAGATTTTTATGCCTGATCGCACAACCGATTTCTCCAACTTTCCATCTTTCAAGACGCCTCGCCATTTACTGGCCGTGCGCAAGTTCGCGCTGATGGCATCTGTTGCTACGGGTCTTGGTATCGCAGCCTATGGCCTGAGCCCATCCCCCGGCTATGCGGATGTATTGACCAGTGCAGCCCAGGCGCAGGTAAATAAGGAAGTCCGCCAGGTTCAGCAGCCAATCGGCTTTGCCGATATTGTCGAGCGCGTGAAACCTTCGGTGATTTCGGTTCGTGTCAAGATTGCCGATCGATCAGCTGAAAACAATTCGGACAATTCGCCGTTCCCGCCTGGTTCCCCGATGGAACGTTTCTTTCGCCGCTTCGGCGGACCAGATGGTTTCCCTGGTGGCCGTGGTCCCCGCGGTGGACGCGGCAGCCAGATGACGGGGCAGGGGTCCGGTTTCTTCATCTCGGCGGATGGCTATGCCGTTACCAACAATCACGTGGTTGACGGCGCCGACAAGGTTGAGGTGACCACGGACGACGGGAAGGCCTATACCGCAAAGGTGATCGGCGCCGATACACGTACCGACGTTGCCTTGATCAAAGTCGAAGGCCGCACCGATTTCCCGTTTGCCAAACTGTCTGACGGTCAGCCGCGTATTGGCGATTGGGTGCTGGCGGTCGGCAATCCGTTCGGCCTCGGTGGTACGGTGACTGCGGGCATCGTCTCCGCGCGTGGGCGGGATATTGGTAGCGGTCCCTATGACGATTTCATCCAGATCGACGCGCCAGTAAACAAAGGCAATTCAGGTGGACCAGCGTTCAACACTGAAGGCGATGTGATAGGTGTGAATACGGCCATTTATTCGCCGTCCGGTGGCAGCGTGGGTATCGCGTTCTCGATTCCCGCTTCGACGGTCAAGAGCGTGGTCAAGCAGTTGCAGGAAAAGGGTTCCGTCAGCCGCGGTTGGATCGGCGTTCAAATCCAGCAGGTGACACCCGAAATCGCTGAAAACCTCGGATTGAAAAAGACGGAGGGTGCGCTGGTTGCCGAGCCGCAGCCGGGCGGGCCATCTGCCAATGCTGGAATTGAATCCGGCGATGTCATTGTCCGGGTCAATGATCAACCCGTGCGCGACGCGCGCGAGCTGGCGCGGATTATCGGAGGCATGACCCCTGGAATGACCGTACGGTTGGCGCTGATACACAAAGGTCAGGACAAGATTGTCAGCCTAACGCTCGGCGAGTTGCCAAATGCCAAGGCCGCAAAAGCCGACACAAAAGACAGCGACACGGCGGCACGTGGAACCATTGAGCCGAATCTCGGTTTAACTCTGGCACCTGCGAGTGCGGTTGCTGGCGCCGGTAAGGCAGGTGTCGTGGTAACGCAAGTCGAGCCCAACAGTGCATCTGCCGAGCGTGGGTTTAAGGAAGGTGACATCATTCTGGAAGTTGGCGGCAAACTGGTCGCCACTCCTGTGGAGGTGAATGATGCGATCAGCGCCGCCCGAGCTGAGAAGAAGAATAGCGTGCTGCTCCGTGTACGTTCCGGCGATTCATCTCGCTTTGTTGCGGTGCCGGTGGCGAAAGGCTGATTGCATGCAGATATGAGAATCGCCGGTCCAATTGCCCCGCCGGTGGTTTTCCAAGGATTGGCCAAATGCTTATCCTTTGGTTTCCTTCCGATAGAATACGCCCCCCTCTGTCGGAAGGCTTCGCGGGCGATGAAGTTTCCCCAAGCTTCGTCGCCCGCACTCTTTTATCCATCCCTTCACCGCCTTGCATGATGACGACGGTCGCGCCATGGTGAAAGAATCTTTAGTCAGTTTTTTGCCTTTTACCAAAAATCAAATGCGATTACTCATCGTTGAAGACGACCAAGAATCCGCCGACTATCTCGTCAAGGCCTTTCGCGAGGTTGGTCACGTTGCGGATCATGCTGGCGATGGTGACGAAGGGTTGGCGCTTGCCGAATCCAGAGATTATGATGTGCTGGTGATTGACCGCATGTTGCCGAAGCGAGATGGCCTTTCGATCATTGGCACATTACGCGGTAAGGGCAATCATACGCCTGCCTTGATTCTCTCCGCGCTTGGTCAGGTGGATGACCGCATTAAGGGGCTGCGCGCGGGTGGCGATGATTATTTGCCGAAGCCGTATGCCTTCGCGGAGCTGCTGGCTCGTGTCGAAGTGCTGTCACGACGTCACGGCGGGCCGTCCGAAGAGACAGCTTATCGCGTGGGTGATCTCGAACTGGACCGGTTATCGCATCGTGTGATGCGCGGAGCCTCTGAGATCATCTTACAGCCGCGCGAATTTCGTCTGCTGGAATATTTGATGAAGCATGCAGGGCAAGTGGTCACTCGCACCATGCTGCTCGAAAATGTTTGGGACTATCACTTCGATCCCCAGACGAATGTCATTGACGTGCATATCTCGCGGCTGCGTTCGAAAATCGATAAGGGTTACGAGCGGCCACTTCTGCATACCATTCGCGGTGCTGGATATATGGTTCGTGACAGCGTTCGGTAAACTCATCCGCACCACAGCATTTCGGCTGACGCTGGTTTATCTGTTCCTATTTGCGCTGTTTGCGGCGTCGCTGTTGGGCTATTTCGCCTGGAACACACGGCGCATGATTACCGAGCAAATCACCGAAACGGTAAATTCGGAGCTGATCGAACTAACCGATCAGTATACGCAAGCTGGTCTGCGGGGACTTGTTTCCGCCATTGAGGGTCGCGCGCTTCGTCCTGGCGCGAACCTTTACCTTGTTACGACACCTCAGGGACAAGGAGTCGCAGGCAATGTAGGCTCGCTTCAGCCCGGTGTTATGGATCGTAGCGGGTGGGAAGAAATTTTTTATAGACGCCTCGATGAGAGCGACACCAAAAACCATTTTGCACTTGTGCGGGTCTCTCAACTGCCGGGCGGATTCAGATTATTGATTGGCCGCGATCTGGAAGAGCGTCGGCGGTTGTTTGGCATTGTGGCGTCTGCGGCGCAGTGGTCAGTGCTGATTGTCGTCGTGCTTGGATTGGGTGGAGGCGTTTTTGTGGCACGGCGGGTTCTGCGTCGTATAGATGCCATGACCGGCACCGCACAGCGCATTATGGCGGGCGATTTGAGCGAGCGCCTTCCTATCGGGCGAAGCGGCGATGAGCTTGATCGTTTGGCGGAAAATCTAAATGTCATGCTGGAGCGCATTGAAGCATTGATGGTGGGCCTTAAAGAAGTCTCCGATAATATCGCCCACGATCTGAAAACACCTCTAACGCGACTTCGCAACCGTGCTGAAGAGGCGCTTGCCAAGGGCGGGAATGAGAAAGAATACCGGGCCGCGCTCGAGCGCACGATTGATGAATCCGATAATCTGATTCGGACTTTCAACGCATTGTTGATGATCGCGCGCGCTGAATCGGGACAGGCACGTGACAACATGAGTGATTTTGATGCGGCTGAGGTTGCTCAAGGCATTCACGAACTCTATGAACCTCTGGCGGAGGACAAGGGTCTAACGCTTGCCGTTAAGGCGGAACCCATGGCAGTTCATGGTAACCGTGAACTGATCAGTCAGGCGCTCGCCAATCTGGTTGAGAATGCGATCAAGTATGGCAAACCTGTTATGCCCTCCGCCGATGCTGCATCGGGTGGGGTAAAAACCTCTGACATTTTGATTGAGGCTAAACGTTCAGGACAGGATCTGCTCCTAAGCGTAACCGATCATGGGCCCGGGATCCCGAAAATGGATCGCTTACGTGCCATTGAACGCTTTGTGCGTTTGGAGAGCAGCCGGACACAACCGGGCTCCGGCCTTGGTTTAAGTCTGGCATCCGCTGTTGCGACATTGCATGGTGGCAGTTTGCGATTTGGCGACAATCACCCTGGGTTACGTGTAACGCTTGCCATTCCCGGCAGGTTCATGGAACAAAAAATCGTATGACACCACCCGTGACGGGCGACGCGGATCGTTTCATTCTGGCCACGCGTTTTGTGACCGGACCACGGTTGCTTGACCCCGCGACGGCGCAAAAGCGTCTTGCGGGCTGGATCGGGGATTTGAATCCTGACCAAGCGCGCACCATGCATGATATCGCTGCGCGCTTCCCGCATACTAAAGCAATCCTTGAAGGTATCGCGGAGACTTCTCCTTATCTTTTTGATTTGATGGCTGCCGATGTCGCGCGGATTGTTCGTCTCCTGCAGTGCGATCCCGATGCGCATCTTGTTGCACTCTTGGAAAAAGTCCGCACCGAGGTTGCTGCCGCTGCCAGCGAAGCAGATGTCATGCGCGCGCTGCGCCAGATGAAGGCTGAAGCATCTCTGTTAATCGCATTATGCGACATCGGTGGTGTGTGGCCTGTGATGTGGGTAACCAGAGCCTTAACCAGCATCGCGGATACGTCCGTCCAATGCGCGGTTCGCTATCTACTGGATCAGGAAGTTGCACGCGGTCGGTTTTTGCCATTGGATGCTCGCTGTCCGGAAGTAGGCAGCGGGCTGGTTGTTCTTGCCATGGGCAAGATGGGTGCCGGAGAGCTGAATTATTCGAGCGATATTGACCTGATCGTTTTTTACGATGCTGGCACATCCGCGCTTGCTGAAAATATCGAACCGTCATCGGTTTTTGTGAAAGTAGCACAGGGGCTGTCGCGGATTTTGCAGCAGCGCACCGGCGAAGGTTATGTATTTCGGGTTGATTTACGGCTTCGGCCTGATCCTGCCTCGACACCGGTTGCGATTTCTACCGCGGCGGCGTTGCATTACTATGAACGTGAAGGGCGGACGTGGGAACGCGCCGCCATGATCAAGGCACGTCCATGCGCGGGGGACATCGTCGCCGGTGATTTGTTACTGTCCGAGATCGCGCCTTTTATCTGGCGCAAATATCTGGATTTTGCAGCACTTACTGACATTCACGACATGAAGCGGAAAATGCAAACATTCCGCAACCAAAGTGAAATTGCGGTTGAAGGCCATAATATTAAAATAGGCCGCGGAGGTATTCGTGAAATTGAGTTTTTTGCTCAAACCCAGCAATTGATTGCCGGTGGCCGCCATCCTGAATTGCGTGTACGCCCCACACTTGAGGCGCTCAATATTCTGGCGGCAGGAAATTGGATCACGTACGAGGCACGTGACGAACTGACCAAAGCCTATGAATTCTTGCGACGCGTTGAACATCATCTGCAGATGATTGCGGATGAGCAGACACACGTTTTGCCGTCAGATGCGGAAGGCATAGAAAGGTTTGCGCGTTTCTTAGGATATGACAAACGAGAGTCTTTTGCTCGAGAGTTACTGTCGCACTTGCGTCGTGTACAAAGTCATTATGGTCGGCTGTTCGAACGCGACCCGGGTGACGCTGAGCAGCTATCCAGTATCGACTATGCTGCGGGCGCGGAAAATTCGCACCTCGTTGAACATCTGCTGTCACTTGGCTTCAAGAAGCCAATGATGGTGGCTGATATCGTGCAGCGCTGGTTAAATGCTGAATACCAAGTTTTCAAGATAGAGGCGACGCGCCAGGCCTTTCGTACATTCGTTCCTGAGCTGGTGCGCGCCCTCTCGCGCGCCGAGGAACCGGATGCAGCTGTCGTTGCATTTGATCGGTTTATGCAAGCTCTGCAGCGTGGTAGCCGCCTAATTTCGCTTCTTAGTCAGAACGAGGATCTGGTTGCACTGGTGGCGCTTATTCTTGGGGCTGCCCCCCGTCTGGGTGATATGCTCGCACGTCAGCCGCAAATTGTTGACGGTTTGATCGATCCGCGATTTTTCGGGGCGATGCCCGACCAAAGCGAGCTATCAGCGAGGCTGACTGCCACCTTAGCTGACGCGGATGCCTATGAAGAGTTTCTTGATCGTTTGAGATTATTCGGCCAAGAGAGCTTGTTCCTGATCGGTGCGCGTATTCTGTCAGGCACAGTGTCCGCAAAGGAGGCCAGTGCGGCATTTGCCAACGTCGCCGAAGGGATTGTCCACACCGTACACGGTCTCGTCAGGAAGCAGTTCGAAAATCAATATGGACGCATCCAGGGGCAGAAGACGGCGATCCTGGCGATGGGCAAACTTGGTAGCCGGGAAATGACGGCATCCTCGGACCTGGATCTAATTCTGATCTATGATTTTGATCGCGAGCATCCGGACTCGGACGGCAAGGGGAGCCTGCATGGCTCACAGTACTTCGCACGCTTCACACAGCGGCTGATCAGTGCCTTCACCACACGGACAAATTACGGCGTGCTCTACGAGATCGACATGCGCCTGCGTCCATCGGGGCGCGCGGGCCCTCTAGCATCGAGGATCGATTCTTTCGCAGAGTACCAGGATCATGAGGCCTGGACGTGGGAGCACATGGCGCTGACTCGTGCGCGTGTGATTTCGGGATCGTCCGAATTTAAAAAACGCATTGAGAGTGTCATTCGCGATATTCTTACACGGCCCAGGGACGCCCAGATTATTGCAAATGATGTTCTAGAAATGCGCCGTGCCATCGCCGAGGAAAAGGGTGAGAGCGATCTCTGGGATATGAAATATGCGGCGGGCGGGATGGTTGATATCGAATTCATCGCCCAATATTTGCAGTTAGTGCACGCTTCCAACAAACCAGATATTCTCGATATCAATACGTCGCAAGTGCTGACAAAGGCTGTGCACCTTGGCTTGTTGTCGCAAGCTGATTTTGATGTGTTGCGCCCGGCTGTGCGGCTTTATCACGATCTCACACAAATTCTGCGGCTGTGCGTCAGCGATCGGTTTAACCCCGAAACGGCTGGAGAGGGTCTATTACGTGTCATGACGCTGGCTGGAGATGCTCCGGATTTTTCCGCGCTTGAAGCGCGCGTGCGGGAGACACAGACCGGCGTGCGCGAGGTTTTCCTGAAGCTGATCGAGGGCGCGACGTAAGTTCTACCACGCTCTTGCCTGGTGCCTTTCCGCAACCATCGCAAGGCAGTATGATACAGACAACTGTCCCTGCACCGAGGCGAGAGCGCAATTTCATTGATCCGCCATGAAGATGAGCGAGCGACTTTGCAATTGCCAGTCCAAGTCCTGAACCCTGATAATTTTTGGTGAGCTGGCTTTCGACCTGCTCGAAGGCGCGCCCCAGCTTGGCAAGCGATTGCGGCGCAATGCCGATGCCAGTGTCCGCTATTGTCAACATGATGGAATCATCACGCATGCGACTACGCACGACAATTTTGCCGCCATCAGGCGTAAACTTGACAGCATTGGAGAGGAGATTGACGACAATCTGCTTCATCGCCCGGCGATCGGCAAGGATTGGAATGGCATGGGCAATATCCGCATCGAGGATGAGGCCCTTGTTTTCGGCGCGGCCAGACACCACACGTAGCGATTCAGCCAAAGTCTGGGAAAGATCGAGCGGTTCCAGGTCGAGTTTCATACGACCTGCTTCGATCTTCGACATATCGAGAATGTCGTTGATGACTTCAAGCAGATAGTTTCCGCTGGTCATGATGTCGTTGCAGTATTCCTGATATTTTTCTGAACCCAAGGCGCCGAACATTCCTGAGCCCATCACCTCGGAGAACCCGATAATAGCATTCAGCGGGGTCCGTAGTTCGTGACTCATATTGGCGAGGAATTTTGACTTTGTCTGATTAGCTTCCTCGGCGCGCGTTTTTTCCCTGGCGTATTTTTTGGCGAGATCGGCCATCTCCACGGCTTGCTGTTCGAGTGCTATTTGCGAATGTTTCAGGTCCACGACATTTGCTGTCAGGCGCAAATCGTTTTCGATAAGCTTTTGTTCGTGCAATTTGATCTGGGTGATGTCTGTACCAACTGAAACGTGACCGCCGTCCTTGGTGCGATGTTCGCTGATATGCAGCCAGTTGCCATCCTCAAGTTGGGCTTCGAAAGTGCGCGTACCAGGTGAAAGAGCGTTCATATTGGGCAATCGAGTCAGCAGTTGCGGCATGCTGCCAACCTCAGCCACGGTCTCATAGGGCGTGCCAGATTGCACGGCTGATTCGGGCAGCTTATACAGACGCTTAAAATGGGAGTTACAGAGTACAAGGCGATTTTCATCATCCCATAGCGCAAACGTTTCAGGAATGGTCTCGATAGCGTCGCGCAGCCGTAAGTCGGCTTCGATGGATTTTTCTGCGAGACTTTTCTGCTCAGTGATATCAACGGCAATGCCGATCAAATGATAGCCATTGTCACTTCCACCGTGGCTGAGTTCGCAACGGACACAGAGCCAAATCCAATGCCCGTTGACATGACGCATCCGGAAACTCTGATCGATGTGGTCGATCTCCCCCGCAATCAGTTGGTTTGCGATCGCGAAAAGGTCAATGTCCTCGGAGTTGACCAGTGCATTAACTTCGCCAAAGGTCAGCAGATCGCTCCGGCTTTCAAGCCCGAGCAGGGTGAACATCGATTGCGACCAAAATATCCTGCCTCGCGATAAATCCCAGTCCCACAAGCCGCAGCGACCACGATTAAGAGCGGTATCGATGCGCCCACGGACAGCATCGTTGATCAAGTCACCTTCGCGGGCTCGTATTGATTGCCAATGAAAAGCAAAGCCAAGAATCAAGACCACAAATCCCGTGGTGGCCGACAGGGTCATCTGCAATGTTGCATCCGAGTACCATCCCGATTCACGCAGCTCTTGCACAAGAACTATCTGTCCGGGTTGTGATGTAAGGTTTCGCTGGCTTATTATCGCCCGATTAACCCCAGGCAGGCTGACGTCAATGGCCGAGGTTTGTGCAGCCTGCTCAGGTAAGTCCTGAATGGCTCTGAGAGCATTGAGAATGCGGGTTGAATCGTTGGTTTCTTCAAAGGAATGATGCGCGACAAGACGCTGCTTCGTATCCATCACCAGAATATGGCGTCCGGCGGTTGTACCCCAAGATGGCATCAAGCCAGGCAATAGGCTTTGAAGTTGAATGGCCGATCCAGCGCGATTCTGTTGATTGAGTATCGCGCGATCCATGCGCTCAGCAAGTAGATCGGCAAGCACGGAAAGATCGCGTTTCACTGCGATGTGTTTTTGCCGATTCTGATCCAGCACCTGAACGAAAGCGCCAATACAAATCGTAATGAGAAACGCAATGATGAGGATGGGAACTGCCCGGCGCAGGAGCGGTTCGGCAATCAATAACCGATGGTAAGTTGGTTTTGCGATTGAGTGCGCCAATCCTTTGATTGAATTGGATTGGTTGCACGTGATCGCTGCATGCGAACGCGCCATGCGAATGCCCCTCGACGTTTCTTACATTCCCGCTCGGAAGCGTGTGTCCCATCTCCCGAATCGGTAGATGGATTTGAAATCCACTTTCGCCGCGCTGTCGAGAGTCAACAAATCGTTAAATGGAAATAAATCTTATCCAAAGGAGATTCGCGACTCTGGTACATCGTATTTTGAGTCCGAAACGCGAACGGACTATGGCAAGAGCTTATTCTTCGAGGATTGCTAATCGCTGCACACTGCAGAGTGCTTTGCGTGACCAGAATTCGTTACCGCTCCGGTTCGGCATGGCTGATGACTCGCTTGACACTTGGGTAAGCGCGCCTCAGAGCACGTTCGATCTCATCGACTTTCTCGTGCACTTCAATGACGCTCATTGAAGGGGTGGCACGGCAGTGGAAATTGACGATCTCACCAGCGTCGGTGTTGCGCACCCTTACGTTATGAACGTCATGAATGACGCCACCATCTGCGGCGAATTGTGTCAGTGCTTTCTCAATAACCTCAACCCTGCTCACGCCGGCATCGACGCCATGAGGAAGTTCTGGTTCGAGCGGTTCGATATGAGTATCGACTTCGACATCCGTCCCGCACTCGTCGCGAATTGCATGTTCCAGGCTGTGGGCAATGTCATGGGCGGCATCGAGCGCCATATTGCCATCGACCTCAAGATCAATGCTGACTGTCAACTTGTCACCGAGGTCGTGCACGGTGACGTGGTGGATGGCAAGGCCGGAGTTGCGCGCGATCACCATAATTCGCTCGCGCACGCTTTCATTGCTGCGCGCGACGGGAATAGCGGTGAACGACAGGTCGGCGTCGTGTAATGTATGGGCGACGGCAGCTTGCGCCTTGCGCTTGATGTCATCGATGCGGTCGATGGGGTAGGTGCGGGGAACCTGCACGGCCGCATCGACGAAGTACCGAGGACCAACCATCCGGATACGCAAGCGCTCGATATCGACGACACCGTAAATCGCCCTGATCGCCTTCTCGGCTTTTTCGGAAGCTCCTTCAGGAGCGCGATCAAGCAATGTTTCGATAGTCGCCCGTCCCAACCGCAGGCCAAGGAACGAGATCAGGATAGCAACCGCCATAGCCGCAGCGGCGTCACCCCATACAAAGCCCAAGGCAGTCAGACCAAGCCCTGTGATGACAGCAAGGGAGCCAAAGACGTCAGATGCAAAGTGCAGTGCGTCCGCTGCCAACGCTTGGCTTTTGGTCTCCTGTGCTGTGCGATGTAACGCGCGGGCCCGCCAGAAATTGACCCCGATATCCAGCACCAGAATCACGAACGGAAGCGCCGACAGTGTCGGGGGTGGTGCACCTTCACGAAGGCGACTGAAGGATTCGACGACGATGCCGCCCGCAAGCACGTAAAGCAGGGCGATAATGCCGAGCGCTGACAGGCTTTCCAGCTTGCCATGTCCATAGTGGTGCTCCGCATCCGCCGGCTTGTCGGAAATCTGAACGACGATCCAGGTGATAATGGTGGCGACAAGATCGATCGCGCTATGCAGCGCTTCTGAAATCAGAGCGATACTGCCGATGAGAATGCCCACAACGAGCTTGGCCGCGGCCATGCTGGCACTGGCCACAATCGACACCGCGGCAACTCTTTTCTTGATAGCGCTCATAAGCTCCCAATCATGCATAGAACGCGCGCGGCGAGATCAAAGTTTCAGCACGATTTTTCCGAAATGTTGATTTGCTGACATGGTGTCGACTGCCTGAGCGATATCGTCGAATGGAAAGACCCGATCGATAGGCACTCTGAGCTTGCCGGATTCGACGTGCGGCCAGAGATCGGTTTTCACCTTAGCGAATATGTCGCGGATTTCCTCGATGGTGCGCGAGCGAAACGTCACGCCGATGTAACTGATCCGGCGCGCGGCATGGAGATCGAAGTCGAAGTCGCCGTGTGTGGCGCCAAGACGGCCTACATTGACGATGCTGCCCAGCACTTTGGTCGCGGCAAGATTCTGGTTCGCGAGTTTGCCGGACACCTGATCGATGATGAGATCGACGCCAATGCCATCGGTCACCTGCAGGATTTGATCGACCCATTTGGGATCATTCGAATCAATTGCGAGATCTGCGCCGCATTCCGAAAGCCGAGCACGGCGCGCTGCATTCGTGGAAGAGCCGATCACCAGCTTCGCACCTTTGAGCTTGGCAATTTGCATAGCCATCAATCCGACACCGGCGCTGGCGCCCTGCACGAGGATTGTTTGTCCAGGTTGTAGCCCCCCGATTGTCACCACGGCATTGTGCATGGTGGTGAGCGCCAGCGTTAACGTTGCAGCTTCCTCGAAGCTCATGGACGCAGGGATATGGAACAGCCGTCCATGGTCAGTTACGGCGTATTCGGCGTAACCACCTGGGCCAGAGCCCATCACGCGATCGCCGATTTTGACGCCGCTTGCGTCCGGTCCAACTTCGGCAATCTCACCAGCCCACTCCATACCCAATACGGTGCCAACACCGCCCGCTGAGCCATGGACATGTCCCTTGATCATGCCGAGATCAGCCCGGTTCATGCCACAGGCGCGAACCCGGACCAGAACTTGTGAGCCTTTTGGAACTGGTTTGACGACATCGGTAAGTGCGGCGCCGTGGGTGCCGTAAACATAAGCCTTCATGAGATGCTCGTTAGATTTCTATGGTTGGCGGGATCGTGTGGCCCCGACTGTATATAGCCGGATTTGTTATTGCTCTATCTGAAAAAAAAGCCTCTGGCGGACTTGCAGCCCTGTGGCGTTTCTCGCTTTTCGTGTCAGCCATCATACATAGAACCTAGGAAAGGGAGTTTAGTACGGAGTCTCTCACGGAGCGTACGATGAGCAGCAGTCTTGCAATGGTATCACATGTGCAAAGTATTGCGGCGATCGAGGTCGCCTGTGGCGCGGGTGCGCTGGACAGCCGTTGCAGGAACGGTCCTAGAGCTTTTCGGCGGGCAAGTGAGACAGCATTATCTTCCCGAGGTATCGCGCTCGACTGGCAGCTGATGCCGGAAAAACTATGCACAGCCGATTTGTCTCCGCTTGAGGCGGTGTCTCGAACAGGGCACTGGACAGCTTATCATACGCGCACACTAGCCGCCGATGGCGACAGGTTTGTTGTGATTGGTGGCGATCACTCTTGCGCTATTGGCACCTGGATCGGGGCAGCGGACGGTTTGCGAGGCTCTGGTTCCCTGGGCCTGATCTGGATCGACGCGCACATGGATATGCACGTACCTGAAACCACCCATAGCGGGGCAATCCACGGAATGCCTGTCGCGTGTTTGCTCGGTTACGGTGCGTCGATGCTAACATCAATCGCCGAGACCGGTCCTGCCATTGATCCCCGGCACATCTGTCTTGTCGGCACGCGCAGCTTTGAGGAGGAGGAGGCTGCATTTGCGCAACGTCATGGCGTACATGTCATCCATATGGATGAGGTTCGCCAGCGGGGCATCTGTGCTGTGCTCGCCGAGGCACGATCCATCGTGACAAATGGCACAGCGGGTTACGGCATTTCCCTGGATCTCGATGCTTTCGATCCGTCTGATGCGCCGGGTGTCGGAACGCCGTCACCGAATGGCATTCGTGCCGATGCGTTTTTCGCGCCTTGGAGTGAACTGGGTCGAGATCCAAGATGCATCGGTATTGAAATCGTTGAATACAATCCCTCACGTGATTTTTCCAGGCACACCGCGCATTTGATGTGTGACCTGATCTCCGCCTGGATTTGAAGGGAGGCGGCAATCAAGCCGCGCGCATCCTGCCAAGGAAACTCTCGACGTTAGTGCGCAATGTTTCCGCCTGGGCCCCTAGCTCATCGGCCAGAGTTACAACCTGGTCCGCTGCGGTGCCCGCCTCGCCGGATGCCCGGGTAGCCCCGCCGATGGAGTTTGTAATCTGATCCGTGCCTGATGCTGTCGCCTGAACGTTGCGGGCAATCTCCTGCGTCGCCGAACCCTGCTCATTGACTGCTGCCGCAATCGTTGTTGCGATTTCGTTCATTGCACTGATTGTCCCGCCAATACTTTTGATGGCATCGACGACTTCACCAGTGGCTGACTGCATCGCGGCGACTTGTGCAGAGATATCTTCGGTGGCCTTTGCAGTCTGACTGGCGAGCGACTTGACTTCACTTGCCACCACCGCAAAGCCCCTGCCGGCCTCGCCGGCACGAGCGGCTTCGATCGTTGCATTCAAAGCCAACAGATTAGTCTGGCTGGCAATATCGCTGATCAGTTTGATCACGTCGCCAATCTTCTGCGCGGCTGTGGAGAGGCTTTGCACAGTCGCATTGGTCCGGTTTGCTTCTTCGACGGCTTCACTTGCGATCTGGGTCGATTGGGTTACCTGGCGTCCGATTTCGGAGACTGAAGTGGATAGCTCCTCAGTTGCAGCGGCCACTGCTTGCACATTGTCTGAAGCCTCTTCGACCTTTACTAAAACACTGGCCGCCTGCGTATTTGCATCTTCGGCAGTTTTCGACATCTTTTGAGAGGCCATCCGCATCTCGACGGCCGTTGAGGCTAGAGATTGTACGAGACCCCCAATCGTTACCTCGAAATTGTTCGCGATTTGCTCAGTTTGCTGGCGCGCTTCATTGGTGATGCGAATTCGGTCGCTTGCGTCTACGAGATAGGCGAGCACCGCATCATCGCCGCGATACTTTGTAGGTACAAAATATACATCCACGTAGAGAGCTCGGTCTGTATCCAGAGTGCGGCCCGCTAATCCTTGATATTGGAATGTTTTGCCTTGCTTGAGCACTTCTGCACATTCCTTGAAAATATCAGCCGTCAGCCGACCGTTCGGCTGCTGCTCAGGCGCGCGCGCGCGGGGCCCGACTTCAAGCACCTGGGCTGTGTCCTTGGCGCCCAGAATACGAATGCAGGCCTCATTGCAATGAACATAAACACCATTCTGTCGAATGATCATTGCAATCGGGCTTGAGTTGAACGCCACCTTCCAGAGCTCGACGAGGTCCGCTTCGGCGCGTGTCGATCTGTCCCGACGAAGAAAGAATAGAACTGCCATCGCCATTACCAAAAGGACAACCAATCCAGCGATTTCAAGAGCATTCATGTCCAAGGCTTTCTAAGATGCGAAACATTAGTTCTCACGGATTCGCGTATGCTCCCGCGCGGGCGAAGCGAAGAAATTGCAACGTATGAAAGAAATCATCTCTTGGTTGCCAAAGCTTTAAACCATGGGTCTGCGTCTCGAGCGCCGCCGCGTTCTCGCTTGGAATGTCGAAGATACTGGGATGTCGAACAAGTATTGCGCGTGCTAGTGTGCCAGCGCAGTAACATGAAGATATAAGACTTGTGTTTTGCTCGTTTGCATATCGATGCTCAGTCCCTGCCAGGAAATAGGTTATAACATTGAATTTTAAAGACTGCCGTTTCTCTGTAGCGCCGATGATGGATTGGACTGACCGGTATTGCCGGGCGTTCCATCGTGTACTGTCACGGCGTGCGCGGCTCTATACCGAGATGCTGACCACCGGCGCTATCATTCATGGCGACCGGAAACGGCTGCTTGGCTTCGATATCAGCGAGCATCCAGTGGCGCTACAGCTTGGTGGGTCGAATCCGGAAGATCTCGCGACCAGCGCCAGGATTGGTGAGGATTTCGGTTACGACGAAATCAATCTCAACGTCGGCTGCCCTTCCGATCGGGTGAAGGAGGGGCGCTTCGGCGCGTGTCTGATGGCAGAGCCGCAACTCGTCGCGGAGTGTGTCGCTGCCATGAAACGCGCGGTGAAAGTTCCTGTCACGGTGAAATGTCGCATCGGCATCGACGATCAGGACCCTGAAGCGGCGCTGGATACATTGGCTCGTAGCGTGATTGCGGCAGGCGCCGATGGTCTCGTAGTGCACGCGCGCAAAGCGTGGCTTAATGGATTATCGCCGAAGGAAAACCGCGATATTCCGCCGCTCGACTATGATCGTGTCTATCGTCTGAAGGCTGCGTTGCCGCAAGTGCCGGTTATTATCAACGGTGGGATTGCAAGCATTGCTGAAGCCAAGCTGCATCTTGCACATGTCGATGGTGTGATGCTGGGGCGCGCGGCTTATCAGGAGCCATGGCGTCTGTTGAGTGTCGATCCGGAATTGTTTGGAGAGCCGGCGCCGCATGCGACCATGCGCGAAGCCATTCTGGCGTTCATGCCTTATATTGAACAGGAGCTGGCACACGGCACGCGGCTGCATGCTTTCACGCGGCATCTCGTGGGTGCGTTCCGGGGGGTGCCGGGGGCGCGGGCGTTCCGCCGTTATCTCGCCGAAAATTGCACAAAGGCTGATGCCGGAACAGACTCGTTGCGTGTGGCGCTCGATCTGATCGATGAGCGTGCATTGGTCTCCGCGGCCTGACAATTTGTTGGATTAGGGATAGCCGCGCAGCATCAGTCGGTCAGGGCGAACTTCCCAGCTCTCGAGCCTGTTCAGGAAACTCATACCGAGCAGATTTGTCCTCAATTGCCCTCGTGGCACCACCAGCGCGGGCACAGAACGTTCTTCTAGCTTGCCGATCGACAGTTTATCGAGTGTCAGCCGGGCGGCGCGGACGTGCCCGCCAGCTGTTTCCACATCGACATTATAATCCAGAAGCGCCAGCGGCAGGCCTGCCGCTTTTGCTGTTTCATAGGTCAACACTACCGATGTTGCGCCGGTGTCGATCACCATCGGCGCGGTCACATCGTTGATTGTTGCATGCAGCGCAAAGTATCCATTGTCGCCGCGTGAAATTTCGACGGCGCGCGCAGATGTGGGGTGCAACATCGATGTTGCCTGGAAGAACGTGCTCTTCACGGCCGGGAGCACTGAAGGGTTATAGGCTGGGAGCAGGGCACCTACCGCCGAGATCATCACAGCAAGGATGATGAGCGAGCGCATCACGTTCCACCTATTGGTGATGCCGTGGGCAAAGTCAGGCAGGTTAGGGCGCGCTTTGCCGCTTCGATGAAGCCGTGGGAATGGACAGCCCAGCATCGCGCATGCGTTGCGGCAGCGTCGCCATGACAGTCTGTCGTTCGCTGCTGGTCATCGCATGCCAGCGTGCGATCTCGGGAAGGGTGCGTCCGCACCCAAAGCAGAGATTGGTTGTTGGATCGATCATGCAGACCGCGATGCATGGTGTTTCTTTTTTCATAGGCCATACTGATGGGTGCTTTTTATCGTTTTTGCAAGCATCGGATTAAAGCCCGGTTCCTGCATTCATAATAGGCGTGTGACGAGGCCGCCGTTTGTCGATATCTAGCCGCTCTGGCTGCAGCGATGGTGCGGTTTCGACCACCGGCGCCAGCGCAGTCATGATGCGTTCTGGAGGGTAGGTGACAATCACTTCCGTACCGACCCGCAATGTCGACTTCAATGTGAACGTTCCACCATGCATATCGATCAGGCTCTTTGCGATGGGTAAACCAAGACCCGCGCCTTGTTCGGCAGATTTGATCGAATTCGAACCTTGCCCGAATGATGCCAGCACAATGGGAATTTCATTTTCAGCTATGCCAGAGCCGGTATCCTTGACACTGAGATATTGCCCGCCCGATGCGGTCCAACCAACTTTAAGCCAAACCTCGCCGCCCTGTGGCGTGAATTTGATCGAATTCGACAGCAGATTGAGCACGATCTGCCGTGCCGCGCGCTCATCACCCCAGAGCTTCGGCATATCCTGCTCGAACACTTCATGGATTGTTATGCCGCGGTTGGACGCGCGCAGTTTGAGCAGGTGATGACAATCGGCCACGACGTGAACCAGCGATACCGGTTCCTCGTTCAATTCGTATCGTCCAGCTTCGATACGCGACAGATCAAGAATTTCATTGATCAGATTGAGCAGGTGAACGCCTGAATTGTGAATGTCGGCGGAATAATCCTTGTAGACAGGAATGGTGTGGCCGCCGAAGACTTCACTTTTCATCACTTCCGAGAAGCCCAGGATTGCATTCAGCGGCGTGCGCAGTTCGTGACTTATCTGAGCAAGAAAACGCGATTTGGAAATGTTGGCGGACTCAGCCCGGTATCTGGCTTCGTCCGAGATCGCCTTTGCTTGCTCAAGTTCGCCAATCAATGCATCTTTTTCTGCGCGGGCCTGAATTGTTGCCAGCGTTGTGGAATGTAAGCGATGCGCTAGCAACATAAAATATCCTTCTGTGGTCACTGCAAAAGCCGCCAGAAGGTAATCATCAAAAGTTCCACGCAAGACAAAGTTCATGGCGATAGTCGCTGATACGGGAGCAGTTGCCACAAAGGCCGCGATTGGAAGTCCTGCGGAAAGCATGCTGGAGACGGCAATAACCAGCAGCATCACGAACAGCATCAATGTATTGGAGACGACATTAATCCCTGACGGATGGGCCAAAATCAGTGTCCAGGAGAGACCGTAGAGCAAGTCGAGAACGATAAAGCGCATCCGCCATTTGCGCGTGATGGTGGGTGAAGCTGAAGTTGAAAGAAATTTGCTGCAACAACAGGTGATAAGGGCGTGGATTGCGATCATGCCCCCAGTCCAGATAGCGGCACCAAGGGATCGAATCCAGAAGCTCGATAGCAGGCCGGTTGCAATCACCAGCAGCATGACAATCAGGGATGCCGATAACCGGGTTTGCGCATATTGGCGCAACAACTCGTGATCGAATGCTGGTCGCGTGCCGCTGGAGGAAGTCAAGCGATCGCGTGCTTCGCGGACGCGTTGAGCCGAAACACGCCGATTGCGCGTAGGGTCGAGGCCGTTGCCGTCAGGCGCTTGTGTCGAGTGCTCAGGCTTATCGGCGGGCTCACTCATGGTACTCAAGAATCCTGGGCGAATTCAGTTTGGGCGGCGACGCACGAATAGTCCCGCAGCTATTGTTTCTCGCGCAAAATCATTAAAACGAAGCTTAAAGTTCGAGCTAATTTAATTAACAGAAGGTGAATTTCCCGGGTTCTGGAGGGTCGATTTACACAAAAGGCGGCGCTCAGTGCGCCGCCTTTGCGAGTTGGGATATCGGTGAATTTGGAGCTGACGGATTTAGCGCTCGAGCCGTGCCAGCAGGCTTGACGTATCCCAGCGCTTACCGCCCATCTTCTCAACCTCCGAGTAGAAATTATCGACCAGTGCCGTCACTGGAAGGCTTGAGCCATTGCGCCGTGCCTCAGCGAGGCAGATCGACAAATCCTTGCGCATCCACTCTACCGCGAAGCCGAAATCGAACTTGCCGTCGTTCATGGTCTTGTAGCGGTTCTCCATTTGCCATGACTGCGCGGCCCCCTTCGAGATGGTGTCAATCACCGCGTTCACATCGAGGCCGGCTTTCTTTGCAAAGTGAATGCCCTCCGACAGCCCTTCGACCAAACCCGCGATGCAAATCTGATTGACCATTTTGGTCAGCTGGCCAGAACCTGCTGGGCCAAGCAGCTTGCACATCCGCGCATAGGCCGCGATGACTGGTTCAGCGCGCTTGTAGGCGGCTTCATCGCCGCCACACATCACCGTGAGAGCGCCATTTTCAGCGCCGGCCTGCCCCCCCGACACTGGGGCGTCAATGAACTGAAACCCGCGTTTGGCGGCCTCGGCATTGAGCTGACGGGCAACTTCGGCGGATGCAGTGGTATGATCGACGAAGATCGCTCCGGATTTGATGCCGGCAAAGGCGCCGTCGGTTCCGATCGTCACCGTGCGCAGATCGTCGTCATTGCCGACGCAGGCCATCACGAAATCCTGGCCCTCCGCAGCTGCCTTTGGCGTTGCAGCGGCACGTCCGCCGAATTTCTCAACCCATGCCTTGGACTTGGCTGGGGTGCGATTATAGACCGTAACGTCGTGGCCACCCTTGGCAGCGAGATGTCCGGCCATGGGGAACCCCATAACGCCAAGACCGAGAAAAGCGACTTTTGCCATGACTGATAACTCTTTGGTTGTTGGCCGGGATCGGCAGGCTTATCTGACCGCAACAGGTATGCGAATGGCATGGCTTGATGCAAGAGCGTTGACCGGAGACTTGAGCCGCGTATGAAGGCCGGGAGGTGGGATTTAGCTCACCTGGCTGGGAGAAGTGTTTTGACTGCCGATAAAAATCAGGTTCTGGCTGCGCTTGAGAAGGTTGCGTCGCCCCGGGGCGTGCCGCTTGTGAATGCCGGTGTGCTGTCGGAGATCGTGGCCACGGATGGCAAGGTTTTCTTCTCGATTAATGTCGATGCCACAGAGGCCCAAACCTGGGAAGAGGTTCGCGCGAAGGCGGAAGCAGCCGTCAAAGCATTACCTGGGGTGACATCGGTCCTTGTCGCGCTCACCGCTGAGCGCAGACCGGGTTCAGCTTCGCCGCAGCCTGCTTCTGCTCACCGACATGCCCATGAACACTCCCACGGCGTAAAACCGGTCTCGTCGCATCGGCCTCAAGGTCCGTCTGCAGACTCTCCCATGGGAAAACAGGCTGCGATTTCCGGTATTGGCGCGATCATCGCGGTGGCGTCAGGCAAGGGTGGTGTTGGCAAATCAACAACGGCGTTGAATTTGGCATTGGGATTGCGCGATCTCGGACTGCGCGTCGGTCTGCTTGATGCCGACATTTACGGGCCATCTGTGCCGCGGCTGACCGGTGTCCGCGAGAAACCGCAGCTCAATGATGCGAAGAAAATGATTCCGATCATGCGGTTCGGTATTCCGCTGATGTCCATCGGCTTTCTGGTCGAAGAAGATACGCCCATGGTGTGGCGTGGACCCATGGTGATGTCGGCTATCCGGCAGATGTTGTGGGATGTCACGTGGGGCACCCTTGACGTACTGGTCGTCGATATGCCGCCAGGTACTGGGGATGCTCAGCTGACGCTTGCCCAGCAGGTGCCGTTGAAAGGGGTGGTTATTGTATCGACGCCTCAGGACCTCGCACTGATTGACGCCCGGCGCGGTATTGCGATGTTTGAAAAAGTTTCAGTGCCCACACTCGGCATCATTGAGAACATGAGTTATTTCCAATGTCCGCAGTGTGGCACGCGCTCCGATATTTTCGGGCATGGCGGGGCGCGGCAAGAAGCTGAACGGCAGGGTGTGCCGTTTCTGGGCGAAATTCCATTGCATATCGACATTCGTACGGCTTCAGACGCTGGTGCCCCCGTTGTGGAAAGCGATCCCAACGGTACCCATGCTGCAATCTACCGTGACATAGGGGCCAAAATTAAACAGCAACTTGAGGCGGCAATTGCGGTTTCCAGCCATTAGACGGCCTTATTGCATTGCGGGATCAGGATAAAATGGATTATTCGACTTTAATCTAAATGCCGCTGGAACGCTGGCATGTTTTGCGTTTCAAACTTCCATGTTAGAGACCTGCCGCAGGGATAAGCAGGAATGTCCCCCATAGGAGATGCCTAAATGAAGCGTCGTGAGTTTTTGAAAGTTTCGGCAGCGGGTGCTGCTGCTACGGCAGTAGCCGCCCCGGCGATTGCCCAGTCCTCGCCAGAAATCAAATGGCGTCTGACGTCCAGCTTCCCGAAGTCGCTCGATACCATCTACGGCGGTGCCGAATATATGGCGAAACAGGTCGCCGAAATGACCGACAACAAGTTTCAGATCCAGGTGTTTGCAGCTGGTGAAGTTGTACCGGGATTGCAAGCGCTTGATGCGACCTCGAACGGCACTGTCGAGATGTGTCACACTGTTTCGTACTATTATGTCGGCAAGGATCCGACGTTCTCGATTTTTGCATCGGTTCCGTTTGGCTTGAATGCACGTCAGCAGAACTCGTGGCTCTACCAGGGCGGCGGTAATGAACTCGCCAACGAATTCTTTAAAAAATATGGTGTTACAGCTTTGCCTTGCGGCAACACCGGCACGCAGATGGGCGGCTGGTTCCGTAAGGAAATCAAAACCGTTGCCGACCTTCAGGGTCTGAAAATGCGCATCGGTGGCATCGCCGGTCAGGTGCTGGCGAAAGTAGGCGTTGTGCCTCAGCAGCTTGCTGGCGGTGATATCTATCCGTCGCTTGAAAAGGGCACCATCGACGCTGCGGAGTGGGTCGGCCCTTACGACGACGAGAAGCTCGGCTTCAACAAGGTTGCCAAGTTCTACTATTATCCCGGCTTCTGGGAGGGTGGACCGACGGTTCACGCTTTCACCAACCTTGAGAAATGGAATTCGCTGCCGAAGAACTACCAGTCAATCCTCACCAACGCTGCAGCGAATACAAACTCCTGGATGAATGCGCGCTACGACATGCAAAATCCGCCAGCCCTGAAGCGTCTGGTTGCCAGCGGCACGCAACTGCGTCCGTTCAGCAACGAAGTTCTCGATGCTTGCCTGAAGGCAACGAATGAATTGTGGGCGGAGATATCGGCCAAGAATGCTGACTTCAAGAAGTCCATCGACGCCATGCAGGCTTATCGTTCGGACGAGTATCTGTGGTGGCAGGTTGCTGAATATACCTTCGACAGCTTCATGATCCGTTCGCGCACGCGCGGCTGATCCAGCTTCATTATAAGCTCGTAAAACCCCGGCCTTTGCAAAAAGGCCGGGGTTTTTGCGTTGCGGCGTGGGAATCGTGATGGATATTGCCAGCGACTTGTTTCATGGTTGGCGCAAGCTTCAAAAAGAAATGCGCACAAAATTATTCATTTCCAGGGGAGCAATGCATGAAACGTCGTGAATTTATCAAGGCTGCAGGACTTGGTGCTGCAGCCGGTGGTGTTGCGGTGGCTGCACCAGCTATCGCCCAGTCAATGCCCGAAATTAAATGGCGCATGACATCGAGTTTTCCGAAATCGCTCGATACGATTTATGGCGCAGCTGAGGTATTCGCGAAAGCGGTCGCTGAGGCTACTGACAACAAGTTTCAGATTCAGGTATTCGCCGCAGGCGAAATCGTACCAGGTCTGCAGGCGCTCGATGCGGCTTCCAATGGCACCGTCGAGATGGCTAATACGGCCACCTACTACTACGTTGGTAAGGATCCGACATTTGCGCTCGGCACCGCGGTGCCGTTCGGCCTGAACAGCCGCATGCAAACGTCATGGTTACAGGTTGGTGGTGGTTCCGAACTCTTCAATGATTTTCTGAAGCCTCATAACGTTATAGGTCTTGTCGCTGGTAACACAGGTTGTCAGATGGGCGGCTGGTTTCGGAAGGAACTCAAGGAGCCATCCGATCTCAACGGTTTGAAGATGCGCATAGGTGGCTTCGCCGGGCGCGTTCTGGCTAAGCTCGGTGTGGTGCCGCAGCAGGTCGCTGCTGGCGATATCTATCCATCGCTGGAGAAGGGCACGATCGACGCCGCAGAGTGGGTTGGTCCTTACGATGACGAGAAGCTCGGTTTTCAGAAAGTCGCGAAGTACTATTACTATCCCGGCTGGTGGGAAGGCGGACCAACGATACACAACCTCATCAATCTTCCTAAATGGGAATCCTTGCCGGCAGGCTATAAGTCGATCCTCAAGACTGCATCATCGCTTGCCAATGAGACCATGCAAGCTCGCTACGATGCCTATAATCCGCCGGCCTTGAAGCGTCTTGTTGCTAGCGGCACTCTATTGCGGCCGTTTTCGCAATCGATCATGGATGCTTCGTTGAAGGCCGCGAATGAAGTCTATGCGGAAACCTCAGCCACCAATCCAAACTTCAAGAAACTCTACGAGCACATGGCCGCGTTTCGTAGTGATCAATATACATGGTGGCAGGTTGCTGAATTAGGATTTGATAGTTTTCAAATTCGCTCGCGAACTCGCGCCTAGTGCTTATAATGTTTATCTGAATCCAATAAAAATCCCGGCCTTCTTGCGAGGGTCGGGATTTTTGATTCCACAAAAATTCTTATTTAAAATTTGAAGGACCCAAATCGAGTTTCGGTATCTCGATCTGCGGAATTTCGATCTTGATGTTTGTGGTATCCACCTTGGTTGTGTCGATCCAATACGTCACCGCGCCTGGCCAATAGATCACGACCACAACAAGGATGACTTGCATCAGCACCCACGGCATCGCGCCCCAGTAGATATCAGAGCTTTTTACCTCGGGCGGCGCGATACCGCGAAGATAGAATAAAGCAAAACCGAATGGCGGATGCATAAACGAGGTTTGCATGTTGACGCATAGCAATACGCCAAACCACACCAGGTCGATGCCAAGCTTGCTTGCCACTGGCGCAAGGAGAGGGATGATAATGAAGGCGATTTCAAAGAAATCGAGGAAGAACGCCAGGAAGAATACAAACAGATTGACGAAGATCAGGAAGCCAACCACCCCGCCCGGCAGGCCGGTGAGCAGATGTTCGATCCAGCGCGCGCCATCCATGCCTTGAAACACAAGGCTGAAGCATGTGGATCCGATGAGGATGAACACTACCATCGCGGTAAGCCGCATAGTGGAGGTCATCGCCTGTTCGACCAGTGGCCATGTGAGACGACGATGGAGGGCCGCGAGGATTATGGCGCCGACAGCGCCCATGGCACCTGCTTCTGTCGGAGTGGCAAGGCCAAGTCCAATGGTTCCGAGGACGAGAAAGATCAGCACAATCGAAGGAATCATGCCCCACAGCACGCGGCTGACGAGTTTCCAGTTCATAGGCTGGCGAGCGGACTCCGGAAGTGGCGGCATTGTGTTCGGGCGAAGGATCGACAGGCCCACAATGTAGAGAAGGAAAATAACGACCTGCAGGATCGATGGCCCGATTGCACCGAGATACATATCGCCGACCGAACGGCCAAGCTGGTCGGCGAGCACGATCAGCACAAGTGACGGGGGAATTAATTGCGTGATTGTTCCGGATGCGGCAATCACTCCCGTTGCCACGCGCATGTCGTAGCCGTAGCGTATCATGATTGGCAACGAGATCACGCCCATGGCGATGACGGATGCCGCAACTGTCCCGGTGATCGCGCCGAGGATTGCACCAACAATAATGACCGCATAGGCAAGACCGCCTGGGATCTTGCCGAACAACTGGCCGGTACCTTCGAGCAGATCCTCAGCAAGTCCACAACGTTCTAGGATCGCGCCCATAAAGGTGAAGAATGGGATCGACAGCAGCAGATCATTTGAAATGATGCCGTAGAAGCGGAATGGCAAAGCTTGCAGGAACGATGGATCGAAATGCCCGGTGTTGATGCCGAGAATGCCGAAGAACAAGCCGACAGCAGCCAGTGAAAATGCCACGGGGAATCCGATGAGCATGAAAAGAATCATGGTCCCGAACATCAGCGGGGGCATTACGCCATGGGAAAACATCTATCGACCTTGTTTGAAATGATTGGGCACTATTGCAACGGAGCTTCGTAGCGCGTGTCCAGCCGCAGCGTTCCGGTTAGCGCTGCGATGCGCTTCAAGAGCTCTGCCAATCCCTGAAGGAATAGCAACGCGAATCCGAGTGGTAGTAAGATTTTGGCCGGCCATAAAATCAGGCCGCCCGCATTCATCGACATTTCCATTGATCTGAACGAATTCAGAAAAAAAGGCCACGTAAGGTAGGTCAGATAAGTCGTGACCGGTAGAAGGAAGACTGTGAATCCGACGATGTCGATCCATAGTCGCGCTTTGTCGGAGACAGCTGAATAAAGAAGGTCGACACGAACGTGTTCATTGAGACGAAGGGTCTGAGCCGCTCCGAAAAATACGATCCCGCCGAACATATACCATTGGATTTCGAGCCATCCGTTCGAGCTGTAGCTGAACAGATAACGGATAACGGCATTGCCTGCGCTGATGAGGCAGGCAAAAAGTACGAGCCATTTAGCTGCGAAACCGGCAGCATCACTTAGGCTGTCGATTACGCGGGTGAGTTTTATAACGTTCACAACACGTCCCCTCCGAATTGCCTTTATGCATTTGCTGCTTTTCTCGCATTTGAGATTTTGAGCTTTTACAATGCGGGCAATATTAGTGTCGCGGCACCATTCCAGCGCGCTTTGTCTCCGTCAATCGGAAAAATGACAAATTGCCGCAGGGGCAAAAATAAGATGCATATTGCCTTGGACGAACCTTCAGCCGCCGGTGACGCTCATATGCCGGTTCACGCTTGGGCGGTTATGGCGGCGATCGATGATAAAATCATGCCCCTTCGGCTTGAGGCCAATGGCACGATCGATTGCCGAATTGAGAAGCGCATCATCGTTTGAAGCCCGGAGCGGTTTGCGCAGGTCGGATGCGTCTTCATGACCAAGGCATGTGTGCAACGTGCCCGTGCAGGTTATGCGGACACGGTTGCAAGATTTCACAGAAATTATGGGTCATCGGCGTAATGAAGCCAAGCTTGCCGCCTGTTTCGCCAACGCGAACGTAGCGTGCTGGACCGCCAGTGCTTTCATCGAGGTCGGTCAATGTGTATTGGGTAGCAAGGCGGGCGCGTAGCACAGATAGGGGCATATACTGGTCGATACGTCCTTCGCCAACATCGCCCATCGGCATGACCTCGATCACGGTGAGGTCCATGTTCTTGCCGTGAGCCCAGGTCATCAGCGAGGGGATTTCGTCCTCATTGACGTTCTTGAGTGCCACCGCATTAATTTTAACTTTGAGGCCCGCAGCGCGTGCGGCTTCGATGCCTTCAAGGACCTTCTCGATGTCACCCCAACGGGTGATCGCACGGAACTTAGCCGCATCCAAGGTATCGAGCGACACATTGACCCGGCGGACACCATAGTCGCGCAGCTCTGCTGCGTACCGCGCGAGTTGCGAGCCATTGGTGGTCAGCGTCAGTTCGTCGAGTGTGCCTTGATTAAGGTGGCGTGACAGCGAGCGGAACAGGGCCATCACATTGCGCCGCACCAGCGGCTCGCCGCCAGTGAGACGCAGTTTGCGCACGCCTTTGGCAATGAATGCCGAGCATAGCCGGTCAAGCTCTTCCAGAGATAGCAGGTCTGACTTCGGCAGGAAATGCATGTCTTCCGACATGCAATAGAAACATCGCAGATCGCAACGATCAGTTACCGACACGCGCAGATAGCTGATCCTTCGCCCAAAAGGATCAATCATCGGGGTCGTACTGATCGAGGAACTCCAGCAAAGGTCCATTCATTCGGAATGCCTTGTCGCGGCTTATGTTTTTGCAAGGCACGGTTTTAAATTAAACCGGAGCCATGAGCCTTAGACAATTTAAGCTTGAATGGCCAACGACACAATGCATTAGCGCCGAAGTGGCAGGGTCTTAGCGGCCGGGAAGCGGCGGGAAGGGGGACGGCGCTGCGGCTGGATTGGCTGTGGAGGCCTTTGGCTTTGGTGCGTTTGCAGAGGCAGCCTTGCCGTTCCTTTTAGGAGGTGGCGCGGGTTGGAGCTCGGCATAAACCGGGTTCGGTTCAATCGAAATAGCTGAACGCAACTCTTCATCGGGCGCGACATTGTTTGGCACTTGTTGAGTGACCTGCACGGCAACTGTTTCAGGCAGATACTTCGGCAACGTAAATGTCACACTGAAGTTCTCAGCTGGAATGGACACGGCGCAAGGTGTCTTGCAGCTCTGGCCAGTGGAGGTGCGTGCTTCCGCACCCGCTGGCAACAATTCAAGTTGCACGCTCACACTGGACGGCGTCGGCTTGAACGAATCCAGCGACGGCATTGAAATGGATGGTATCGAAAAGGAAGAGCAACCTGCAAGGCCAATGCCTGCTGCGACAACGACAATGATACGCATGGAACATCCGTCTAATACACGGCGAACTGCCGCATAATCCCCGCGCAGACAATAGAAGCGTCATGATGCTCGCGCAACGGGTGAATTTATATAGTTAAAAAACAGTTAATATTATGAATATTGGCAAATAGTGCATTAATTTCATCTGCTTATAGGGCGTTTCTTTTGCCCATTAAGTTTTCGACGGCTGCTGGCAACTCCCGCATATGAGCGATGATCTGGTCCGGTTTCAGCTCCGCTATGGGGATTTCCGTGTAGCCAAAGTCCACACCAATGACCGGAATTCCCGCGCGTCGTGCCACACCGACATCAGGTCCGGAGTCGCCAACCATGATGGATGACGTAAGTTCTCCACCGGCACGCGCCACAGTTTGTCGAAGCATGATTGGATCTGGCTTGGCAACGCCGAAGGTGTCCGCGCCGCAAATCGCAGCGAAACGAGACGTCATTTTTAGCTGGTCGAGAAGTAGTTTCGACAGCCATTCAAGTTTGTTGGTGCATACGGCAAACTGGAAACCGCGCGAGGCGAGATTGTCGAGCGCATCGTCCAGTCCTTCAAATGGGCGCGATTCATTGGCGATGTTTTTGGAATAGAAGTCGATGAAGTCATCGGTTAGCCGCGATATGTCTGCGAAGCTCATGATCCGGTCTTCAAGTTCAAGACCGCGCTCGATCAGCTTGCGCGCGCCGGCACCGATCATGCTGCGAGCTGATTCAATCGGGACGATTGGCAGGCCTTCACGCTGAAGCACGAAATTAAGCGCGCCGATAAGATCGGGAGCTGTGTCGATGAGAGTACCGTCTAGATCAAAAACTATGAGGGGAGCAGTGGCCATACAGGATCGCTAGCGAGGGATGGGCCGTCATGCAAGCCCAGCTACAGGATGCAGAAAAAAGCACGAAAACGGGCTTGATTACATGCCTAGGAGGGCTGGAGAGTTCAGAAATACTGGGAGAGGGGGTTGAAACCCTGTTCCTGTCCGCGGATCGAGGCTAGATAGGCCCGTCCCGTAGGAACCCGGATGTTTTTGAAGGCCGCTGATGTCGATGGATGATCTAAAGAGGCAAGCGGCCGCCCGTGCACTTGAACATGTGCGGGACGGCATGCAGCTTGGCCTCGGGACAGGTTCAACAGCAAAACACTTTGTCGAGCTGCTTGGGCAGCGCGTGCGTGCTGGCCTCAAAATCGTAGGTGTACCGACATCAGAGGCGACGCGCGCTATTGCGGAGCGCTGTGGTGTGCCCCTGACAACGCTCGATCATATCGACCGGCTGGATTTGACGGTTGACGGCGCCGATGAAGTCGATCCTCACCTTGATCTTATCAAGGGCGGTGGCGGGGCATTGCTGCGCGAAAAGATTATTGCCGCAGCGTCTGACCGCATGATCGTGATCGCTGACAATTCCAAGTGGGTCAAAACGCTAGGACATTTTCCCCTGCCAATTGAGGTTATTCCATTCGGTCTTGCAGCCACCCGGCGGGCGATCGAAAAAGCATGTGACCAAAATGGCGTTTCAGGTCGCATTGAAGTTCGAAAGGGCCAGGATGGCCATGCTTTCGTCACCGATGGCGGCCACTGGATTATGGATGCCCATTTGGGGCGGATACCTGATTCAACCGGTCTGGCGCTGTCCTTGGCAGTCATTCCAGGTGTTGTTGAACATGGATTGTTTGTGGGTCTTGCAAGCACAGCTGTGCTTGCCGGGCCCAGTGGAATTCGCATTATTGAACGGCCCTCGCGCCGCATTGAAGGAGAATAAATATGAATAAACTTTACACGCTGTTGTTTGCCGCGATTGCAGCATTTGGTGTGATGCTCTCCGGCACGTTGGCGCCCGCGCAGCAAGGGAAGCCGTCCGCTGCGGCCATCGCTTCGGCCAAGGAAATTCTCGCTGCGAAAAATGTTAATGCGATTTATCAGGGCGCGGTGCCGGGTCTCGTTCAACGAGTCAAGGATTCGCTATTGCAGTCCAATCTGAATTATCAAAAGGACCTCGACGAGGTTGCAGTTAAGGTTGCCAAAGATCTTGCCGGTCGCGAGCAGGAAATCGGCGAAGAGATGGCAAGGATTTATGCCTCCGGCTTCACCGAGGTCGAGCTGAAGGATCTGGCCGCATTCTACAGGTCGCCACTCGGCAAGAAGGTCCTTGAGCAGGAGCCTGCTGCGTTCAACTCCAGCCGACAATACATGGGGAAATGGGCGGAAAAATTTGCCGAGGAAGTCAACGGAAAGTTTCGCGGAGAAATGAAGGCCCGCGGAAAGGAAATCTAACTTTCCAGCGGTAGGCAGCACCAGATGACTCAGTTCGATGTCGATCTGTTCGTGATAGGCGGCGGTTCGGGTGGCGTGCGTGCCGCGCGGATCGCTGCCGGTTATGGTGCGAAGGTGATGCTTGCCGAGGAATATCGCATGGGTGGCACCTGTGTGATCCGTGGCTGCGTTCCGAAGAAGCTACTGGTCTATGCCTCTCATGTGCATCAAGAGATCGAGGATGCTGCCGGTTTTGGCTGGACTATTCCGCCAGCAACCTTTGACTGGCCGACGTTGATTGCCAACAAAGACAAGGAAATCGCGCGGCTTGAAGCGGCCTACACTGCCAATGTCGAAAAATCTGGCGCGCATGTTGTGAAGACGCGTGCGATGTTTGAGGACGCGCACACGCTGCGTCTTTCCACCGGCGAAACAGTGCGTGCAAAACACATCCTGGTTGCCACTGGCGGCGCGCCCAATCATGGCGCACCAATTCCTGGAATCGAGCATGTCATCTCATCGAACGAGGCGTTTCATCTCAAGGCATTTCCAAAGCGCATCGTGATTCAGGGTGGTGGATACATTGCTCTGGAATTCGCCTGTATTTTTGCCGGTCTGGGCGCCGATGTGACGCTGGTGTATCGAGGCGAGAATGTGTTGCGCGGTTTCGATGAGGATGTGCGCACGCATCTGCGCGCAGAGATGGAAAATGCCGGCATCACCATCATCACCGGCTGTACTGTTGCGAAGATCGACAAGCACGGCGAGGTTTTCACGGCTCATTTGTCGAGCGGGTCAAGTATCGCTGCCGATCAGGTGATGTTTGCCATCGGGCGTCATCCAAACGTTCACGGTCTTGGACTTGAAAAAGCAGGCGTCGAAATCAATCCCATCAATGGCGGTATTACCGTCGATGCGTTCTCGCGCACTTCGGTGCCGCATATCTATGCGATTGGCGATGTCACCAACCGTCTCAACCTGACGCCGGTTGCTATCCGCGAAGGCCATGCATTTGCCGATAGTGTGTTCGGCAACAAGCCTGTGCGCGTCGATCATGCCGATACGCCGACGGCGGTGTTTTCGCAGCCGGAGATCGGCACGGTCGGTCTCACGGAAGCCGAGGCGCGGGCGCAGTTCAGCCGCCTGCATATTTACAAAGCGAATTTCAGGCCGATGAAGGCAACGCTATCGGGCCGCGAAACACGCGTCCTGATGAAGCTGATCGTCGATGCCTCGACCGATCGCATTCTCGGCTGTCATATCGTCGGGGATGCCGCCGCCGAGATCATCCAGATCGTTGGCATCGCGATGAAGATGAAAGCCACTAAAGCCGATTTCGACGCCACCATGGCGCTGCATCCGACCGCAGCCGAAGAACTCGTGACCATGCGGACGCCGACCACGACCTATGAAAGCGAAGCGGCGGAGTAGGCCTGGAAGTGACGTTACCGTGTTGTTTTTCCATCACAGTGGATAAGAAAAAAGCACGATCTGGTTTCGAGTCTCAAGACATCGCGATCATTTATTTGATTCTATTTAGATTTTTCGACAACACTCCATTGCACAGTCCTTGTAACCGGTTCAGTTGGTGGCGATTACCTGCTGCGGTTGTGCCGTTAATGTGTCATTATGCTTGGAATTCCTGCTGACTCGTGCGGGCCGTTGGGGGCTTAAATATATGAAAAACCGTCTCGCTGCTGTCATCGCGGCTGCTGCATTTTCTGCCGCGCCAGCTTTCGCTGCCGACCTGCCGATGAAGGCGCCTGCCATGAAGGCGCCGCTGGCGGCGGTTTATGATTGGACCGGCTTTTATTTTGGCGTCAACGCGGGTGTTGGTATAGGACGTGATCTGACCCAGTGGAGCTTGGGACCTTTTACACCTACATCGTATCTGACTCCGTTTGGCGCCATTGGCGGCGCACAGATGGGCTACAACTGGCAAGCGGGTAATTGGGTGTTCGGTCTGGAGGCCGATATTCAGGGTGCGGGTCTGCGGGATGATCGGACTTGTACGTTTTTTTGCACATCAGCTGGACTTTTTGCCAGCTTTGACCAGAAGCTGGACTGGTTTGGTACCGCACGCGGACGGGTTGGCCTCGCCACTGGCCCAGTGCTGAGTTATTTCACTGGTGGCTTCGCCTATGGCGGCGTCAAGACCAGCGTTACGGATGATATTGGTGCTCTTCCGGGTAGTGCCAGCATCAGCGAGACCCGCACGGGCTGGACCTTCGGCAGCGGCGTCGAAGCTGCGCTCGGCGGGAATTGGACCGGCAAGATCGAATATCTTTATCTTGATCTCGGTACACAATCCGGGGTCTATACGACAGGGGGCGCCACTCGGACTTTCTCGTCCGACATACGCGAGAACATCTTCCGCGTCGGGCTGAACTATCGGATTGGCGGCAAACCAGCCTATGCTGCGGTTGCGGCTGCGAATTGGAGCGGGTTCTACGCTGGTGGTAACTTCGGCGGCGGCACCGCACGTAATTTGGCGTCCGTTACGGTGATCGATGATTTAGGAAACGTGAATGGTGCCGAAACTTTCAATCTAAGCCCAGCAGGTTATCTCGGTGGCGGACAGATCGGGTATAATTGGCAAGCCACGAACTGGGTGTTAGGATTTGAGGTGGATTTTCAAGGCACGTCGCTGAAAGATGACAAGAGTTGTCAGTTTGCGTGTGCTATTAGTGCCCCTCAATTCCAGTTCATCGATCAGCGTCTGCCTTGGCTCGGCACCGTGCGTGGCCGATTAGGCTACGCGGCGGGATCCTCGTTGATCTATGCCACCGGCGGTTTGGCTTATGGCGAAGTGACAAATCGCGTTGAGGAAACTATCGGTGCTGCTTCTTTTAAAGATGAATTTAAGCATACCAAGACCGGCTGGACCGTGGGCGGCGGCCTTGAGACGCCGTTAGACCTGTTTGGCTGGTTCGGCAGGAATTGGACAGCTAAAACCGAATATCTCTATGTCGATCTGGGCAAGACAACGGATAGCTACAGTGTCTTTGTTTTCGACCACACCATTGAGACCCGCGTGCAAGAGCACATCTTCCGCACCGGTTTGAACTATCATTTCAATGCGGTGCCAGCGCCGGTGGCCGCGCGCTACTGATTGTCATCAGTTCTAACGAAATGAAAAATCCCGGCCTCGCGCCGGGTTTTTTCATTGTGGAAGGCGGGCGCTGTTTGGTGCTGACAAAGCTGCCGTAATTTTATTCTTCAAAACCAAAACGGCACTGAATCGCACTGGCAAAGCCATTGTTGAGGGCAAGCTATTGAATCAAAAAGATGAATTGCGACTGGCAAGAGCGGGGCACCGTGTGTATAACCCTGCGAAATCATTGAAGTATGGGTACGCTTGCTGATCGTATCGGCGGCAGGTCTCAGGAGTTTCAATTATGTCTGAGCGGTGGGCGCCCGACAGCTGGCGCAAAAAACCGGTTCTGCAAGTGCCGGATTACCCGAATGCGAAAGCATTGGCTGATGTTGAGGCTCAGCTTGCCACGTTTCCGCCACTGGTTTTTGCAGGCGAGGCCCGCAACCTGAAAAAGTCGCTGGCGCGCGTTGCGGCGGGTGAAGCCTTCCTGCTTCAGGGCGGCGATTGCGCCGAGAGTTTTGCGGAGCATGGCGCCAACAACATTCGCGATTTCTTCCGTGTGCTTTTGCAAATGGCGGTGGTGCTGACCTATGCCGGCGCCTTGCCGGTGGTGAAGGTTGGACGTATTGCCGGGCAGTTTGCCAAGCCCCGTTCCTCGCCGGTCGAAAAGATCGATGGTATCGAGCTGCCGAGCTACCGTGGCGATATTGTCAACGACACTGCTTTCACAGCGGAAGCGCGCACGCCCGATCCTCAGCGTCAGCTCATGGCCTATCGCCAGTCTGCGGCGACGTTGAACCTGTTGCGTGCGTTCGCGACCGGCGGCTTTGCGAATCTCGGCAGCGTGCATCAATGGATGCTCGGTTTCCTGAAGGATTCACCGCAGTCTCGCCGTTATAAAGAACTGGCGGACCGAATTTCCGATGCGCTTAATTTCATGCAGGCTTGCGGTCTTGATCTTGAGAGCCATCCTGAATTACGCGCCACGGACTTCTATACAAGCCATGAAGCGCTGTTACTTGGCTACGAGCAGGCCTTCACGCGCGTGGATTCCACGACCGGTGACTGGTACGCCACCTCGGGTCATATGCTTTGGATTGGCGATCGCACCCGCCAGCTCGACCATGCCCATGTCGAATATTTCCGTGGCATCAGGAATCCGATTGGCCTGAAGTGTGGACCATCGCTGAAGCCTGATGAACTTCTCAAGCTGATTGATCTGCTCAATCCGGACAACGAGCCTGGCCGCTTAACGCTCATCAATCGTTTTGGTGCGGACAAGGTTTCTGATCATTTGCCGCAACTGATTCGCGCCGTGCAGCGCGAGGGGCGAGTGGTGGTCTGGTCGTGCGATCCGATGCACGGCAACACCATCACATCGACCTCGGGCTATAAAACTCGCCCATTTGACCGGGTGTTGTCGGAAGTCAGCTCATTCTTCGCAATCCATGCGGCGGAAGGCACGCATGCGGGCGGCGTTCACTTGGAAATGACCGGTCAGGACGTCACCGAGTGTATCGGTGGCGCACGTGCCATCACCGATGAGGATCTCAATGACCGCTATCATACGGTCTGCGATCCGCGTCTCAATGCCGAACAATCGATTGATATGGCTTTCCTGATCGCGGAACTGCTCAAGCAGGAACGTGCAGGCAAGGAGAAGTCGATTCCGGCGGTCGCGGGGTTCTGACGTGTTGCGCATATGGCGCGCCACCGTGAATACCAAGAATGGCCTCGCTTTTGCGATCCGGTCCGAGCAAGCCATCCGTGAGGAAGTGATCGCACTTCTGTTGTCGGTACCGCTGGCATGGCTGATCGGAACTACCTCAGCGCGCCGCATCGAAATGGTCATCGTGGTGCTGTTGCTGCTTACGGTGGAATTGCTCAATACCGCCATTGAAAACCTGTCTGACCGTCTGACCACCGATCACGATCCGCAGATTGGCCGTGTCAAAGACATGGGGTCGGCGGCGGTCGGTGTGGCCCTTGTTATTGCCGGTATCACATGGCTTTTCGCGATTGCCGAGCGCTTAGGTGCCCTCTAGGTAATTGCGGATATTGGACCCTCTGCGTTAAAAGCACTTATGGCCGAATCCGCACAATTCATAGTCACGCTGGCACAGCTCAATCCCGTTGTGGGTGATATTCCCGGCAATGCTGCAAAGGCGCGCGCGGCGCGGGCGCAAGCCAGAGCGGACGGTGCGGATGTCGTAGTTTTTTCGGAGCTGTTTATTGCGGGCTATCCGCCCGAAGACCTGGTGCTGAAGCCGTCCTTCCAGGCCGCATGCCGCGCTGCCATTGAGGAGCTTGCACGCGAAACTGCCGATGGAGGCCCGGCGATACTGATTGGCACGCCTTGGGTGGATGACGGCAAGCTCTATAACGCCTGTGCGGTACTCGATGGTGGACGCATCGCCACGCTGCGCTTCAAGGCCAATCTCCCCAACTATGGTGTGTTCGACGAGAAACGTGTGTTTGCACGCGGACCGGCGGCCGGACCGGCGACCATCCGTGGCATTCGTGTCGGCATTCCCATCTGTGAGGATACATGGATTGAGGAGTTGGAGGATTATGAAAACGTTGTTGAGTGTCTGACGGAGACTGGCGCTGAAATCTCTGATCGTGCCGAATGGGTCACCTTACGCACGTGGCAAGGCTGATATTCGACTCTCGATGGCTGTTGCCCGTGTCACTGAAAGCAATCTGCCGCTGATGTATCTCAATCAGGTGGGCGGTCAGGACGAGTTGGTATTCGACGGCGCGTCGTTCTCGCTCAACGCTGACCGATCGCTGGCATTTCAATTTCCGTCATTTGTCGAGAGCATCGTTACCGTGCGCTGGACAAAGGGCGCGAATGGTTGGACTTGCAACGGGCCTGTTGCGCCTTTACTCGATGGCGACAAAGGCGACTATGCCGCCTGTGTGCTGGGACTGCGCGATTATGTCGGTAAGAACGGTTTTCCCGGCGTGTTGCTCGGTATATCGGGTGGCATCGATTTAGCGCTATGTGCCGCTATTGCCGTCGATGCATTAGGAGCTGATCGCGTGCGCGGCGTCATGCTGCCATTCCACTTTACTGCGCAGGAATCCCTTCCAGGATGCCGCGATGCTCGCCAAGACGCTGGGCATTCGTTACGAGATTTTGCCGATTGCGCCAGCGGTTGATGGCTTTGAGGATATTCTCAAAGGTACGTTTGCCGGATTGCCGCGTGACGTTACGGAAGAGAATTTGCAGGCGCGTACGCGCGGTGTCTTGTTGATGGCAATTTCAAACAAGTCAGGCGCGATGCTTGTGACCACCGGCAACAAGTCTGAGATGTCGGTGGGATACGCTACGCTTTATGGCGACATGAACGGCGGCTACAATCCTATCAAGGACATCTACAAGACCGAGGTATTTCGTCTCTCAGTGTTGCGCAATTCGTGGAAGCCTGAAGGCGCGCTTGGGCCGTCAGGCGAAGTCATCCCGAGCAATATCATCACCCGGCCGCCGACAGCGGAATTGCGGGAAAATCAGACCGATCAGGATTCGCTGCCGCCCTATGATGTGCTCGATGCGATTTTGGAACGGCTGGTTGAACGTGAGGAGCCACTGGCATCCATCGTGTCTGAGGGTTTCGATCCCGAGACAGTTGCACGCATCGACCGCTTGTTGAATATCGCTGAATACAAGCGTCGGCAGGCTGCGCCGGGTGTAAAGGTGACACATAAAAATTTCGGTCGTGATCGCCGTTATCCGATCACCAATAAGTTCCGCGACTCCGGGCAATCCTTGCCCGAGCCGGATCATACGCTGGTCACGCGCGCTCGCCGCGGTTCGGCAGAAGCATTCGATGGCTAAATGATGACTTCTCTTTTACCCACAGTTCGATTTGCACCATCGCCAACTGGACGAATTCATATCGGCAATGCGCGTACCGCGTTGCTTAACTATCTGCATGCCAAAAAGTATGGCGGACGTTTCGTGCTGCGCTTCGATGACACGGATCAGGCGCGTTCGACGCGGGAATTTGCTGATGGCATTTCGGAAGATATCGCCTGGCTCGGCATTATGCCGGATCTGATAGTCAGACAGTCCGAACGGTTTGCGCTCTATGAAGCCGCCGCCAATCGATTGCGCGATTCCGGCCATTTGTATCCGTGCTTTGAGACTGAGGAAGAGTTGGAATATCGACGCCGCCGGCAACTCGCGCAGCATCGCGCGCCGGTCTATGATCGCGCTGCGTTGAAGCTGACAAGTGAAGATAAGGCAAAGCTGGAAGCCGAGGGTAAGAAGCCGCATTGGCGATTCAAGCTTGTCCATCGCATTGTGACATGGACCGATGGCGTGCGCGGCGAAACCAGCATCGACACTGCATCGTTATCTGATCCGGTTTTGATCCGCGCCGATGGCACGTATCTCTACACTTTGCCCTCGGTGGTCGATGATATCGATCTTGGTATCACTGATGTCATTCGAGGCGAAGATCACATTACCAACACCGCTGTGCAAATTCAGTTATTTGAAACGCTGGGCCCTCATGTACCGCGGTTCGCCCATCACAATCTTTTGACGCTGCCGAGCGGAGAGGGGCTATCCAAACGCCTCGGCCATCTGTCGCTAAGCGCTTTGCGGGAAGAAGATTACGAGCCGTCCGCTGTCGCAGCACTGTCGGTTTTGGTCGGGACATCTCACAATGTGGAACCGGTAGCTGATCTTGATGAGTTGATGGGCAAGGTTGATCTGTCCGATATTTCACATTCATCGGCGAAGTTCGATCCGGCGGAACTTGGCACGCTCAATGCGCGCACGCTGCATATGTTGTCGTTTGACAAAGTTGCAGGACGCCTTGCCGCACACGGTATTGATAAGAATGCGGAAGCATTCTGGTTGGCGGTGCGCGGCAATCTTAATCGCTTCGGGGAGGTTGCGGATTGGTGGCGAGTGGTTGCCACTGATCTGATTTTTGCGACCGATGATCCTGATCTAGTGCGGATATCCATCGCGCATCTCCCGCCTGAACCATGGGACGGGGAAACGTGGTCGCGCTTCACCAAGGGGGTTGGTGCTGCGACCGGGAAGAAGGGCCGCGCGCTGTTTCATCCATTGCGGCTTGCTTTAACAGGCCGCGAGCAGGGGCCGGAATTAAAAGCGCTGCTGCCTTTGATTGGCCGTGCCCGCGCATTGGCGCGACTCGAAGCTGCGGGAAAGTAGTACCAACAGTTACCGCGCCGGAATAAATGTTGGACCGACCGAGCGGATAGGCTTGTTACCTGATGTGCCTGCTGGTGCGGTGGGCTCAGGCGCTGCATTTGTCGCAGGAACCTGCTGCGCAGGGATTGCTGCCTTTTTTTGATCTGCCTTTGGTGGCTGTGCCATTTTCTTAGCACGCTCGTCAGTGACGATGATGTCTCCCTGTTCGATCAGGTTTCTGTCATCGATATTCTTCAGCGCCTCGGACCAGCTTTGGCCTGCTGCCCTGCAGCTGCAGGTTTTGTCGAATTGCTGACGATAGCGGAATGCATTTGGCGACTGTGAATAGGGAGTGCCGTTCTGCGACACGGCCTGATTCATATCCTCGCCGGGATTGCGATAGGAGTAGAGTGTGGTTTCCGCCGCAGGGCAGAGGCTTTTGCAGCTTCGCTCGTCATCCGGGAAGCGGCTTGGAACGGTGGCAAAGGAAATCGGAAAATAGTAACCATCGCATGAGCGCACGCACACTGTGCGGAATGTTGATGACGGTGCGCCGTAGTCTCCGCTGGGGATGCTGCTGTTGATACCGAACAGATTTTCCAGAAAATTACCGCCGCCGCTACTGCGAACGGCATTGGCATATTGCGGTCCGCAATTGTTCTGTGAAAGCGCCAGCAGCACAGAACGGCGCTGGTTGTCGCGTTCGGAATTGCCTGCTGGACCGCCGCGCAACCGTTCGAGATTGGTCACGATCTGATCGAGATTAGCGCGCATCTGTTGAATCTGATTGTTGATGGGAGCGCATTGCGCCGATGCGCCGGTAAACAGCGAAAAGAAGCCCGAGCTATCGCACCCCTGGCGCTTGGCCTGTCCCTGTAGGCGCTCAAGTTCTGCCTGCTGGCGGCTGGCGGATTCTTCGTAGCGGCGAATTTGCTCAACCTTGGCGCTATCGCCCCCTGCCGCGGCGCTGTCGATTGTAGCGAGTTGGGTGACGAGGCGTTGGCAGATCGGGTTGCCCGCTGATGGAACAGACCCTGGTGGGCTCGCCGGCGGCAACCCCTGTGCTAAAGCGTCAAAACCAAACACCGCAGCGCCCAAAAGCGCAGCGGAGAAAATTGGCCGTCGCAAAGGCAAAAAAAACTGCAACACACGCGATCCAAATGAACGACCGCTGTGCGGCCAACGTGTCCATCACATACTAGTTTCTATCGGCAAGGTCACGTTGATTCCGGGGCGCATCCAAGGCGGGAACAGGTCTGATCAAATTACCGCTGGCAGGTGATTGCGACATATTCGCCACAGCCATCTGGGCCGCAGGTTTCGGTGGCCTTGGTATCGGCCATCTTGAAAACAGTGCCTGTCACCTCATCGGAAGCTATCCGGCGATAGGATGTGGCATGGGTGAAATTCTGCGATTGGCAATAAATGCGCGCCGCAGGTCCGCCGCATTTCTCTCCATTCGCCAGGCATTGGTCGATGCCATAGCTATCCGCCTGATTAGCGACAATGAACACACGGCTGTCGGCCAAGGCTGATGTGGACAGCATCGTAACGAACATACAGGCGGCGAAGGCGGAGGAAAATTGCATAGTGGACCTGAAATGGCATGATGAAAGCGACGCATGCCGGATAAACGGAAAGGGTTAAGGATGATTAAGGGGCGGCGTGGGTGAGGAACTTTGCTGCCAAAACGGGATTTTCCAGCCTTGACGCGGTCCCCCCGGCTGGACCATTGTGCCGCCTATGTACGGTTCACACTCCATTTTTGGCATTTGCCACGAGATTATGAGCTAGCGATTCGCTGGCTGGAGCCGTCTTTTCTCAAATGAGATCATTGGACGCCCGGCCGCAAGGCAAGGGATGTATTTCTATGGAGTTGAGACTTTACGATACGTTGACAAAGGAGAAGCACGCGTTCGCGCCGCTCGATCCTAAAAACGTGCGCATGTATGTGTGCGGGCCGACGGTCTATGACTTCGCCCATATCGGCAACGCACGACCTGTCATCGTGTTCGACGTGTTGTTCCGTCTGCTGCGGCATCTTTATGGAGAGGATCACGTCAAGTACGTCCGCAACATCACGGATGTGGATGACAAGATCAACGATCGTGCCGCACGCGATTATCCCAGCTCTGCCGCTGAACGAAGCGATCCGAAAAGTCACGGAAGCGACCGAAAAGCAGTTTCATGACGATGTCGATGCGCTGGGCTGCCTGCGCCCCACCGTGGAGCCGCGCGCGACGGAGCACATTGCCGAAATGCGAACGATCATCGAGAAACTGATCGCGAATGGCAATGCGTATGTCGCGCAGGATCATGTGCTGTTCAGTGTCGCGTCCAATCCGCGTTACGGTCAGCTTGCGCGCCGTTCTCTCGATGAGATGCTGGCCGGTGCGCGTGTCGATGTCGCGCCCTACAAGCGCGAGGCGATGGATTTCGTGCTGTGGAAGCCTTCAAAGCCGGGAGAGCCATCATGGCCTTCGCCTGGTGGCATCAAGGTTGAGGGACGTCCTGGCTGGCACATCGAATGCTCCGCGATGGCGTGGAAGCATCTCGGTGAGCAGTTCGACATTCATGGCGGCGGCATCGATCTCGTATTCCCGCATCACGAAAACGAACTCGCACAATCATGCTGCGCGTTTCATTCCGAGCGCATGGCAAATGTCTGGATGCACAACGGCTTCTTGCAGGTCGAAGGCGCGAAGATGTCGAAGTCGGAGGGAAATTTCGTCACAATCAGGGAGTTGCTTGAGACTGACAAGTTTGGCGGGAGAAAATGGCCGGGCGAGGTGCTGCGGCTTGCGATGTTAAAGACGCATTATCGTTCGCCGATCGATTGGACTGTCAGCGCGTTGGAAGAAGCTGAGAAAAACTCATTCGATGGATACGTAGTATCTATGACATCTTAGGCGAAGAAATTACAAAAGAATGGCCAAAATCTATCTCCTCGTGAGCAATTACTAGATGAAATATCTGATGATCTAAATACGCCAGCGATTATTGCCGGGTTATCATGGCTGCAAAGTCGCTTGCTGATCCTACTTATGATGAGACAAAACATGGGATTAAGGATGCATGGGCATCGTGTCTGATTTGTCAATGCTTGGCTTAATCTCGGAAGAGAATTGATGCATTGAAGGGCATATGCGCATGGAAATGCGACCTTTATTAGAGGCTGATGACAGGTCAAAGATTGAGTTCTTGTTGATGCCCGCTCCGCCGCCCGCGCTCGCAAGGACTTCAAAGAATCCGACCGCATCCGCGACGAGCTCGTCAGAGATGGGTGTTGTGTTGATGGACGGCAAGGATGCTGACGGCAATCCCGTCACGACATGGGAGATCGCGCGATGACAAAGCCTGACACGCCGTTTCCAAAACATTGGCGTTACTACATCGTGCTCAAATGGGTGGTGATCGCAGCGGCTGTTGCGATCGCACTCAAACTGTTTGGAGTTTGGTGAGATGGGGCAGGCGCTTCCCACTGTTGGTTTGCGGCCGTCTCTTCCGGCGGATACGCCTTTGCTTGCATCGATTTTCGTTGCCAGCATCGCGGAATTGACAGAGGACGATTATTCGGAGGCGCAGCGCGAGGCGTGGGCAGATGTCGCCAATGATGAAGCCGTATTTGGCAAGAATCTGGCGGGACAACTGACCTTGGTGGCGACGCTGAAAAATTCTCCAGTCGGTTTTGCGTCGCTCAAAGGCAATGACCATCTCGACATGCTCTATGTGCATCCGCATGCAGCGCGACAGGGCGTCGCCACTGCACTGTGCGATGCCCTTGAAAAACTTGCTGCTGCCCGAGGTGCCAAAGCGATCACGGTCGAGGCGAGCGATACCGCGTATGAATTTTTCATGAAGCGCGGTTATGTTGGAGAGCAACGTAACACGATCAGCTGTTGGCGATGAATGGCTTGCCAATACCACGATGAAAAAGACACTCGCGGATAGCGCTCCGCAAGGCATGCCGGGACAGAAATCATGAGCCGCGAACGCCTCTATCTTTTCGATACGACGTTGCGCGACGGCGCGCAGACAAACGGTATCGACTTCACGCTGCATGACAAGCAGATCATCGCGCATATGCTCGACGATCTTGGTATGGATTATGTGGAAGGCGGCTATCCGGGTGCGAATCCGCAGGACACGGATTTCTTTTCAATCAACCCAAAATTTAATCATGCCAAATTTACTGCATTTGGCATGACGCGGCGACCGGGCCGTTCCACTGCGAATGACCCGGGGCTTGCGGCGCTGATCGAGGCGAAGGCGGACGCGATTTGTTTCGTTGCGAAGTCTTCCGCGTATCAGGTGCGTGTGGCGCTTGAGACGACCAATGAAGAAAATCTTGCTTCCATTCGCGATAGCGTGAGTGCGGCGAAAGCCGCGGGTCGCGAAGTGATGCTCGATTGCGAGCATTTTTTCGATGGCTACAAGGAGAATCGGGAATTTGCGCTGGCATGCGCCAAAGCAGCTTATGAATCCGGAGCGCGTTGGGTGGTGCTATGCGATACCAATGGCGGCACCATGCCGCATGAGATCGAGGCCATTGTCGGTGAGGTGGTGCGGCACATTCCTGGCGACCATGTTGGTATCCATACTCATAACGATACCGAGCAGGCGGTTGCGAATTCGCTTGCAGCGGTGCGTGCTGGTGCCCGGCAAATTCAGGGTACGCTCAACGGGCTTGGGGAACGCTGTGGCAATGCCAATTTGTGTTCACTCATTCCGACGTTGAAACTGAATAAAGAATTCGCGGATAAATTCGACATCGGTATTTCGCAGGACAAGCTGAAGGAGCTTGGTACACGTCTCCCGCGCGCTCGATAATATTTTCAATCGTGTGCCGGATCGTCATGCTCCCTATGTCGGTGAGAGTGCATTTGTCACCAAGACTGGCATTCATGCTTCCGCAGTTCTAAAGGACCCGCAGACCTATGAGCACGTCCGCCGGAATCGGTTGGCAATCATCGCAGGGTGCTGGTGTCCGATCAGGCCGGCCGGTCCAATGTTATCGCGGAACTAGAGCGCGCGAACATTCCGTTCGACAAGAACGATCCGAAGCTCACGCGTCTTGTCGAGGAAATGAAGGAGAGGGAGGCTGCCGGCTACGCATACGAATCCGCGAATGCGTCGTTTGATCTGTTGGCGCGCGGACGCTTGGCAAAGTGCCGGATTATTTCCGCGTCGTGCAGTTCGATGTGAACGTCGAGCAGCGTTACAATGCGAACGGCCAGCGTGTTACAGTGGCCATGGCGGTGGTGAAAGTCAATGTCGCTGGTGAAATGCTGATTTCGGCTGCCGAGGGTAATGGCCCGGTCAATGCGCTCGACGTCGCGCTGCGCAAGGACCTCGGAAAATATCAGAAATACATCGAAGGTCTGAAACTCGTCGATTACCGCGTTCGAATTCTCAATGGCGGCACCGAAGCGGTGACGCGCGTATTGATCGAAAGCGAGGATGAGCAGGGTGAGCGCTGGACCACCATTGGCGTATCGCCCAATATCATCGATGCGTCGTTTCAGGCATTGATGGATTCAGTTGTCTACAAGCTGGTGAAGTCGAACGCGCCAGCTTGAGATCGGGAAGGGCAGCTAGCGGGGTTAAAGCCGATCGGCGACTGACGGTGCCATTTCCTTTCCATTGCGGCAGCCATCTTGTTGAGGTAGGTAAAATATCCTCGACACGTTCGGCTGTGAGAATGTCTACCGACAGATCCGGGCGGATGAAGGCGGTCTCGTGCATGTGAGCGAGCAAGGCCAGCAGCGGATCCCAGAAATCCGCAATATTGGCCAGCAGGATCGGTTTTGTGTGCCGGCCAAGCTGCGCCCATGTCAATTGTTCGACCAGCTCTTCGAGCGTGCCAATGCCGCCAGGAAGCGCCACGAAAGCATCCGAACGTTCAAACATCAGTTGCTTGCGCTCGTGCATGTTCTTGGTGACGATCAATTCTTGCGCGCGTTTCAGCGCGTTTTCGCGCGCGGTCAGGAAGTCGGGGATAATGCCGGTTACATTGCCGCCATGGTCGAGAACGCCGGTGGCGACTGCACCCATCAGGCCGATCGAACCGCCGCCATAGACGAGACCTACGCCGTTTTGGGCTAGAATATTGCCGAAAGCTTTAGCTGCCTTGGCGAAGCGGGGGTCGGTGCCAGGACCGGAACCACAATAGACACAGACTGTCTTGATCGCGTTTATATTGATCATGTTCATTTAATCCGATGTGGTGCCGCAATGTGACATCGTCAAGACATACACGTCGTTGGCTAGGACGGATATTACGCACATGGGTAATGGGTGGAAAAGAATTACCGCGGAAGGGTGCGAAATACTTCTAAATAGACTATATAAAATTAAATAACTTCATTTCGCACTCGTGCCATTCGAGCCTCAGCTTGTGGCCAAATGCTAAATTTCTGGATTTCTAAAGATTAATGACAGCCTCTCATTCTTTCAAACCTTCTGACATCGCATCCGAATCTGCGGAGCGGGCCACCGAAAAAGCGACACTGTTCGGGACGCTACTGCATCTGTGGCCGTATATCTGGCCGGGAGATCGCTTTGATCTGAAAATGCGTGTGGTCTGGTCGATGGTACTTTTGCTCATCGCCAAGATAGCCACGCTGGCGGTGCCGTTCACCTTCAAGTGGGCTATTGATGCGTTGAATGGGGCGGGGAGCGCGCCTGTCAAATCGTCCAATTGGATGTTGTGGCTGATTGCTTCGCCGCTGATCATGACGCTCAGCTATGGCGGCATGCGCGTTGTCATGGCGGTGCTGACGCAATTGCGCGATGGAATTTTTGCGGAAGTGGCGATGCATGCTGTGCGCAAGCTTGCTTATCGCACCTTCGTGCATATGCATGAATTGTCATTGCGCTTTCATCTGGAGCGCAAGACAGGCGGGCTGACGCGTATTCTGGAGCGGGGACGCACTGGTATAGAAACCATTGAGCGCATGGTGATCCTGCAGTTGGTGCCGACGATTATTGAAGTCGCACTGCTGATCGGTGTGCTTTTTTGGCAATTCGACTGGCGCTATGTAGTGGTGATCATAATCACTGTTATCCTCTACATGTATTACACCTACATCGCGACCGAGTGGCGGATCGAAATTCGTCGCAAAATGAACAATTCCGACACTGAGGCGAATACGAAAGCGATCGAACTCGCTTCTTAATTATGAAACGGTAAAATATTTCGGCTCGGAAATGCGCGAAGCGCAGCGCTATGATCGTTCGATGGAACGTTACGAGCGCGCCAGCGTCGAGACTTACACATCGCTTGCGGTTCTCAACACCGGGCAGGCAGTGATCTTTACGCTGGGATTAACGGCGACGATGCTGATGTGTGCCATCGGCATCCGTAACGGCACAAATACCGTGGGCGATTTCGTCATGATCAACGCCATGATGATTCAGCTCTACCAGCCGCTTAACTTCATGGGCATGGTTTATCGCGAGATCAAACAGGCGATCATCGATATTGAAAAAATGTTCGCTGTGCTCTCCGAAAAATCCCGAGGTCAAAGATCATTCTGGCGCGAAGCCATTGCAGATTTCATCTGGCGTCATTCGTTTTGAGGACGTTCAGTTCGCCTATGATCCTGAGCGCCAGATACTGAAGGGTATCAGCTTTGAAGTTCCTGCTGGCAAGACCGTTGCGGTCGTTGGACCATCAGGAGCGGGCAAGTCCACCATCTCGCGCCTGCTATTTCGTCTCTATGATGTCAGCGGCGGCAAGATCACGATCGACGGACAAAACATTCGTGACATCACACAACTGTCACTGCGGTCCTCCATCGGCATGGTGCCGCAAGACACCGTGCTGTTTAACGATACCATCCGCTACAACATTCGGTATGGCCGTTGGGACGCGAGCGACGCCGAGGTGGAAGCGGCTGCTGCGATGGCACAGATCGATGATTTTATTCGGAGGTCGCCGCATGGCTATGAGACGGAAGTCGGTGAGCGCGGCTTGAAACTCTCAGGTGGGGAAAAGCAGCGGGTTGCCATCGCCCGGACCATTCTGAAGGGGCCTCCCATTCTGGTACTGGATGAAGCAACGTCGGCATTGGACAGTCATACCGAACAAGAAATCCAGCTTGAGCTTGAGAAGGTATCGCGCAATCGGACCTCGCTTGTCATCGCGCACCGCCTTTCCACCATTATGGGTGCGGACGAAATTATTGTGCTGGATCAGGGCCAGATCGTTGAACGTGGTACACATTCCCGGCTTTTGGCGGCAACCGGTCTTTACGCGAGCATGTGGAACAGGCAACGTGAAGCTCAGGAAGCCCGCGAGAAGCTGGCAATGATAGCGGAAGAAAACGAAGCCCCGAACCGTTTGCCGCCACAGGTGGACGATTCACTGGTTACGCCCGCTGCGGCGGAATAATAAATGTTTGGCTGAACACAGGTTTGTAAATCGATGTCCATTGTGAATTCCATTCGCTCGCAAATTCCACCGATCCATCCAGAAGGGTATCCCTTCATTGGAAGCTTTGCGTTGGCGAGTTTGGTGTTGTTCTGGATATGGGCTCCACTGGGTTGGATAGGCTGTGTGCTGACAGTCTGGTGTGCGCTGTTCTTCCGTGATCCGGTCCGGGTCACGCCGGTGCGTGAAGGCATTGTGGTCGCGCCCGCCGATGGCCGGGTCTCAATGATTATGCAGGCAGTGCCGCCTGCTGAGCTTGGCCTGGGCGATCAGCCGTTGCCCCGCATTTCTATTTTCATGAGTGTGTTCAATTGCCACGTAAATCGTAGTCCGGTTGCAGGCCGTATCGATCGCATCACGTATCGCCCTGGGAAATTTCTAAATGCCGATCTCGACAAGGCAAGTGAAGATAATGAGCGCAATTCCCTTGTGATCTCGACCCCGGTGGGACGTATTGGAGTGATCCAAATCGCAGGCCTGGTGGCGCGTCGGATTGTGTCATTTGTCCATGAAGGCCAGGCAATTGGGGCAGGCGAGCGGTTTGGATTGATCCGGTTCGGCTCGCGGCTTGATATCTTTTTGCCTGATGGTGCCAAACCGCTGGTGTCAGTAGGGCAAACGGCCGTGGCGGGTGAAACCGTTCTGGCTGATTTCAAGCTTGGCGACGGTGGTCGTTCCTATCAGATAAGTTAACCACGGCAAAGTTCGGGCTACTTTGCTTCTTGCCACAATGGTAGGACAGACTGCGGCTTGCTATATAGGGTGCATGTCCATGTTTTCTGATCCCAGATCGCCTGACCCTCATCGCCGCCGGTTTCGGCGAATTCCACTCCGTATGCTGGTGCCAAATGTTATTACGTTACTGGCGATTTGCGCCGGTCTAACGGCTATTCGGCTGTCCTTTGAAGGTCGCAATGAACTGGCATTGGCAGCTGTCGTTTTCGCGGCGATGCTTGACGGCATCGACGGACGCGTGGCCCGGATGATCAAGGGGCAATCACGTTTCGGCGCTGAGCTCGATAGCCTGGCGGATTTTGTCAATTTCGGTGTCGCGCCGGCTCTCATTCTTTATTTTTGGCAGTTACGCGACCTCAATAACGTGGGCTGGATCGCTGCGATGATTTTCGCCATCAGTGGCGGATTACGTCTGGCGCGCTTTAATGCCATGATGGATGACCCAAATCGTCCGGTTTTTGCGGCCAATTATTTCACCGGTGTTCCGGCTCCGGCAGGCGCGATTTGCGTGCTGTTGCCAATGTATCTGACTTTGATCGGATCGCCACAATTGCCCGCGGTTTTCACGGCGTTCTACACGCTGCTGATCGCGTTTCTGATGGTTTCCCGGTTGCCAGTGTTTTCGGGCAAAATGGTTGGCGGCAAGGTTGAGCCTGAAATGGTCCTCCCGGTGGTTGTGCTAGTGGTGCTGTTCATCGCGGTATTGGTTAGTTATCCGTGGCATCTTTTGACCGGCGGTTCGCTACTTTATCTGCTCTGTCTGCCAATAGGATGGTGGTCTTATCGGGAGCAAGAGCGCCGCGCCCGGGCTGCCTCTGGCGACACTGCGATCCTGACTGAGCAGATGCCGGATTTCACTGCACCGTCTGGAACGACCAGTGATGACGAGCGGCGAACTCCTCCCCACCGAGCCCGCGCAGCGGCTGCGCATCGGCACCGACGAGCTCACGTTCCGCGTCACGAGCGAGCAGACGGGCGGCGCGCTGCTCGCGGTCGAGGTGCGGCTCCCCCGCCGGCGGCGGGCCGCCGATGCTGCACCGCCACGCGCCGCTCGAGGTCTACCGCGTCGACCGCGGCGAGCTGGCGATCTACGTCGAGGCCGCCGACGGCGAGGTCGAGCGGATCGCCGCCGCGCCGGGCGCCGTCGTCCCGATCCCGGCCGGCGCGCGCACACCGTCCGCAACGAGTCCGGCGAGGACGCGGTCGCCTACGTCATCTTCGCCCGGGGCCGAGATGGAGCGCTTACCGCGCGCGGCGGGCGGACTCGCCGCCGCCGGCGCGCCCGACCCCGCGGCCGTCGTCGCGCTGGCCGAGCGCCACGGGATCGAGATGACGAGCACCGTGCCCTAGCTTTTTACCTCCCATGAGCACGGACCCCGGCGA
>CAWESR010000013.1:0-64172 GCA_963811795.1 uncultured Alphaproteobacteria bacterium
ATGTTTTTGCCGCCACTGGTTCGTTACGTATTGCTGGCACCACCGTAAGTCGAAGGCACGGGCCGCCGCGCCAGGATCATGCAACTTGGGCCGTCCGCACATAGCGTGTCGTCTGCGCGAAAGACGTCAGGTCGATGCGAACTGGTATTGCTCGCAAGCCCGTCACCTCTCGCGCCGGCGCTGTGTGCAGCCACCGCATCCCGCCCCGCGCTCGTGACGATCGCGAACCGCCCCTCATGTGGGACGGGATGAAAGGAATATAGTCCTAGTACGGGAAATGTCAAGCCATGGGCATTTTGTAGCCGGATGGAGCGTAGCGAAATCCGGGGAGCCCGATTGCGCTGCGCTTCATCCGGGCTACGCTGGCTCTTGTGATGGCATGCAGCCCACATGCGGATGTGTGAAGTTATTTTTTCGGTGTCTTGTCGAGATACCTGATCGCGTCGCGTGCATCGAAGCCAATCGCTTCCGCCCATTCCATAAGCTCGACAGCTCCTACGATTTTTTGTCCTGTCTCCACGTCGCTCACATAATCCTGACCGCGTTTGAGCCGCTTGGCGAGGTCCACCTGCCGTAGCTTGGCTGCCTTGCGTCTTTCGATGAGGAACGCACGCAAGGCGCTGTGTCGTGGGGACGCAAAAGTTCGGGCCATTTCTTGTCTCCCACATGCAGGAGACAGTTCCAATAACGGGTTTTTTACATATGGTAAAAACCCATACTTATGGATTTATGGATCAATTAGGCGCCCACCTAGATCAGGATGGATCGAATGATGGAGCATGAAAGAAGACAACATGAAAGAAGACGCGGGCTCTCACGCAAGAAAACATGCGAAGAATGGGTCGATGATATTCGGACCGCTTGCTGCTGGTTGCACTCTTTATATGGCTTTGGGCTGATGCCGGTGTGCGGTTATGGCATTGGTGGTAGCAATTGTGGGGCAATTAACATTGCGAAACTTGATTCAGAAAATAGCCCTCATGGAGCCTAGCGGAATGCGGGTAACGTGTGGGGCGCGCTAAATCCCGGATTCGCTTCGTTCATCCGGGCTACGGTTCCTCACAGCACCTATTACTCTCCCACTTTCTCTGTTCCATATACGTCACTGCCCTATTTGGAATCTCCTCATCCATTTGCACCTGTTCTGCGTGCGCGCTCGAGCGAGGATGGGCTCCATAACCGGCATACTTGACATTAGGAATAAAATCATATTACATTATTTCCATAATTTTTAAAGGACATGTTTGATGGATACGCTCTTGCAAATCCGCAGAAATTTGCTGGACCTAAAATGTGAGCTCAACAACATTCGCGTTGAATTGAAATCTCGCAAATGGCTGCGCGCCGCGATCAAAGCGGGGTTTACCCCAGATCAGCCGCGAGATGAGCAAGGGCGATGGACAAATAGTGCTTTCGTTACAGACGTCGTTACGACAGACGATGACGCCATCATAACAGGCACAACACCCTTAGATATCATAGCGGCTCGCCCACAGTTCTCACTTGCGGAATGTGAGGGGCAATACAAGCGAGATACATTTCACTGCACAATGGTTGGATTGCCAAGTTGCCATCGGCAGGCTGCACAGCGTTATGCTGCTTGTCTCGGCGGTACTCAAATTCCACCACTCAGCTATTGAGGTTCAATCATGATTGTTGCCTGCAGATTGCTCAAGCTTGTCGGCCAAGATACCGAAAAGCAAATCGAAATACGCATCTTTAAACCTGAGTGGCGAGCACAGGGTTGGTGGTGTGATTATGAAATTGATTGGCCTGCGGGACAGTGGAAAAGCGCTGGCGCAGGAGTAATTCGATTCAGGCCATCCGTCTCGCTTTCGAGAAGATCGGAACTGAAATCTACACGAGTGAATATCACCGATCTGGAAAATTATTTTGGGATAAGCCCGGAAATGGGTATGGATTTCCCGTTCCAAAAAATATTCGCCACATGCTCGTTGGTGACGATGCGGTGTATGATTAAAAAACCACATGCGAAATGTCTCATGGTTCGAAGTGCACAACTTTTGCTGCGTACCTCGAACCATGAGGCGCTAGAGTGTCTCACAACACCTTATTACTCTCCTTCACCGCATCGGCTTCGACATAAACTTCGCTGCCCATGGCTTTGAACTTCTCGCTCATTTGCGCCATGCCATCCGCGATCGTGCCGGAGAGTGACATGCCAACTGAATTCGGATCGTTCAGCGTGGCGGCGTAGTCGCGCACGTCCTGCGTGATTTTCATTGAGCAGAACTTCGGCCCGCACATTGAGCAGAAATGCGCGACCTTGTGCGCTTCCTTGGGCAAGGTTTCGTCGTGGAAAGCCATCGCGGTGTCCGGATCGAGGCCGAGGTTGAACTGATCGTGCCAGCGGAAATCAAACGTGCGCGTGACAATGCATCGTCGCGCAGTTGCGCCGCCGGGTGGCCCTTGGCGAGATCGGAGGCGTGTGCCGCGATTTTATAGGTGATGACGCCGGTCTTCACGTCGTCGCGGTTCGGCAAGCCCAGATGCTCCTTCGGCGTGACATAGCAAAGCATGGCGCAGCCGAACCAGCCGATCATCGCGGCGCCGATGCCGGACGTGATGTGATCGTAACCCGGTGCGATATCGGTGGTCAGTGGCCCAAGCGTATAGAACGGCGCTTCGTCGCATACTTTCAGCTGCTTGTCCATGTTGATTTTGATCTTGTGCATCGGCACATGGCCGGGGCCTTCGATCATCACCTGACAGCCTTTCTGCCATGCAATTTTCGTCAGTTCGCCAAGCGTTTCCAGCTCGGCGAATTGCGCGCGGTCGTTGGCATCCGCAATCGAACCGGGACGCAGGCCGTCGCCGAGCGAGAACGAGACATCGTATTTGCGCATCAGATTCGCAAATTTCCTCGAAGTGCGTATAGAGGAAGCTTTCCTTATGATGCGCGAGACACCATTTCGCCATGATCGAGCCGCCGCGCGAGACGATGCCGGTGACGCGATTTGCGGTGAGCGGAATGTAGGGCAGGCGCACCCCTGCATGAATCGTGAAATAATCCACGCCCTGTTCGGCCTGCTCGATCAGCGTATCCGTGTAGAGTTCCCATGTCAGTTTGACCGGATCGCCATCACACTTCTCCAGTGCTTGGTAGATCGGCACGGTGCCGATCGGGATCGGCGCGTTGCGGATGATCCATTCGCGCGTGGTGTGAATGTTGCGGCCAGTGGAGAGGTCCATCACCGTGTCCGCACCCCAGCGGATCGCCCACACCATCTTGTCGACTTCTTCTTCGACTGACGATGTGACGGCGGAATTGCCGATATTGGCGTTGATCTTGGTGAGAAAGTTGCGACCGATAATCATCGGCTCCAGTTCGCCGATGATTGATGTTGCAAGGGATGATCGCGCGGCCGCGTGCGATCTCACTGCGCACAAACTCCGGCGTGATGAACGCAGGCACTTCGGCGCCAAAACTCTCGCCGTCCTGAAGTGCTGCTTCCGCGCGTTCCAGTTGCTGCTTGCGGCCAAGATTTTCGCGCGTCGCAACGTAGATCATCTCCTTGGTGATGATGCCTGCGCGCGCGAACTCAAGTTGCGTGATTTTGTGGCCATCGAGGCCGCGCAATGGTTTGTGGTAGGCTTTAAAAGCCTGCGCTGCGTGTGAGGCCGAGACGTTGCCATTGTCTTCTGGTTTGATGACGCGTCCTTCATATTCCTCGACGCCGCCGCGTTCCTTCACCCAATCGATGCGCGTGCGCGACAAGCCAGTGTTGACGTCAATGACAACGTCCGGATCGGTATATGCGCCGGAGGTGTCATAGATCGGCAGGTTCGGTTCTTTCGCTTCAGCTGAGAGAATGATCTCGCGCAACGGCACCTTGAGATCTGGTGCTTCATCTGGCGTCACGAAAATCTTGCGCGATGATGACAGGCCGCCGGTGGTGATGGCCGGGAGCGTAGTGGCAGGATTAGAGCGAATGTTCATGGTGTCCTCCTTGGACAATACCTAAGCGGCTTCTGAATATTGCCCGAGCCAGGCGCGCACCCGCGCATCCGGATCGGCGTTTTGTGTGACGTCGCTGACGACTGCAATGGCGTCAGCGCCGGCGGCAAAAATTTGTGGTGCGTGTTCGAGTTTGATGCCACCGATGGCCACCAGCGGAATATTTCCGATGCGCTTCTTCCATTCTGTGATCTTCGGAATGCCTTGTGGCGCGAAGCGCATCGATTTTAGTGTGGTCGGATAGATCGGACCAAGCGCGATGTAATCGGGCTTGTTGCGTAGCGCAGTATCGAGTTCATCCTCATCATGGGTGGAGATGCCCAGCGTCAAACCCGGCGCGGCGGATCGCGCCGACGTCAGCTTCGGCAATATCCTCCTGGCCGAGATGAAGATGTTTCGCTCTTGCCTCGATGGCCGCGTGCCAGTAATCGTTGATGACCAGTTTTGTCGATGTGCCTTTGGTCGCGGTAAGCGCTTCGTGCACCAGCGTGAGCGCCTGCGCGTCGTCAAGCTTCTTAGCGCGCAACTGCACGGTGCCAACGCCGAGCTTGGCCAGCCGCGCGACCCACGCGACGCTATCGACGACAGGATAAAAACGATCAGGATACGGCATGCCAGAACGGTGTCCCAACGACAGGAGTTGAAGGAGAGGCGAAATTGCGCGCGCCCATCAGGCCAGCCTCAAATCCGGCGCGGCCAGCTTCTGCCGCGAGCCGGAAAGCATCGGCCATTGCCACTGGATCGTCAGCTTTCGCAATGGCGGTGTTGAGCAACACGGCATCAAAGCCAAGTTCAAAAGCTTCAGCAGCGTGCGAAGGTGCGCCAAGACCGGCATCGACCACGAGGGTGATATCGGGCAGGCGCTGGCGCAGTAACTTCAATGCGTCGCGATTAGTAATCCCGCGCGCGCTGCCAATCGGTGACGCCCACGGCATCACGACCTTGCACCCCGCATCGACAAGACGCTGCGCGACGCTTAAATCCTCGGTGCAATAAGGAAACACCTCGAAGCCATCCTTGATGAGGATCGCCGCGGCCTCAATCAGACCCACGACGTCGGGCTGAAGTGTTTCATCGTCGGCGATGACTTCGAGTTTGATCCACGATGTACCGAACAGTTCACGCGCGAGTTTCGCAGTGGTCACGGCTTCCCGCACGCTCTTGCAACCGGCTGTGTTCGGCAACACCGTAACGCCGAGTTCGCGGATCAGCGACCAGAACGCATCACCGGTCTTGCCGCCTGCGGATTCGCGCCGCACGGACACGGTGACGATCTCGCTGCCAGCGGCGCGGATCGCCTGCTGCATGATTGCGGGCGAAGGATACAGCGCACTGCCGATCAGGAGACGCGAAGAGAATTGTTTGCCGTAAAAAGAAATCATGTCGTATTCACCCTCCCTGCCTGGGTGTCAAAATCTCAACGGCATCTTCGTCTTTCAATGATGTTTCAGCCCAGCGCGCGCGCGGCACCACGTCATAATTCACCGCGACGGCAAGGTGCGTACCCTCATACTCAAGTTCGGCCAGCAGCGCATCGACGCGCGTGGCGCGGGTTTCCCGGCGTTCGCCATTGACGATCAGGAACATTGCATCACCTCATTATCGATCAGGCCGCGCTCAACATAAGCGAGCGTCAGTTCCGCCAGTGCAGGCGCCAACAGGAATCCGTGGCGATAAAGTCCGTTGATGGAAATTCGTGTGTTGTCGATGGCAATGCGCGGCAGGTTGTCAGGAAACGCAGGCCGAAGACCTGCGCCGATTTCGACAATGCGAGCTTCGCCGAATGCCGGATGCACGGCATAGGCCGCGCTCAGAAGCTCCAGTGCGGAGCGAACGCTGACACCGTTATCCTCGCTCTCAATCGTGGTAGCGCCAATCATAAATCGGTTGCCATCGCGCGGAATAATATAAAGCGGCCAGCGGGGATGGATGAGGCGCACTGGACGTGACAGTTGCACTTCATCGGTTTCGACGACAATCATTTCGCCTTTCACGCCGCGCAGGTCAGGGAATTTGTCGCGAGCGCCAAGGCCGCGGCAATCAATGACAATGTCAGATGTTTTTGCGACTTCACTCGGTTCACACGCAGTCTGAAAACGAATGGTGCCGCCTGCCGCCGCAAAGTGCTGATGCAATTTCGGCAATACCGAGCGCGGTTCGACGTGACCTTCAGCTGGATAAAACAAAGCTTCACGAAAACGTCCGTCGAGCGATGGCTCAAGGTGCATCACACTGTCAGCGTCGCAGCGTTCAAAATCGGTGGTGAGTTTTGCAAAGCGTTCGAAGTCAGCACGGTCTCGTGGATGCGCCACCACCAGCGAACCATTGAATGGTGTATTCGGAAAATGCTCACGCCATAAATCAAGCGAACGGATACCGAGACGGGTAATCAGCGGTTCGGAGCTTTCCCGCTCACACCAGGGTGCAAGCATGCCGCCAGCCCAATGGCTGGTTGCGGCTGTCATACCTGCATTGTCGCGCTCTGACAGGGTGACGTCGTAACCTGCACGCGCAAAAAACAGGGCCTGCCAGCTGCCAGCAATGCCCGCACCAATAACGTTGATAGTGGAACCCCTGCGTGGGGAAGATTTCTTGATACATCCCTGTCCCTTCGCCGGCATGATCCGGATCAGGTTCAAAGGGTCACCGCGCCATGTGCGGTATCTCAGCTCCTTGTCGGAACTCCCCTCGGAACAGACTTAATGATAGGGATGATGCCTCTGGTGTCAATGGTTTGAGTGCCAGTGCGATGGGAATAGATCAGGCTTCGGAAACCTGTTTCCGCTATTTGGCTGACCTAAAATAGGTTCAGCACAATGGCGCAGAGAAAAAGGATCGACACATACGCGGCCACAACACTCAAACTGCGGACCAGCGCCATCTGACATCTCCGTCAAGTATCAATTTGGCTTGCCACAACGTTCAGACGACTAAGACGTTCCGCGCCGCGCATGAGAAGCTGGTGGTGTTGGCCGGGTTTGTTGAACGTGGTTAAAAAACCTTAAAAAACAATACATTGAAGAGTTTTTAAATAAATTCGTTGAACGTGCGCGCATGACGCACGGAGTTCGTTTGTATCTCGTCGGCTCCCTTGTCCTTGTTTCGCTGGCAGGCTGTGGCCGCGGTTTTTTTACCGCAGAGCGCGAGCCCTGGCGTGCCGAGGCAGAAAAAACATGCCTGAAATCTGGCGCTGTGAAGGAATTTGTCGATCTGGTTCGCATCGATCCGATTTCTGGCCCGGGAATTTGCGGTGCTGAATTTCCACTCAAGGTTACAGCTCTTGGGGAGAACAACAGCGCTCTTAGTTTCGCCGATGATCGTCGTCCGCCGGGAAGCGTCGGTAGCCCGCCGAGTTGGCCAATCTCGCAAACCTCTTCGCAAATGCCGGCTTCTATGTATCCGTATCCGCAAGGAGCGCGTGGTTCATCCTATCCTGTAACGTCTCGCAATCCGATACCGTTGAATGCATCTGGCACATCGCCTTCATATCCATCTGCGCCACCGCAGCTTGGTCCCGCCTCAGGGTCTCCAATCACTGCATTCGGTCCAGTCACACTGAAGCCCACTGCCACACTGGCTTGCCCAATCGTTTCTGCACTCGATCAATGGCTGGCGGATTCGGTGCAGCCTGCTGCAATGCGCTGGTTTGGTGCGCAGGTTGTCGAGATCAAGCAGATTTCAGCCTATTCCTGCCGTGGCATGAATGGCGACCCATCTGCACATGTTTCCGAACATGCATTTGGCAATGCACTCGATATCGCTGCATTTACGCTCGCCAATGATCGGCGTATTTCGGTGAAAGATGGATGGAATGGATTGCCGGAAGAGCAGGGCTTTCTGCGCGATATCCAGGGCGCGGCCTGCCAGCAGTTCAACACCGTGCTGGCACCGGGATCAAACGTCTATCATTACGATCATATTCACGTGGATTTAATGCGTCGTGCGAGCGGTCGTGTGATTTGTCAGCCTGCGGCCATTTCGGGCGAGGAGGTGGCATCGCGAGCCGCGCCGCAAAGGCATGCCGGACGCAACAATGAATATACAGGATCGATTGGGTCTGCCGGGCAACGCAGGCCGACCCGCCAAAAGATTTTTGGCGCAGCTGAAAATGATGACTGGATCGAAGACGAATCCCGCATCCAGTACCGCCGCGATTGAGGCGAGTTATATGGTGAAAATCATTTCGACTTTGGCTGATAGTTGGTAAGGAACATTTGCGCCGCGCTCCACGACAGCCCTGATCTGATCCGTTGAAGGCGCGGGTTTGGCTTAGAGGGCAAGCAGCAGCACAGCGATAGTAACGAGGGGGAGGCCGGGAAATGGCCGCATCTGCGCGAGATCAGGCGGCCCGGGACATTCGATCAGAGTCGGAGGCCCTCAACGAGGGCGCGTCTCATGCTCAGGTTTCTGATGAAGAGGTCTTGCGTCCAGGTCCATCTGACAAGCCTGAGGCGCATCGCATCGCAAAGATTGCTTCTGTGGAGAGTCCCGCAGAAAAAACTGTGCCCCTGGCGTCCGGCAATCGACGCAAAATTCTAATCGGTATCGGCGCAACCCTCGCGCTCGCATTGGTCTATTTCGGTGCGCATTATCTGCTCGTTGGCCGTTATATGATCAGCACCGATGATGCTTATGTGCGTGCCAATAACACCGTTCTCGGTGTACGTGTGGCAGGTCACATCGCGCGCATCGCGGTTGGCGACAATACACAGCTGAAGGCCGGCGACCTGATTTTCCAGATCGATGATGGTGACTATCGCATCGCGGTGGACAATGCGCGCGCGAAAATCGCCACGCAGGAAGCCACTATTGAGCGCATCGCTCGGCAGGTGACAGCGCAGGAGAGTGCTGTCGAGCAGGCCCAGGCGCAGCTCGTTTCTGCTGAAGTCGCAACGAAGCGCGCGGAATCCGATTTTGTTCGTCAGCAATCCTTGAGCGACAAGGGTTTTGCCTCCAGGGCAATATTCGATGTATCGCAGGCCGGTCGCGATCAGGCGATTGCGGCAGCGAAAGGCGCGCAAGCGACGCTCGATGCAGCGCAAGCGCAAATTGATGTCATCAAGGCTCAGCAGGCGGAGGCGAGGGGGCAACTCGCTGAACTGAAGACTGCACTCGCGAAGGTGGAGCGTGATTTATCATTCACGCGGATTCTTGCTCCGGTCGATGGCGTTTTTTCCAATCGTCTCGTTAACGCCGGCGATTACATTCAGCCGGGCCAACGTCTTGCTAGTATCGTTCCCCTCAACGACATCTATATCGACGCCAATTATAAAGAAACACAGCTAGGCCGCCTCAAGCCGGGCCAACCCGTGAAGATTACGGTTGATGCGATTGGCGACCGCACCATCGATGGCGTTGTCGATAGCATCGCTCCGGCATCTGGTTCTGTATTTACGTTGTTACCGCCAGACAATGCCACCGGAAATTTCACCAAAATTGTTCAGCGTGTGCCGGTGCGGATTCGCGTTCCTGTATCGGTCTCGAAAGAGAATCTTCTGCGTGCTGGCATGTCCGTTGTCACCACCATCAATACAAAGGAAGCTGGGCATTAACACGCTGCACGACAGGCAGGGTTGAAGGACAGTTGTGACTTTGAGTGCAGCCTCATCCACGATGGAAAGCGTTCCGGGGGAGACGATCAGTCCACGCCGACTGATTGCGTTTCTCATCATGGTGTTCGGGATGTTCATGTCGTTCCTGGACATCCAGATTGTCTCGGCTTCGCTGTCGGATATTCAGGTGGGATTGTCCGCCAGCTCCAGTGAAATTTCGTGGGTTCAGACCTCGTATTTGATCGCCGAAGTGATCGCCATTCCATTATCCGGATTTTTGTCGCGCGCTTTGGGAACGCGGCTTTTGTTCGCAATCTCGGCGGCGGGCTTCACCGTCGCAAGCCTTATGTGTGGACTGACGTCCTCGCTCGAACAGATGATCTTGTGGCGGGCGATCCAGGGCTTTGTTGGCGCGGGAATGATTCCGACAGTGTTTGCCGCTGCCTACACAGCTTTTCCTCGCTCGAAATTACATATTATCACGCCGATCATTGGCCTCGTAGCAACGATGGCTCCGACAATTGGCCCAACTGTCGGCGGTTACATCACTGATTTGCTGTCATGGCATTGGTTGTTTTTCATCAATATTCTTCCAGGTGTTGGCATTACCATTGGTGTTCTTGCGCTGGTTGATTTCGACGAGCCGCATTTCGAATTACTCAAGCAGTTCGATTGGTGGGGACTTGCCTCAATGGCTGGATTCCTGGGCTCGCTCGAATATGTGCTTGAGGAGGGATCACGCAACGATTGGCTGCAAGATGAATACATCGTCTTTTTCACAATTGTCTGCGTCATATCTGCGGTGTTTTTCTTCTATCGTGCGCTGACGCAAAAGGAACCGATCGTTGATATCCGTGCCTTTGCCGATCGTAATTTTGCGTTCGGATCCATGTTTTCATTTTGCCTTGGCATCGCTCTTTACGGCCTGACATATATGTACCCGCGTTATCTCGCGGAGGTGCGTGGCTACAGCGCGTTGATGATTGGCGAAACAATGTTCATCTCCGGCGTGACCATGTTCATATGTGCGCCATTCATCGCACGGCTCATGCTTTATCTCGATTTGCGTATCATGATCGCCATCGGATTGATCATCTACGCTCTCAGCTGCTGGCAGATGACGTGGATCACCAAGGATTACGATTTTTACGAGTTGATGGTGCCGCAAATTTTCCGGGGTGTTGGCGCCATGATGGCGATGATCCCGATCAACAATATTGCACTTGGTACGCTGTCGCCTGAGCGAATGAAAAACGCATCAGGCCTGTTCAATCTGACGCGTAATCTCGGCGGTGCAGTGGGGCTGGCTTTGATCAATACAGTTCTGGATCATCGCATCGATCTGCATATCTCGCGTTTGCAAGACCGAGTGAACTGGGGCAACGCCACAGCTGTCGAAACCCTCAATATGTTGGCGCAAAAATTTCAAGGCATGGGTGATGCGTCCCTCATGGCTCTCAAACAGTTGTCGCAGATTGTGCATCGGCAAGCGGTTGTCATGAGCTTCGGCGACGCGTTCTTTGTTTTGGCTTGCCTCTATACTGCGCTCAGCACACTGGTTTTCTTCGTCAACAAACCAAATCTGGCGCAATCGCCGCCGGACGCGCATTAGAGCGCGATCAGCAATCATGCGCTAGCAACCTTAAAACTGGTGAGGGGCCCGGCGTGTTACGCCGAACCCCTCGTTCGCAGTTATCAGCCAGCCTGTAAGCCGGGTTCTGTAGGGCCTGCCGGCTTGCACCGGAAGACGTGACGGCCATTCATCTGGGACGCCGGTTGCCCGGCGCCTCAAGCAACCTACCCGGACGGCGAAGTCCAACATGACCGTGCGGTGCTATCGCCCTGAGGCGAGCTTACCGCGATGCCGTCCCTATTCGGTCTTGCTCCCGGTGGGGTTTGCCATGCCGTCTCCGTCGCCGGAAACGCGGTGCGCTCTTACCGCACCTTTTCACCCTTGCCCTTCTGACGAAGGGCGGTTCGTTCTCTGTGGCACTTTCCCTGGGGTCACCCCCGCCGGGCGTTATCCGGCACCGTATGTCGATGGAGCCCGGACTTTCCTCCCCGGCAGCCTTTCGGCTTTGCCGGAGCGGCCGTCCAGCCGACTGACACCCAAGTGATGGGTGTACAAGGACGTCAGGTCAAGAGGTAACAGGGGGAAATCTGGGCAGGCTTGCCAGGAGATTGTTTAACGTCGCGAGTGTTGAATCGTCCGCGATGCCGTCCACACGTTCTGGCCGGAAGTGACGCTGGAACGCCATAACAACATCCACCGTCATGGTGTCGTATTGCCCGTTAATCGGGACGCCATAGCCGTAACTTGCAAGAGCCCGTTGCAACGCCAACACTTCACTACCGAGTGCACCCGGAATCTTGTGTTCGCTGCGTATGATCGGTGCGGGTTCGACCCAGTGGCCAACTCCGGAATCGCGCAGGAGTCGCCACGGGAATTTCTCACCAGGATCCTGTTTGCGCCCTGGAGCAACGTCCGAATGCGCCAATACGCGATGACGCGGCACGTTGCGGCGAATCATGATGCCTTTACACAGCGCAATAACAGCTGCGATCTGACGCAGCGGAAAATCGGGATAGCCGAAATCATGGCCAGGATTGACAATTTCTATGCCAATCGAGCAGGAGTTGATGTCGGTTTCGCCAGTCCATGAAGATACGCCTGCATGCCAAGCGCGCAGGGATCCTGCACGCATTGCACGATACTGCCGTCTTCAAGCACAACATAATGCGCTGAAACATCGGTGCCCTTTGTGCACAGCCGTGTAATCGCGCTCTCCGCATCCACCATGCCGGTATAGTGCAAAATAATCATATCGGGCGTGCGCCCGCCCAAACGCTCGCCAAAATTGGCGGAGGGCACAACGTCAGAGACAACAGATGAATCCGGTACGAAAGTCAGCATATCGGATTGAGACCTTTGTAAAGGAAAGCGGGACTGACGTTCTGAATCAAATCCACTCAACGCAAACGAACCCCGAGACATGGGAAGACCTTGATTAAGCAGTGGAAGGATAACGGGGCGCAACTCAATAGGGCAATGACGCAACCACGCAATCCATCAATGCGTGTAATCAGATGTTACCCCCAGGTCAGTTGTCCAGGTCAGTTACCCCAGTTCTGCTCAAACCTGATGCGACTGCTGGTTGGGGGACGTCAACCATTTCTTAACTATAACGGCTGCTACTGAAGACTGAAGAGTCGCGCCTGCTTGCAGGCGGGGCTTGCGGGTCCCTTGATGTTCAAAGCCACATGGTTGGTCACAAAATTCCATGCGGATATCTCGGTTGCGGCGAGTTATCGCAAGTACCTCTGCGTTTCGGACATTTTGGGCTGGTCAGGCCAAAAGTTGCGGATTCCATTCGGAAATTCCGCAGAGTGCGCGAAGATAGGCGACGTTATGGAGCCGTTTTCCATTCACGGGGCTTTGAAATGAAGCCGGACGAAGAGCCAGTCCGTCATATTCCCGTGCTGGGGCGCGAGGCGGTCGCATATCTGGTCCCGCGCGAGGGGGGCATCTACGTCGATGCGACCTTTGGCGCGGGCGGATATACGCGCGACATCCTGAAGATTCCTGGCACCCGTGTTATCGGCATAGACCGTGATCGCACAGCGATTGCAGGCGGTTTTAACCTTGTCGATGAGTCGGACGGTCGGCTGACGCTTGTGGAGGATCGGTTCTCCAATTTAGCCCAGATTTGCGCCGCGCAGAATGTCAGCGCTGTTGATGGCATCGTGATGGATGTCGGCGTGTCGTCGATGCAACTTGATCAGGCGGAGCGCGGGTTTTCATTTCGCCTTGGCGGTCCGCTGGACATGCGCATGGGGCATGATGGTTTTAGCGCCGCCGATGTTGTGGCGAGAGCTTCTGAAACCGATCTCGCCAATATCATCTATATCTTCGGTGAAGAACGCCGATCGCGCGCGGTGGCGCATGCAATTGTGACCGCGCGCCGCGAGGCACCGATCACGACGACCCGTGCCTTGGCTGATATCGTTTCACGCGTGGTGCGTTCAAAGCCCGGCGACATTCATCCGGCCACGCGCACATTTCAGGCATTGCGTATTTTTGTGAACGAGGAACTCGATGAATTGCATGCAGCACTTGTCGCATCCGAGCGGATACTGAAGCCGGATGGGCGACTTGCCGTGGTGTCGTTCCATTCACTCGAGGATCGCATTGTAAAGAATTTTCTGAGCGAACGCGGCAAACGTAGCGGTGGTTCACGGCATCTTCCAGAAGTCGATCGCATTCCACCGAGTTTCGAGATTTTGACCAAGCGCCCGATTGTGGCGAATGACGACCAGGTTGCAGCCAATCCCCGCGCGCGTTCCGCCAAATTGCGTGCGGCGCGCCGGACCGATGCGCCGGTCCATCCGGAAACTTTGTCGTTTGATTGGCCGCAGATCGATGATGTATTGAGGGGAGGCTGACCTTGCGGATCATCCATCTCTTTGTGATCTGTGCGCTGGTGTTCGCGGCGGCCTATGTCTATCGGATCAAAATGGAATCAACAGTGCGTACCGAACGCGTATTGCGCCTTCGTGCCGATATTCGCGAGCAGCGCGATGCTATCGCATCGCTTCGCGCCGAATGGACCAAACTTGAAACGCCGCAGAGGTTGCAAGATCTTGCTACGCGGCATTTATCGTTGCGGCCCATCGAGGCCCGTCAATATGATCAATTGAAGAATTTGCCTGAGCGTCCGCCGAGCTTTGCCAAGCCGGACGATCCCGATCCTATTGGCGCCATGATCGAAACCATCAATCCCGATTCTGTGACCGGCTCCGTGACAGCGGAGGATAAGCGGTGACGGATTATCCACTTGATACCAAAAGACCGGCCAGTCCCTGGCGGCAGCGATTGATACGCACCTTATTATACGGGCACAATGTCGATCGTGCCGCAAAGGCACGCGCGCGCGTCGCGTTCATGATCCTTGTGTTCGGGTTGGTCTATGCTGTCATCGCTGGGCGTCTTGTGATGTTCGCTGTCGTCGGTGACAGCCACGGCACACGCCGGACAGCAGCGCAGGATGCCACAGCGACTGCACGACCGGATATTCTGGATCGTAACGGTGAAATTCTTGCCACTGACGTGAAGGCGCCGTCGCTGTTTGCCGAGCCTCGCCATATTATCGATAAGGATGAAGCCATCGAACTTCTGACCGCGACGCTTCCCGACCTCGATGCGGGAGAGGTGCGCGACCGGCTTTCGTCGCGCAAAGGGTTCGTCTGGTTGAAGCGCGAAATCACGCCGCTGCAACAGAAAGAGGTTTATCGATTAGGCATTCCGGGGATCGGCTTCTTGCGTGAAAACAAGCGTGTCTATCCGAACGGTCCGGTGATCTCACATCTGATCGGTCACGTGAATATCGATAACCAAGGCATTGCGGGCATCGAGAAATGGCTTGATGGCAATGGGCTTGCCGATCTGCATCGGGCAGGTTTTGCAACTGACCGTCTGCAAAATCCGGTGGAGCTTGCAGTCGATCTTCGCATCGAACACGCGTTGCGTGACGAGCTTTTGAAAGCCCAGGAAAAGTACAAAGCCAAAGCGGCGGCGGGGCTGGTGTCGAATGTGCGCACTGGTGAAATCGTCGCGATGGTGTCAGTGCCGGATTACGATCCAAACAATCCGCGCGAAGCAAACGATCCAACGAGAATCAATCGCCTGACGACAGGCGTGTTCGAAATGGGCTCGACCTTTAAAGCGTTGACCTTGGCGATGGCGCTGGATTCCGGCAAGGCCAACCTCAACAGTTTGTACGATGCGCGTGACTCGTTGCGCTATGGGCAATTCAAGATTGGCGATAGCCATCCACTTGGCCGCAACATCACACTGACAGAAGTCTTCACGTTTTCCTCCAATATCGGCGCTGCGCGCATCGCACTTTCGCACGGTGTGCCCGTGCACAAGGCATTCTTGAAAAAACTCGGCCAGCTTGACCGTTTGCGTACTGAATTGCCTGAAAGCGCCGAGCCAATCGTGCCCAAGCACTGGGCAGAGTTGAACACGGTCACCATCGCATTCGGTCACGGTCTTTCAGTTGCGCCACTGCAAGCGGTGATGGGAATCAATGCGGTGATCAATGGTGGCTATCTTATTCCACCGACGTTTCTGAAGCGCAGCCAGGCTGATGCAATGAAGCTTGCGACGCGCGTGGTCCGGCCTGAGACCAGTGATAAAATGCGTTATCTGATGCGCCTCAATGTGGAAGTTGGGACCGCGAAAACAGCCGACGTGAAGGGATATTATGTAGGTGGCAAGACCGGTACCTCCGAAAAAGTGGTCAACGGGCGGTATTCCAAAAAGCAGGTGCTGAATTCCTTCACGGCTATTCTACCGGCGGACGATCCACAGTATCAGCTTTTGGTGATGTTGGATGAACCGCAAGCACTCCCGGAAACCAAAGGTTTTATCACGTCGGGTTGGAATGCAGTACCAACTGGCGGCAAGGTCATTGAACGAATTGCCCCGCTGCTCGGAATAGCGCCACGTTTCGATTTGCCGCCGTCCGAGCGCCTTATTCTTGCGACATCGAAGGAGAGCCGGTAGGCGCATGGAGTGCAGCCGGACTGGGATATTCATGAAGCTAGGTGATCTATTCGAGAGCGAAGTTGTGATTGACGCGCAATCCGCCAAGGTTGCGGTTAGCGGTCTTGCTATGGACAGTCGCCATGTGAAAGCAGGCGATGTGTTCTTCGCGCTTGCCGGTGCAAAGTCCGATGGTGCGGGCTTTATCGACCAGGCGATTGCCGCAGGTGCGGTTGCTGTCATTTCCACTCACTCGCCGCAAAACGATGATCGCGCGGTGTTTATTACATCGCCTCATCCGCGCCGGTTGTTGGCGCTTGCGGCTGCGCGGTTTTATCCGCGCCAGCCCGCGAATGTCGCCGTTGTCACCGGCACTAGCGGCAAGACATCCGTCGCCGCATTCACCCGGCAGATCTGGCAACATCTTGGTCATGCCGCTGCAAGTATTGGCACCATTGGTCTTATGTCGCCGCAGCGAACGATTTACGGTTCGCTGACGACCCCAGATCCGATAACGTTGCATCGCTCGCTTGATGAGTTGGCAGGCGAAGGCGTGACTCATCTTGTCCTCGAAGCCTCATCGCATGGCCTCGACCAACATCGGCTCGATGGTGTGAAGGTGGGTGTCGCTGCGTTCACGAATCTGTCACGCGATCACATGGATTATCACCCAACAGTAGAGCATTATCTCGCTGCGAAGCTTCGGCTGTTTGGCGATCTCGTGATCGATGGTGGAACTGCGGTGATCTCTGCCGATCACGGAGAGACATCGAAATCAGTGATTGAGGTTGCTCGCTCGCGCAAGCTGAATACCCTCACTGTCGGTCGTAAGGGAGATGACATCAAGCTTGTTGATGTGGCCATCGATGGTTTCGCGCAACTGTTGACGATCGAACACGCCGGTCGCACACGCAAATTGCGCCTGCCGCTGGTGGGCGAATTTCAAATTGAGAATGTATGGCTGCAGTGGGGCTTGTGCTTGCAACTGGTGGCGATGCGGATCGTGTCTTTGCAGCAGTCGAACAGCTTGAAGGTGCAAAAGGTCGGCTCGAACTGGTTGGGCAGCGTGATGGCGCGCCGGTCTTTATCGATTATGCCCACAAGCCCGATGCACTCGCCAAGGCGCTGGAGGCGTTGCGGCCTTATGCAAAGCGCAAACTTGTTGTGGTGTTCGGTGCGGGCGGTGAACGCGATGCTGGCAAGCGCGCATTGATGGGTGCCATTGCTGCCGAGAATGCAGACAGTATCATTGTCACGGATGATAATCCGCGTTCGGAGAATCCTGCCACAATCCGTGCGGCCATTTTGGCAACAGCGAAGGGTGCGAAGGAAATCGGCGATCGCGCCGAGGCGATCCGCACAGCGATTGCCTCCTTGCAAAAGGGCGATGTCTTGCTGATCGCAGGCAAGGGACATGAGACTGGACAGATTGTCGGTGATCGCGTGTTGCCTTTCAGCGATCACGAAATTGCAACCGCAGCGCTTGCGGAGATTGCAGCATGAACGCGCGAGCGCTCTGGACAGTTTCGGTTATGACAGAGGCGATGCGCGCCACAGCTAACGGCGCATTACCTGATGCGATCACTGGAATTTCCATCGATAGCCGCACGCTTAACCCGGGCGATGCTTATTTTGCGATCAAGGGCGATGTCCATGATGGACACGATTTTGTTGCTGCTGCTTTGGAGAGGGGCGCAGCGCTCGCAGTTGTAGCAAGAGCGCAGCGGGATAATCTCGCCGCTGATGCGCGACTGTTGATCGTTGAGGATGTGTTGTCAGGATTAGTCGACTTGGCCCACGCATCGCGGGCGCGGCTGGATGCGCAGGTCATCGCGGTCACTGGTTCTGTCGGTAAGACTTCTACAAAAGAAGGGTTGCGAACTGTACTCGGTGTACAGGGCGAAACCCATGCTTCGGTTGCATCGTTCAACAATCATTGGGGCGTGCCGCTCTCGCTGGCGCGATGTCCAGCATCCGCACGTTTTGCGATTTTTGAAATTGGCATGAATCATGCGGGTGAGATCGAGCCGTTGGTGAAGATGGTTCGTCCTCATGTGGCAATTGTCACCACGGTGGAGCCAGTACATCTCGAATTTTTCTCCGGCATCGAGGCGATTGCCGATGCCAAGGCTGAGATTTTCACTGGGGTTGAACCAGGTGGCGCGGTGGTTCTCAACCGTGACAATTCGCAGTTCGAGCGATTGAAAGCGCATGCGGAGAGATTAGGCATAGCGCGCATCGTTTCATTTGGATCGGATGCAAAGGCCGATGCGCGGCTGATCGATGTCTCGCTGCATTCGGCATGTTCCACAGTGCAGGCCAATATTCTGGGGCACGAAGCCACCTACAAGATCGGCATGCCTGGCCGTCACATGGTCATGAATTCGTTGGCGATACTTGTTGCGACGACGTTGGCAGGCGCGGACCTGGCACTTTCAGCGATTGCACTGTCGAACATGAAGCCGGCGGTAGGGCGTGGTGTGCGGCAAATCCTCGATCTGGAGGAGGGCACGGCAACGCTGATCGACGAAAGTTATAATGCCAATCCGGCGTCCATGGTTGCGGCAATGAATGTGCTCGGTCAGGCAGCGGTTGGGCCACGCGGACGACGCATTGCCGTGCTTGGGGATATGCTTGAACTTGGGATTACCAGTGCCGAGCTGCATCGCAATCTCGTGCAGGCGATCAAGGACAACAAGATCGATGCGGTATTTTGCTGTGGTCCTTTGATGAGGCATTTGTGGGAAGCTCTTCCATCGCCCAGCAAGGGCGGTTATGCGGAGAATTCCACAGCACTTAGAATCTCAGGTTGTTGCTGCAATTGGCGCAGGCGATGCGATCATGATCAAGGGATCGCTTGGATCGCAGATGAAATTGATTGTAAGCGCGCTTGAAAAACGTTTTTCAGGTAAGGCAGTGCTCGACGACAACGTTGTCCAGGGTTCGGCGGCATAAGGTGGGTTGAATGTTTTATTGGCTGGTTGAAATTGTGGGCGCAGGAACGCTTCCAGGCCTCAATGTCTTTCGCTACATCACGTTTCGCACCGGCGGAGCGATGGTGACGGGTGCGTTGTTTGTATTCATGTTCGGGCCATGGATCATCGATCATTTGCGCCTGCGTCAAGGCAAGGGACAGCCGATCCGTGCCGACGGTCCGCCCACGCATTTGATCACCAAGAAGGGCACGCCAACCATGGGCGGTCTGATGATCATGACAGGTCTGGTGGTTGCGACGCTTCTGTGGGCCAATCTGCGCAATTCTTACGTCTGGATTGTACTGGGGGTGACGCTCGGCTTTGGGTTGGTCGGACTTTATGACGACTATCTCAAAGTGACGAAGCAGACGGATGCAGGTTTTGCAGGGCGCACCCGGCTTGCGATCGAAGGATTGATCGCAGCCATTGCATGTGTCTGTTTCATCTGGCTTGGCCGCGATCCATCGGCGACAGCTGTTGCAATTCCATTTTTCAAAGATTTCACCATTAACCTCGGCTGGTTTTTTGTCGTCTTCGGTATGTTTATTATTGTTGGCGCCGGCAATGCGGTGAACCTCACTGACGGTCTCGATGGGCTCGCTATTGTGCCGGTGATGATTGCGGCCGCAAGCTTCGGCATGATTGCGTACCTCGCCGGCAATGCCGTCTTCGCTGAATATTTGCAAATCCGCTATGTCGCGGGCACAGGCGAACTTGCTGTGCTTTGCGGCGGTGTGCTCGGGGCGGGCCTCGGCTTTCTCTGGTTCAACGCGCCGCCAGCCTCGATTTTCATGGGTGACACCGGTTCACTTGCGCTCGGCGGCATGCTGGGAGCCATTGCTGTTGCAACCAAGCACGAGATTGTGCTCGCGGTGATCGGTGGGCTGTTTGTGCTGGAAGCCGTGTCCGTGATTGTGCAGGTGGCTTCGTTCAAGCTCACAGGCAAACGTATCTTCAAGATGGCGCCGATCCATCATCATTTCGAGCAATTAGGCTGGACCGAACCACAGATCGTGATCCGGTTCTGGATTATCTCGGTGATGTTGGCGTTGGCTGGCCTTTCGACGTTGAAGCTGAGGTGACAACGTGATTCCTGTCACCACCTTTGCGGGCAAAAGGGTTGCGGTGTTCGGCCTTGGGGGTCGGGTCTGGCAAGCTGTCATGCGTTAAAGGCAGGTGGTGCGGAGGTTGTTGCCAGTGATGATAGTCCTCAGAAACTCACTGAGGCGGCACAGGCCGGATTTATCACGGCCAATCTACGCGATGTTTCATTGGCGAACTTCGCCGCTCTTGTTCTTACGCCTGGCGTGCCGCTGACACATCCGGAGCCGCATTGGACAGTTCTTGCTGCAAAGAAAGCAGGCATCGAAGTCATCGGCGACATCGAATTGTTTTGTCGCGAACGGCGGCGCCATGCTCCATCCGCGCCGTTCGTGGCCATTACCGGAACCAACGGCAAGTCAACGACGACAGCATTGGTCGCGCACCTCATGCGTGAAGCTGGTTTCGATGCGCAAATGGGCGGCAACATTGGTACGGCGATCTTGTCGCTGGAACCTCCGCGCGTGGGCCGGGTGCATGTGGTCGAGATGTCGTCCTACCAAATCGACCTCACGCCATCGCTCGATCCCGCCGTTGGTATTCTTCTGAATGTTAGCGAAGACCACATCGATCGTCACGGTACCCTCGATCACTATGCCGAAGTTAAGGAACGCCTCGTTGCCGGTGTGCAGCGTGATGGTACCGCCATTGTCGGTGTTGACGATCAATGGAGTGCATCTGCTGCCGATCGAATTGAACAGAGCGGTAAGCATGTCATTCGCATTTCGGTGAAGCGTCCGCTTGCTGACGGCGTTTATTTGGAAAAGAACGCGATCGTGCGTAGCGCAGGCGGAAAGCGTGCAGAAATCGCACAGATCGGCGGCATTGGGTCTTTGCGGGGCTTGCACAATGCACAAAACGCGGCGTGTGCCGCCTCGGCAGCATTGGCGCTGGGTGTTAGCGCTGACATGCTGCAAAAGGGTCTTCGCAGTTTTCCTGGACTGGCGCACCGTATGGAGCAGATCGGGCGCAAGGACGGTGTTCTCTTCATCAACGACTCAAAGGCACCAATGCCGACGCAGCGGCGCGAGCATTGTCCTCTTTCGAGGATATTTTCTGGATCGCAGGCGGTAAGCCGAAGACCGGCGGGATCGAAAACCTAAGAGAGTTTTTCCCGCGTATCCGCAAGGCTTATCTGATCGGAGAGGCGGCTGCGGAATTCGCCGAGACGCTTGCAGGCGTGCCGCTTGAGATCAGCAAGACGCTGGACGTCGCTGTGCCGAATGCGGCACGCGATGCGTCGGCGTCGGGCTTGCGCGAGCCGGTCGTGTTGCTGTCGCCGGCCTGTGCGTCATTCGATCAATTTCCGAATTTCGAGAAGCGTGGTGCGCGGTTTCGCGATCTTGTCTTCGCGCTTGGATCCATCGAGCCGGTCAAGGAGGCATCCCTATGATCTCCCGTGAACAACGCACGCCGTTGAGTGAATGGTGGTGGACAGTGGATCGTTTGCTGCTAGCGGCAGTCATGGCGCTGGTCCTTGGAGGGGTCATTCTTTCACTTGCGGCCAGCCCGCCGGTCGCGGCCCGCATTGGTCTCGATCCATTTCATTTTTTCAACCGGCATGTAATTTTTCTGGTGCCAGCATTTATTGTCATGATCGCGACCTCGTTCCTGTCGCCGAAACAGGTGCGCCGTGCCGCGCTCATCATATTTACAGTCAGCATAGTTTTGATCATGGCGACCCTGTTGCTTGGTCCAGAGGTGAAAGGCGCCAAGCGCTGGATTACAATTCTTGGTATCAATATTCAGGCCTCTGAATCCGCCAAACCTACATTCGTGGTGCTGGTTGCCTGGTTATTCGCTAAATCCGCGCGCCGTCCGGAAATGCCGGCTACCTCGATGGCGGTTGCACTCATGCTGATGCTTGTGTCGCTGCTGGTGATGGAGCCGGACTTCGGGCAGACCATGCTGATCCTCATGGTGTGGGGTGCGTTGTTCTTTATTGCGGGCATGCGAATGATCTGGGTGTTCGGACTAATGAGCGTCTCTGCCGCCGGATTGTTCGGGGCTTATCTGCTGGTTCCGCATGTGGCGGGACGCATCAAGCGATTCATGAATCCGGCTTCGGGCGATACGTTCCAGGTCGATCTGGCGATGGAATCGTTCACCCATGGCAGCTGGTTTGGACAAGGACCAGGTGAGGGTACCGTGAAGCGCATTCTACCTGACAGTCACACCGATTTTGTCTTTGCTGTTGCAGCTGAAGAATTCGGCATTGTATTTTGTCTGATGTTGTTGGCGTTGTTCACCTTCATTGTCATCCGCGCGTTGTCGCGCGCTTATGCAAGCGAGGATTTGTTCTCGCGGTTCGCAGCAGCTGGTCTGTCAATCATGTTTGGGATGCAGGCCGCGATCAACATGGCGGTTAATCTGCATCTTATACCTGCGAAGGGAATGACACTGCCGTTCATTTCCTATGGCGGTTCGTCGATGGTCTCGCTCGCCTTCGGTGTCGGAATATTGCTTGCATTAACCCGGCAGCGACCGCGCGTCGAAATGGAATCCATTGTTGCTGCCAACGCGGCGCATGGTTTTGCCTGACAATATGAGCGAGATGCCGCTGATCCTTTTGGCTGCCGGTGGTACGGGCGGTCACTTGTTTCCCGCCGAGGCGCTGGGTGCAACGCTGATCGAGCGCGGCATTCGCGTACGGCTGGTGACGGATTCGCGCGCGATCCGTTACAGCGGATTGTTTTCCAGCGACATGTTTGATGTCGTGCCAAGCGAAACCCTGCGCGGTCGCACGCCGTGGGCGTTTGCGCGTACCGGTGCGATGCTTGCGGTTGGGACCGCAATGGCGTTCGCATTGCTTCGTAAGTTAAAACCCGCAGTGGTCGTGGGTTTTGGTGGTTATCCGACGTTGCCGCCGTTGATGGCGGCAAAACTGCTGGGCATTCCGACCATTGTGCATGATGCTAATGCGGTGATGGGCCGGGCCAACAAATTTCTCGCCAGCCGTGCCAGTGCCATTGCGACATCACTTCCAGGTGCACTCGATCATCAATCATCCTTTAGCGCAAAGACGACGGTAACTGGTACGCCGATGCGCCCTGCCATTCTTGAGGCGGCAAAAATTCCGTTTGTTGCGCCCGTTGCCGATGGTCCGCTGCGCCTTCTCATTGTTGGCGGTAGCCAGGGCGCACGAGTCATGTCCGATATCGTTCCGCTGGCGATCGAGCGGCTTGAACCAGCCTTGTGGCGCAAACTCATGTTGGTTCAGCAGGTGCGTGAGGAAGACTTAGGCCGCGTGCGCGCGATCTATGATCGCCTCAAAATCAATGCGGAGCTTGCGCCGTTTTTCAGCGATCTGCCGGCGCGGCTCGCGGCAAGTCACATCGTGGTATCGCGCTCAGGCGCAGGGACTGTTGCTGAACTCGCGGCAATCGGCCGGCCTTCAATTTTGGTGCCGCTGCCTGGCGCCATCGATCAGGATCAATTCGCCAATGCCGGTGTATTGGCGCAGGCCGGTGGTGCCATTCGGATCGCGCAATCCGATTTCACGCCAGATCGTCTGGCCGCGGAAATCTCAGTACTTGCTGCGGAACCAGGACGACTGACAGCCATGGCTAAAGCCGCGCGTTCGCTGGCTAAGCTCGATGCGGCGGAGCGATTGGCTGATCTGGTCGCAAAAGTCGGCGGAATTTAGGCTTTCCACCATCAATTTGGTCTTGTCATACCCCTCCGAAGCAAGGCATCCAATACTCCCGCATTGAGGAAAATTCCATGAGATTGCCGCGCGAGATTGGACCCATTCACTTCGTCGGTATCGGCGGCATTGGCATGAGCGGCATCGCCGAGGTTTTGAAAAATCTCGGTTATACTGTGCAGGGGTCGGACGTCGCCGAGGGCGCGAATGTCGCGCGGTTACGTGAAAAAGGCATCAAGATCGCAGTTGGCCACAAGGCCGAGAACATCGCAGGTGTCGATGTGCTGGTGGTCTCCACAGCGATCAAGCGCGACAATCCGGAGCTGATGGCCGCACGAGGGCAGCGCATTCCAGTTGTGCGCCGTGCCGAGATGCTTGCCGAATTGATGCGGTTGAAAAGCTGTATCGCCATCGCAGGCACCCACGGCAAGACCACGACAACATCGATGGTGGCGACGCTGCTCGATGCCGGCAATCTTGATCCGACCGTTATCAACGGTGGCATCATCAACGCCTATGGCACTAACGCCCGCCTCGGCGCAGGCAACTGGATGGTGGTCGAGGCTGACGAGAGCGACGGCACCTTCCTCAAATTGCCTGCGGACGTGGCGATTGTCACGAATGTCGATCCCGAGCATCTCGATCACTTCAAGACATTCGATGCCGTGCAGGATGCATTCAGGAATTTCGTTGAGAGCGTCCCGTTTTATGGCTTCGCTGTGATGTGTACCGACCATCCGGTGGTGCAGACGCTGGTGGGTAAGATCGAGGATCGCCGCATCATTACCTATGGAGAAAATCCACAAGCCGATGTCCGGCTCGTTGATCTTGTGCCGGTTGCCACTGGATCGAAATTCACGGTTGCGTTCCGTGATCGCAAGACCGGCATTACACATGAAGTTGCTGATCTGGCGCTGCCGATGCCAGGGCGGCACAATGCCCTGAATGCAACGGCGGCGATTGCGGTGGCGCACGAAATCGGAGTTCCAGACAGTATCATCCGGCAGGCGCTGGCGAGTTTCGGTGGCGTGAGGCGGCGTTTCACGCGCGTTGGCGATTGGAACGGGGTTACCATTATTGACGACTATGGCCATCACCCGGTCGAGATCGCCGCTGCGCTGAAGGCAGCGCGGGATTCGACCAAAGGCAAGGTCATTGCCGTGGTGCAGCCGCATCGGTTCAGCCGCCTGCAATCGTTGTTCGAGGAGTTTTGTACCTGTTTTAATGATGCCGATACTGTGCTTGTCGCCGATGTTTATTCGGCGGGCGAAGCACCGATACCGGGTATTGATCGCGAAGCTTTTGTCATGGGCCTGCGTGCGCATGGCCACCGCGAAGTGATTGCGCTTGAAGGCCCGGAGAAGCTTGCATCGCTCATTCGCGATATTGCAAAAAAGGAAGACTTTGTTGTCTGCCTCGGTGCGGGCAACATCACGCAATGGGCCCACGCATTGCCGAATGAATTGAAGGCGTTGGGGGCGAAGGCTTGACCTTTCCGGATATCAGCCTTGATCTCAAATCCGCGATGCCTGACTTGCGTGGACGGCTGCTGGCGAATGAATCGCTTGCGCCATTGACATGGTTTCGCGTTGGAGGTCCGGCGCAAATCCTGTTTACGCCTGCAGACGAAGAAGATCTGGCCTATTTCCTTTCAACGCTGCCGGCAGACATCCCAGTTTATGTGATCGGGGTCGGCTCCAATCTCATCGTGCGCGACGGCGGAGTGGCAGGCGTTGTTATCCGTCTGCCGCCACGCGGTTTTGGGGATGTAAAGACGGACGGTGATACGGTTCGGGCTGGAACTTCTGCGCTGGATAAGCGTGTGGCGGAAACGGCAGCGGCAGCAAATATTGGCGGACTGGAATTCTATTTCGGAATCCCTGGTTCGATCGGCGGCGCATTGTGCATGAATGCAGGCGCAAACGGTGGCGAGACCAAGGATGTCTTGGTGCAGGCAACCGGGATTGGTCGCGACGGCAAAAAGCATGTTTTCACCAATGCCGATATGAAGTTTGTTTATCGCAGCAATGGCCTTGATCCATGGTTTGTTTTTACGTCGGTTCTGTTTCGTGGCCGCGTTGCCGATCCGGCAACAATTCGCGCGCGCATGAACGACGTGCAACAACATCGTGAAACTGCGCAGCCGATCCGTGAAAAGACCGGTGGTTCGACGTTTAAAAATCCCCCGGGGCATAGCGCCTGGAAACTGATCGATGCTGCCGGTTGTCGTGGATTCCGTGTCGGTGGTGCGCAGGTGTCGGAAATGCATTGTAATTTTCTGATAAACACAGGCGATGCGACAGGTCACGATATTGAAACATTGGGTGAGACGGTGCGGGCCCGCGTAAAGGCGAATTCCGGCATCGAGCTGCAGTGGGAAATCAAGCGGATCGGGATAGAAAAACCATAAGCCGTCATAACCTTCATGACGAATGTGAAAAGCGAAGATCGGATATAATGCCAAAACACGTCGCAGTGCTGATGGGTGGATGGTCGTCGGAGCGGGAAGTTTCGCTGCGCTCCGGCAAGGCCTGTGCCGATGCGCTTGAACGCAAGGGTTATCGCGTCACGCGTATCGATGTGAAGCGTGACATCGCCACTGTGCTCGATTGCTCAAGCCGGATGTGGCGCTGAATGTGTTGCATGGCCGTCCAGGCGAAGACGGCACAATTCAGGGCATGCTGGAAACACTTGGCATTCCCTACAGCCATTCCGGGGTGCTGGCGTCATCGCTGGCGATGCAGAAGGATCTTGCCAAGACAGTGATGGCGACTGCAGGTGTACCTGTCGCGGAAGGCATGACATTATCGCGTGCGGAGATCGCCAAGGGTCATCGTCATGGCGCCGCCTTATGTCATCAAGCCCGTTGCGGATGGCTCCAGCGTCGGCGTTTTCATCGTCACCGAGGCTCATAGGCATCCGCCGCAGGAACTGTTTCGGGATGATTGGGCCCACGGAGATCAATTGCTGGTCGAAAAGTACGTGGCCGGGAAAGAACTCACCTGTGCCGTGATCAAGGGCGAGGCGACAGAGGTGATCGAGATCGTTCCCGCAGTGAAATTTTATGATTACGAGGCAAAGTATTCTCCGGGCGCATCAAAACACGTCCTGCCTGCATCTATTTTACCATTTGTTTACCAGGAAGTCCGAAGGTTGACCTTGGCTGCGCATGTGGCGCTTGGCTGCCGGGGCGTGAGCCGTGCGGATTTCCGCTACGACGACCGCATCGAGGGGACAGGTGGTTTAATCTGCCTCGAGGTGAATACCCAACCTGGCATGACCGAGACGTCACTTGTTCCAGAGCTTGCAGCGCATGCAGGCCTAACATTTGACGAGTTGGTGCAATGGATGGTGGAGGACGCCTCGCTCGGTCGGTGAGAGCGAGCGGGGTCCCAATCTGATCCGATAAAAGGACTGCAGCGCGCATGCCAGGTGCGCGCGCAGGCGTGCTCCCATGCCGTTTATAATGATCAGGGCCGCAATGGCGCGATAGCGATATTTGAGCGCTGGCTTCCCCGTGGTGTCGGTTTCGCTGCGACAGTTGTTTTTGTGGCCGGCGCCATTGTGCTGGGCATCGTGCAGGGTGGTCATACAAGTGATATGGCCAATATGCTGAACGAAACCCGCAATGCCGCAGCCAACGCTCTGGGTTTCCAGATCGCCTCGGTAGCTATCACGGGTCGTAAACAGCTGATGCCGGATGCAGATTCTCGCCATCGGCGGTATTAATCGCCGTTCTTCGCTGCTGTTCCTCGATGCCGCCACGGCGCGCGACAAGCTCAAGGCTGATCCCTGGATCAGCGATGCTACCGTGCAAAAGTTTTATCCGGATCGCTTGCAGATCGATATCACCGAACGCTCGCCTTATGCGCTGTGGCAACAGGGTGGGCAACGTATCTGTCATCGCTGAGGATGGCACGGTGCTCGAGCCCGATGTGACGAGCCGTTTTGTATCCTTGCCGTTGGTCGTCGGCAAAGGGGCTGCGACCCGCGCCAAGGATTTTCTCGATCTGCTGGCGCGGTATCCACAAGTGCGCGATGTTGTAAAGGCTGCGGTTTTTGTCGGCGAGCGGCGCTGGAATTTGCGTTTGGCGAATGGTCTCGATGTCCGTCTGCCAGAGACCGAAGTCGAGAAAGCCCTCGCAATGCTAACTCGCTTCGACAAGGAAGACCGGCTTTTTTCGCGTGACATTACCGCCATTGATATGCGGCTGCCCGACCGGCTGACCGTGCGCCTGTCCGAAGAAGCCGCCAAGGCACGTGAAGAGCTGTGCAAGGATCGCAAGCCGAAGCGGAAGGCTGGTGACGCATGATCAAGCCTTGATGGTGCCCAGACTCCGAAAACCCGCCAAATGCCTTCCAACAAAACGGCGCTTGTGGCGGCGCTTGATATTGGCACCAGCAAAATTGCCTGTCTGATTGCGCGATTGAAACCCCGTGGGCCAAGCGACGCTCTGCGAGGGCGAAGTCATGCAGTTGAAGTTATCGGTTTCAGCCATATCCAGTCACGCGGCGTAAAGGCTGGCGCCGTGGTCGATCTGAACGAGTGCGAACAATCTGTCCGGCAGGCGGTGGCGCTGGCGGAACGGATGGCGAAAGTTCGTGTCGAATCGGTGCTGTTGTCGGTCTCCGCAGGCCGTCTGAGCGGACAACTGATCGAGGCTTCTGCGGAAGTTCGCAATGGTTCGGTGACATCCACCGATATCAACCGCGTGATGGGTGCTGGAATACGCCACGCCACGGCTGCAGGCCGTACTGTGATGCATGCACTGCCGGTCAATTATGCGCTCGACGGAATTAAGGGCATTCGCGATCCGCTTGGGATGGTCGCCCACCACTTCGGCATCGACATGAATGTCGTGACCGCTGAAGCATCTGTGGCCAAGAATCTCATGCTGGTGGTCGAACGTTGTCATCTCAATGTTGAGGCCATGGCTGCAAGTCCCGTACGTCGCCAGTTTGTCGGTTTTGACCGACGATGAAGCCGATATCGGTGCGGCGGTGGTCGAGATGGGTGCGGGCACGACCACGATCGCGACCTATTCAGGCGGCCAATTCGTTCACGCCAGCGGATTTCGCGCTCGGGGGGCAACATGTCACCCTCGATCTGGCGCGTGGTCTGGGGGCATCCATTGCGGATGCCGAGCGAATCAAGACGTTATATGGCACCGTGCTGACTGGCGGATCTGATGCGCGCGATATGATGACAATACCTATGGCAGGTGACCATGACAGCGATGCACCACAAATCGTGTCACGTGCCACGATCGCAAATATCATTCGTCAGCGCGTCGAGGAGGTTTTTGAGATGGTTAGGGACCGGCTTGCGGATTCTCCCTTTGCAGCAGAGCTGCAGGGGCGAGTTGTCTTGAGCGGCGGTGCCTCGCAGCTCACTGGCGTTCCGGAGCTTGCCGGCCGAATCCTGGCCGTCCGGTTCGCGTCGGTCGACCGCTAGGTTTTGGCCGCTTGCCCAATGAAGCGAAGAGCGCGTCGTTCGCCGTGCCCGCCGGTCTCCTGGTTTATCCACAATTTGCTCATCTGGAACATGTTGAACCGCGGCATACGCGGCAACTCATGACAGGGACTGACGGTTATTTCGGAAAGGTCGGACGATGGCTGAAGGAAGGCTTTTAATGACCTGCGTCCCGAATCAGACTATCCAATTGCTCCGGCTCAAAGCCGGGGCCTTCGCTCCTCGCGTAATCGAGAGGCACCCATGACCATCAATCTCAACGTTCCTGATATTCGCGAATTAAAGCCGCGAATCACCGTATTCGGCGTCGGTGGCGCGGGCGGCAATGCTGTCAATAATATGATCACGGCAGGATTGCAGGGAGTCGATTTTGTCGTCGCCAATACCGATGCCCAGGCTCTCACCATGTCCAAGGCAGAGCGCCTCATCCAGATGGGCACGCAGGTGACCCAAGGTCTTGGGGCTGGCTCGCAGCCGGATATCGGTGCTGCCGCAGCTCAGGAAGTCATCGACGAGATCAGGGATCATCTCTCTGGCGCAAACATGGTGTTTGTCACCGCCGGCATGGGTGGCGGTACCGGCACAGGTGCTGCGCCGGTGATCGCTGCGACTGCGCGCGAGATGGGCATCCTCACGGTGGGTGTTATCACCAAGCCGTTCCATTTCGAGGGACAGCGCCGTATGCGGACGGCTGAGGCTGGTATCACCCAGCTTAACAAGGTGGTCGATACGCTTTTGATCATCCCGAACCAGAATCTGTTCCGGGTGGCCAATGAAAAGACCACGTTTGCCGATGCTTTCGCGATGGCTGATCAGGTTCTTTATTCAGGTGTCGCCTGCATTACCGACCTGATGGTCAAGGAAGGACTGATCAATCTCGATTTCGCCGACGTTCGCGCGGTGATGAAAGAGATGGGCAAAGCGATGATGGGCACTGGCGAGGCTTCCGGCGAGAAGCGGGCACTGACCGCCGCCGAAGCTGCGATTGCCAACCCGTTGATCGACGACTTCTCGATGAGGGGCGCCCGTGGTCTTCTGATTTCGATCACCGGCGGCAGCGATCTCACGCTGTTCGAAGTTGATGAAGCTGCGACAAGGATTCGCGAGGAAGTCGATCAGGACGCCAATATCATTGTCGGTGCGACCTTCGACGAAGCTCTTGATGGTCTTATTCGCGTCTCCGTCGTTGCGACCGGTATTGAACCAGCTGTCGGGCGTGTTGCGTCTCCATCTTCTGCGCCGGTTTCGGCAGTTGGATCATCTGAAAGCCGTCTTGCTGAACTGACTGCGCGCTTGCGTGCAGATAATCAGCGCCTGGCCGAACGTGCGAAGCAGGCGGCACCTGCTGTTCGTTCGACAGTCGATCAAATCGATCGCGCAGCGCTTGCCGCTATCGCTGAGGCAGTATCTCCCAACGAGCATGCTGCTGCTCAAATCCAAAGTCAGCCGGCGACCTACGGCGATGTCAGCATTCGTCCGATTCCATCCAGGCCATCGCCGATCATGGATCATGAGGAGCCAATGCTGCTTCAAGAGCAGGCTCCGGCTGCAGCCTTTATCCCTCCGGCGGCTGAGCGGGCGCCGCAGCGTGCACCACGGATGCCAAATTTCGAAGAGCTGCCGGTGCCTGCGCAAAATGAAATTCGCAGGGCGCGTGGTGAGACCACTGAGGATTTGCCGCAGAAGGTTCGCACTTCGCTATTGCAGCGTCTTGCCAATGTTGGTCTCGGCCGTCGCGACGAGGAGCATGAGCCTCCCATCGCGGCCCGTGCCTCCGGTCCTTCGCCCCAGATGCCGCCGTTGCCGGAGCGCAGACCGCAGAAACCTAATCCGCCACAGTATGGTGGCGAGCCTGTATCCGAATATGGGCGTCGTCCGGCACCGCAAGGTCTTGATTTGCATGGCCGTCCGGCACCTGCGGCTTCTGCCGGTGGGGATGACCACCTAGATATCCCCGCCTTTTTACGGCGTCAGGCGAACTGAATTGTTACCGTCGGAAACGACAAAATGCCCCGGCCTTTAGAGGTCGGGGCATTTTCTTTTGAGCGATATTATTCAGGAAGTACGAAGTTAAGATATTGAAATATTTATTAAAATTTTATCTTTTGGATCTGGGAAGGCCTAATCACGTCCAACGACAAGCTCAAATTGGGTGATGGCGTGGCATGATTGCGGCGGACTTGGGGTAACAATCTGTAAACAAGCGTGAGTTGGCGCATTTTCATGTGCTGGTTAAGGTCTAACTACTTTGGGGGGGGCGACTTGGAACGGGACACCGCGTTGAGCGGTGGGGGCCGATCTGAAGTCGGCAGATTAAGTGGGCGAAATCGGGATGAAAACCGGTCGGCAAACAACGCTGCGGTCGCAGGTCACTGTGACTGGCGTGGGGGTTCATAGTGGGTCTCCAGTCAATCTGGTCCTTGGGCCTGCTGATATCAATGCTGGCTTCGTTTTTGTTCGCACCGGGCTGAATGGTGCTGAGCGAGAAGATCCAGGCGACCGCTGAAGCCGTCATTGCAACTGAATTCGCGACCGTTCTCGGCGATGATATGGGTCCGCTGGTATCGACCGCTGAGCATGTTCTTGCAGCCTTGCGCGGCATGGGCGTCGATAACGCCACCATTGAAATCGATGGTCCGGAAGTGCCGATTATGGACGGCAGCGCCGCTCCTTTCGTCGCCGCAATCGATCGCGCCGGGATTGTGCAGCAGAACGCACCGCGCCGTTTCATCCAGGTGCTGAAACCAGTCAAGATTGCGCTTGGTGAATCTTTTGGCGAATTGTTGCCTTACTCGCGTGGGTTTCGCGCTGAAGTCGAAATCAATTTCGCCAACCCGCAGATTGGCCATCAGGCCTATGCCTTCGACTTGACCCCCGACAACTTCCGCCGTGACATCTGCCGCGCCCGCACTTTTGGCTGCATGGGCGATGTCGCCAAGCTCTGGAGCGCTGGTTATGCGCGTGGTGCGTCCTTCGCGAATTCTGTCGTATTCGATGATACCCGCGTACTGAATACCGAAGGACTGCGTTACGCCGATGAATGTGCGCGTCACAAGGTGCTTGATGCCGTTGGCGATCTTGCACTGGCCGGCTTGCCGCTTCTGGGATTGTATCGTTCGTTTCGTGGCGGTCACAAACTCAACCATGCTGTTTTGACAGCACTCATGGCTGATCGTCATGCCTGGCGGGTGATTGAGGAGCCGGTGGCTGAGCGTGCTGAACGTAAAGTGGCCACACGCCGCATCCGTGGACATGCCGAGATCGGCGGCATGGTTGCGCCCGCTTACGCTCCGGACGTATCCTGAACCTGCCCTGATAACCACACATTGGTTCAGTTGCTGGTGTCGCCTTAATCCGGGCGAATTGTCTGCTTATCCGGTTGGTTCAGGTTTCTTTTTCAGCTACACAGGCCCGCATGGACCGCCCAGTGAGGCCAATTTATCGTGCCCTGCGATGGATTTGGAAAACTGGAGACGGCCAATATCTGAAGCGCTGGATGTCTCCGTATATTCATTCCGAAATTTTATGGGGCGGCACAATCTATGATGCTTGAATTGCTCACATCGTTGGATCGTCGTGTATGCGCTGTCGGGCGCCGTGTGCCTCTGGCGCTGGGTCTGTTTATTCTGGCTGCATCGCTGAGCGGCTGTGGAGGCGGGGCGCTGTGGGACAAGTTTTTTGCCAAGGACGAGACCTTTGTCGATGAACCAGCGGACAAGCTCTACAATGAGGGCCTTTATCTGCTGAATAAGAAGAGCGACAAAAAGGCTGCACTTAAGAAATTCGAGGAAGTCGACCGCCAGCATCCATATTCTGAATGGGCCCGTAAATCGCTGCTGATGTCAGCCTATGCCTCTTATGAGGCTGGCGATTATGACGAATGCATTTCTGCGGCGAATCGCTTCGTTGCTCTTCACCCCGGCAGCCCTGATGCGGCCTATGCGCAGTATCTGATCGCCGCGTCGAATTTCGATCAGATTCCAGATATTTCCCGCGACCAGGGGCGTACCGAAAAGGCCATAGCCGCGCTGGAAGAAGTGATTCGCAAATATCCGAACTCGGAATATGCCGGCAGCGCCAAAAAGAAGAAGGAAGCTGCACGCGACCAGCTCGCCGGGCGAGAAATGAATGTTGGCCGCTATTACATGGAAAAACGCGACTACACTGCGTCTATCAACCGCTTCAAAACAGTGGTGACGCAATACCAGACCACCCGGCACGTTGAGGAGGCACTGGCGCGCCTGACCGAGGCCTATATGGCGATCGGCATCGTCGGCGAGGCGCAGACTGCCGCCGCCGTTCTTGGCCACAACTTTCCTGACAGCCGCTGGTACAAAGATGCTTATAATCTTGTAAAGTCGGGCGGTGTCGAGCCGAGCGAGAATCAAGGTTCTTACATCAGCAAGGCATTCAAGAAGCTCGGCCTCGGTTAGGATTCCTTACACATGCTGGCGCGCCTCTCGATCCGCGACATCGTCCTGATCGACCGGCTCGATATCGATTTCTCCAAAGGTCTTGCAGTGCTCACCGGTGAAACCGGGGCGGGTAAATCCATTCTGCTGGATGCTTTCGCGCTTGCCCTTGGCGGGCGAGGTGATGCCGGCCTTGTGCGTCACGGTGTCGAGCAGGGGCAGGTGACCGCTGTGTTCGATGTGCCAAAAAAACATCCGGCGACGGAGCTGCTCCGCGAAAACGGTCTCGACGACACTGGCGAGATGATTTTGCGCCGCGTGCAATTGGCGGATGGCCGCACCCGTGCCTTTCTCAACGATCAGGCGATCAGCGTTCAGACACTGAAGGCGGTCGGAGCGGCGCTGGTTGAAATTCATGGTCAACATGATGAGCGTGCGCTGGTCGATACCGCGACGCATCGGCGGTTGCTCGATGCGTTTGCAGGTCTTGAGAAGGATGTTGGCGCGGTTGAGGAGCTTTGGGAGGCGCGCCGCACCGCGCGCGCGGTGCTTGATGAGCATCGTGCCAGCATGGAACGCGCAGCGCGCGAAGCCGACTATCTGCGCCATTCATCCGACGAACTGGTCAAGCTTAACCCGCTGGATGGCGAGGAGACCACGCTCGCCGAGCGGCGCACGGTGATGATGCAGGGTGAGAAAGTTGCGGAAGACTTGCGTGAGGCACAGGCGGCAGTTGGCGGGCCGCAGTCGCCGGTAGCTGCTCTCGCTGCTGCCCTACGGCGGCTGGAGCGCCGTGCGGCGAATGCACCGAAGCTGATTGAACCTGCGGTCAAGGCGATGGACGCTGCGTTGAATTCGCTGGCTGAAGCGGAGCAGCATCTTGATGCGGCATTGATCGCGGCAGATTTCGATCCAGTCGAACTTGAAGGCATCGAGGAGCGGTTGTTTGCGTTACGTGCGGCGTCACGGAAATACGCGACGCCGGTGGATGGATTGGCGGCGCTGGCGCGTCGCTTCGCTAACGACGTGGCATTAATCGATGCAGGAGCCGATCAACTCAAGGCGCTTGAGAAGGCGGCATTGGCTACGGACAAGGCCTATGGTGCGGCGGCTTCAAGGCTTTCTGCTGCGCGCATCAAATCAGCAGACAAGCTCTATAAGGCTGTGAATGCCGAACTTGGGCCTCTCAAGCTTGAGCGCGCAAAATTCATGACCCAGATCGAAAGCGATGCACAGTCACCGGGACCACAGGGTTTCGACCGCGTCGAGTTCTGGGTGCAGACCAACCCCGGCACCAAGCCGGGCCCACTCATGAAGGTTGCCTCAGGGGGCGAGCTATCCCGTTTTCTGCTGGCATTGAAAGTGGTGTTGTCGGATCGCGGTTCCGCGCCTACTTTGGTCTTTGATGAGATTGATACAGGGGTAGGAGGTGCGGTTGCCGATGCGATTGGGGCGCGGCTGGCACGGCTCGCCGGCAAGGTGCAGGTCATCGCGGTAACCCATGCGCCGCAAGTGGCGGCACGCGCGGATCAGCACTTGCTCATTTCCAAGGACGCGCTCGACAAGGGCAAGCGGGTGGCAACCCGGGTTGCGCCGCTGGCAAATGATCATCGCCGCGAGGAAATTGCCCGCATGCTTGCGGGTGCGGAAATCACCGCCGAGGCGCGGGCTGCAGCGGAACGGCTATTGCGTGCCGCAACGGGATGAGTTTGATCTTGCAGGATTCGCGTCATTTCGGAGCGTCCCGGAATGACTGTGAAACATAACCTCAGTAAAACTATAAGCCATGGCACCAAAAAACATTAACCCGATCGCTCCCTATAAGCTCACCGAGGCACAGGCCAAGGCTGAACTGAAACGGCTGGCGCAAGAGATCGCGGACCACGATAAACGTTATTATCAGGAAGATGCACCGAAGATCTCGGATGCAGAGTATGATGACCTGCGCAAGCGAAGCGACGCCATTGAGGCGTGGTTTCCAACCCTCATCACCGAAGTGTCGCCATCGCAGCGTGTGGGTTCGCAGCCGTCAGGCCGCTTCGCGAAAGTGCAGCATGCCGTGTCGATGCTCTCGCTCAGCAATGCGTTTGATGATCAAGACGTAAAAGATTTCGTCGAGCGGGTACGGCGTTTTCTCAAGCTTGATGAAAATGAACCGCTTGCCATCGTTTCCGAACCGAAGATCGATGGCTTGTCGTTGTCCTTGCGCTATGAAAATGGCGAGCTGGTGCGCGGTGCGACGCGCGGCGACGGGTCTGTCGGTGAAGACGTGACGGCCAATGTCCGCACCATTGCCGATATTCCGCACAAACTGAAGGGCAGGAATATCCCGGCAATCTGTGAAGTGCGTGGCGAAGTCTACATGATGAAGCAGGATTTCCTTACGCTTAACAAAAGACAGGCTGAGGCCGAGGACACTGTATTTGCGAATCCGCGCAATTCGGCGGCGGGTTCGCTGCGTCAGAAAGATCCGGCAATCACAGCATCACGACCGCTCAAATTCTTTGCCTATGGCTGGGGCGAGATGAGCGAAGTGCCGGCCTCGACGCAATTCAAGATGATTGAATGGATCGGAAAAGCCGGGTTCATCACCAATTCGCGGAGCACGCTTTGCGCAAGTGTTGATGGGTTGCTGGATTTCTATCGCAAGATCGAGGCAGACCGCGCATCGCTTGGGTATGACATCGACGGTGTGGTCTACAAGGTGGATCGTCTCGATTGGCAACAGCGGCTTGGTTTTGTCTCGCGCAATCCACGCTGGGCAATTGCACACAAGTTTGCGGCGGAGCAGGCGACGACCATCCTCAACGATATTGAAATTCAGGTCGGGCGCACCGGGGCGTTGACACCGGTCGCCAAGCTTGCGCCGGTGACAGTGGGTGGTGTGGTGGTGCAGAACGCGACGCTGCATAACGAAGATTACATCAAGGGCATTGGCAACGATGGCCAGCCCATTCGCGACGGCGTGGATATTCGCATTGGCGACAAGGTGGTGGTGCAGCGCGCTGGAGACGTTATTCCGCAAATCGTCAGCGTGGTGCTCAAGGACCGGCCGCAGGATGCTAAACCTTTCAGTTTCCCGCTCATCTGTCCAGCCTGCGATAGCCATGCGGTGCGCGAAAAAGACCCTAAAACCGGCAAGGAGGATCCGTACGTCGCTGCACCAACTCTTTGACTTGCCCGGCACAGGCGGTTGAGCGGCTGAAGCACTTTGTTGCGCGCAATGCTTTCGACATCGATGGTCTTGGCGAGAAACAGATCGAGGAATTCTTCGCAGACGGTCTGGTGATGTCGCCTGCCGATATTTTTACCCTGCAAAAGCGCGATGCCCGTTCGCTCAAGCGAATAGCCAATCGCGAAGGGTTTGGTGCGACGTCGGTACGTAACCTGTTCAATTCCATAGAAGCGCGACGGCAGATTGCCTTGCCTCGATTTATTTTTGCTCTCGGCATTCGTCACATCGGAGAAGGCAATGCCAAGTTGTTGGCGAGGCATTATGGAACGGTGGAAAATTTCCGTTCAGCAATGATGGCAGCGGGCGCAGGTCCAGAGTTTGAGGCCTATGAAGATTTGAATTCGATCGAGGGCATCGGTCCGGTGGTCGCCGCTGCCCTTGTCGAATTCTTTGCCGAGCCTCATAGCGTGGAAGCGGTCGATGATCTTTTGAACGAGATCGAAGTTTTGCCTGCGGAGAAGGCAAAAACGGATTCGCCTGTGGCCGGTAAAACTGTGGTGTTCACCGGATCGTTGGAAAAATTTACCCGCGATGAAGCCAAGGCGCGGGCGGAGCGGCTTGGCGCGAAAGTCGCTGGCTCCGTGTCGAAGAAAACCGATTATGTCGTCGCAGGACCTGGCGCTGGCTCCAAGCTCGATAAAGCGCGCGAGCTCGGTGTGGCAGTGATGACCGAAGACGAGTGGCTGGCGCTATTGGCTTAATGTGACAATGGTTTCTGTCGCAGCAACCAGCCACGCTTTGGTAGCGTTATCGACCAGCGGGCCAATCTCTTCACGAACGCGAGCATGATAGGCGTTGAGCCATCGCAGTTCCTGCTTGCTGATGCGCGACGCATCGATCAGCCGCCTGTCGATAGGCGCGAGTGTTAATGTCTCGAATCCATTCATCGGCTTTTCTGCGCCGTCAATTTTGGTCTCAACAACCAATTCCAGATTTTCAATGCGGATACCGAAAGCATCGGCTTTGTAGTAGCCGGGTTCGTTCGAGAGGATCATACCCCGCTTCAAAGGTGCAGTGCCGAGTTTTGAAATTCGCGCCGGACCTTCATGCACCGACAGATAACTGCCAACGCCATGGCCGGTGCCGTGATCGAAGTCGATACCGGCATGCCAAAGGAACTGCCGTGCAAATGCGTCGATTTGCGCGCCGGTTACGCCCTCGGGAAATACCGCGCGCGCGATGGCAATATGTCCTCGCAACACGCGGGTGAAGCGGTCGCGCATTTCTGCGCTCGGCTCGCCGATGGCGATGGTGCGCGTGACATCGGTGGTGCCGTCCTCATATTGCGCGCCGGAATTGATCAGCAGCAAATCGCCTTGCGCGATAGGGCGGTTTGTTTTGCGGGTGACACGGTAATGTACGATGGCTCCATTGGAACCGGTGCCTGCGATAGTGGGGAATGACACATCTTTCAGCGCGCCGGTTTCACGGCGGAAGGTCTCGAGTGCTTCCACAGCGTCGATCTCGGTCAGTGCTCCCGTCGGCGTCTCGCGATCAATCCACGCAAGAAATCGCACAAGGGCTGCGCCATCGCGCCGGTGCGCTTGTCGGGTGCCGGCGATCTCCGTTGGGTTCTTGACGGCTTTTAGCAACGCAACCGGATCGTTGTTATGAACGGGCTTGCCGCCCGCGGTGGTGATCATGCGGCTGAGCGCATCCGCTGCCGTTGTTCTGTCGAGCCCGATCGCAGCGCCGCCTTTTGCAAGCTGCGTGAGCTGTTGTGTTAACGCTTCCGGTTCTTTCACGGTCGCGTTTTTCTCAAGATGGTCACGCACACTGTTGGACAATTTGCGATGATCGATGAAAATTGTCGGTCGCCCAGTCTTCGGCAGCAGGGCATAGGATAGCGGCAGCGGCGTATGCGCGACATCCGCACCACGGATATTGAAAGTCCACGCGACCGCGTGAGAATCTGAGAGCACCAGCGCATCGACATTGAGTTTGACAATTTCCGCGCCAATGCGTGAGAGCTTGTCAGCTTCAGACTCACCCGCGAATTGTAGGCCATGGATTGATACCGGGCCGAGCGGTGGAGCGGGTCGATCAGTCCAGATCGCGTCCACCGGATTGCTGTCCACTGCGATCAATTCCGCACCTGCTTTTTCGCAAGCTTTGGCCAACCGTGCGGCTGCGGCTGATGTGTGCAGCCATGGATCGAAGCCAACACGGTCACCGGGTGTAAGTTGTGCGGTCAGCCAGCTTTCGGGCGGGGGTTCCGCCAGCGGTGCAATCGTCCACGAGGAGGTATCCACCTGTTTTGCGGCCTGCAGCGTGTAGCGCCCATCGACAAACAGGGCCGCCTGTTTGGTGAGAACAATCGCCAATCCCGCCGAACCGGTGAACCCGGTAAGCCACGCGAGACGTTCTTCGGAAGAAGGGACATACTCGTTTTGTTGACTATCCGAGCGGGGAATTACAAATCCCGTTAATTCTCGACGCAGCAATTCCTCGCGAAAGGCTGCCAATCGTGGAACCAGTGCAGCGCCGCCTTCCGGCTCTTCGAATGTCTGGAACTGAGCTTCGAACATCAAGCGACCTTACGGTTCAATGCGCTTTTGAGCAATCACCGGCTTTTCGCATTAGCGCCGCTGCATGAGGAGACTGCTCCAGCCGTCGATCTCAATCCGCCGGATTAATTTCAAGTTGTTGTTTCGGTAAGCAGCGACCACGCTGCCAGCCTGGTGTGACAACAAGCCTGAAAGAATAACGAATGCTGAAGGCGCCATGTGAGTTGCCATGGCAGGTGCCAGCTTGCGCAACGGATTGGCGAGAATATTGGCCAGTATCAAACCGAATGGTGTGCGAGCCTGAAATTGGGGTGCGGCGAATCCGGTCGCGCAAATTGTCTCTATGAAATTTCCAACGCCATTGAGCTTGGCGTTTTCGCGTGCGACCAGCATAGCGCGCGGATCGATATCGCTCGCCAGTACTGGTCTTCGAATTGCTTTCGCCGCAGCAATTGCCAATACGCCGGTGCCCGTTCCCAGATCAAGCACGTGTTGCGGTATCCGCTGGTTCAAAACTTGATCGAGAAGGATCAAACAGCCACGTGTCGTTCCGTGATGACCGGTGCCGAACGCAAGCGCTGCCTCAATTTCGATACTGACTTTGTTGGGAGGAATACGCTCTCGATCATGACTGCCATGAACGATGTAGCGGCCTGCGGTGACAGGGGCGAGAGCGTCAAGGCTTGCTTTCACCCAGTCCTGAGCAGCAACGATGTTAAAAATAATCGTACCAGCGGCATCTTCCCCTGCCGAGAGCGCCACCATCGCGCGGACGGCTTGTTCGTCCGGCGGCTCGGCGAAATGCATGGTGACGTCCCAGCGGCCGTTCGATGCCTCAAACGCGGTAATGGCGACATTATCGTGGCTCGGATAATTTTCCGCCAACATATCCACAACACGGCTGGCGGTGCGCTCATCGCCGATGGCGAAAGTAGCCTGAGTGACTGGAGGAGTGTTTGACAAATTCATCGGCAGGTCCGGAAAGTCGTGAGTTTACAATGCTGCATCGCCTGTTTTTGCACCTGATGTCCACCTTTTATACAAACATTGTCTTCTGTGTTTGCAGGCTTGGTGCAAGGACTTTCAACAGGGTTTGCCGGGGTTTTTTCACATTTTGTCCGCAGGGTGAGGCACTGTTTTTTCGGGGTTTATCCACGCCTTACCCACAGTGATATCCACAAGCTGAAACGCGCTCACTGGAACAAGGATCGATGGTCCTGCAGGATCGTTCGCGCCGCATTGTGTCCCGGGGCGCCCGTCACGCCGCCGCCCGGATGTGCACCGGCACCGCAATGGTAGAGTCCCTTGAGCGGCCCGCGGTAATCGGCATGTCCAAGCATCGGTCGCGCCGAGAACAACTGGTTCAGTGTCAGCGCACCATGAAAAATATCGCCGCCGATGAGACCGAAATCGCGTTCCAGATCGAGCGGGGAGAGTGCCTTCCGCCCAATGACGCTGGCCGCGAAACCCGGTGCGTAGCGATCGACCGTTGCGATCATCAAATCCGCCACCCCATCGCGGTGATCGTCCCACGATTTACCGTCCGGCAATTGCGGTGCGACGTGCTGGCAGAACAGCGAGGCGACATGCTGACCGGCGGGCGCGAGGGAATTGTCAAGAGTCGAGGGGATCAGAACTTCGATAACCGGTGCGCGGCTCCACCCGTGCTGGCGTGCGTCCTGCCAGGCGCGGTCCATATAATCGAGGCTCGGCGCCAGGATGATCCCCGCAGTGAGATGATCGCCGGTGCCCGGCAGCGCTGAGAAAGAAGGCAGTGCTGACAGCGCAACATTCATGCGGAATGTACCGGATGCGTTGCGCCAATGTTTGATGCGTTCCAGAAAAGGTGTTGGCAATGCATCGGCGGCAATCAGCCGGGTATAGAGCAGCTTGGGATTGACGTTGGAAACAACGTAGCGCGCGCGGATTGTCTCGCCATTGTCGAGAATGACACCGACTGCCTGATCGCGTTCGACAATGACTTCGCGCACGCCTTTGTCAGTTTCGATGTCTGCGCCATGTGCGCGCGCTGACGCTGCCATGGCTTGTGTAATGGCGCCCATGCCGCCGATGGCGTGGCCCCACAAACCCTTTTTGCCGTTCACCTCGCCGAAGGCATGATGCAGCATGACGTAGGCTGATCCTGCCGCGTAAGGACTGGCATAGTTACCGACGATAGCATCAAAACCGAACAGCGCCTTGACGAGATCGCTCTCGAACCGATCTTCAAGCATCTCGCCGGCCGAGCGTGTGAACAGATCGAGCAGCATGCGCTGCTCTTCGAGCGAGAGATGGCGCAGGACATTTGCTGTTCCGAGCGCATTGAAAGATTCGCGCAACGTGCTGACGGAAAACCCTTTGACGAGATTTGGCGGCGCGCGCAGGACGAATTTGCGCAGCACATTGGCAATGGATTCAAGTTCGCGGTTGAAAGCGTCAAACTTGGACGCATCGTGTTCGCTAAACCTGGCGATGGATTGATGACTGCGGCCTTCACCAGTGAGCAGATAATTGCCATCTGGTGCAGGCAGGAAATTCTGCGCACGGCGCTCCACAATCTTGAGCCCGTGTTGATGTAACCGCAGATCAGCAATGATTTGCGAATTTAACAAACTGACAGTGTAAGCCGCCACTGAATTGCGAAAGCCGGGATGGAATTCTTCCGTGACTGCGGCACCTCCGACCACGCTGCGTCTTTCGACAACTTTCACGCGCAGGCCGTTCATGGCGAGATAGGCTGCGCAGGTCAGGCCATTGTGGCCAGCGCCGATAATCAGTGCGTCAAAGTTTTGCATGGTGTGGGTGTTTTCTTGCCATAACAGGACGTGCCCGGATACATGAACGACGCGGAGGCCTTGTACAAGATCGTTCGTGGTAAATGGTTATTCGTTTTGCACTTTATTGCTTCATAACAAGCCTTATGATTCACTTTGCCGCTAGCCCGAGTTGGGCTAAATTTGACTGGAGCTTCCGTGACTTCAATGCCATTTCAATCCGCGAGCCTCTCCCGCGCGAGGAATAAACTCATTCTTGCAGTCTATACCGTTGCCATTTTCACCAGCGCGTTGCTGCTATTTTCAGTGCAGCCGTTGTTCACAAAGATGGTGCTGCCGCGTCTGGGAGGCTCGCCTGCTGTTTGGTCAGTGGCGATGGTGTTTTTCCAGTCATTGTTACTTGGCGGTTATGCCTATGCGCATTATCTGATGACCATTAGGAATCGGCTGATCCCGATCTTGATCCATCTCGCTTTGCTTTGCGTTGCCATGCTCACACTGCCACTGTCGATTGCGAGCGGATGGGGTGAGCCGCCGGCCAGCGGGTATGCTATCTGGCTGTTGGGCCTATTTGCGGTGTCTATCGGGTTGCCGTTTTTCGCTCTGGCGGCAAACAACCCTCTATTGCAAGCATGGTTTGTGCGCACCGGCCATCCAGATGGGTTTGATCCATACTTTCTCTATGCATCGTCCAACATTGGCAGTTTTCTTGCCTTGCTGTCCTATCCTGTTTTGCTGGAGCCGATGTTCACGCTGCGCACGCAGAACATGATCTGGACCGCGGGTTATGCATTGCTGATTGTCTTGATCGCGGCTTGTGGTGCATTACTGCTGCGTTCCAAGCCTATAACAGAAGCTGTAAACGGCAGTGATAACGATGGTAGGCCCGCGCCCATCTTGACCGTCCGCTTGCGCTGGATTTTTCTTGCCGCTGTACCGTCAGGACTTTTGATCGCGGTGACAGCACACATTTCGACAGATGTGGCTGCCGCGCCATTATTGTGGGTTCTACCGCTATCCATTTATCTACTGACATGGGTGCTGGTATTTCAGTCGCGGCCATTGTTGTCGCATGACTTGATGCTCAAGTTGCAGCCGCTTGCAATTGTATGCACCTTGCTTCTGCTTGCTGTTGGCAGCACTCAGAATTTACTTCTGACATTTGGTGGCCACCAACTTTGTTTCTTTGTCATCACGATGGCTTGTCATGGCGAATTGGCGCGTACGCGGCCTCCTGCGACTTATCTTACAGGATTTTATGTCGCGTTATCGTTCGGGGGTATGCTCGGGGGATTGTTCGCTGGCTTGATTGCACCATATTCTTTTTCGTGGATTGCGGAGTATCCCATCTTGCTGGCGCTTGCGGCTCTATGCCGGCCTGCGGAAGTATCCGGAAAGCGTGGCAGTTTCACGTTATGGTTTGCTGTCGTCGTTGCGACGTTGGTTGTGATCGGATTTTCATATCGCGATGGTGCAACGACGGAGTTTTTCGGGACCCACAGGGATTGGATCATTGCCGGTGTCGCGGTTGCTGCGGTGATTCTGGCGGAGCTGTTCAAGATAGATCGCTGGAAGCTTGCAACGCTCGTGGTGCTGGGACTGATTCTAACCCGTGTCTATTCGGCAGACGAGGGTCGAGTGGAGACAGTGCGTAGTTTCTTCGGCGTTCACAAGATCAGCACGAACTCCAGATGAGAAGTATCATGTGTTGATGCATGGCACGACAATTCACGGTGCACAAAAAATCAGGAACGATGATGGTACGCCAATTACCGGACGTCCGGAGCCAATCAGTTACTATCATAAGGATGGTGGAATCGGGCAGGCAATTGCCGCGGTTCGTGAGCGCAAGGGCGGGCCGCTTCGGGTTGCTGTAATTGGTCTCGGGACAGGAACGCTCGCCTGCCAATCTCAGCCAGGGGAAAACTGGACATTTTTCGAGATCGATCAATCCATGGTCGATACCGCACGTGATCCGAAATATTTTTCATTCATCCAGTCGTGCGAGCCGGACATGAAGCCGATTATTGGCGATGCGCGTCTGACCTTCGCCAAGGAAAAAGATGGCACCTACGATCTCATTATTGTCGATGCTTATTCATCCGATGCAATTCCGATTCATCTCGCGACCAAAGAGGCGATGGGGATTTACAAATCAAAGCTAGCGCCACATGGCGCAGTGCTTGTGCATGTCTCGAATTGTCATCTCGAGCTTGCCAGCGTGATTGTCGGGATTGCCGACGAAAACGATTTAAAAAGCTGGGTTTTTCATGGAGAAGCGGAACGTGACGATGAATACATTTTCTCGACTGAAGTTGTGATTTGCGCACGTGGAGAAGTGGATACCGGCAAACTGGCTTCAAACGACGAATGGACGTTGACTAAAGCAACCGCAGGGCAACGGGTTTGGACTGACGATTATTCAAACGTATTCGGTGCCGTCTGGCGGCGCCTGAAAAGCAGATATGAATTATGAAGAATGTGCGTTAGCCGCTAATAGACGCCATAACTTCGGCGCGGTGCGTATTGTTGTGGACGCCGGAAGTAGGGGTCCCGATCCTGCGCGAAGCCCTGATAATAACCGCCACGTGGATCGGAATAAATCCGGCGCTGTGGTGGTGTCGGCCAGCGTTGATTGCCTGCTCCGTAATAATATGTGCCGTCCTGCTGAGAGTATTGATCCATGTAGACGCGATCTTGTGACAGGCTGTAATCGGTGTCGAAATCCTGGCGCGCTGTTGCAATGCCTCGACCGCGTGCCACCGCCACCTGTGCAGATCCTGTCAGCGTCACTGTGGTGTTGAGCAAGCCTTCTTCTTTCACGAGGTCCCAAAGTTTCAGGGCATTTGCGCGGGAAAGGCGGACGCAACCATGCGAGGCGGGGGTGCCCAGACGGTTTACAACATCCGTGCCGTGAATGGCGTGACCTTGCTTGGTAAAGAAGATCGAATTCGGCATGGGCGCATCGTCGAATTCTTTGGAATAGTGATCTTCCTCCATGCGGAAGGCACGGTAATTGCCACTCGGTGTTTCATACGATGGATTGCCACTCGAGACGGGCCACGTGTAACGCTGCACACCATCGACGGAAACGGTCATTTTCTGATTGTCTTTATCGACAATGATGGACACTGCGGCCTGTGTCATACTGCACATCAAAAGAAGGAAGCCTGCTGCTGGAATCAAAATCGAACGCATACATAGCCTCGTCAACCTACTGCCCGTCCACTGCAGCCATTTTATCTTCTATAGGTACGTAAATACACCTGGATACAATCCACATCATCGTGATTTGGTCGATAAATGATGGAAATCGCGCTTTATTGTTTGCGCGGCAATGGTGGGAATGATCTGCAGTGTTCAGTTTTTCAGCCGATATCCGGTGCGGAAAATCCACCATACCACGATCAAGCACAACGTGAGAAACATCAGAGTCATGCCAAGGCTGATGCTGACGCTAACGTCGGCGATTTCATAAAAACTCCAGCGAAATCCACTGACGAGATAAACTACGGGGTTGAACAGTGTCACCGTTTGCCAGAATGGCGGCAGCATATTGATCGAGTAGAAACTGCCGCCGAGGAACGTCAGCGGCGTGATAACGAGCAGCGGAATGACCTGCAGCTTTTCGAAACCGTCTGCCCAGATGCCAATAATGAAACCAAACAGGCTGAACGTGACAGAGGTCAGTATCAGGAACGTCAGCATCATAAACGGGTGGGCGATCCTCAGCGGCACGAAGAGCCCGGCGGTGGCCAGAATGATGAGACCGAGGACGATCGACTTGGTTGCCGCCGCGCCGACATAACCCAGCACAGCTTCAAACGCAGAAACCGGGGCGGACAGGAGTTCGTAAATTGTGCCGGTAAATTTCGGAAAATAGATTCCGAAGGAGGCGTTGGCGATACTCTGTGTCAAAAGCGACAGCATGATGAGACCTGGCACAATAAAAGTACCGTAACTCACACCGTTGATTTCAGTGATACGCGACCCGATAGCCGCGCCGAAAACCACGAAATATAGTGATGTTGAGATGACCGGTGAAACGACGCTTTGCAGCAATGTTCGAAAAGTGCGCGCCATCTCAAATTTATAGATTGCGCCAACCGCATGAAAATTCATGTTACTTTACCAGACTGACGAAAATTTCTTCCAGCGAACTTTGCCTTGTATTGAGATCGTTAAATTTAATTCCAGCGGTGCCGAGTTCATTGAGTAAGGTTGTGATGCCGGTACGCCCGCCCTTGGTGTCGTAGGTGTATATCAGTTCGCAGCCATCGGGAGAAAGTTCCAGGTGGTGTGCGGCGAGGGCGGAAGGAATCCCTGCAAGCGGCTCCTGCAGATGCAGCTTGAGCTGTTTGGTGCCAAGTTTCTGCATCAGTTTGGTCTTTTCCTCGACCAGCACGATCTCACCCTTGTTGATGATGCCAACGCGATCTGCCATCTCCTCGGCCTCCTCAATGTAATGCGTGGTCAGGATGATGGTGACACCGGAATTGCGCAAGGATCGCACCACCTCCCACATCGCCTTGCGGAGTTCGACATCAACTCCCGCCGTTGGCTCATCGAGAAACAGAATTTTCGGTTCATGCGCCAGCGCCTTGGCAATCATTACACGGCGCTTCATCCCGCCGGACAGAGTGATGATGCGGCTGTCTTTTTTGTCCCACAATGAAAGCTCTTTCAGCACCTTCTCAACATGCGCGGGGTTCTTGGGTAGACCGAACAAGCCACGGCTGAAAGAGGTTGTCGCCCAAACCGATTCCCATGCGTCAGTGTGCAGCTCCTGCGGCACGAGTCCGATCAATGAACGTGCTGCACGATAATCTTTGACAATGTCATGGCCATCCACTGTCACCGAACCTTCGGTTTGAACGGCGAGTCCGCAAATGATGCTGATAAGGGTTGTCTTGCCTGCGCCATTTGGGCCGAGCAGCGCGAAGATTTCACCGCGATGAATATCGAGATTGATATTCTTCAGCGCCGCCAGTCCGGACGGATATGTCTTTGAGAGATTGGAGATGGAAATGATGGGCATAAGGGACTATCTGGCGGCAGGACAGAATTGCAGACATAAAGGCGACAATGTACCTGTGCAAGAGTACGCAAAGCTTGCGTGGCAGTTATGCCCGGCTCACAAAGCTGTCGACCACTTTCTTTTCGCCGGCTTTTTCGAACGCGATGGTCAGTTTATTGCCATCGACCCGGATAACGTCACCGTAACCGAATTTCTGATGAAACACGCGGTCGCCGGGTGAGAATTCCGAAGCATTAGAAGTCGATTTCGCGACCAGTTCGCCTTCGATCGTGAGCGGTTTACGGTTGTTGCGCGGCGAGGAATCGTAGCGTGATGCACTTCCCGAAGCTCCCCCACTGTTGTTTCCGCTATTACGCGCACGGCTGGCCTGCGCGCGTTGCCAGCCCGGTGTGGAGTAGGTCGAACCGAACAATTCCACATTGTCGAAACGCGATGCACCGTAACCGCCTGCGCCGCCCCAGCCTGATCCACCTTTGGATTCAGTAATCTCAACGTTGCGTGCAGGTAGCTCGTCGAGGAAGCGTGATGGAATTGTGGTTGACCATGAGCCGTGAATGCGCCGGTTGGTGGCAAAATAAAGCTTGGCGCGGCGACGTGCGCGCGTGATGCCAACATGCGCGAGTCTGCGTTCTTCCTCCAATCCCGCACGGCCTTGTTCATCGAGGGCGCGCTGATGCGGAAACAGGCCTTCCTCCCAGCCGGGCAGAAAGACGTTATTAAACTCAAGACCTTTCGCTGAATGCAAGGTCATCAACGACACGGCATCTTCGTCCGCACCGCTTTCGCGGTCCATCACCAGTGAAATGTGTTCAAGGAAGCCGTGAAGATTTTCGAATTCCTCCATTGAGCGAACGAGTTCCTTGAGATTTTCAAGGCGACCGGCAGCATCTGCAGAGCGGTCTTTCTGCCACATCTCAGTGTAGCCGGATTCATCGAGCACAATTTCAGCAAGCTGGGTGTGCGCTGTCACCTCGCGTTGAGCGCGCCAGCGGTCGAAGTTTGCAATGAGTGTACGCAGGCTGCCACGCGCCTTTGGTTTCAATTCGTCGGTTTCAACGATTGCACGCGCAGCCTCCATAAGGGGGATGCGGCGCTTGCGGGCATGATCGTGCAACAGTTGCAAGGTGGCATCGCCAAGGCCGCGCTTGGGAACGTTGACGATGCGCTCGAACGCGAGATCGTCGGCAGGCGAATTGATGACGCGCAAGTACGCTAGCGCATCGCGAACTTCCGCGCGCTCGTAAAATCGGGGGCCGCCGATCACGCGATAGGAGAGGCCAAGCGTAACGAAACGGTCTTCGAACTCGCGCATCTGGAACGACGCGCGCACAAGGATGGCGATCTCGTTGAGTTTTTCCCCGGCGCGTTGAAGCTGTTCGATTTCCTCGCCGATGCCTCGCGCCTCTTCCTCGGAATCCCAGGCGCCTGTCACAGTGACCTTCTCGCCATCGGCGTCGTCGGTCCGCAGTGTTTTGCCAAGGCGGCCTTCATTGTGGGCGATCAGATGCGATGCGGTCGCGAGAATATGGCCGGTCGAGCGATAGTTGCGCTCAAGCCGGACGACTTTCGCGCCGAGGAAGTCGTGGTCGAAGCGCAGGATGTTGTCCACTTCCGCGCCGCGCCATCCATAGATCGATTGATCATCGTCGCCAACGCAGCAGATGTTTTTTGGTGCGGCGATTTTCATTTCTGTCATTCCGGGGCGCGCCGCAGGCGCGAACCCGGAATCCGAATCCGTAGTCGGGAGAGTTTCCGGGTTCGCCACTTCGTGGCGCCCCGGAACGACAGGCGCCTGGGCCAGCAACCGCAGCCAAAGATATTGCGCCACGTTGGTGTCTTGATACTCATCCACAAGAATGAATTTGAACCGATACTGATATTGCCGCAGCACATCGGAGTGCTCGCGGAACAAGCGGATGTTTTCCAGCAGCAAGTCGCCGAAGTCGGCTGCATTCAAAATTTTCAGACGTTCCTGATACGCTGCATAAAGCTTGCCGCCTCTGCCGTTGGCGAACGCGATTGCTTCACCGGATGGCACCTGCGCGGGCGCAAGACCGCGGTTCTTCCAGCCATCGATCAGCCCGGCAAGCATACGCGCGGGCCAGCGCTTGTCGTCAATATTCTCGGCCTTCAACAACTGTTTGAGCAGGCGAATTTGATCGTCCACGTCGAGGACGGTGAAATTTGACTTCAACTGCACCAGTTCAGCGTGGATGCGCAGAATGCGTCCCGCGATGGAATGGAACGTACCGAGCCATGGCATGCCTTCAACCGCATGGCCCAGCATATGGCCAAGGCGATGCTTCATTTCGCGCGCCGCCTTGTTGGTGAAGGTGACGGAAAGAATTTCGTTTGGCTGCGCGCGGCCGGTCGACAGAATGTGCGCGATCCGCGTGGTCAACACCCGCGTCTTGCCGGTGCCTGCGCCAGCCAGCACCAGCACAGGCCCGTCGAGCGTTTCAACTGCTTCGCGCTGTTCGGGATTGAGCGCAGCAAGATATGGCGGCGCGGCTGCCGCGCGCGCACGCGCAGCTATGCCACCTGCGGAAGGCTGGTGGTTTGGCACGTCCATATGAGGCTGCTTGTTTGGTTCAGTCATGCGATTCGTCTTGTGCCCACGATGGCACCGTAGGGCCGTGAAGGGGAGCCTTCATAACAGGATTATGCCAGATGTAGGCATAAACAGGCCCCTCCGACAGTTATTTTGCGACAGCTATTTTGGCTCCCGCCGTGCCTTGATCGTCTCTAGGCACTACCTGGCCGGCATTGCAATCCGTCTGCCAATGCCAGCGGGGCGAGAAAACATGCTGTGGGCCTGAGCCACCGCGTGGATGCGTGCGGCAATATCAGGTGGAAATGGTGCCGTTTTTCGCGTTCCCATATCGACATGAAGCGTCATGTTTTCCGAAGTCGCCGACACCCAGCCCTCAGTGGCGTGGCGCAATTCCTCAAAGGTATGAATTCGTTTATCGTCGGCGGCAACGAGATACACCGCGACTTGCACAGGATCGCCGAGGTGAATTTCGCGCAAATAGCGGACGTGGCATTCGGCGGTAAATGTCGATCCGTTGCGCTCCTTCAAATACGCAGGACCAATTCCAAGCTCAAGCCATAGCTGATCGATGGCCCGATCAAACAGCACGTTATAATAGGCCATATTGAGATGACCGTTATAATCGATCCATTGCGGCTCAACCTGCATGATCGTGGTTAGAAATGGCGCTGACGCATGGTGCAGCGCATTGCTCGGCGAAACGGTTGTTGTCATATCGAATTTCTTGCCCAATTTCCTGCGCACGCCAGCGGTTCGGCTTGACCCTTTATATATCCTTTGCCAACGTTCGTGCCGCAAGGCGTTTTCCAGCATGAAACGTCTTTGAGAAGCAAAGATAAAGTGAGTCTCTCGTGGCCCTGTCTACTGGCACATTGATGCGTCCGGCGCCGCAGGCTTTGTCCAGCGCTATAGAATCGCTTGCCGCGCGCTTCGGCAATAACCTGATTACGTCACAGGCCGTGCGCGAGCAGCATGCCCATACCACGACATGGTTGCCGCCGCAGCCACCCGATGCCGTAATCATGGCGCAGTCCACGCAGGATATTCAGGATGTGGTGCGGATATGCGCCAAGCATCGCGTGCCGGTGATTCCGTTCGGAACCGGAACTTCGCTGGAAGGTCAGGTGAATGCGCCAATCGGCGGTGTTTGTATTGATTTGCGGGAGATGAATCGCATTCTTGCCGTCCATGCCGACGATCTCGATTGTGTGATTGAGCCCGGCGTGACCCGCAAGATGCTCAACGAACATTTGCGCGATCAAGGCTTGTTCTTTCCAATCGATCCCGGCGCCGATGCATCCCTTGGCGGCATGGCTGCGACGCGCGCATCGGGGACGAATGCTGTGCGTTATGGCACCATGCGCGATAATATTCTGGCGCTAAAAGTGGTGCGTGCCGATGGCGAGATTATCACCACTGGCACGCGGGCGAAAAAATCTGCCGCCGGTTATGATCTCACCCATTTATTTATCGGCTCAGAAGGCACGCTCGGAATCATTTCTGAACTAACTATCAAGCTGCGCGGCATCCCACAGACGATCGCTGCCGCTTCCTGTTCGTTCGCAACCGTGGAGGGCGCTTGCAGCGCCACTATTCTGGCGATCCAGACCGGTATCCCCGTTGCGCGTATCGAATTGTTGAACGCGGCGCAGGTTCGTGCCTGCAATGCTTATTCCAAGCTCTCGTTGCCGGAGACGCCGCTCTTGTTGCTCGAGTTTCATGGCACCGAGCTTGACGTGGCCGAGCAATCGCGAATGTTCGGTGAGATCGCGCAGGAATGCGGCGGCGGCTCGTTTGAATGGACGACGCGCCAGGAAGATCGAACCCGGCTGTGGCAAGCGCGGCATGATGCTTACTGGGCGGTACGGAACCTTCGCCCCGGTGCGCAGGCGGTGGCAACGGATGTATGCGTTCCGATTTCACGGCTGGCCGACTGTGTGACCGAGACCGAAAAAGATCTTGAGGCCATGCGGCTGCTTTCTCCGATTGTCGGACATGTTGGCGATGGCAATTTTCACTGTTCACTGATGTGCGATACCAACGATCCCGAGGAAGTTGCGCGGGCGGAAGAATTTTTGTATCGTTTGGTCGAACGGGCGCAAGCGATGGGCGGCACCTGCACCGGTGAGCACGGTATCGGGCAGGGCAAGCAGAAGTATCTTGTCGGTGAACTTGGCCCCGAGGCGCTTGCCGCCATGCGTGCGCTGAAGATGGCACTCGATCCTGATAATATTCTCAATCCCGGTAAAATTCTGCCGGTTTGAGTGCTGTGTTTGGCATGATCGTGCCTGAAACCTGTATCCACTGTTCTGGATCGTGCCCTAATATGCCGCTATCGCGGGCCGGATCATCGGCGCGCCTTGCATTTTCCGAGGAAAGACCTTGCAGACGACCCTGCTTGGACTGGCAGTTACTTTCATCGCAGCACTGATTGCGGCGCTGATCGGGCCATATTTTATCGACTGGAACCAGTTTCGTCCGCAATTTGAAGTGGAGGCCGCGCGGGTTATCGGTGCGCCCGTCCGTGTCGAGGGCATGCTGGATGCGCGATTTTTGCCAACCCCGTCGCTGCGGTTGCGCTCGGTGTCAGTTGGAGGCGCGAACGATCCCAGCAAGCTGCGCGCTGAGCGGCTCGATGTTGAATTCAGCCTGGGCACTTTGATGCGCGGGGAATGGCGCGCCAGTGAACTGTCGATCGACGGACTTGCTCTCGATCTGGGCCTTGATCGGCAAGGACGCATTGACTGGCCATCATCAACAGGCCGCTTCAATCTGGGTTCGCTTGCCATCGACCAATTCAATCTCACTGGCCGCATTGCGTTGCATGACGCGACAAGCGGTTCGAATTTTCAGATCAATGATCTTGCATTCAGCGGTGATGTGCGTGCGCTTGCCGGAATAATGCGTGGCGAGGGTTCGTTCACTCTGTCGGACATGCGCATACCCTTTCGTGTCTCGACGGGCCAGAGTGCCGACGGCAAGGGTACTCGTGTACGTTTCACGACTGAACCCGGCGAGGGTGCCCCGTCTGCTGAGCTTGATGGTGTGCTGACGTTTGATGCGCTTGCGCCACGTTTTGATGGCACTGTTACCTTGGCGAGGCCAGTCAGTGGTCCGAATTCCGGTATGCCATGGCGCGTATCTTCAAAAGTAAAAGCGAATGCTGCGCTTGTCGCATGCGAGCAGATCGATGTGGGTTATGGTCCTGACAAATCCGCGATGAAGTTAACCGGAGCTGCGGACTTTCGTTTTGGCGCGTCACCATCGCTTCACGCCATATTTGCAGCGCGACAGCTCGATGGAGATCGTTTGCTGAACAATGATGCGGGGAATGGCCAGAGTCTGCGATTGTTGGCGGAGTTGCGCCATCTTGTGACGTTGTTGCCGTCCGCGCCGTTGCCGACGCATGTCGAGTTAAGTGCCGAACAGATCATGCTGGGCAATCGGGCGATTCAGAATTTGGCGCTGGATATGCGTGGCGATAAAGTTGCATGGAAGATCGAAAAGTTTGAGTTGCGTGCTCCCGGTGCAACGCGTGTAGCGGCAAATGGTATCATCGCGCAGGGCGGATCGAATGCGAATTTTGCAGGGCCAGTTACAATTGAATCTGCTGATCCTGAGCTTTTGATGGCCTGGTTGCAGGGTCGAAGTGACATCATCTTTCGCAATCAGAAGCCGATCAGATTTAAAGGCAATACCATCATTGCCGCGGATCGTATGGCAATCGAGCAGTTCAAGGCCGAGTTCAATGGCAGTACGATAGAAGGTCGCATCGCGCTTGCGAATGCAGGGTCCCGCTTTGAGGCTAGCCTGAAAGCCAATGAATTTGATTTCGATGCGGCTGTACCACTGATGCAGACTTTCGTAAGGCCACAAGCTGATTGGCCAAATGAAGCGCAGTTTTCTTTCGAGGTCGGTCGCGCCAGGCTCGCCGGGCAGGATGTTCGACCCGTGCGTATGCAGTTCAATTATGGACCGCAAACGATTGCGCTGGAACGGCTCCAAATCGGGAGTGGCAACAACAATGTTGCCATCGACGGGTCAGGATCGTTCGACCGGATTGCGATGACCGGTCATCTCGCTCTGAGCGCGAGCCTGACTTCGCTCAGTCAGATAAGCAGCTTTATTGAACCAGTCAGTCCGCTTGTAGCTGCGCGCCTGAATGCTGTTCCGCGCATGCCTGGTGCAATGCGGTTGAAGCTATCGGCGGATATTGGCCAAAAGCTGGACCATTCGGATCGTCTGAATGCGCGCGCGATACTCGACATCGATACTCCTCAACTAAAAGGTGCCCTCATAGCAAGAGCTTCACCTGAAGGCAGGGCGGCGCGCGGTCTGGATTGGAATGCGCTGTCACGCAGCGAAATAAATCTGGAAACAAGGCTTTCCTCGAACGATAGCCGTTTGTCGCTTGCGTTACTTGGGCTGGATAAAGTCGTAGCTGCAGGTGAGGGCGCTGCTCAGCTCGATGCGGCGGTGACGGGTGCATGGCGACGCCATTGCAGGTTCAAGCTAAACTGAGTGGTGCGGGTTTCGACATGGCTGTGCACGGCACCGGCGAGCCATGGGCGGAACAACCCAAAGCTGATCTAAACCTCGTCGTTCGTCAGGGTGATTTGGCTGCATTGTTCGGTCTCAAGCCGATGAGTGTGCCGGGACTGAATGTGAGTTTGTCTTCCCGGCTCGCGATTGATGGTCGCAGTTACAAATTTGAAAATATCGACAGTGTTATTAGTGGCGCACGAGTTCGTGGCCGGCTGGCTGTTGTGCATGGCGATGAGATCGGCATTGACGGCGCGGTCGATATGGATGTGCTGGAGTTGGCGCCGGTCACAAGTCTTGTTATCGGCGCTGCAGGGCATGCTGCGGCTGAGCCGCTCACACGCGGATTTTTCGAAGGCTGGCGCGGGCGCGTTTCATTTCAGGCGCAACGTGGCCTGCTGCCAGGTGGCACGGAATTGCAGTCTGTAAGCGGCGTCATCAAAAGCGACGGGCAATTGCTGGGTTTTGAGAATCTGAAAGGCCGTATCGGTGGTGGCGAAGCGATTGCGGATATCGATGTTCGGCGGAATGCCGGCAACACGACTATCGATACACGTGTGCAGCTCTCCAATGTGGATGCAACTGCGCTACGCTATCGTGAATTGTCGATACCGAGCGGGCGCGCCTCACTACAAATGACGTTAGCGACCCAGGGGCGTAGCGCCGCCGCCTTGACCGGCGCAGTCTCGGGCAGCGGATCATGGAAATTTGAGGATGCGCGCATCAAGGGACTGGATGCGAGCGTGTTCGAGGCGGCAAAACGTGCTGGCGATGCGGGACAGATCAGCAGTGAAACCAAATTGAAAGACGCGATCGAGCCGGTCCTGGCAAGCGGCGCGCTTTCAGTCCCGTCAATGCAAGTACCATTCTCTCTGAAAGATGGACGATTGCGTATCGACACCACGACATTGAACGCAACTGATGCTCGCGCAGTTGTTACGGGCGGATACGAACAGACGCTCTCGATTATGCTCACGCTCAAGGTATCCTCCATCGCGACCTGAAACCGGCCAATATTCTGCTGGACTCAACCCGAGGTCCGCTGCTGACCGATTTTGGGATGGCCAAGTTGGCCAACGAAGCCAGCACTCACGTGACTACCGAGGGCGGCATCGTGGGCACCCCCCATTACATTGCTCCCGAAGTTTGGAATGGCCAAGGCTCTACACCCCAATCGGACATTTATAGCCTGGGTTGCATCTTATACGAGATGCTCACCGCTGAGACGTTATTTAAGGGCAACTCACCCCCCGCAGTGATGATGGCTCACTTCAATCCCTTATCTCTGCCCGAAAGCTGGCCGGATGATGTGCCGTCTGGGATAGTTGAGGTTTTGAATACGGCTCTGGCAAAAAAACCTGACGACAGGTTTGGCACGGCTGGTGAGATGGTTCGGTCTCTAACAACCTCGACCGCCATCAATTTTAGCACCCTGGCTCTTGGCAAATCGGTGACTTTATCCACCACTCCTCCTGCTCCTATCTTATCAACCGCGCACATAGATTGGGGCGAAGCCCCTGATGTCAGCAGCTTCTATGGTCGGCAAGCCGAAGCTGCCCAGTTGACCCAGTGGCTGGTCGACGATCGCTGTCGTCTAGTGGGGGTTTTGGGCATGGGTGGCCTTGGCAAGACAACCTTGGTTACTCGGTTGGCGGAGCAAGTTCAGGGGCAATTTGAGTACCTTATCTGGCGCTCACTGCGCAATGCTCCACCTCTCGATGAGATTCTCTGGCTGATTGGATTCTGTTTCTCTCCGACCAGAAGACTTACGATTTACCTGAAGAGGTTGACAAGCGCATCTCGTTGTTGATGAATTATCTGCGCCAAAAGCGATGCCTAATGGTGTTGGATAATGCCGAATCAATCCTCCAGGCGGGAGAAAAAGTCGGTCATTATCGAGAGGGCTATGAAGCCTACGGACAACTTCTCCAACGAATTGGTGATAGTAGCCACCAAAGCTGTTTGCTCTTGACCAGCCGGGAGAAACCCCGCCAGTTCGGCCCTCTCGAAGGCGAAACCGCACCCGTTCGCACCCTGCAACTGGCCAACATCGACACCAAGGCTGGTCAAGCCATTTTGCAAGATCGGGGACTAACCGGTTCTGATGAAAGCTGGGCGACTCTACTCAACCGCTACTCTGGCAATCCGCTAGCCTTAAAGCTGGTGGCCGAAACGGTGCGGGAGCTTTTTTCGGAGAAATCACTGAATTCCTGCAAGAAGAAAGCAGCATCTTTGGCGGCGTCCGGGATTTGCTGACCCAGCAGTTTGACCGCCTCTCCGAATTAGAGCAGGAGCTACTGATTTGGCTGGCTATTGAGCGACAGACCGTTGGACCGGACCAATTACAAGAGAATATTGTCCGCCCAATTTCCCGGCGGGAGTTACTGGAAACGCTACGTAACCTACGTCATCGCTCACTGCTGGAACAAGTCGAAAATGGGTTCACGCTACAGAACGTAGTTTTGGAGTTTCTAACTGACTATCTGATTGAGACCGTTTGCCAAGAAATCCAAAGCCAAAAATCTGCCCTGAGCAAAGCCGAAGGGTCCAAAATTAAAAATTTCAACTGCTATGCCTTGCTCAAAGCTCAGACCAAGGAGTACATCAAGAGCCAGCCAGAAGACAACTCATTTTACAACCAGTGAGTAGATCGTTTGTTGAATATGTTTGGACAATCCAGGATTGAGGCGCATCTCAGGGAGGTTCTGGATACGCTTCGCCAGACCCAGTTAGGTAAGCCTGGCTATGCCGCGGGCAATATCCTCAATATGCTACTGCACTTGGGTAGTGATCTCGATGGGTTCGATTTCTCCGGGTTGGTAGTTTGGCAGGCGTACATGCAAGGAATGACTCTCCAGAATGTCAATTTCAGTCGGGCCGATTTGACTGGGGCAATATTGACTGACACCTTCGGCATAATTCTATCGGTGGATTACAACCCGAATGGTCAATTTATAGCAACCGGGACAAGTGATGGACACGTTCGAGTATGGCATACTGGCGATGGCCAGTTGCGCTTGATTTGTAGGGGTCACACAGATTGGGTCCGTTCAGTTCAATTTAGCCCTGATGGCAACATGCTGGCCAGCGGTAGTGACGACCAGACCATACGACTATGGGATGTCCGCACTGGCCAACATCTGCAGACTTTGTGGGGTCACGCTGGCGAGGTCTGGAGTGTCTGTTTCAGTCCTGATGGCAATCTCTTGGCTAGCGGCAACGACAATCAGACTGTATGTCTTTGGAATGTGAGAGATATTTTAGAACCACCCGACCCCCAGACAATGAATGTGGATCAGCCTCTTCGGATCTTTCAGGGCCACACCCATAGCGTAATTCGGTCTGTTTCAGTCCTGATGGTAATCTCTTGGCCAGCGGCAGCTATGATCAGACTGTATGTCTTTGGAATGTGAGAGATATTTTAGAACCACCCGGCCCCCAGACAATGAATGTGGATCAGCCTCTTCGGATCTTCCAGGGCCACAGCAACAGCGTATGGTCCGTTTGTTTCAGCCCTGATGGCAATCTCTTGGCCAGCGGCAGCGACGATCAGACTGTATGTCTTTGGAATGTGAGAAATATTTTAGAACCAGCCATTCCCAGGAACGCGCATTAATCAACCACTTAGGATTTTGCAGGGACACACCGGCTGGGTACTATCTGTCAGTTTTAGTCCCAATGGCAAAGTCTTAGCCAGCGGTGGTCAGGATAAAACGGTACGCCTATGGGATGTGGTCAGTGCTGTGGCATCGGATACCTCCCAAAGGGTGGAAACTGACTGTCTTCTCAAGACCTTGCGAGGCCCTACCAGTTGGGTTTGGTCCGTATCTTTTAGTCCCGATGGCGGGACTGTGGCTGGTGGGATAAGTGATCAATCGGTTTTGCTATGGGACGTTCGCACCGGCCAGGTACTCAATAAGTTGCGAGGATACGTCAATTGGATCAAGTGGGTCCGTTTCAGTCCCGATGGAAAGCTCCTGGCCAGTGCTAATTATCACCAAACCATACATGTATGGAAAATAGCTGATATTTTGACATCTTCCGGTATCTCAACGTCGGACAATTCCGAGACAATAAATAGCGTCGAGCCTTTCCAGACCTTGCAGGGGCACACCGATGAAGTAAAAGCTGTCGACTTCAGTCCTGATAGAAACAGGCTGGTCAGTTGTTGTGTTGATCGGACTGTGCGGCTATGGGATGTTCGTAGTGGGAAAGAACTTCAGACTTTGCAGGGTCACGCCGGTGAGGTCTGGAGTGTCTGTTTCAGTCCTGATGGCAAATTTCTGGCAAGCGCCGGCAATCTAACCGTGCGGATATGGGACGCACAAACCGGTCTGACTTTCAAGACTTTGCATGGTCACATTAACGGGATAAATTCTGTCTGCTTTAGTTCCGATAGCAACACTCTGGCCACTGGCAGCAATGATGGGACCGTACGCTTGTGGGACGTGCGCTCTGGCCATCTCTCCCGCACATTGCACTTGCCTGATTTCACCGCCGCACTCTCTGTTTCCTTCAGCCCTGACAGGAGATTTCTGGCTAGTGGTAGCAGTGGCGGAATTGTGTACTTGTGGGATGTGAGCGATGCTGCCACTAATAAACCCCTCCAAGCTTTACAGGGACACACGGCGGGATAACAGATATCAGTTTCAGTTCTAACGGTAATACTCTGCGAGCAGTAGTCGGGACCACACCGTGCGCCTGTGGGATATCTCCAATATCCATGCGCTGGACAAAAATTATTCACCCACAATCTTAGCGGGTCATACCAATAACGTAAGGTCCGTTTGTTTCAGCCCGGATGGAAGGTTCTTGGCTAGTTGCAGTGAGGACGAGACCATTAAGCTGTGGGATGTGGAGACCAATGAATGTCTCAAAACAGTGCGGCCCGACCGGCCCTACGAGCGGATGAATATCACCGGCGTCACTGGTCTGACCGAGGCTCAGAAAGCAACGCTTAAGGCGTTGGGAGCGGTGGAGGATGCATAATAACCCGATGCATGATCAAGCTTCAATCAGTTTTTCATTTGGAACTTGTCGTAACCTGTAAGCTTAAAGTGTTTAACGTTGGTATTAAAAACAACCTTCGGAAACAGAGGGTGAGCGAAAGTCTCGCTGCTCCCTATGGCCGCCTAGTCAAAGAAAACGAGCTTAAAGGACCGCTCCAGCCGGGCCGCCAGCCGCCCGAACTCATTGTGGAGAAAAGCGTTCCGTACCGGCGGGCGGCTCGGGCCGGAGCAAACTCAGGGGAAACTATCGGCACCCGCGAGGGCGGCACAGTGCCACCGTTAAGCCAAGTCGTTTTGCTAGGCGAACTGGTCGGTGGGCCGAAGCAGGAAATAAAGAAAAGCCAAAGCCAAGCCCCATCTTCCAAAAATTGATAACCTTCGCTCACGACTACGCTGGACACGCACTCGTGGCCCGGGAAGCCAAAACGCCGATCCAGTGCGGTGAGAACTGGTGGGGCTGCCTGGACCTGCAACACGCGCTCGACGCGCAAGCATCAGAGTTCATGATGCCTGACGTGATGAAGATTGGCGGTGTAACTGGCTGGCTACGCGCAGCGGCGCTGGCGCAAACACGCGGTGTCCGCCTGTCCAACCACTTGTGGCCGGAAATTAGCGCGCAGTTGCTTTGCCTGACGCCCACCGCCCATTGGTTGGAGTACGCGGACTGGTGGAACCCGATTATGGCCGAGCCACTGCAAATTGACAATGGTCTGGCCACAGTAGAAGGCGCTACAGGTACGGGAGTATCCTGGAATGAAGATGCTGTGGCCCGGTTTGCAGTCTGACAATGGGCTTTATAACAGTTTCCATAAACCAACTCGTTCAACAACTCCTCAATCTCGGCCTTAGACCGGGAAGCGTTCTTTTGGTACACACATCCTTCCGAAGGTAAGGCCAGTGGAGGATGGGCCGATGGGCCTGATTGCCGCGCTACAGACCGCTCTGGGTCCAGAGGGGACTCTGGTGATGCCAAGCATGAGCAGCGACGACGATCACCCCTTTGATCCGAAGACAACGCCCTGCGCCGAGATGGGGGTGGTGGCAGAGACCTTCTGGAGAGTTCCGGGTGTGCTCCGAAGCGATAGCCCCCACGCTTTTGCCGCGATAGGCTCCCAGGCAGTCCAAATTACCGCGCCTCATCCGGTTGTCGCCCCATGGCCTGGACAGTCCGGTGGGCCGGGTCTATGAGCTTGATGGCCAGGTGCTTTTGCTCGGCGTCGCTCACGATGCCAACACCACCATTCATTTGGCCGAGTACCTTGCCGGTGTCCATTACCGGCGCAAAAAGTATGTCACCCTTCTCAAGGATGGAAAGCCGACCCGGTGGGACTATTGGGAGATCGACCACTGCTGTCAAAACTTCAATCTGGTTGATAAGTGGCTTGATGAAAGAGGACTACAGAGCAAGGGGCAGGTGGGGCATGCAGAGGCGTGTCTGGCCCGGTCCCAATACATCGTGGAGGTAGTGTTAGAACGGTTGAGGACAAATAAAACTGTCTTTCTCCATTCAAAGGGTATTGACCTGGAGTGTGATGAGGCCTGGGAGAGCCTAACAGGGGAACAGACTATATAAAAACTTAAACAGATAAGCGGAGCGGTTAACTCCTAACCCACTCAGTCAGCAGCGCCTCAAGCCCGCTGAAAACGGCGTCAGGCTGGATCCGCTTCATCTGTATTGTTGTTTCGTTGTCAATACCGGTCGTGACCAGAATGGTTTTCAGACCGGCGCGTTGCCCACCCAGGATGTCAGTTTCCAGGCGGTCGCCCAGCATGGCCGTGTGAGCGGGGTCGCTGCCCATTTTCTCCACCGCAATATCGAACATCGTCGTTCCGGCTTGCCGATGATAGTTGGCACCACACCCGTCGCTGCTTGCAAAGCGGCCAAGATCGAGCCAGCGCCCGGCAGAGCCCCTTCCTCGGCCGGAAAGGTGACATCGCCGTTGGTACCGACGAAGCGGGCGCCACGCTGGATATGTAACGTGGCATATTTTAGTTTGTCATAAGTTAAAGTGAAATCCACCCCAGCTACAACCACCTCAGCGGGCTGGCTGGCATCAGGCAGCAGCACAAAACCAGCCTCTTGCATGGCTTCACGAAGTCCCTCTTGCCCAACCGCATAAGCCGCTGCCCCGGCGTTGATTCATGCTGCAAATAAGCCGCGGTCGCCAGGGAGGAAGTCAGGACATGCTCCCGCTCAATTATCACCCCAAACTTGGCTAGTTTTTGCATGTATTGCTGGGGCGTCTTGCTGGCATTATTGGTGGCTAAAATAAAAGGAATATCGTGGCTGTAAAGAAAATCAAAAAAAGGGATAAGGCCGGACAAAGGCGTATTATCCAGCCATAAGACGCCGTCCATGTCAATAATCAGGGCCTGAATGTCAAATAAGTTGAAGGTATTTTTTATCATAGACAAGTAATTTCACTTAGGCAGAAAGATAATTGCAGAAACAAAACGGATAAAACTCAAAGCAGCCAGGGCCGTGCCAAGACCCAAACGCCCAGTCAACAGGATAAAGGGAGCGGCGTAGACAGCGCCAAAAAAGGGATAGCCGCTATTGATCAGGAGCGCCACATATTTGGCTCTGGGATTGGCGCTGGCGGCAATCCGGCGGATCCAAAAATCATGATGGGAATTTCGGCTACGGAGAAAGCTAGCAGAAACAGAAAGAGACCCCAGACATAGATCGGGATTGGTGACGAGGACGGGAATAGTTTTCCAAACCATCATCAAAAGGCAAAGGGCAGTTAAGATAACTGCCCCAACCAATCCAACTAAGCCTGTCAGAATAATCCTATTCCAACTCATCTGTTATTTCGTTGACTTTTTGCTCGGCTTCAGCTTGGTTTACATCGTTTTCGACTTCTACAGCGGCGGTGGCAATGGCCCAACTGACTAGCCCCCAAGTCAGGCCAGAAATCAAGCTACCCACCCCTAGCGACCAAGCCGTAGCTGGCGTGGTTGGGTCTCTGAAAATGCCAATAATAGTCAAAATAATGCCCAATGCGGCGAAGATCAGACCCACTTTGAGCGGGCCGTCCAGCCGCTGCCACCAATTTTTACCATGATCTGTTTCGGTCATTAGCATTCATGAACTGCTAGCTGCTCAAAAGACTAGTTAACGAATTGAATTAAATGCACATAGCTTTTCGATTTTAGCAGAAATGGCCCAGGACGCAACCCACAAGGACTTTGACTTTATGAAATAAAAATATTTTTGCAGACCATTGGGAACAAGTAGTAAAATTTGCACCAAAAAACGGCCCACTGTATTGGACAGTGAGCCGTTTTCTACCTAATTACAACAAAAGACGTTACCGCCTCCCACGACGCCGGCTGGCTGCGCTGAAAATCACCAGCAGGATTACGGCGCCAACGAAAGCGGTGATACAGTGCTAAGAATGTTACCACCAAGGGACACACCCAAGGACCGAAAACAACCAGCCGCCGACAAAAGCGCCCAGGATACCCACGACGATGGCCTCAAGTACCCCTAACCTGACGCCGGCGACTAAGGCATCCGCCAAAAAACCGGCAATACCACCTACAATAATCCACACTACTATTTGTTCAAGTGACATTAGTTAAACCCTCTTTTAATCTTCTCATAAAATAAAATTTAAACCTATCCCTAGCTTAACACAAAATTAGCTTAATCACAATATATCTGCGAGAAAAAAGGATATAAATTTGGCTATATTTTGTAGCATCGGGAAATTCGAGAGAGTGAAGAATCAACTATGAGTGCGACTTCTAGCCCTTCATTTAACCTTCTTCTTCTTTATTTAGCGCTCGCCAGCAGCCCCTCGATGGTATACTCTTCAGCCATGGCGCTGACCGGCACACCCAATTCTCTGGCGGTGGCAGCGGTGATTGGGCCGATGCAGACCACCCGGCTGTTTTGCAGCGCTTCCACTGGAGGTCGCCCAGCCAGGCAATTGACGTAGCCCTGCACCGTGGAGGAACTGGTGAAGGTAACAATATCGGCAGCAGGGGGAGGTGAGCCGCCTGATATGGGCACGGTGTGGTAGGAGGCAATTTCGTCAACCTGCGCCCCTCGCTCAACCAAGCCTTCGGCCAAAGCCCGGCGGGCGATGTCAGCACGAGCTAATAGGAAACGCTGCCCGGCGACCGAACCAACTGATCAAAAGCCGCCAAGACTCCTTCGGCGGTGTAGACTTCCGGCACCAAGTCGGGGATGATGCTACGTTGGCGTAGCGCCGCCGCCGTAGCCGGGCCAATGGCCGCAATCCGCACCCCTGCCAGGCAGCGACCATCCAGTCCGGCGCTGGCCAATCGTTCCCAAAAAGCCGCCACCCCATTGGCGCTGGTCAGCACCAGCCAATGGTAGTATGGAGGCGAGAGCGAGGACGAGGAGGCGAGGAGCGTGATTTCGTGATTTGCTGGATAGCTTCGTCCAAAGGGCCGGTATCTTCGACGGGAACAATTTCGATGGTGGGAAAAGAAATCGGCTCAGCGCCAAAAGCGCGGAGGGCAATAGTGAAATTAACCGATTGATGGGCAGGTCGCGTGACCAACACGCGCTGACCAAGCAAAGGATAGGCGTCACCTGCCTCAAACCAGGCCAGTTCAGTCGCTAATCGGGTCACCTCCCCAACGACGACAATGGTCTGAGATTCGATGCCTTGGGCTTCGACCACTTCAACCAACGCTCCAAGCGAAGAATGCGTCTGTTTTTGCGTCGGCAGGAAGCCTTGTTGCACTACTAGCGCGGGCGTGTCAGCCGGACGGCCCGCCGCTATTAATCGGGCTACAATCTGGGGTAGGTTTTCCAAAGGCATGAGGATGACCAAAGTCTCGAGATCAG
>CAWESR010000014.1:0-270569 GCA_963811795.1 uncultured Alphaproteobacteria bacterium
TGTAGCTCAAAACCAAATCGAAATCCTGAAGTCCTCTTGAACCGATATAAGGGACTTTTTCGTTGGCAGCGAGACGCGCCAGCGTGATTGGAGTGTCGAGATCGTAGAAGACCCGTATTCCCTTGCAATGGGAAATAACCAGTTCTGTTGCAGGCAAACTGTCCGGACAATAGGACGTGACGATTGCAACATCGAAGTCCCGGATGTCGGAGCAGGCCCGCTGCGCAACATCATCCCAGTTTCATATAGTTCCAGTCGGCCCCTCGGCAGCGCATGCAAATCCCGAACGCTTGCGTAATAAGGCACATCGTGTTCGTAAAACACAATGTCATGTCCCATCTGACTCAATCCCTTGCACAGCCCGCGCCGAGGGTTGCATGGCCATTACCCCATGACGAACTGATCGTTAAACCAAAAATTACGATCTTCACGCCATCACCTTATTATTGACGCATGAAACGATAGGTCGTCCACCGAACTGAATGGTGCTGATGCTCGCGGGATCGATATCGAGCGTATAAAATTGGTCTACTGGCACATTGAGATAATGCATCAGTGCCGCTCTGATCGGTTCAGCATGGGAGACGATCACGATCATTACGCCGGGGTGCTGATTTTCAAGCTGTTCAATGTGCCGAACAACTCTTGCCTGAAGCGCGGACATGCTTTCGCCGCCAGGTGGGCGAGTACTGTCGCGCCGCTCGTTCCATGCCTGCCAGCGGCTATCTGATGCCAAATCTGTAAATCGAGCGCCCGTCCAGCACCCTAGATCGATTTCATCTAATGACCATGCGATCTCTTCCACGAGGTTGAAATTCGCTGCGATGATTTCGGCAGACTGCACTGCTCTTCAGTTGTGGGCTGGATTGCACCGCCCCGCGCGCGCGGTGCTCTATGGCCGATCAGTTCGGCAGTTTCCATCATCTGTTGTCGACCTTGGGCATCCAACTCTACTTCGGGCATGCGACCGCAAAGCACATGTCCAAGTAGCGCGTGATGGCCATGACGGATGAGATGGAGTTGCATCATCGCCTCTTAGTTTTCACCGTTGATGAACAGTGCGGTACGCTGCCGTGCTTCGTCGTCGGTGAATTGTTGGGGCGGGGATTTCATGAAATAGCTGGATGGGCCGATCAACGCGCCGCCCACCCTGCGATCGATTGCCAACTTTGCACAGCGGATGGCATCAATGACAACACCTGCGAATTAGGGGAATCCCAAACTTCAAGCTTGAGATCGGCGCTCATCGGCACGCCACCAAAGGCGGTTCCCTCCATGCGGATGTAGGCGATCTTTCGATCGGTAAGCCACGGTACATGATCGCTCGGGCCAACATGAATGTTATCGAAATCGAGCGGGACGCTGAATTGGCTTGTGACCGACTGGGTCTTTGATATTTTTTTTGATGTTAGCCGCTCACGTTCCAGCATATTTTTGAAATCGGCGTTGCCGCCAAAATTCAATTGATAAGTCCGGTCGAGGCGGACTCCGCGATCGCGAAACAAATTGGCCAGCACGCGATGTATAATCGTTGCCCCGACCTGGCTTTTTATGTCATCGCCGACGAGTGGCAAATTCGCGCGTTCGAAACGCCTGCGCCACTCGGGATCGGATGCAATAAAAACCGGGATGCAATTCACGAACCCACATCCAGCCTCGAGCGCGCGCTCCGCATACCACTTGGTCGCTTTTTGAGAGCCGACCGGCAGATAGGAAACGAGGACGTCGGTGTGCGTTTGGACGAGTACATCGGTGACATCAGCCTCCTTCTCATCAGATATCTCGATATCATCCTGTAAATATTGACCGATGCCATCGAGCGTACGTCCACGTTGAACAGTAACTCCCGTGAAAGGCACCCGCGCGAAGCGATGCGTGTTGTTAGGCTTGGCCCAGATTGCCGCGCTGACATCCTTGCCGACTTTGTGGGCATTGACGTCAAAAGCGGAAGCCAGGACCACGTCCCTGACGTGATAACCACCGATTTCAACGTTCATCAATCCGGGTACAGGCTGGTTTGATTTTGCATCCCGATAATAATGAAGGCCTTGAACCAGGGAACTGGCACAATTTCCGACGCCGACAATGCCGACACGAACCGTTCCCGGCGACCGATGAAGGGAGTGCATGTGAGTTGCCCTGCGCTAGCGTGATCGCCGGAAGGAAAGTTCACTTGCCCGAACGTATGATGATGGTGTTCGTTCCTGTTATCCATGCGGAAAATTCGCATTCGTGCGTTACAAGAAATAAAAACGGGAATTTCTCAACTTACCGTGATATCGAAGGTGCTGCGCTCTCTCATGGAGATAAAGAAGAAGGGATGATGATGGTAGTTGTTATTGATGAAGATGATGATCATGAAGAAGATCATCTATTCAATTCTCATCTGTTTCGTATTTCTCGCCATCATTGGGTCATTAATCAAACGAGCCGGCGTTAATTTATGAGATACGAACTAAGTTTGTACAACGGAACGCAACCTTCCAATTGCAATTATCAGGTTATTAGTTTCGCGGGAGGATATATCGGCGAAAGTGGCACGACCACGAACAAAAAATGGATTACGGAGCGCGATGGCAGACCGGCTACTGTCGCAGCAACCGAGGAGGGCGGTCATGCTGATATCCTGCGCGTTGATTTCGGGTCCAGGGAAGATAACCTTGAGGGAAATGGGTGGGGACGGGTTTTCCTTAGGTTCAATAGGGGGAAACTGGCGTTCCTTAATCGGAACCGACAAAAGATGGAAAGCTGAGCCGCTTTCATAAATTCGTTTCACGTTGATTGCGCTGTGCAACGCTGGGTAGAGGCGATGCGGGCGGGGGATTTCGACACAGCTTGGGCAATCAATGACATTGACTTGCGTCTTGATTGTAGTGTTGGGCCGCCTAAACACGTTGGTGCGCGTCATTTTCAACGGATATGGCGAGGCGAGGACCTCACCGGCAAGAATGTTTTGGTCCGTTGTTACCATGGATTGGGCGACACGATTCAATTCATCCGGTTTGCCAAACCACTTAGACAAATAGCGCGGCGTGTTACTGTTTGGGTCCAACCTGAATTGGTATCAATGATTGCGCAGGTTGAAGGTGTGGACCATGCGATGCCTTTGCACGATGGCACGCCCGATCTCGATTTCGATGCCGATATCGAGATCATGGAATTGGCACATGCGCTAAGAGCGACCACTGACATGATTTCTGGTTGCGTGCCGTATTTGTCGCCAGTGCGGAAGAGAATTAAGCGTCTTCGAACGTCAAAGTATTCCGTCGGTCTGGTGTGGGAAGCTGGCAGTTGGGATCAGCGACGCTGCGTTCCACTTGGCGCGCTTGCCCGTTTGAAAGCAATTCCTAACATACAGCTATTTTCACTGCAGCAAGGACCCGCGCGTTCCAGGCGCCAATCATAGAGGCCGAAGACATCAGTATGCTCGATTTGGAAAGCTAGCGGCAATTCTTCTTGAGTTGGATGTGATCGTCACAGTCGATACGATGATCGCTCATTTGGCCGGGGCATTAGGTGCAAATGTATGGACGATGCTACATGCCGATTGCGATTGGCGATGGCCCTTCGCCCATTGTGCATCACCTTGGTACCCGACGATGCACTTTTTTCATCAGAAACAGCAAGGGCACTGGGAAGATGTTATCGAAGAAGTTGCAGCTAAGCTTGAAGCATTAGAGAATCGGAGCTTTTGCCGGCAAAGCAGGATGAAACATTTTTGCGATGAAGATGCATTTGGGTGGATTAAATTGTGAAATCTATCGCGATGCCGCTGTTGTTAACAAACAACAGCGGCATTTTTTATTTGGCCGCTAATCGACTGACATCAGCGATCTTAAGTGAATGGCATCGAAAGGTGCCGCACTTTTTTGATCGTTATCGAAATAGACGAAGACGTCGCAACCCTGATCTTTCCAAGACTTGATGCGCTTCGCCCAATCCACAAACTCTTGGCGATCTAATGCCCTTGGTATCGTCCGCCTGGTCCATGACCGCGCACATAGACAAAATCCGCAGTGCGTTTCCATGGTGCCGGCGCATTGTGGTGATCTGAAATACACAGTGAAATGTTCCATTCGGCGAGCAGTGCCAGGATGCTGGGCACATACCAGCTGGAATGGCGAAATTCGAAAACGTAGCGGCGTTTTTTCGGCAGCAGCTTGAAAAATGAAATGAGCCGGTCGGCATCGACTTTAAAATTTGGCGGCAGTTGAAACAGAACTGGTCCAGCTTATCCCCCAACAGCGACACACGGTCTTCTTGTAATGCAAGGCTGCTCTCTAAATCCGGCGAAAGGCGTTTCCAATGTGTGATGTATTTGGATGCTTTCCAGGCGAAGACAAAATCTTTGCCTGTCTGCTCGCGCCAATTTTGAACGGCTTCAGGAGAGGGGATGCGGTAAAATACGCCGTTTAATTCGGTCGTCGAAAACTGACTTGCATAATATTGAAGCTGGTTTTTGATCGGCAGCCCCTTGGGAAAGAACGGCCCGCGCCATAAATCGTAGTGCCATCCCGACGTGCCAATCAGAAGGCGCAACATGATATCACGGCTTCAATACAACTTTGATGCATCCATCTTCCTTATCCCGAAATGTTTTGTAGAGTTCAGGTCCTTCCGCCAGCGAAGCGCGGTGAGTGATCACGAACGTCGGATCAATCTCGCCCTTTTCGACACGCTCAAGTAGTTTCGGCATATAATGTTGTACTGGTGTCTGTGCCATGCGGATGGTGAGGCCACGATTGACAGCCGAACCCATTGGTACTTTGTCGAGAAAACCGCCGTAGACGCCTACGATTGAAACGGTACCGAAATTGCGACAACAGTGGATGGCTTGACGAAGAACATGGGGGCGATCGGTGCCCATGAATATTGCGACCTTAACGCGATCGACCACCGCATCCACCCCGGACTTGGTTTCTGGTTCAGTGCCGACTGCATCGATGCACGCGTCGGCACCGCGTCCGTGCGTGGTTCCTGTATCCGTTCGTAAATATCTTCTTTCATAAAATCGAGTGTCAGGGCGCCTGATGCTTGGGCCAGCGCAAGCCGTTCGGTACAGTGTCGATTGCAATTACGCGTTCGGCACCCAGCAGGAACGCGCTTCTAATGGCAAATTGCCCAACAGGACCGCAACCCCAGATAGCGACGGTTTCACCGCCTTTCAGATTGCAAAAATCAGCCGCCATGTAACCGGTCGGAAAAATATCAGAAAGAAAAAGCACCTGTTCGTCGCTTAATCCTAAGTCAATCTTAATTGGTCCTACATCCGCAAAAGGAACGCGCAAGTACTCTGCCTGGCCTCCCGCAAAGCCTCCAAGCAGGTGCGAATAGCCGAACAAGCCTGCAGGCGAATGGCCCCAAAGCTTCGCGGCCATTTCGGCATTCGGGTTCGATCGCTCGCAGCCTGAATAAAATCCTCGTTTACAGAAGAAGCATTCGCCGCATGAAATCGTGAACGGCACGACAACACGATCTCCGACCTTTAATTTCTTATTTTCCGCGCCAACTTCGACAACTTCGCCCATGGTTTCATGGCCGAGGACATCGCCCTTTTCCATTGTTGGCATGATGCCATCGAACAGGTGTAGATCGGAACCGCAGATAGCGCAGGATGTAACCTTGATGATGGCGTCTCTTCCATCCTCAATTACCGGATCAGGAACGCTGTCACAACGGATGTCACCTTTGCCATGCCATGTTAGTGCTTTCATGTTCCTGATCCTTTGTTCTTTGTTAAAGAGACAAAGGCATATGCGTCCAGCTAGTTCCCGCTATCGCAAAAAGAATTGTATCTAAACAGAGGTTCTGTTCTGCGCCGGGGTATGCAGTCGTGACCTGTCCTTGCGCTGCTTGACGTCGATCGTCACTGCCAATGTTTGCTCGATCATGGCGATGGCCTGGATAGCAACGATAAGCCGTTCCTGCGGCAACTTCTCCATCAATTGGTAGAAGCCATGACCTTCCTCAGAACTGAGCAGGTTCGATATTGGCACCCGCATATCATTAAAGAACAGAAAATCATTTTGAATACCAATTTCGTTGTCTCAAAGCCCTGTTCCTTTGAAGCATTACCTTTAGAGAATTGCTTAAAATGGCTGCAGCGCAATGGGTCTGTTCTAAACCTCTTCTGGAATCTCGAGAAATTGCAATTTTCGCTGTAAAATTTCCTGCTAACAAGGAATTCACGTAGACACGGGCGCGATCAGGACTGCGTCGCCAGCTATGACAACTCTGGTCATATCGCATAGGTTGTGCTTCATAAAACGCCTTGTGGTTGTGCGTTGGGGGTTTAAGCGTGGCTGGGGAAGGCGACGAAGGCCAGAGTGGCCTCGGCTGCTTGGTGTTGTTGCTCCGTTTTCACGGAATTGCGGTGGACCCGGCGCAGATTGGTCATCGCTTTGCGGGTGAAGCGGTCGGCGTCACGGAAATGCTCCGTTGCGCGAAGGAGCTTAAACTCAAAGCCCGCGCGATTACGACAGATTGGTCCCGCCTCGCAAAATTGCCACTGCCGGTCATTGCGGAATGCAACGATGGCAGTTTTTTGATCCTCGGCAAAGTGACCGAGGAGGGCGCCCTGGTGCAGAGCCCCATAATCGGCCGGCCGCAAATTCTGCCACGTGCGGAGTTTAAGTCGCTATGGACCGGCCAACTGGTGTTGATGGCGCGCCGCGCTACGCTGGGCGATCTGGCGCGGAAATTCGATGTCACCTGGTTCTTGCAGGCGATGCACAAATATCGCCGACTGCTCGGCGAAGTTCTGGTGGCCTCGTTCTTCCTGCAATTGTTCGGGCTTGTGACGCCGCTGTTCTTCCAGGTCATCACCGACAAGGTTCTTACCCATCGTGGCTATACGACGCTTGATGTTTTGATGGTCGGTCTTGTCACGGTGTCGATTTTTGAATCCGTGCTTGGCGCGCTTCGCACTTATGTATTTGCGCACACCACCAATCGGATTGATGTGGAACTTGGTGCACGGTTGTTTCGCCATCTCGTGGCATTGCCAATCGCGTATTTTGAGGCAAGACGTGCGGGTGACTCGGTGGCGCGGGTCCGCGAACTGGAAAACATCCGCAATTTTGTGACAAGTTCGGCGCTGACCCTCGTCATCGATTTGTTCTTCACCTTCGTCTTTCTGGCGGTGATGTTCTATTATTCGCCATTCCTGTCCTGGATTGTGATCGGATCATTCCCCTTCTACATCTTGATTTCAGTTGGCGTGACGCCGGTATTTCGGCGCCGCTTGGAAGAGAAGTTCGATCGCGGCGCGGAAAATCAGGCATTCCTGGTTGAAAGTGTCACCGGGATCGAGACGCTGAAAGCCATGGCGATAGAGCCGCAAATGCAGCGGCGCTGGGAAGAACAACTCGCCGGCTACGTGCAATCGAGTTTCCGGGTGCTCTCGCTCGGCAATTGGGCAAGCCAGGCGGTACAATTCATCAGTAAGCTTGTCACCGCGCTGACACTTTACTTCGGGGCGCATCTTGTCATCGAAGGCAGCCTGACAATTGGTGAATTGATTGCCTTTAACATGCTGGCGGGCCGTGTGGCTCAGCCGGTGTTGCGGTTGGCGCAGCTGTGGCAGGATTTTCATCAGGCGCGGGTCTCGATCGCGCGTTTGGGCGATATCCTCAATGCGGTGCCTGAACCCTCTTACAATCCCGCGCGCGCGACTCTGCCTCCTATTCGTGGCGATGTCACGTTTGACCACGTGGCATTCCGCTATCGCATTGACGGGCCGGAAATTCTCAAAGACGTGACGCTGCAGGTCACAGCTGGACAGGTTCTCGGTATCGTTGGGCCTTCGGGCTCGGGCAAGTCGACGCTGACCAAATTGGTGCAGCGGCTGTATGTGCCAGAAGGTGGGCGCGTGCTGATCGATGGTGTCGACATTGCCCTCGTAGACGTGGCGTGGCTCCGCCGGCAGGTGGGCGTCGTGTTGCAGGAGAATGTTCTTTTCAACCGCACGATCCGCGACAATATCGCGCTTTCCGATCCCGCGATGCCGATGGAACGCGTGATCGCGGCGGCCGGGCTCGCGGGCGCTCACGATTTCATTTTGGAATTGCCAAACGGCTATGACACGATGGTCGGCGAGCGCGGGGCCAGCCTGTCTGGTGGGCAGCGCCAGCGGATCGCGATTGCGCGGCGCGCTGATCACGAATCCGCGCATTTTGATTTTTGACGAAGCGACCAGTGCATTGGACTATGAGAGTGAGCGCATCGTTCAAGAGAACATGCGCGCGATCTCGAAAGACCGCACGGTGTTGATCATCGCCCATAGGCTGTCCACCGTTCGTCACGCGGATCGTATTATTACCATTGAGGGCGGCCGTATTGTCGAGGATGGCAGTCACGATGATCTCATTCATCGTGGCGGGCGTTATGCGACGCTTCACCGGTTGCAGGCGGGTCTCCATGAAGTTGTCTGAAGTTTCCGTGGAAGCGGTAAAAAACGCACCCGAAGACAGGTCACCTGCGAAACCAGTGGTCATTCCGCTGCGTAAGCAGAATTCCAGCGACCGCAAGGCTGAACTGGAATTCCTACCGGCAGCACTCGAAATTCTCGAAAGTCCGGCTTCGCCAATCGGGCGGACGATTGCCGGCATCATCATCCTATTCTTCACAATAGCCATTGTCTGGGCAAGCTTCGGCTGGATCGACATCATCACGACTGCACAGGGCAAGATTGTGCCGACCGGCCGCACCAAAGTCATCCAACCTTTGGAGACCGGTATTGTCACGGCGATCCATATCAAGGATGGCGACCCGGTCAGCAAAGGGCAGGTGCTGGTTGAAACCGATCGCACGGTCTCCACCGCGGAACGCAACCGCGTTGGCTATGAACTTTTGAGTGTCCAACTTGACGTTGCACGGCTGAAGGCTTTGCGTGCGGGGATCGAAGTTGGCGCTGCGGCTGAGTTTACTCCTCCGCTCGATGCATCTCCCTACCAAATTGCCCGTACCCGTGCCGCGATGCTCGCGCAGGCAAATCAGCAGGCGTCGAAACTTGCATCTATCGAGCAGCAGATCGCGCAGAAAGGCGCGGAAGAAGAAGAGACCGCAATCGTCATTGCCAAGCTCAAAACATCGCTGCCATTCGTGGAGGAGACAGCGGATATCCGCGAAAAATTGATGCGCATGGAATTCGGCAATCGCATCGCCCATCTCGATGCTCAGCTTAAATTGGTCGAGACACGCCATCAGCTAACGGCGCAGGAGCATCGCGCAGCCGAGGTCACAGCCGCGAAACAGGCGCTGGAATGGCAGCGCGAGCAGGCCAAGGCCGAGTATGCACAGGGTATTGTCAGTGATCTTACTGAGGCAGAGCAAAAAACGGGGCAGCTCACCGAAGACATGGTCAAAGCCGAGAAACGCATGGAGGATCAGATCCTGCGCGCGCCGATTGCTGGCACCGTGCAGCAGCTGGCGATTCACACGGTGGGCGGTGTGGTGACGGCAGCGCAGGCGCTGATGGTCATAGTACCTGCGGACAGCCATCTTGAAATCGAGGCCATGGTGTCGAACCGCGATATTGGCTTTGTTGCAGCCGGGCAGGCGACAGAAATCAAGATTGATACGTTTAACTTCACCCGCTACGGCCTTTTGCATGGTGAAGTGCTCAACATTTCCCACGATGCGATCGTTCGCGAAAAGCCTGCGGACAAGTCGGGCGCGGCTAAGTCAGCCGGTGCATTGGCGGAGTCGAGCGAACCGCAAGGCCAGGAGCTGCTGTATGCCGCGAGGGTTTCGCTCGACCATGCCTGGATGCAAATCGAAGATAAGCGCGTGAACCTCACGCCCGGCATGGCGGTGACGATTGAGATCAAGACCGGCGCGCGACGGGTGATCGAATATCTGCTGTCGCCGCTTTTGCGCTACAAGCAGGAAAGTTTGCGGGAACGGTAATCCTCAATCAATTCGCAACGGATGGGCATCCTCATTGCGAACACTGCCATCAATTAAGATGTAAGTGTTGATAACCGCAACGACACGATTGTAATCCGATAGTTGCAATTTAACATTCGATCAACCGTCCAAGTTCTGCCCGCAACGGCTTGCGGGCAGAAAATGGCGGCGTGTTCATTTTTCAATTAGCCGAGCGAGACATGACAAGCGCCATGATGCCGCGATGACGTCTGTGTCTCTATTCAATCGCATATCAAAGCTGAGCGAACGCTATGCGCACCGGTCAAGCCGTGATGCTTTCGGGGGTGAGCGCCAATCAATTGAGCGCAAGCAACTTCGTGTTCTTTGTCAATTCGGCTCCCACCAATGAGGTGCTGTCAGCCGATACGGTTGCGGAAAATGCCGCCAATGGCACAGTGGTTGGAACGATCACTGGCACCGATCCCAATGTAGGCGATGTGCTGCATTATTCGCTGATAAATAATGCCGGCGGGCGGTTTGCGATCGATACCAATACCGGCGTGATCACCGTCGCCAACGGCGCGCTGCTCGATTTCGAATCGGTAGCCTCGCATGCCATCACCGTGCGGGTCACCGACCAGGATGGTCTCACTTTCGACAAGAGCTTCACCATCAACGTTGCCGACTTGAACGAGGCGCCGGTAGCGGCTGGCGATCATCTCACCACCAGCGAAGAAGCGACTTTGACGCTCAACGCCTCGACGTTGCTCGCCAACGATAGCGATCCTGAGGGGGATAGGCTGACCGTGACCTCCGTGGGCAATGCCACTCATGGCGCGGTGTCGATGGTGAGTGACAACATCACTTTTTTCCTGGCACCAAATTCAGCGGCATTGCAACATTTGATTACACCGTGAGCGATGGCCACGGCGGCAGCGCTACCAAGACAGTGACGGTAGACGTGGCGCCCGTCGCCCAAAACGCGATCTTGCAGGCAATCAGGTGGTCGCGCCGAAAGTTGGCGGGGAATTCCTGGTCAACACGGTCACGGCATCCAGTCAGCAGAACTCGAAAATCACGACGTTTGCCAATGGCGATTTCGTGGTGACGTGGGAGGATATCGGCGGCAGCGATGGCAGCGGTGCAGGCATCAAGGCGCAGCTATTCGCAGCCAATGGTGGCAAGATTGGCACCGAATTCCGGGTCAATACGACGACCGCAAGCAATCAAACATTGCCTGCGATCGAGGAGCTTACTGCTGGCGGGTTCGTGGTGGTATGGCAGGATGCGAGCGGCCAAGGGGGTGACGCCAGCGGCAGCTCGATCAAGGCGCAGATGTTTGACGCAGCTGGCGGTAAGATTGGGGGCGAGCGCCTGGTCAATACCACAACAGCGGGCAATCAGTCCGCTCCTTCCATCACGGCACTCGCCAATGGCGGTTTCGTGGTGACTTGGCAGGATGCGAGCGGCCAAGGCGGCGATACCAGCGGCAGCTCGATTAAGACGCAAGTGTTTGATGCGAGCGGCGGCAAGCTCGGTACTGAATTCCTGGTCAATACCGCAACGGCGGGCAGTCAATCAGCAGCCTCTATCACGGCGCTCGCGAATGGCGGCTTCGTGGTGACTTGGCAGGATGCGAGCGGCCAAGGCGGTGACGCCAGTGGTAGCTCGATCAAGGCACAAATGTTTGATGCAGCTGGCGGTAAAGTCGGGGGTGAGCGCCTGGTCAATACGACAACGGCGGGCAATCAATCCGCCCCCTCGATCACGGCGCTGACGAATGGCGGCTTCGTGGTCACCTGGCAGGACGCGAGCGCCCAGGGTGACGATACCAGCGGGACCGCTATCAAGGCGCAGGTGTTTGATGCGCATGGCGACAAGGCCGGGGCCGAGTTCCTGGTCAACACGTCGACGACAAACGACCAGTCTAACTCCTCGATTACGGCGCTCGCGAATGGCAATTTCGTGGTGACGTGGGAAGACTTAAGCGGCCAGAACGGCGACATCAGCGGCTTCGCGATTAAGGCGCAGATGTTTAATGCCGCCGGCGGCAGGATCGGGGGCGAATTCCTGCTCAACACGACAACATCGGGCAATCAATCCGCCCCCTCGATTGCCGCGCTCGCCGATGGCGGTTTCATCGTCACCTGGAGCGATGGCAGCGGTCGCGGCGGCGACACGAGCGGCACCTCGATCAAAGCGCAGCGATTTACCCTTGGTGCGACTGCTGAAGACACGCCATTGCGGCTGAATGTTTCGGCCACGCTGATCGACACTGATGGTTCGGAAACATTGACGCTTGCGGCCTCCGGCATTCCCGTCGGCGCAACGCTAAGCGATGGCGTGCACACCTTCACTGCGAGTGCAGGCAATACCAGTGTGGACATCACCGGCTGGACGCTTGCCAATCTCACGGTCACGCCGCCGTTGAATTTTACCGGTAACTTTAAACTGACCGTTACGGCGACAACGACCGACACGGCGACGCTGTCGACTGGCGCGGCAAGCAGCACGGCGACGACAACGCAGACCATCAACATCACCGTGACCAACGTTAATGATGCGCCGATTGCAAACGCCGATCTGCGTACAACCAACGAAGACACGCCGCTGGTGATCGCCGCGTCGAGCCTGACGGCAAACGACACGGATGTGGATGGCGATACGCTGACGGTGACGTCAGTGAGCAACGCAAGCCATGGCACGGTTGCGCTCGTCAATGGCATCGTGACCTTCACGCCCGACGCCAACTTCAGCGGCATCGCCAGGTTCGACTACACCGTGAGCGACGCCATGGCGGCACGTCGACAGCAACCGCAACCATCGACGTCGCGTCAGTGAACGATGCACCGATCGCAAACGCCGATCTGCGCACCACCAATGAAGACACGCCATTGGTGATCGCAGCGTCGAGCCTGACGGCAAACGATACGGATGTGAATGGCGATACGCTGACGGTGACGTCAGTCAGCAACGCAAGCCATGGCACGGTGTCGTTGGTGAATGGCAACATCACGTTTACGCCCGACGCCAACTTCAGCGGCATCGCCAGGTTTGACTACACCATCAGTGATGGCCATGGCGGCACGTCAACAGCCACCGCAACGATCGACGTCGCACCGGTGGCGGACGCGCCTGTGGGGGTCGCCGATCTGCGGACAACGAACGAAGATTCACCACTGGTGATCGCGGCGTCGAGCCTGACGGCAAACGACACCGATGCAGATGGTGATGCGCTGACGGTGACGTCAGTCAGCAACGCCAGCCATGGCACGGTGGCGTTGGTGAATGGTAATATCACCTTCACCCCCACCGCGAATTTTAGCGGCCTGGCGACATTTGACTACACCATCAGCGACGGCCATGGCGGTACGTCAACAGCCACCGCAACGATTGATGTTGCGCCATTGGCCGATGCGCCGGTGCTGGTGGCACAGCAGGTTGCGTCGAAGGTTGGCGGCGAATTTTTGGTCAACACCACGACAGCTAATAATCAGCAATCTTCGGAGATCACGGCGCTGGCGAGCGGCGGATTCGTGGTAGTATGGGAAGATTCCAGCGGTCAAGGGGGCGATGCCAGCCTTGGCGGGATTAAAGCCCAAATATTCAATTCTGCCGGCAGCAAGGTTGGCAGTGAGTTTCTGGTCAACACCTTCACGCAGAACGGTCAGTCTCATCCAGTAATTACGGCGCTGACCAATGGCGGTTTCGTGGTGACGTGGGATGACCAGAGTTTACAGGGCGGTGATGCCAGCCCCAATTCAATCAAAGCGCAAATTTTCAATGCGACTGGTGGCAAGATCGGCGGCGAATTCCTTGTTAGCACGGGAGGTACAGATTCTGACATCACGGCACTGAGCAATGGCGGCTTTGTAGTGACATGGGCTGACGGCGATGGGAGTAGTTTCGGAAGTCAAGGCGCAGATATTCAGCGCGTCGGGCGGTAAGGTGGGCATCGAATTCCTCGTCAACACGATCACGACGGATCGTCAGGAAAGACCGTCGATTGCGGCGCTGACGAATGGCGGATTCGTGATTACCTGGCAGGACCGCAGTGGCCAGGGTGGTGATCTCGATGGGGGAGCCAAAGCACAAATCTACACGTCGAGCGGGGCGAAGGTTGGTGGCGAATTCCTGATCAACACTGTGACTGCCGGCTTCCAGTCCCCATCTTCGATTACGGCCTTGGCTAATGGCGGCTTTGTGGTGACGTGGGAGGATTTTAGCGGCCAAGGCGGCGATGCCAGCTCGACTTCTATCAAAGCGCAAGTGTTCAATGCGGCTGGAGTTAAAGTTGGGGGCGAGTTGCTGGTTAACACCATCACCTTCTCTTCTCGGTTTTTTCCTTCGATCGCAGCGCTGCCAAATGGTGACTTTGTGGTGACATAGACGGATTTCAGTGGCCTGGGCGGCGATGCAAGCAGCACTTCGGTCAAAGCGCAGATTTTTACGCTCGCAAATACTAGCGAAGACACTGCGGTTCCGCTGAGCATCAATACGGCATTGACTGACACCGACGGTTCGGAAACGCTCGCTCTCAGTGTGTCCAGCATTCCGGTCGGCGCTACGCTGACCGATGGCGTTCGCACATTCACAGCTACGGCTGGTGTGACCAGCGTGGACATCACGAGTTGGACGCTGGCCAACCTGAAAGTGACGCCGCCGTTGAACTTCAATGGCAATTTGCAACTCACCATCAATGCGACATCGACCGACACCGCGACGCTATCGACCGGTGTGACGAGCCGCACTGCGACGACAACGCAGACCATCAACATCACCGTGACCGGCGTCAACGATGCGCCGATTGCAAACGCCGATCTGCGCACCACCAATGAAAATACGCCACTGGTGATCGCGGCATCGAGCCTGACGGCGAATGATACGGATGCGGATGGTGATGTGCTGACGGTCACGTCGGTAAGCAACGCGAGCCATGGCACGGTGTCGTTGGTGAATGGCAACATCACGTTTACGCCCACCGCGAACTTCAGCGGTGCGGCGACATTCAACTACACCATCAGCGATGGTCACGGCGGCACGTCAACGGCCACTGCAACCATCGATGTCACGCCGAGCGCCAGCAATCCGCCCGTGCCAGCGGGCACCACCGCACTTACCGGAACCTCAAGCGACGACATTCTGGTTGGCACCGCGAGCAATGACACGCTCACGGGCAGTGGTGGCAATGATGTTTATATGATTGCCCGCGGCGGGGGAGAGGACCAGATCATCAATGGAGTGGCGGGTAATGCAGGGCCGAGCGGCGAACTCGACTTCGCGGCGAATATCAGCACCGACCAGCTCTGGTTCCAGCAAAACGGCAATGATCTCTCGATCTCTATTCTGGGCACTCAGGATCGGATCACGATCGATGGCTGGTACAATGCAAGCACCTCGCAGCTTCAGGTGATCAAGACAACCAACGGGCTGGAAATCGACTCGGGTTTGTCGCAATTGGTCCAGGCGATGGCGACTTATTCCGCCGCCAACCCTGGCTTCGATCCGGCAACAATCACCCAGACGCCCAACGACTCCGGCCTGCAAAACGCAGTCGCAGCCGCGTGGCATCACTAGGTAATGCACCGCGATGCTTTTTGATTGTTAAGTTCGGCTGGTTACATCCAGCCGAATTCGCCTTTTTGCGAAGCAAATGACAATCCATGGGTCACTGATCCTGCCTCCAGCAAGATGAGTGCAATTGACAGGCTTTCGTCGTTCTGCATCATATTTCAGATGAGCTGCCAATCAACGCGCGGTGCTGTTGCTGCGTTCCGATGAACTTTGAACTCAACGACGACAAATGCAGCGATTGGATCGGATGCCCAGCCTCAGCCTGAGAGTTCAAATCCATAAATCAAAACCATAAAAACGACAGGGAGACACGCTTATGTCCAATCGAATACTGAAGGTCAGCCGTAGAACGCTATTGTCCGGTGCTGCGGGGGCCGCGACGCTTGCTGTAACGCCGCGCGTGTTCAGTCCTGCCATTGCACAGAATGCGCCGCTGAAAGTGGGGCTCATGCTGCCCTATACAGGTACTTACGCAAAGCTTGGCCAGTTCATCGATAATGGATTTGAGCTGTATTGTCAGCAGAAGGGCCTTAAGCTCGGCGGTCGCGACGTCGTCTTCGTCAAGGTTGACGATAAATCCAAACCGGAAGCAGCCACCGACAACATAAATCGCCTTGTCGGCCGAGAGAAGGTCGACATCGTCGTTGGCACCGTCCATTCCGGCGTCGCAATGGCGATGGTCAAGGTGGCGCGCGACACCAACACGCTAATGGTTATTCCTAACGCAGGCGCCAACGACGCCACCGGGGCGCTGTGCGCACCGAATATCTTCCGCACCTCGTTCTCGAACTGGCAGGCCACGTTCCCTGCCGGCAAAGTGATGGTCGATGCTGGCATCAAGAATGTCGTCACCATCACCTGGCGCTATACCGCAGGCGCGGAAATGATCGGTGGCTTCACCGAGAATTTCACCAAGCACGGCGGCAAGATCGTTGAAGATCTGACGCTGCCGTTCCCCGAAGTGGAATTCCAGGCGCTCATCACCCGCATCGCCACATTGAAGCCTGATGCAGTGTTCTCGTTTTTCGCAGGCGGCGGTGCGGTGAAGTTCGTCAAGGACTACGCGGCGGCGGGTCTCAACAAAACCATTCCGCTTTATGGCGCGGGCTTTCTCACCGACGGCACCATCCAGGCGCAGGGCGAGGCCGCCAACGGCATCAAGACCACGCTGCATTATGCGGACAATCTCGATCATCCGGCCAACGTTTCCTTCCTCAAGGCATTCAAGACGAAGACCGGACTCGATGGCGATATCTATGCCGTGCAGGGGTATGATGCCGCAGCACTATTCGATATTGGCCTCACGGCAGTGGGCGGTGATGTCGGCGCGCGCGACAAGATGATCGCGGCGATGAGCGCTGCAGAGATCGATTCAGCCGCGCGGGCCCTTGAGTTTCAACAAAGCGCATAACCCGATCCAGAACATCTATCTGCGCGAGGTTCGCAATGGTCGCAACGAACTAGTTTCTATCGCGCAGGCTAACGTCGATGATCCGGCGCGTGGCTGCAAGATGGTGTAGAGGCTGATCGGGTCGCGCCATGAGTTAAAAATCCACTCGGATTGTCTTTTCAACGTCGTCCTTGCGAAAGCGGGGACCTATAATCACCGCATGGCCGCTGTTTTTGTACGAAATGTTCGCCACCTCGATTGCGGAAAACCCGGAACGCCGGGAATCTGGGCGCTGACTTTTCGCGGGACGACGTCGTGTGTGTTATCAGCCGATACTCTTGATAGGACTCGTTAAATGGATCTCGTAACCCTCAGCGTTCAGCTTCTGAATGCCATCCAGTATGGGATGATCCTGTTCCTCGTCGCCAGCGGCCTGACGCTGGTGTTCGGCATTCTCGGTGTCATCAATCTCGCGCACGGCGCGTTTTACATGCTGGGCGCGTATTTAGCCTACTGGATCGCTGCCTACACTGGCAGCTTCTGGGTCGCGCTGGTCGGCGGTATCGCCATCGCTTTCGTGACCGGATTGCTTGTTGGAGACTGTATTCATCCGCAAGCTATATGGCCGGGATCATCTTGCGCAGGTGCTGCTCTCGTTCGGTCTGATTTTGGTGATTGATGAAGTGCGTCAACTGCTGTTTGGCAAGGACGTACATTCGGTGCTGCCGCCGGAAGGATTGCGCGGCGCAGTACAGCTCACCGATAACCTGTCCTATCCGGTCTATCGTCTTGCGATCTGTGTGTTCTGTCTTGTGGTCGCTGCCGTAATCTTCCTCGTTATCACGCGCACGAAAATCGGCATGATTGTGCGCGCCGGTGCGGAGAATCGCGAGATGACGCGCGCGCTCGGCATCAGTTTCGACGCCGTCAATCGTTACGTATTCGCGGTCGGCATTGCGCTCGCAGCTCTTGGTGGCATCGTTGTCGCTCCCGTTTCCACCGTTTATCCCGGCATGGGCGATAGCATGCTGATCCTGTCGTTCGTCGTTGTCGTGCTCGGCGGCATCGGCTCTATCGGCGGTGCGGCCATCGGCGCATTGCTGATCGGCCTCACGGATACCTTTGGCAAGGTGTTCTTCCCCAACGTGTCGAGCGTTCTGATCTACGTGCTGATGGCGGCTGTGCTGCTCTGGCGTCCGAACGGCATTCTCGGTCGTCGGGAGGTCTGATTGCATGATTTTGCAAAATGAAAGCAGTAAACCCTCCGCGCGTGCGTGGTTAGTGCCTGGCGTACTGCTGGCGCTGGCGATCGCGCTGCCCTTTGTTGCACCGACATATTATGTGCAGTTCGCCAGCAAGGCGCTCATCATGGGCATTCTGGCGATGTCGCTCAATCTCGTGGTCGGCTACGGCGGGCTGGTGAGCCTGTGTCATGCGGCGTTTTTCGGCATCGCGGGTTATGTGCTGGCGTTGGCTTCACCTAAATACGACCCCGCCTCACTATGGTGGACGCTGCCGCTTGCGGTTGCCGCATCCGCGACAGCCGCCGCCGCGATCGGATCGCTGGCGCTGCGCACGCGCGGCATCTACTTCATCATGGTTACATTGGCGTTTGGAGAAATGCTGTTCTTTCTGTTCCACGACAGTAAATTTGCCGGCGGCTCCGACGGCGCGTTCATCTACAACAAGCCGTCGGTGATGCTCGGCAATATCACGCTGCTCAATCTCGAAAGACCGATAGCGTATTACTTCGTGGTGCTAGCCATGTTGGTCGTGGTGATCGTGCTCCTCACCATGCTCGTCCGCTCACCGTTTGGTCATGCGCTTGCGGCAGCGCGCGACAACGAGCGCCGCGCCCGCTCGCTGGGTTTTCCGGTGTTTCGCGTGCGGCTCACCGCGTTCGTGATCTCGGGCGCTATCGCGGGGATCGCAGGATACTTCGCCGCGGCCCAGTTCGGCTTTGTCGCGCCGCAGATGCTCGGCTGGCATCTGTCGGCCACCGTGCTGGTGATGGTGTTGATCGGCGGACTGCGCTCGGTTGCGGGGCCGCTGGTTGGTGCGCTGGTGCTGATCGGGCTTGAGGAAGTGCTGAAGGCGAGCACTGAACACTGGAAACTCGTCGAAGGCCTGATCATTATTTTGATCGTTCTGGCGCTACCGAACGGTGTGCGGCAGTTGCTGTCGATGGTGCTGGGTTCATCAGATGAGCGTGCGCAGAATCTGCAGTTATCGAACACGGACGTGAAGCCTGTGGCGGAGGCCGGTCATGGCTGAGCCGCAAATGAGTTCGCATCCAGCGCTGCGCGCCGAGGGCTTGCAGAAACATTTCGGGGGCCTCATCGCCGTCTCCGATGTGTCGCTTGACGTGCATGCCGGTGCAATTCATGCGGTGATCGGGCCGAATGGCGCAGGAAAATCAACGCTGATAAATTTGCTGTCCGGCGATCTCGCGCCGAGTGCGGGCGAGATCATGCTCGATGGCAACGATATCACGCGGCTTGCGCCGGATCGCCGCGCCCGCGCCGGCCTTGGCCGCTCGTATCAGAAGACCACGATCTTCCCACAGTTCACCGCACAGGAAAATGTGCGGCTGGCGGCGCAGGCTATCGCCGCGTCGCCGCTGAAAATGTTTGGCAATGTGTATTCCGACAAAATGGTCAATCGCCATACGGCTGACGCGCTGGAACAGGCGGGCCTCGCATCGCGCGCACGGATGATCGCGACGCATTTGTCCCACGGCGAACAGCGCCAGCTTGAAATCGCGATGGTGCTGGCGACACAGCCCCGCATCATTCTGCTTGACGAGCCGCTGGCGGGCATGGGGCAGTCCGAAGCGCGCAAGATGGTCGATCTGATCGCGTCGCTGAAGATTGGTCGTGCGGTTCTGGTGGTTGAGCACGATATGGACGCAGTGTTCGAACTCGCGGATCGCTTGACCGTGATGGCTGATGGTCATGTTATCGCCAGCGGTTTGCCACAGGATGTCCGCATCGATCCGGCGGTGCGCCTCGCTTATCTGGGCAACGAGGAGGACACCGCATGAGTGCGCTGCTCGATGTGCAGAAGCTTGATGTCTTCTACGGTGCGGGGCAGGTGCTGCACAGCGTCGGACTATCAGTCGCGCGCGGCGAACAGGTGGCGCTGCTCGGCCGCAATGGCATGGGCAAGACCACGCTGTTGCGATCTTTGATGGGGCTGGTCACCGACCGACGGGGCCAGATCAATTTTGCCGGTGACGACATCATGCGCGCAGCGCCGGAAGCAATCGCGCGCGCGGGTGTAGCGCTGGTGCCGGAAGGGCGCGGTGTGTTCGGCTCACTGTCTGTGGTGGAAAATCTTGTCATGGCCGCACGGCCCGGCACCGATGGCCGCCGGGTCTGGACGCTCGGGAAAATCTACGAGTTGTTTCCGAGGTTGCACGCCCGCCGCACCAATGGCGGGCATCAACTCTCCGGCGGAGAACAGCAGATGCTGACCATCGGCCGCGCGCTGATGACCAACCCCGATCTCATTCTTATCGACGAGGCGACCGAAGGTCTTGCGCCATTGGTGGCAAAAGACATCTGGCGCACGCTTGGCGTCATCCGCGGCGAGGGCGTTGCCACCATAGTGGTCGACAAGGATTTCCGCTCGCTGTCGCGGATCGCCGACCGCATGGTGATGCTGTCGAAGGGTGTTGTGGTGTTCGACGGCACGCCCGCGGCGCTGGCGGAGAAGCAGGCGTTGCTGGAGCAACATCTGGGAGTTTAGGTGACGATCACCAACGCGGGATCGTTCGCATTGCCGATGTGCAACTCGACGGGCTGCGGCCACTGCACGACAAGAGCGCCAATCAAATCCTCAAGTCCGTCCTCATCGAACGCATCATAGAACACGGGTGCATGGACGCGCGCGATGAAGGCGTGCAGTAGATGCGCTGCGTCGTAATCGTAAACAATATCGCCTGGCACGATGCCCTGACGCCGCATCAAGAAGCGGCGGAAGCTGGTGAGTTTCGCGCACCCGTCGTCGAGTGCTGCGAAGGACAGAACCAGAGATTCATGCGGGATACATGGGCCGTCCTGCATGCGGTCAAGCATCGGCAGCGCGTTGGCGGCAATCACGTCGTCCAGGCTGCGGAAGTCGTTCGACATGTCGGACGGATGGAGTGTGTTGCGCACGGCAACGATGTTGCGCGTATCCAGGCCGCGGTGCATGAAGCAATTCGGCAAGCGTACGTGCAGGCGCGGCAATTTTCGATGGAATGAGGTCGAGACCTGCGCTCATTGCGCTGCGACGGCGCGCGGCGCGAAAACAAGCTGTTGCTTGACCAAGACTGGAGCGATGATGTCGGCCAAACGTGTGGCGGCCTCGTCAATGGTCAGGTCGGCGGTGTCCACCTGTGCGGCTGCGCGTGCATAGAGCGGCTCGCGGCTCAACAGAATCGTGCGCAATTCATGCATGTCGGAGCGCTCACTTTCCATCGGCCGCATGTCGCCCTGTTTGCGCACGCGCTCCATATGCTGTTCCGGCTTGGCGCGAAGCCAGACCGTATAAAACGTCGATAGCAAGAGATCGAATGTCACCGGCTCGGAGACGATGCTGCCGCCGGTGGCCAGCACCACGGGGGCCTTGTTCGTCAGCACCTGCGTCAGGGCGGTCTGCTCCATGCGGCGGAAACCCTCCTGGCCGTAAAGCGCCATGATCTCGGCGACAGACAGGCCGTTGATCCGCTCGATCTCCTTGTTGAGTTCGATGAAAGTCCAGCCGATTTTCTTCGCCAGCAGTTTGCCTAGCGTCGATTTCCCCGCACCGCGCAGGCCGATCAGCGCGATGCCTGCGAAGTCGTCGCCGCGCCGCGCTGCGCCGTTGCCGGTGAGAATTTCCTTGGCCTGCGCGATCTGCGCCGGCGTGGCATTGCGGATGAGATCGCGGATCAGCAGCCAGTCCGGCGTCGTGTCCGCGGTGGGGATCAGATCCTCCACCTGCTTGTCCATCGCTGCCGACACCCGTCGCAACAGCATGATGGAGACATTGCCCTTGCCGCTTTCAAGTTGCGCGATGTAGCGCTCGGAAATCCCCGATGCCTTGGCCAGCACCTTTCGCGACATGCCGCGCATCGCCCGCATGGTGCGGACGCGCTGTCCAAGCTGTTCGAGAAACTGATTGTCCGGCTCTGTTTGAGTCATTTTGCTTCGCTTCGAGGAACCTGAAACATAATGCTGGAAAAGATTGACATCAAGCGCAAGCGGTGACTTCATATGAATTATAATTCTCAATAGAAACTCTCAATAGAAACTTGGAGCGAACGTCGTGGGGATTGGTGAAGGGCAGGGCATCCGCCCCGGTTTTTTGTCATGAACGATTTACCCGGCGCCTATAATGCCGTGACCTATCTGCTCGACCGCAATGTTGATGCTGGCCGTGGCGGCAAGGTCGCGTTCCAAGACCCGCTGTCTGAGATTACCTACGGCGAGTTGCAGGTGCAGACGCGGCGGCTTGCCAATCTGCTGCGGCGGCTGGGGGTGCGGCGGGAAGAGCGTGTCGCGATGATGATGCTCGACACCGTGGATTTTCCAATTGTTTTTCTCGGCGCGATCCGCGCCGGCATCGTGCCGGTGCCGCTCAACACGCTGCTGACCTCCGAGCAATATGCCTATGTGCTGGCGGATTGTCGCGCGCGCGTTCTCTTCATCTCTGAAGCGTTGTTGCCGGTGATAAAGGACGTGCTCGGCCGCATGCCGGACTTGCAGCATATCGTGGTGTCCGGTGGTAATGTGATAGATTCTTCTGAAGTATCCCTATTTGCTGCTGAAGGATGAGATCGCGAAAGAGAGCGACGCGTTGGACACCGCTGCAACTCATCCTGATGAGCCAGCATTCTGGCTTTATTCGTCTGGTTCGACTGGCATGCCGAAGGGCGTGCGTCATCTGCATTCCAATCTTGAGGCTACCGCAGAGACCTACGCCAAGAAAGTTCTCGGTATCCGGGAAGACGATGTTTGTCTCTCGGCGGCGAAATTGTTTTTTGCCTATGGCCTCGGCAATGCGCTGACATTTCCGATGTCGGTCGGCGCAACAACAATTCTCAATCCTGAGCGTCCGACGCCGCAGATGATGTTTGAACTGATCCGCAAACACGATCCCAGCATCTTCTTTGGTGTGCCGACGCTGTTTGCCGCCATGCTTAATGATGAAACCTTTAAGAACGAACAACGCACAAAGCGGTTACGTGTCTGCACCTCGGCGGGTGAAGCGCTGCCGGAACTGGTCGGGCAAAATTGGAAGCAGCGTTTCGGCGTCGACATTCTCGACGGTGTCGGCTCCACCGAACTCCTGCACATCTTTCTGTCTAACGCGCCGGGTGATATCAAATATGGGACCTCGGGAAAGCCTGTTCCCGGCTATGCGGTGCGCCTTGTGAATGACGCGGGCGCGGATGTTGCTGACGGTGAGATCGGCGAGTTGCTGGTCAATGCGCCATCGGCAGGCGAGGGCTATTGGAATCAGCGCAGCAAGAGTTGTCAGACGTTCGAAGGTGGCTGGACCCGCACCGGCGACAAATACACCCGCGACGCTGAGGGGCGTTACACTTACTGCGGTCGCTCCGATGATATGTTCAAGGTCTCCGGCATCTGGGTGTCGCCATTTGAAGTCGAAAGTGCGTTGATCGCGCACCCTTCAGTGCTGGAAGCCGCCGTCGTGCCCGCTGAGGACGCGGAAGGCCTGCTGAAACCAAAGGCATTTGTTGTGCTGAAGCAGGGCGTCTCTGTGAGCGATCTTAACGGCGTGCTGAAGGAGCACGTCAAGCAGAAGATCGGGCCATGGAAATATCCGCGCTGGATCGAAGTCGTGGAGAGCCTGCCAAAAACAGCGACCGGGAAAATCCAACGATTCAAATTGCGCGACAGCGCCAATGGATAACAAGAAAGCAACAGCAATGACCCTGCAACCCTCCGGCACACTTGCCATCGGCGATGCGCAGCTCGAATATCGCATGATCGGGCCGATGCCCGACACGGCGCCGACCATCGTGATGTTACATGAAGGTCTCGGCTCCATCGGGCTGTGGGGCGATTTCCCGGAAAAACTGCAGGCCGTGACCGGCGCTGGCGTGTTCGTCTATTCACGCGCGGGCTACGGCAACTCTTCGCCAGTCAAGTTGCCGCGTCCGCTCAACTTCATGGACATTGAGGCGCTCGATGTGCTGCCAAAAGTTCTCGATGCCATCGGCTTTCGTCGCGGACTTTTGCTCGGCCATTCCGATGGCGCATCGATCGCGACGATCTATGCCGGCGGTGTGCAGGATCATCGCGTGCGCGGGTTGATGCTGATCGCGCCGCATTTCATCGTCGAGGATTTCAGTCTCGTCTCTATCGCGAAGACAAAGCAGAACTTTGACGCAGGCAATCTGAAGGAAAAACTCGCGCGCTGGCACAAGAATGTCGACAATGCCTTTCGCGGCTGGAACGACGTCTGGCTCGATCCACAATTCCGCGACTGGGATATTTCGGAGGCGCTGGCTTATGTGCGCGTGCCCATCGAGATCATTCAGGGCGCCAACGACCAATACGGTACGTTGCGCCAGATCGAGATCGCGCAGACGGAATGTTATTGCCCAGTCGAGGCCATGATCGTTCCCGGCGCGGGGCATTCCCCCCATCGGGAGGCCCTAGAAGCGACATTGAAAGCGGCGGCGGATTTCGCCAACCGGCTGCTGTCGTTGCACGGCGAGGGTGCGCTGGATCGCGCTGCCTGATATGCAAAAAAATGCATGTTTCCCGAATTGTTAAACTGGACATGACAAAGGCCAGCACTATTATGCATTATAATTCAGATTTCAGCCGGATTAAGGGTGGCTAATGGCCCTGGAAGAAAGAAAACTCGCCAACGGCGCGGCCTTCATCGATTTCCAAACCGAGCCGGCAAAGTACCGGCACTGGAAGCTCGATGTTGCCGGCGATGTCGCCACTCTCACGATGGATGTGGACGAGAACGGCGGTCTGTTTGAGGGCTATCTGCTCAAACTGAATTCGTACGACCTCGGCGTCGATATTGAACTCGCGGACGCCGTGCAGCGGCTGCGCTTCGAGCATCCGGAAGTGAAAGTCGTGCTGCTGCGTTCGGGCAAGAACCGTGTGTTCTGCGCCGGTGCCAATATCCGCATGCTCGCCGGATCGACCCACGCGCACAAAGTGAACTTCTGCAAATTCACCAATGAGACCCGCAATGGGCTGGAGGATTCCTCCGAGAATTCCGGCCAGCGCTTCATCTGCGTCGTCAACGGCACTGCTGCCGGTGGCGGCTACGAACTCGCGCTCGCCGCCGATCACATCATCATGGCGGACGATGGCGCGGCCGCCGTCGCATTGCCCGAGGTGCCGTTGCTCGCGGTGCTGCCGGGCACCGGCGGGCTGACGCGCGTGGTGGACAAGCGCAAGGTGCGCCGCGACCACGCTGATTTCTTCTGCACCATTGAAGAAGGCATCAAGGGCAAGCGCGCCGTGCAGTGGCGGCTGGTGGACGAGATCGTTTCCAACTCAAAACTGGAGGCTACGGTCACTGAGCGCGCCAAGGAATTCGCGGCAACCTCCAAACGCGCGGGCGAAGGGCAAGGCATTGCGTTGAAGCCGCTGATGCGCGAGTTCACCAGCACCGGCATCCGCTATGGCTTTGTAAATGTCGACATTAATCGCGACGGTCGCATCGCGACGATCTCGATCAAGGCGCCGGAAAAAGATCCGCCAGCCGATGTCGTAGGACTTATGGCGCAGGGTGCGGATTTCTGGCCTCTTCAAGTCTCGCGCGAACTCGACGACGCCATTTTGCATCTGCGCATCAACGAACTTGAGACAGCGATGTTCGTGTTCAAGTCGCATGGCGAACGCGCGCGGGTGCTGGCCTATGATACGTTTCTTGAGGCCAACAAATCGAACTGGCTGGTCAATGAAGTCCGGCATTACTGGAAGCGCGTGCTCAAGCGCATCGACGTCACTTCGCGCACGCTGGTGACGCTGGTCGAGCCGGGTTCATGCTTCGTCGGAACGCTGGCCGAACTCGTTTTCGCATCCGACCGCTCCTATATGTTGATAGGCGAGAAGCAGGGCGACAACCGCGCGCCCGCCGAGATCATCCTCTCGCCGGCGAATTTCGGCCCCTATCCCATGAGCCACGGCCTGACGCGTCTGCAATCGCGCTTTCAGGCCGATCCGTCCGACGTCGAGACTGCAAGAGCAAAGATCGGTGAGGCGCTCGATGCCGATGCCGCTGAAGAATTGGGCCTCATCACTTTCGCGCTGGACGACATCGACTGGGACAATGAGATACGCGTGTTTTTCGAGGAGCGAACAAGCTTCTCACCGGACAGCCTTACCGGCATGGAAGCCAACTTACGATTCGCCGGGCCGGAGACGATGGAGTTGAAAATCTTCTCCCGCCTCACGGCCTGGCAGAACTGGATTTTCCAGCGGCCGAATGCGGTTGGCGAGACCGGCGCACTGCAGCGCTACGGCACCGGCGAGCGCGCGCAGTTCGACATGACGAGGGTTTAGAAGGCGCCATCCTCAACGGCAGAATGCGCGGCACGAAATTAAGGAGCACGCCATGAATATCATGAACGTCGATTACACCACCAAGATTCCGAACAATGTCAATCTTGCGGAAGACCGTCAGGTGCTGAAAGCGCTGGAGGGTTGGCACCCGGGCTATCTCGACTGGTGGAATGACATGGGCCCGGAAGGCTTTCAGGAATCGCTGGTGTATTTGCGCACTGCGATCAGCGTCGATCCAAAAGGCTGGGCGAAGTTCGACTACGTCCGCATGCCGGAATATCGCTGGGGTATGCTCCTTGCTCCTCAGGATGAGCAACGTCAGGTGAATTTCGGCCAGCACAAAGGCGAGAAAGCCTGGCAGGAAGTGCCGGGCGAATATCGCGCCATGCTGCGTCGTCTCGTTGTGATTCAGGGCGATACGGAACCTGCCTCGGTCGAGCAGCAGCGGCATCTCGGCAAGACCGCGCCGTCGCTCTATGACATGCGTAACCTGTTTCAGGTCAATGTCGAGGAAGGCCGTCACCTCTGGGCGATGGTTTATCTTCTGCAAAAATATTTCGGCCGCGATGGCCGCGAGGAAGCCGACGATTTGCTGCGGCGGCGTTCCGGCGACGCGGATGCGCCGCGCATGCTCGGTGCATTTAATGAGGCGACGCCCGATTGGCTGTCGTTCTTCATGTTCACGTTCTTCACGGATCGCGACGGAAAAATGCAGCTCGAATCGTTGGCACAGTCGGGCTTCGATCCGATGTCGCGCACCTGCCGCTTCATGCTGACGGAAGAGGCGCATCACATGTTTGTCGGCGAGACCGGCGTCAGCCGCGTTCTTCAGCGCACCTGCGACGCCATGAAGCAGCCGGTATCGAAGACCCCAACGAGATCGAAAAGATTCGCGCGCTCGGCGTCATCGATCTGCCGACCATGCAGAAGAAGATGAACCTGCATTATTCGCTGTCGCTTGATCTGTTCGGCTCGGAGGTCTCGACGAACGCTGCGAACTTCTACAATTCCGGTCTTAAGGGGCGTTTCCAGGAAACCAAGATTGACGACGATCACCGGCTGACGAACGACTTCTACAAGGTGCTTAAGCTGGTGGACGGCCAGGTCACGCTGGTGGATGAACCAGCACTAACTGCGCTCAATATGCGGCTGCGCGACGACTACACGCTGGATTGCGAGAAGGGCGTCGAGCGCTGGAACAAGGTGATTGAGAAGACCGGTGTCAAATTCCGCCTCGAATTGCCGCACACCGCGTTCCATCGCCAGATTGGCGAATTCGCGAACGTGCAAGCCACGCCGAAGGGCGTCATCGTCAGCGATGCCGAATGGGCGAAGATCAGGAACAACTACCTGCCGTCGCTCGCGGATGGCGATTTCATCTCCTCGCTGATGGAGCCGGTCAGCGAGCCTGGCAAGTTCGCCAATTGGATTGCGCCGCCGAAGGTCGGCATCGATAACAAGCCCGGCGACTTTGAATACGTGAAGATTGCGGCATGATTTTTTTCTTCTCCCCTTGTGGGAGAGGGGAAGAACACTTGAAGATTTGACATGAGTGCAACCACAGAACTGCTCAAGCAACACCTCATCGATCCCGAGATATGCATTCGCTGCAACACGTGCGAAGAGACATGTCCGGTCGATGCGGTGACGCATGACGGCAACAACTACGTGGTCGATGCGAGCATCTGCAATCACTGCATGGATTGCATTTCACCCTGTCCTACGGGATCCATCGACAACTGGCGCGTGGTGACAAAGGCCTATACTCTGGAAGAGCAGTTCTCCTGGCAGGATCTGCCGCCGCAGGAAGACATCGTCACTGATGCTGGCGGTGACACGATCGAGGCGTTGGAAGACGAGGTCAGCAAACTTCTCGATGAGGCTCGCAAGGGGTTGGGTGGCAAGCCGGTCGCGCCGCATTCTGCCAGCAAACCCACGGTCAATCTCTACAACAGATCCAGGCCTGCCACTGCGACCGTCACAGGAAACTTCCGCCTCACGGATGCTGCCGCCGATTCCGATGTGCGTCACATTATTTTGGACTTTGGTGACCAGAATTTCCCCGTGCTGGAAGGACAGAGCATCGGCATCGTGGCACCCGGCGTGGATGCCAATGGCAACCCGCATGGTGCGCGGCTTTATTCGGTGGCAAGTCCGCGCGATGGCGAGAAGCCGAATACCAATAATCTCGCGCTCACCGTCAAGCGCGAAGATAAAGGTGCCTGCTCGAATTACCTGTGCGACTTGCCACGCGGCGCAAAGCTGGAAGTGATAGGCCCGTTTGGCGCGACCTTCCTGATGCCGGACGACCCAGTTGCCAACATCATCATGATCTGCACCGGCACGGGCTCCGCGCCGTTCCGTGGATTTACCGAGCGGCGGCGCCGAGCGATGCCGGATGCAGCAGGACGGCTGTTTTTGTTTTTCGGTGCGCGGCGTCCGGAAGAGCTGCCGTATTTCGGTCCCTTGCAGAAAGTGCCTTCAAAGCTGTTGGAAAAGTATTTCTGCTATTCACGCGTGCCGAACGAGCCGCGTGTTTATGTACAGGACCGCATCCGCTCGGAAGCATTGCTGATCGCGACGCTGCTGCACGATGAAAAACCCACGTCTACATCTGCGGGCTGAAGGGCATGGAAAGCGGCGTTGACGAAGCCTTCGCCGACGCCTGCCGCGCCGTATCGATCGACTGGGCGGCACTCAAGCCGACAATGCGTGAGAGTGGTCGCTATCATGTCGAGACATATTGATCTGCCTGATCTGCGAAAATTCCACGTGGACATGGGATGCCAGTGGCGCTGAGTGCCATGGAACCATCATTTTGGCGGCGCGTTATCCTGCTTACTAGATATGGATTTTCGCTCACAGGAGTTCAAAATGATTTAATCCGTCACGGCCGCAGTTGTGGTGGGATTGTTGGTTGCGGGTTCTGCAACTGCGCAAACGACGTCGCCCTCGAGCGAAACACAGGCGCCCTCGAGCGAAAAACAGGAGACAAGCTGCAATCCTTCAGCCGCCGCGAATGCAGGCACCACCGGTCAGACCACGTCGAATTCCATGGCGATGGAAAAAAGCGCCATTCTGCCAAATGCCAGTGGGCACGCTGGTTCGGCAGCACCAACGGTGCAGAGCGATGGCAAGCCAATGGAAGTTCGCCCCGATTGCCCTCCGGATTCAAAATCTAAATAATAAGTCCGTTAGAGCATTTTCGGTGAGCAATTGCGCGTAGTCGCAATTACTCTATCACGATGCGAGGCGCAGGTTTTCCAGCTGCACCAGTGACAATCCCGGACCATAGATTTCGCGCGATCTCAAAATAGTGTCTGGCGTGAACGCTGTCAGGCTCAGTGGCGGCGATCGGGCGTCCATCGTCCGAGGTTTCGCGAATTTGTATGTCGAGCGGAATTTCGCCAAGGAATGGAATGCCGAGCCTCTCAGCTTCAAGCCGAGCACCACCATGCCCGAATATTGGTGTCACATGGTTGCACGTCGGACAGCAGAAGCTTGACATGTTTTCGATCAATCCCAGCAGCGGGACATTGACCTTCTGAAACATGCGAATACCCCGCAGCGCATCGATCAGCGCAATATCCTGCGGCGTCGAAACGATTACAGCTCCTGTGAGCGGCGTCTGTTGCGCCATGGTAAGTTGTGCGTCGCCAGTGCCCGGCGGTAGATCGACCACGAGTACGTCGAGATCGCCCCACGCGACTTCGCGCAGCATCTGCGTGATGGCTGAAATTACCATCGGCCCGCGCCAGATCATGGCATTATCTTCTTCAACCAGAAACCCAATGGACATTACCTTCACGCCGAATCGTTCCATTGGTTCCAGTGTGCGTGGGCCGATCAGACGAGGCTTGCCGCGCAGCCCGAACAATCGTGGTTGCGAAGGTCCATAGATGTCAGCATCGAGAATGCCAACCCTCAGGCCCAATGCTGCAAAACCAAGTGCGAGATTGCACGCTGTCGTCGACTTGCCGACTCCGCCCTTGGCTGAGGCGACCGCAACAACATGTTTGACGCCCGGAATACCAGCCGCTTTAGAAGTTGCTTGCGCTTTTGGTTCGGGATGGTTGACGGACAACGCACGGTCTCCTGGTTAATTCATGACGGCATGCGTCATACGCACGATTACGATCCGATCGAATCTCCCTTTTTCGAATCCCGTGCGCGCAGATAATCCTCAGTGGTCATGACCGGCGGACGCTGCGGCGCGGAATGCGGATCGAAACTTTCATTCACCACGGCTTCGACGCGGCAGTCTGCGCACATCTTGATGACATCGAGACGTCGTGCATTGTCACCCTGGAACATCCAGTGCTTGTCTTCAAGTTTGGAGAGGACGCGGTCGATCGAGCTCTTGGTGCCGAACGGTTTTCCGCAGGCGATGCAAAGGAAGGGTTTTTCTTCCTTTAGTATTCGCGGAGGTGCATTCCACGCTTTGAAATCGAGGCGTGGTTCAAGCGTGATGACATCCTCAGGACAGGTCGATTTACAAAGCCCGCATTGCACGCAGAGGTTTTCGCTAAATCGCAGCATTGCGCGATCGGGATTATCCGAAAGCGCACCTGTCGGGCAGGCGGTCACGCATGCGTGGCAGAGTGTGCAACCCTCGACATTGAGATTCACGCTGCCGAACGGTGCGCCCACTGCAAGCGGCACGACATCGACGGGGGTGGGGGCGGCGTGATAAAGTTCGCGGAACGTGGTTTCGAGCAAACCGCGTTTTGCGCCGCGCGGGACAAATCCAGCCGGTTTCAGCGTCGCAATACCAGCCGGAGCGGCATCGAGCGCGGCGCGTAATTGATCAGGATCGTCAGTCTCGATAATGCGCACGAGGTCTTCGCCGAAGCCGAGCCTTGACACGATGGTATTCGACATGTCGGCTTGCCGCCGCAGTCCGGAAATGTCGTGTTTGGGTTTAGCTCGCGTCAGTAGAGTCACACCGGTGCCGCCATAGGCAAAAACGGCAGCGATGGCCTCAGGTCCGAGCTGTGTCGTTTGGTTGACGCGAACCGGAAGGACATGCGCAGGCAGGCCGTCGCCGAAACGCGCGAGAGCATCGATCAATTCCTCGCCATGCTCGCTGTCGTGAAACAGCACGACCGCATTGTTGCCGCCGGCCTTGCGATAAGCTTGCAGCAAAGTGCGTAACCGCCGCATCAGCGCATCGGCGCTTAGCAACGAATACGATGCCGCCCCAGTGGGGCACACGGACGCGCACGCACCGCAGCCTGCGCATATATTGTCATCAATGGCGACACTGTTTCCGTTCGGACTGATGGCGCCGGTTGGGCACAGATCGAGACAACGTGTGCAGCCGGTGATGTTCGACCGCGAATGGGCGCAAAGCGATTCCTCAAAATGGATGAAGCGCGGCTTGTCAAATGTGCCAACAAGATGCCCTGCGTCAGCGATGGCGCGCTCGACTGCGGCCGGATCGCGAGGATCGGCACGCAGATATCCTGACCGGAGTTCATGTGCGGGAAACAGTGGCGTTCCCCCGCTGAGATCGAGGATGAGATCGCACGTCGAGATTGCGCCATCGCGCGATGGTCCGAACACCAGCTTGGCGCGGGAGGAAGGCGACGGTAATGCGTAATCATCAATTTGAAGTTCAAAGTCTCCGAGATGCCCCTTCGCATTGCGAATGGTGCCTTTGAGAACCGGAAATTCGTTGACGCGGCGTGGTGTCACATCGCCGGGTTTCGTCAGGATCACTGTGATGTCGAGACGGTCGGCGAGGCGCTGGGCCGCTTCAATTGCGCCTTCGTCGCGACCATAGATGAGGATAACTCCACCGCTCTCCAGCGTGACGAGCGAGATTGGCGGCATGTCTTCGGCCGCAGCCGCGATCAACGCCGCGGCTTTTGGACCTGCCACCGCGGCATCTTTAGACCATCCACTGGTCTCACGAATGTTGACGAAGCTTAACGCCGATTGCGAAAAGTCTTCAGCCACTTCCTTGAAAAGCGGAGCTTCCTGTGTACACGCAATCGTGATTGGCGCGCCATCGGCGAGTGCTGCCTTGAATTGCTCAAGATCCTGTCCGCAGAGCTGGTTTGCCTGAGTGATCGTTCCTGGACAGGCGCGGCCAATCGCTGATGCATCGAGCGGCATGGTCTTTTCGCAACTGCAAATCAGAAGATGGGGAGTTGAGCTACTCATGCTTCAGTACCCTGAGCCGCCTTTGATTATACTGATCAAAATAGCATAGACTGTCCAATACAAGGGTTTAGGGAAAATATTTGCGATGGTCTCGCGCGCTACGGATGTAGAGCAGACACTTGATCTTCCACCCGGTTATACCCTCGTGTCGCTGCGTGAATATGGCGATGCATTCGCTCACGGGTGTGCGATCGCGGAGGAGGCGGGTGCCGGAACGCTGGTTTGGGTGCGCCGCTACGATCTTGTCGAATTTGCCGTGGTCCTGGAGCCCAATGAGCCGCTGCGTTCAGCGCGCCGCGCTTTCTTCGCCGGTATGAACGCAACGGCGGATGCCATCGCAGCCCATTGCCCACCCGAACGGGAGGTGGTTTTTGCCTGGCCCGACACCATTATATTCGATGGCGGATTGCTTGGCGGCGCGCAACTTGGCTGGCCGAAAGATTGTGGCGAGGATGACGTGCCTGCGTGGCTGGTGTTCAGTGTCATTCTGCGTGCAGCGGACATGGTCCATGTCCAGGAGGTGACTTCTGCTCTGGGTGTGTCGCTGCTGAGCGAAGGCTTCGCGATGGTCGAGATCGATGCAATTATCGAGAGTTTCGCCCGCCATCTGATGACAGCCTTCGATCAATGGAACGAGAGCGGTTTCGATCCCGTCGCCCGTAGCTATCTGGAGCGGCTGCCTAAGCATAAGGCTGATGAACGCCGTGGGATTGATATCAACGGCGATCTGCTTGTCAGGGCGCCGGCAGAGAAGGCGCCTCCGGCGCGTACGGGCTTTGTTGACGCGCTTACAAGGGTAGCGTGGTACGATCCCGAACATCGTGGCCCGAAATTCGCGTGAGGCATACATGCTGAAATTACCGCGCACGATCAAACTCGATCCATCCGATACGTTCGTATTCGAATGCGCCGCGGAACCGGGTGAGTGGGCGGTGTCGGGTGCGTTTGTGTTCTGGAATCGCGATCTCACGGCGCTCAACCAAAAACAACGCGTTGCCTTGCGTTCGGGCTTTCTCGGTACCAACAGCCTGGGTTGGTCGACATTAGCTGTTGTTACCGAGACGACGGAAGCAGAGAAGCGGGCGGTGGTGGAACGGCTCGCGGCCCAGTTGCTGGCGCGGTTCGACGCGCCAGATATGGATGCCGCGCGTGTGGCTGCGGAAGAAGAGGTCGCGTTTGCGGCTTCGTTATGCGACCGTCCGCCGCAGACTTTGCTTGCAGTCCAGCGGACAGTTGAGAACGGTGAGATCCACGAGCGCTTTCGCACGCTGAAGCCGCGTGAGATGGCATCGGGTGCCGATCAACTTCATGCGTATGCTCGCGCCTTTACATTTCATGAAATTGAGGACGCGCAGGAACCTACCGAGAAGGTCAATCTTTCCGGGCTGATGAATACGGATAGCAAATGAGAGAATTCTGGGTCGCTTCAGGCCACCACCTCACACGGCGCGCCGATCATGGAGGGCTCATTGTGACGCCCGAACTCATCATGGCGTATCTCGCGCGGTCTGAATTAATGCCCCCGGACGATGCCTGCGCAGCTGAACGCGACCTTCACGCGAGTTTAATGATCGACCCTTTGCGTCCTGTTGCGGAGGCCGAGATCATGGCGCTGGCTGATCCGGATGCGCGGGAGAATTGGGCTTTTATGATGGCTTTCCGTAATCGGTTGTTGGCGGCGCCATCGCTTGAGGCACTCTATGTGGCGTTAGCCCGCAAGGGAGCCAGCGATCTTCCGCCAATTTTCCTTTCACAGTTGTGTCATCTGATTTTGCGTAATGCGCTTGAAGGTTGTGATGATCCGTATGTGCTGCGCGCCGCCGAACTCTTCTATCGCAGCCAGATAGCGGCCATCCACGAAGGTTCGCTGCTTCTCGCTGATGCAGAGATAGTCGAAGCACAACAACAAACTCAAAACGATCTGCATTCATCACCGCTCACTGCGATGCTTCAGTCGCAAGCTTTTGGCGAGATGGATGTCATGGACGATGCCAACGCCTGGACCTATTGGTCGCAGTCGGATGCTCATGCGATGGCCATGAATCTCGGTGGCAACCCGACGGCTCGTGCGGGATTGTGTCGAGTCATCGAACGCTGGATCGCCCATCTCATGGGCGTGGCCGTGACGGTTGAGGCGGTCCCATCGATCGAGGAACATGACTGGCGGTGGTTCATTGGCCTCGATAGTGAGGCTACGCGGATTGGCAATACATTATGGAATGGCGCCGCGCTCAATCCCGAGGAGGCGGAGCGCATTGTGATGTTGATGCGGCTAAACATCGAGGATTCACGGCTCGTCGATGAGCGTGTTGGCAAGAAGCCGATTTATCTCATTCTCGCTATGGACGATGACAAAGTGGTACGCCTCAAGCCGCAGAATCTCGTGGCGGGCCTGCCGCTGGTGTCGAGTGCAAGTGGCGTGACTGAATGAAGAGTGAGGGCAAGATATGGCGCAGTCATCCCGTGAATTTGGAGTGATTGTGCGTTGCCGCACAGTCGATAATCCGTGGATTGACCACATGTGGTCGCCGGTCATGGTGTTGGATGATGTCCCTGCAACTGCGCCATGGAGTGTATTATCAAGGGAGAACGACGCGACAATGTATTACGCTGGTTCTGCGTTCATCGATCTTTTCAGCTCGGAGACGGCGAATTATCGCGATAATCTTGCTGATGGCGAACCGCGTATCTGGGTGGCGTTGCGGCGGCAGGATGGTGGCCCTGAACTTGAACTCACCAAAGTGACTGCTGATCCTACGGAAGGCGAAGCTATGTTTGAAAGCGGTGCTGATGTGATCGGGACCGTGCCGATGCCGCCCAACATCGCGGCATGGATTGCCGCTTTCGTCGATGAGTTCCATGTCGAGCGTGTTTTTCATAAGCGCAAGCGCGATCGTGCTCACGTCGATCGCGGATCGGAGACGCCAAATGAATGACGAAGAGAAAAATTTTCTCGCGCGATGGTCGCAACGCAAGCGCGAATCCAATCAATCGGATTCGATGGAGCCGACCGCAGAGGACCATGCGCCTCCACCGATTGTTGAAAACGAGGTTAAATCGCTTGTTGAATTTTCAGATTTGCCAAAGCTTGAGGATGTAACGGCCACAACAGACATGACTTTGTTTCTTCGCAAGGGAGTTCCAGAAAGTATTCGGAATGCCGCGCTGCGAAAATCATGGGCGCTTGATCCTGCGATCCGTAATTATGTCAATCCCGCTCTTGATTACGCCTACGACTGGAACGTGCCAGGAGGTGTTCCTGGCACCAGTGAACTCGCGGCGGGTACGGATATCGCACAATTAGTTTCGCAGATTATCGGTGGCGTGAACGGAAAAGTTCCGTCGGCGCAACAAGAGCTGCAAGAAGAAAAGATTCGCGGTGTAGATGAAGAAGCCAGCTATGGCGCAATGCAAAATCCTGAACCAGCTTCTTCTGCAGTCAAACTATCGGAAGCACCAATTCCGGCATCGCAAGTGCAAATAGAAAAAACGCAGGAAGATCAGGTAGGGGTAGCTCAGACGTCAGCAGAAAGGATTATTGCATCGCATCACGATGTGCGGCGGCACGGCACAGCAAAGCCTCGCTAATAGACAAAATTTTTTTAGACATAGGCAAAACCTATGGTACAAATTAGGAACTAGAACAGTTCTAGATTTGCAGATGCCTAACGAATAGTCCCATTTCTTGGGGAGGCGTGGTCACCGAATGCGTGATGGCGGTCTCGAACAGGCAATCAAGGCGGCTGGCGGCGTCGCGCCTTTGGCGCGGGCAATCGGAATAGCGCGGCCATCAGTTTCGAATTGGTCACGAATTCCAGCAGAAAAAGTTCTTGCCGTCGAAGCATTGACGCGCGTGCCCCAATTCATCCTCCGTCCCGATCTTTATGAATCTTATGAGGGTGATGCCCACGTGCATTCGCAAGCCCAATCCGAAATTGACGAGATTGATCAACAGCGCGCTGCCGAATACGGATTGCTCTCATGGGTGATGGGTAGAGCGCCCGATGCGGATACGCTTTTACGAATTTCAAAGATGAAAGGTGATGCGTCCGATCTTGGGATGGCGCACATCGAAATGGCCACAGCTGCAATGGATGTTGGCGAGCAGGCTATCAGCAAGGAATTTTTCAATCTCTTCATCGGTCTTGGGCGCGGCGAACTGTTGCCGTATGCCTCGTACTATATGACGGGCTTCCTGCATGAGCGCCCACTGGCGCGTGTCCGTGATGATCTAGATTTGCTCGGAATCGAGCGCGCGGATTCTTCACGCGAGCCGGAGGATCACATCGCGATTCTTTGCGAAGTCATGGCCGGATTGGCGCGTGGCGATTTTGGAACCAGTCTCGCGGATCAGGAAAAATTTTTTGAAAGGCATCTCAAGCCGTGGGCTGCGCGAGTGTTCGCTGACCTTGAGATATCAAAATCGGCAGTCTTCTACAAAACTGTTGGACGCGTTGGCCGCGTCTTTATGGAATTGGAATCAGAGGCCTTTACATTGTCCGATTGACGTTGAAGGCAACAAGCTTTGACGGGAAGGAGATCGCAATGAGCGAACCATCTGACAAAAAGGCGCTTGCCCGCGAAGGAGTCGACCGGCGTCGTTTCTTCATGATGGGTGGGTCGGTGGCGATGGCCGCGGCGGTTGTTCCTCTCACTGATGAGGCCGAAGCGGCGGCAGAGTCGGATTCTGAGCGCACCAAGGCTCGCTACAAAGAAACCGAGCACGTCAAAAATTTCTATCGCGTCAACCGTTATTGATGGAAACACGCACATGTTGGTGAAGCGAAAAAATGGATCCGCAGGCCGGGCGCGTTTGCAGGGTATCGCTGCCGGTCTCGCGTCAGGTATTCTGGATCGCCGCACATTCTTGCGCAGGTCTGGTCTGATCGCTGGTGGTACCGCTGCGATAGGATTTCTGCCTCTGGGATCAGTGCGCAAAGCGCAAGCCGGTCCAAAAATCGTCGGTGCACCGACTGAAATCAGAAAGAATATCTGCACGCATTGTTCCGTCGGCTGCACTGTCATCGCCGAAGTTCAGAACGGCGTTTGGGTCGGTCAGGAACCGGCGTGGGACAGTCCTCTCAACCGAGGTTCGCACTGTGCTAAGGGCGCGTCGGTGCGTGAATTGGTGCATGGCGATCGCCGTCTGAAATATCCGATGAAGCTGGTCAACGGTGAGTGGCAGCGCCTGTCCTGGGACCAGGCCATCAATGAGATCGGCGACAAGATGCTTGAGATTCGCGCCAAGTCAGGTGCGGACTCGGTCTACCTGCTAGGTTCGGCGAAGTTCTCGAATGAAGGCGGTTATCTGCTTCGCAAGTTCGCGGCGTTCTGGGGCACCAATTCGATCGACCACCAGGCGCGTATCTGTCACTCAACCACGGTCGCAGGTGTTGCAAATACCTGGGGCTATGGCGCGATGACGAATTCCTACAACGATATTCGCAATTCGAAAACTATCGTCTTCATGGGATCGAATGCCGCCGAAGCGCATCCGGTTTCGCTCCAGCACATCCTATCGGGCAAGGAAATTAATCGCGCCAACGTCTTCGTTCTCGATCCGCGCTTTACGCGCACAGCCGCGCACGCCACCGAATATGTGCGATTCCGTAGCGGCACCGACATCGCGGTGATCTGGGGCATGCTGCACCACATCTTCGCAAATGGTTGGGAAGACAAGGAGTTCATTGCTCAGCGCGTTTACGGCATGGATCAGATCCGCGCCGAAGTCGCCAAGTGGACGCCGGATGAGGTCGAGCGGGTCACGGGCATTCCTGGCGAGCAGGTGAAGAAGGTCGCGGAGACATTCGCCAAGCAGAGGCCATCCACTTTCATCTGGTGCATGGGCGGAACACAGCACACGGTAGGCACGGCGAACGTTCGCGCTTACTGCACTCTAGTGCTAGCAACCGGCAATGTTGGGGCATACGGTACAGGCGCCAACATCTTCCGCGGCCACTGCAACGTGCAGGGCGCGACCGATATCGGTCTCGATATCGTGACCCTACCGCTCTACTACGGCCTGACCGAAAGCGCCTGGAAGCACTGGGCTCGAGTTTGGGAAGTCGATTACGATTACTTCCAGTCTCGTTTCGATGAAGTGCCGGCGAAGGCCGGGCGTCCGGCCCGCACCCGCAAGCAGAACATGGAGTTGCCCGGCATCCCATGGACCCGCTGGTTCGATGCAACGCTCGCCAATCCCGACGATGTCGATCAGCGAGACACCGTGAAGGCCGCGATCGTCATGGGACACGGCGGCAACACCATCCCGCGTATGACGGAGATGGTAAAAGGGCTCGAAAAACTTGAAATGCTGGTGGTCGCCGATCCGCATCCGACAACGTTCGCTGTTATCTCCGAGCGCAAGAATGGCACGTATCTTCTGCCGGCCTGCACCCAGTTCGAGACGTCAGGCTCGCGCACGGCGTCGAACCGTTCGCTCCAATGGGGTGAGCAAATTGTCAAGCCGATTTTCGAGTCGAAAGATGATTACGAGATCATCTATCTGCTTTCGAAGAAACTTGGTTTCGCCGATCAGATGTTCAAGAACATCAAAGTGGAAAACAATCAGCCATCATCTGAAGATCTGCTCCGTGAAATTAATAGAGGAGGTTTCTCCACGGGCTATTCTGGTCAGTCGCCAGAACAACTCCAGGCACACATGAGAAACCAAGGTAAGTTCGATCTAGTAACCTTGCGCGCTAAGGCGGATGAGCCTGAAATTGGCGGTGATTATTATGGTCTTCCATGGCCATGCTGGGGCACGCCCCAAATCAGGCATCCCGGTACGCATACGCTCTACAACACTAACCTTCATGTGAAGGATGGCGGTGGCACGTTCCGCGCCCGCTTCGGTGTTGTATACGAAGAAAAACAGCCAGATGGTTCGGTGAAGAATGTCAATCTTTTGGCCGAAGGCTCCTACAGCAAGGGCTCGGAGCTGACCGACGGATATCCGGAGTTCACTTACGGTGTGTTGAAGAAGCTTGGCTGGGACAAAGATCTCACTGAAGCTGAGTTGGCCACGATCAACAAGATAGGCGGCAACAATCCAGATGGCGTGGGCTGGGCGGTCGATTTGTCCGGCGGTATCATCCGCGTCACCCTTGATCATGGCGTGATGGCCTACGGCAATGCCAAGGCGAGAGCAGTTGCCTGGAATCTTCCTGATCCAGTACCTGTTCATCGCGAGCCGATATACACGCCGCGTCCCGAACTGGTCGCCAAATATCCGACGCGTCCGGATGGACGCCAGTTCCGCATGCCGAATATCGGTTTTTCGGTTCAGAAGTCTGCGGTGGATAGGGGACTTGCCAAGCAATTCCCGATCATCCTCACTTCCGGACGTCTCGTGGAATACGAAGGCGGCGGAGAAGAGACGCGATCAAACCGCTGGCTGGCCGAGCTACAGCAAGACATGTTCGTCGAGGTCAACACTTCGGATGCCGCCGAACGTGGCATCAAGGATGGCGGATGGGTTTGGGTATTTGGTCCGGAGAATGGGTCGAAGGCTCGCGTCAAGGCGCTTGTCACCGACCGGGTCGGCAAGGGTGTAGCGTTCATGCCATTCCATTTCAGTGGCTGGTTCCAGGGTGTCGACCAGCGCGACAAATATCCGAAAGGCAACGATCCGATTGTACTTGGCGAAAGCGCCAACACGATTACGTCCTACGGCTACGATCCAGTCACAGGTATGCACGAGGGTAAGGTTACCCTGTGTCAAATTCAAACGGCGTGAGGGGAGAATGAACAATGGCTCGCATCAAATTTCTTTGTGATGCCGACCGTTGCATTGAATGCAATGCCTGCGTAACGGCCTGCAAGAACGAACATGAGGTTCCTTGGGGCATCAATCGCCGCAGGGTTGTTACGATCAATGATGGCAAACCTGGTGAACGATCTGTGTCCATGGCCTGCATGCATTGCACGGATGCGCCATGCGCTGCTGTCTGTCCGGTATCTTGTTTCTACACGACGGCAGATGGCGTGGTCTTGCACTCGAAAGATCTTTGCATTGGATGTGGTTACTGCTTCTACGCCTGTCCGTTCGGCGCACCTCAATATCCAAAAGTTGGAAACTTCGGATCGCGAGGTAAGATGGACAAGTGCACCTATTGCGCGGGTGGACCGGAAGCAGATTCCACACCGGCGGAATATGCAAAGTATGGTACCAACCGGCTCGCTGAGGGCAAATTGCCGCTTTGCGCCGAGATGTGCTCAACAAAGTCGTTGCTCGCAGGTGACGGTGCCATCATTGCTGAAATCTACAAGGAGCGTGTGATAAAGCGTGGCTATGGTTCCGGCATGTGGGGCTGGAAGACGGCCTATAGCGATTCACCGACGAGCTGATGCAAATCCTGCCACCGTGCTAGTTGCGGTGGAGTTCTCGTACCCGGAAACTGGAAGGTTCGCGCTATGCCGAGTTCGCTTTCATTCCCAAGGGCGCTTTGCGCCGCTTTTGCGTTGCTGTTCGTGATTACGCATCCTGTGGCCGCGCAGACATCCTTCAAGCCTACGGCTGAAGCGGTGCAGGAAGAGAAACTCCTGAATGCGCTAAAAGAGGGTGACAAAATCACAGGGCGGATCACGATCCCCGATCAGATGGCTTCAAGTCTAATTCAACCTGCAGGGCGAGAGTGGCGTGATTTTCAACGTCACAAGCTTCCGATCATTGGCGGTGTGGCCATTCTTGGAATGCTGGCACTTCTTGCAGTGTTCTTGATGATACGCGGCAGGGTACGTGTCGAAGGTGGCTTCTCTGGAATTAAAATCTTGCGCTTTGCAAATTTCGAGCGTTTTACGCATTGGCTGACGGCTAGCTGCTTCATCATCCTTGCGTTGTCAGGTCTGAACATCAGTTTCGGTCGTACACTCATCTTGCCGTTGTTTGGTCCCGAGACCTTCTCTACGCTGTCGGCTTGGGGCAAGCTCGCACACAATTATCTCGCATTCCCATTCATGCTTGGTCTTGTGATCATGTTTCTGATCTGGATCAAGGACAACATTCCGCAAGCGATTGATTGGCAATGGCTGAAGCAGGGCGGCGGCATTTTGACCAAAGGGTCCCATCCTTCGGCCAAGCGCTTCAATGCCGGCCAGAAGGGCATCTTCTGGATGGTTATCATCGGCGGTGCGCTGATGTCGGTTTCAGGATGGTTCATGTTATTCCCATATTCAGTCGCGGACGTGACAACAATCCAGTTCTGGACGGTTGTGCATGCCATCATTGCCATGCTCTTTATCGCTGGCATATTGGCTCACATCTATATCGGCTCCATCGGAATGGAGGGTGCGTTCGATGCGATGGGAACAGGAGAGGTGGACCTCAACTGGGCCAAAGAGCATCACTCGCTCTGGGTCGAGGAGGAGCAAGCCAAAGGCCACGCACCACAAGGCACGACACCGCGGACTATGCCTGCCGAATAATGCGCTACATTAAATACAAAGGACTATCCAAGAAACTGGATAGTCCTTTTGTATATAATCACTCAAATCCGGTTAGGTAACAAGATTACGTGCTGCACGCCCAGATTTTCTTTGCAGGCCTGAAGCCAAGGCAGCTTAGCTGGTGTGCAACGCAGCTATTGGTGCAATTAGCCTGGGCCGACAAGATTGTGACCGGGATCGCCAACCCTGGCACCGCTTGTCGTGAATGCGACATAGCCGGGTTGCTGGATCGTATTAAGTACAAACGATACGCCCACTGCCGCAATTGCAGCAAAGCACAAAGCTACAATAAAGACTTTCACGGTGGTTTCTCCCCGAATGTTTGTCTGAGAGATTTATGGACGCGTAGCGCCCATGGCAAGAGGCGCTCATTTGAGTTTTTTCGCACACAACTCCGCAGCGGCAGCCGCTAGTCGTCATACGATTTGTAATCGCAAACGCAAATTTACCTTGCGCTCGTTATATTTGTGCTGTCGCGTTGTGAGGATCATGAAAAAGCAGATGGAGTCATCACTTGGGGGAATCCAATATTTCAACGGCATGGCCCATTGAAATTCGGCTGGCAAAGGATCGGCGGTCACTTCGGATCGCATTCGACGACGGTGCGACGTTTGAGCTTTCCGCTGAATTGCTGCGTGTGACCAGTCCCTCAGCCGAGGTGCAAGGGCATTCCGAAGCTGAACGGAAAACCGTAGGCGGCAAGCGCAATGTCCAGATTTTGTCAGTCGATCCAGTTGGCAATTATGCGATCCGGATCGGGTTCGACGACATGCACAGCACTGGCATATATTCGTGGGCGTTTCTGCGCGATCTTGGCCTCAACGCAGATCAGCGGTTTCAGGCGTATCTCGATGACCTGGCTGCCAAGAGGCTCGATCGTGACAGACCGGGGATTCGCTAGTGATCGCGAGGCGGTGCGGTTTGTATGGGAAATAGGGCACTCCGAATTGATTACATTTCTTTTCAAGATTTAACCGGGACGTCCGATCAGTCTGCATTGCTTCGCCAGTTCAATCTTTGAGCGTGGCGGGTCCCTGCAAGATATTGAAATTGCTGCAAAATAATGTGTGCCTCGCACAAGTGCCTCATTTAGCAATTTTTAATTATCCGCATATTTTCACAGCCAACATGCCCAAAATAAAGCCGCCTTAAGAGATGTCCGTGGGACGATACGAGAAGAAGTATTGCATCTCGTTATGTTCAGAACAGGGTTTCTATGGTGAGCGGCGGCGCCCAGATCGCCTCGACAGTAGAGGGTGGTAATTCATCAACCGCACTCCTTATCGAGAGCGAAATTCAGCGCTACGCGGCTTGGCGCTTGAATAGACGTGCCGCGACTTTAAAATTTGCCGAGGATATTGAGCGACATTTTGAGGTGGATACGCGTGCCGCGCGAATGTATGAGCTGCGGCTCACATTATCGCTCTCCGTAGGATTCTATCTTGCAACTACTGTTTTAGATTCTGTGTTTGTCCCTGACTTGGGGATAACCGGTCTAGTGATGCGAATCTGTGCTGCTCAATTATTGTTGTTTTTTATTTTCGCTGGGGCAAAGCTTTCCTACAGGCATCGGGAAATGCTTATCACCTTTACTGCGACTGTAGCGGTCATTGTGCTTGCCACAATCCCGGCAATCTCATCCTCGCCCTTTTCGCCCTTTGCTTTTATGCCATCAATACTCGCAATGATTTACGCGAATACGACATTCCCCCTTCGTTTCAAATATGCCTGCATCTTTTCTATAGCCTGTTGTGGAGTAATTATTTTCGAGATTTTTTTACATCCGACAATAACTTTCGATTTATTCTGGACATCGGGATTCATGGTTGTGCTTGGGGCGGTCTTCAGTGTGATCACGAGCTACAGGGCCGAGAGAAGTGTACGTTTGAATTATCTTCTATCGACAAGGGAAGCTTTGCGTCTGTCATTACTCGCAGCTGATCGTGAGATTCTGACGACCCTCTCCAATACGGATGCATTGACCGGTTTGCTAAACCGTCGCCATTTCGATCGGCAAAGTGCGGCTATATTTGCGAATCCGCTAAATGCTGGAAAGGAAGTCGCTCTTCTTTTTATAGATGTTGATTATTTTAAGCAGTACAATGACTATTATGGCCATCCTGTTGGCGATGACTGCCTTCGCGAGGTTGCCGCGGCTATATCTGGTGCATTGCGCGGTACGAATGACCTCACGGCGCGCTACGGTGGTGAGGAATTTGCTGTCCTGCTTTTCGATATAAAACAGGCTCAAGTGGAGTTGATCGCCGAACGTGTGTGCAGAGCAGTTTCCGCGAAAAAAATGCAACATTTTAATAGAATCGATGGCGTCAAAGTCGTGACAATTAGCGTGGGCGTTGCCTGCGGGATCGTGGACGAGGGTTGCACCATTGATGGCTTGATCAAGACAGCCGATAGAGCTCTGTATACCGCGAAGCGGGGTGGAAGGAACCGGGTCGAATTTAGTCTTTCCGAGGCGGCCTGAAATTACTTCCAAAGCAGCTTGAAGCTTTATCTATAGTTTGCTGTTTCTGATAAACTCATTCACTGAATTCAGAGCCATCGTTTCCTGGATTTATTCTTCTCTCTTGTTTCGACTTAGAGAGATGTATGGAATGGAGAGGCCGGAGATTGGGATGCGAGATGGGCTCAATGCTTGGCAATTAATCGCCAGTGGCGACGCTGCTCTGTTTGCGATTGTTCAACTCTCGATCATTGTTAGTCTCTCAGCGGTGATGATTGCCGCATTTGTTGGGCTGCCACTCGGTGCTTTGCTCGCATTAACGCGCTTCCCAGGCCGCGCCTCGCTGATTGTGCTTCTTAATGCCTTCATGGGATTGCCGCCAGTTGTCGTCGGCCTCGCGGTCTATTTGCTTTTGTCCCGTTCTGGGCCCCTTGGGAGCTTCGGCATCCTGTTCACGCCGACGGCCATGATCGTAGCTCAGTCCATTTTGATCGTGCCGATCATTGCCGCACTTTCACGTCAAACCATTGAAGATCTTTGGGGCGAATATCGCGATGAGTTGACCGCGATGGATGTTAGGCCGTTTGGCCGGGTTAGAACGCTTTTGTGGGATGCTCGCATGAGTCTTCTAACCGCATTGCTTGCGGGCTTTGGACGAGCCGCCGCTGAGGTTGGAGCAGTGATGATTGTAGGCGGTAACATAGATGGTTTCACCAGAACCATGACGACGGCGATTGCGTTGGAAACTTCGAAGGGTAATCTGCCTCTGGCATTGGGACTGGGTATCGTTTTGCTTGCTCTTGTTCTGGCCATCAACGCAGCGGCTTGGGGCGTGCGTATATGGGCCGAACGGCAGGCAGGTTGATGAAAGAGGCAATGAGCAATCTTCCGCTTGTTCTTGATCGTGTTTCTCTGATCGCAGGTGAGGTGACAATTCTCAATCGCCTTAGCGTGACGATCAATTCAGGCGCTCCAACGTTCATTGTTGGCCCCAATGGATCAGGTAAGAGCACATTGCTCAGGCTCTGCATGGGGCTCACTACGCAGACCGACGGGCATATCACCTGGGATGGGCAAACCAAGATGAGGCCCGTGCGCCGCGCTTTTGTCTTTCAGCGGCCTGTGATGTTGCGACGGAGTGTCGCAGCGAATGTCATCTACAGTCTTGAAAAGGCTAATTATCCCCGGCGGAAGATTCACGCTCGTATCCCTGAGTTACTTGAACGGGTAGGGCTTTTAGGGTTGGAAACGCGTCCGGCCCGTCGTTTGTCGGGTGGTGAGCAGCAGCGGCTTGCAATTGCTCGCGCACTGGCGCGAGATCCAGAGCTTCTTTTCCTAGATGAACCAACGGCCAGCCTCGATCCGGCTGCAACGCGAAGCATCGAAGATATTGTTCGCATGGCTGCACAATCCGGTATCAAGATTGTTATGGCCTCACATGATCTGGGCCAGGTCCGAAGGCTGGCCGGCGATGTTATATTTCTCGTCCGCGGCTCGATCTGTGAGCAAGCGACAGCCGAGCAATTCCTGAACAGGCCATCGACACCAGAGGCCGCAGCCTTCGTTCGCGGCGATCTTGTTATCTGACATCGCTAAAATGGAACACGCTCATGAAAAAACGTTTTCTTTTTTTCGCGCTCACTTTTTTCTGCGCCATTACGGTCAGCGTGCCGGCGCATGCACAGGAGAAATCCATTGTAGTGGCATCGACAACATCCACGCAGGACTCCGGTTTATTCAATTATCTTGTGCCGATCTTCAAGGTGAAGACCGGAATAGATGTGAAGGTGGTTGCGCAAGGTACGGGGCAGGCGCTTGATACCGCTCGGCGCGGTGACGCCGACGTTGTGCTGGTTCACGCAAAAGCTCAGGAGGAGAAATTTGTTGCCGAAGGACATGGAGTGAAGCGCTTCGATCTTATGTACAACGATTTCGTTCTGATCGGTCCCAAGAACGATCCTGCAGGTGTTAGTGGATCGAAAGATGTCGTCGCTGCGCTCAAGGCAATTCAACAAAAGACTTTGCCATTCGTTTCCCGGGGAGATAAATCCGGAACCCATGTTGCCGAGCTTAATCTATGGAAACAAGCAGGTATTGATATCGACGCCGTTAAAGGACCTTGGTACCGGGAAATTGGGCAGGGAATGGGTGCAGCGCTCAATATTGCCGGGGCGATGAATGCATATGTTATCTCTGATCGCGGGACATGGCTTTCGTTTAAGAATCCAGGCGATCTCGGCATAGTTGTTGAGGGTGACAAGCGTTTGTTCAATCAATACGGTGTTACTCTGGTCAATCGCGAGAAGCACCCCACAGTCAAGGCTGAGCTTGGTCAGAGCTTTATTAGTTGGCTTTTGTCAGCCGAAGGACAAGCTGCTATTGCGGCCTATCAAATCAATGGGAAGCAATTATTTTTTCCTAATGCTGAAGGTAAGGCGAGTTGATCGAACAATTTGAAGGCGTGGATGGGTTGTTTAGGTTGCTAAATTGGTGCGACCTGATTCAGCGTCAAAGACGATGAAGACACAACGCTTGGCCGTTGCGCTCACGCCTTTGGATAAGGCCATCGCGCTGCTTCTCGATCAACTCAAACCCGTCCTTCCTGTCGAAGTTCCTTTGGCTGAGGCTATTGGTGGGATAGCGGCTGAGATGCCGGTCTTGCGCCAAGGTCTGCCGCTTTTCGACATAGCCATAGCCGATGGTTGGGCGCTCTCCGCGCGGGAGCTCGTTGGTGCTTCTTCCTATTCGCCGCTGCCGCTTGTTCAGTTGCCCATATGGGTAGAGGCCGGCGAGCGTATGCCAGAGGGATGCGATTGTGTGGTCGATGCCGATCTTATTGACCAGAGCGGGCCGATCTCCCAGATGCTGGCCGAAGCGGCGCCTGGGCAGGGTGTTCGCCGTGCCGGGCAAGATATTGCTGCGGGTCATGCCATCGTTGTCACTGGGCGGAAAATCGGGACGCTGGATTTAGCAGTGGCACAGTCAGCGGGTTTGGAAACTCTCGCAATTCGCCGGCCACGCCTGCATGTTATCGATGTGCCTGCCACGGACGGCAATACGATAGCCGCGCAGTTTATTGCGACGTCAGCAAAAGCCGCTGGCGCGCGTGTCACGGTTGGGAAAACTGATACACGCGATGCAGCTGCCATTGTCCGTGCTTTGGAAATCAACTCATGCGATCTGTTGGTGATGGTGGGTGGCACTGGAACTGGTCGCAAGGACGCGACCGTCGATGCGATTGCTGCGCATGGAGAGGTCTTTGCACATGGATTGGCGCTTCAACCGGGCCGCACTGCTGCCATCGGCAGGATAGGATCAATACCGGTAATTGCCGTTCCCGGTGGGCTGGATCAGGCGTTGGCGGTGTGGCTGGCATTGATCCAGCCCGCGCTGGATCGGCTTTCCGGTCGCTTGCCTCAGCTGGAAACCATCCGCACTCTTGAACGGAAGATCGCCTCAGGTGTTGGCATTGCTGAAATTACGCTCCTCAAGGCAAGCGGCGCTGGCTGGATGCCGCTTGCAACCGGTGACCTCTCACTGGATAACATCGCAAGCGCCGATGTTTGGCTGATCGTGCCAGGCGGAAGCGAAGGTTACGCCGCGGGAAGCGCGGTTGGTGCATTCCCGTTGCGGGAGCCCGAGTGAGTGCCTGGAATATGACTAAGCCGTCTCAATCAGCAAACCATGATGCTGCGGATCAGGATCAGTTCCTGACCATTTTATCGCGTGAGGAAGCGCTTGCGCGCTTTGAGGCGGCGCTGTTTCCGCGCGTATCCATCAGCGAAGATCGTTCGCTCGCTGACGCACTCGGTTATGTCTTGGCGCGAGATGTGACTGCTCCCATCGATGTGCCGCCGTTTGATCGTTCGAATGTCGATGGATTTGCAGTGCGTTCGATGGATTTAACTCCCGCCAGTGAAGCATCGCCTGTTCGCTTGGTCTTGAACAAGGAAACGATTGCATGCGGCACATCACCGGAGTTTCCGGTGATGTCAGGTACGGCAACGGCCATTTCCACCGGCGGCCCCATCCCGCGAGGTGCTGATGCTGTGGTGATGGTGGAGTACACGCAACCTGTTACCGCAGGAATAGAGGTCAGACGCGCGGTATTGCCTGGACAGTTTGTATCCTATGCGGGCTCCGACATGGCGCGTGGCGAAACGGTCCTGCATGCAGGAACCATCATCGGTTCGCGAGAGATCGGGATGCTTGGCGCTTTGGGTATCGCGCAGGTGTCGGTGGTGCGCAAGCCACGTGTTGCTGTCATATCGACTGGCGATGAACTTGTGCAACCCGGCCAGCCGTTGCGCCCCGCTGCGATCTACGACACCAACGGCGCCATTATCACAGCGGCGATTTCCGAGAACGGTGGTGAGGCTGACTTTCTTGGTGCCTTTCCTGACGATGAAGCCAAGCTTGAGATAGCGATGCGCGAAGCATTGCGGACCCACGATATGCTGGTTCTTTCCGGAGGCACATCGAAGGGCGAAGGCGATGTTTCGCACCGCATTGTCGCGCGTCTCGGTCAGCCGGGAATCATCGTTCATGGTGTTGCACTCAAGCCCGGCAAACCACTTTGCCTTGCGGTCTGTGACGGCAAGCCCGTTGTCATTTTACCGGGCTTTCCCACTTCGGCGATGTTTACGTTTCATGACATGATTGTTCCGGTGCTCCGGCGGATGGCCGGTCTGCCATCGCGAACCGATGCACAGGTAACGGCGAAAGTTCCAGTACGTATCGCATCCGAGCTTGGCCGCACGGAATTCATGATGGTGTCTTTGGTGCAGGCGGATGAAGGTCTGATCGCTTATCCTTCGGGCAAAGGTTCAGGGGCGATTACATCGTTTGCTCAGGCCGATGGCTTCTTACGGATCGATGCACTGGCTGACCAGATGCCTGCAGGAACAGAGACGCAGGTGACGCTCTTCACGCCGCATGTCCGCGTGCCGGATTTGGTGATTGTTGGCAGTCACTGCACTGGGCTCGATATCATGACAGGCACATTGGCGAACAATGGACTTTCAGTCAGATCGATTTCGGTTGGTAGTCTTGGGGGCCTGGCGGCGGCGCGGCGAGGCGAATGCGATCTTGCGCCGATCCATCTCCTTGACGAAAAGACTGGGACTTACAACGAAACTTTCCTGACACCGGACCTTGAACTTGTCCCCGGCTACCGGCGCATGCAGGGAATTGTATTCCGCTCCGATGATATGCGATTTACAGGGTTGAGTGCAGAGCAGGCTGTAAGTGCGGCGTTGAATGACCCCGCGTGTCTCATGGTCAATCGTAATCAGGGCGCAGGCACACGTATTTTGATTGATAGCTTGCTCAAGGGTGCGCGCCCGAATGGCTACTGAAATCAGCCGCGCTCACACAATGCGGTGGCAGCGGCTGTCGCTCAGCATCGTGCCGATTGGGGTATGACCATTGCCCCAGTCGCGCAGGTGGCGGGGCTCGGATTTATTCCGTTTGCAGAAGAGCATTATGACTTCGCGCTCGTCAGCGCCCGAAAGGAACGTTCCTCTGTTCAGGCGTTTCTTTCCGCGCTTCGATCGCCGGAATGCCGCAAGGCATTAGAGCAGGCAGGTTTTCGTCCTGTGTGATCGGGATCAGTTTTAATCGTCGAGTGCTGCCAGACGCTCTGCTTCGGCAATATCCTCGATCGTATTGGCATTGAAAAATGGATCGAGCGGCTCGGCTGGCCATGAGACCGTTGCGAGCTTGTAACGCGTAGTCCAGCGATCAATCTTGCGGATATCCTCCGCCATGAGCGCGTGACGAAGCTCGTTGCGCAACGCGACATTCCATAAACCGATGACAGGATGAACCTGATCGCCAGAGGCAGCCACAGCAAGTTGTGCATCTTGCGCAACTCGTGCGCGCTGCAATTGTGCCACAAGATCGCGCGGAAGGAACGGACAATCGGTCGCTGCACTCAACACCCACTCGGCATCCGGCCTGTGTGCAGCGGTCCAGTCGAGCGCGGTGAGAATGCCGGCGAGGGGGCCGGCGAACCCTTCGACCGTGTCGGCGACGACGGGCAGGCCAAAGGGTGAGAAGCGTGCTGGCTCGCCATTGGCATTGAGAATCAGGCCGTCACATTGTGGCGCGAGCCGAGCGATGACACGCTCCAAAATCGTGCGTCCACCGATTGTCCGCATGGACTTGTCGCCTCCGCCCATGCGGCGCGCGAGACCTCCAGCCAGAAGAACACACACGGTAGACGGACGGTCGTCAGTCATCGCCGCTGCCCTTGCGTTTACTGCGCGCAAAATCTTCTTCAACAAAGGCGAGATTTTGATCGAAGATAATGCGATCTTGCCCTGACAAGGCAACAAATCTTTTGCCACGTGCACGTCCGATTAAAGTCAGACCAACCTGGCGTGCCAGCTCGACCCCCCACGCAGTGAATCCCGAACGCGACACAAGAATTGGAATACCCATGCGCACTGTCTTGATCACCATTTCCGATGTGAGACGACCCGTCGTGTAGAGAATTTTATCCGCGACATCGACATCGTGCCGGTAAGCCCAGCCTGCAATTTTATCGACGGCATTATGTCGGCCGACATCTTCCATATAACAAATGGGCTCGCCTGCCTTGCACAATACGCATCCATGGATGGCGCCGGCTTCGAGATAAATCGAAGGTGCCGTGTTAATGGCGTGAGTCATCTGGTACAACCACGATGTGCGCAATTCGGCCTTTGGCAAAGTAACGCCCTCGAAGGCTTCCATCAAATCGCCGAACGCAGTGCCTTGAGCGCAGCCAGATGTGAGCGTTTTCTTTTTGAGCTTTTCCTCAAAATTGGTGCCGTGCTCGGTATAAACAACAACGACCTGCAGGTCGTCGTCATATTTTACCTCAGTCACAACGTCGCCAAGCTTGAGCATATTTTGATTGAGCAGATAGCCGAGTGCCAGATACTCAGGATAATCGTTGATCGTCATCATGGTGACGATCTCCTGGGAATTCAGATAGAGCGTCAATGAACGCTCGACCGGCACGTTTATTTCAATTGGCGCCCCAGTCTGGTCGATGCCGGCGACACGCTCTGTCAATCGTGGGTCTGCCGGATTTGGCATTACACGGGGGAAAGCTTTGTGTGCTGTCATTTTTGTAGTCGATTGGGTCATGGTCTGTTTGAGATAACATAGAGTGCTTTGAATTAAAGAGCTTTAAGAAAATTCATTCACTCGATATTCCGCGTCGCAACGACTAGGCCTCAGGGTCCATCGAATAATTCGCTCGCCGTGCCTATTTGATATGTTAAGGGAAAGTCTGGTTCTGTCTGGGTTCGTTAAAAATCGAAGGATCAAGTTGGATGAAGGTTATTGGTCTTGCGGGATGGAGCGGGTCTGGCAAGACGACCTTGCTAGCGAAGCTTATTCCTCACTTCCTTGCCGAGGGATTACAGGTTTCGACCATCAAACGGGCTCATCACAAGTTTGACCTGGATACTCCAGGCAAGGATTCATGGACTCACCGACAGGCTGGTGCGACCGAGGTTTTGATTTCGTCCTCGCGGCGCTGGGCGGTGATGCATGAGCTCCGTGGCGAGCGTGAGCCAACATTACGAGAGTTGCTCGTGAAAATGTCACCCGTCGATCTTGTGATTGTTGAAGGTTACAAGGCTGATACCCATCACAAAATCGAGGTTCACCGCGCGGCTAACGGAAAGCCCTTTTTGTTTCCCGGCGATCCTGCCATTGTTGGCATCGCCACGGATACGACAATTGACGCGCCGTTGCCGTCTGCGCATCTCGACGATATTCCCGCGATAGCAGCCATGCTTCGCGCGTCGGCCATGAGTCTTGCAGACCTCATGGCGCATGAATCTGCTGAGACCTGACCACATGGCCCAGCTTTCGGATGACTGCTTTGCATTTGGTGGACCGATGATGTCGGTCGATGAAGCTGTCGCAATGATCGCCACTCGTCTTGAGTCTGTTGAAGGCATTGAACACGTCGATCTGTTCAATGCTGATGGTCGTGTTTTGGCTGCTGCCATTTCGGCGCCGTTGCCGCTGCCCCCTTTTACAAATTCAGCCGTCGATGGCTATGCGATATCAAGTGCTGACCTTCCGAATGGCTCTGAAGCAGCTTTCCCGGTTGCTGGGCGCGTTCAGGCAGGAGCTGCGGCTCCGCAATCCATAGCGCCGGGTGAGGCGGTTCGTATCTTCACTGGCGCGCCAATGCCCGGGGGAGCCGATACCGTTTTTATGCAAGAGGATGTCCGGATCGACGACGCGGGCCGGGTTGTCCTTCCGCCGGGATTGAAAGCTGGCGCCAATGTTCGGCCAGCAGGAGAAGATGTTCCTGCAAACCATACGGCATTGCCGGAGGGTAGGTGCTTACGGCCACAGGATGTCGCGCTCATCGCGGCTTTCGGGCTGACCAAGATCGCGGTACGGCGGCGCGTTCGTGTTGCCGTGTTTTCAACTGGCAACGAAGTCGTATCACCCGGCAGTTCGCGTGCCGCGCAGCAGCTTTTCGACTCCAATCGTTTCATGTTGATAGCCATGCTCAAGAGGCTCGGTTGCGAAGTGAGTGATCTTGGAATTCTGCGTGATGATCGTTTGTCTCTCGCCGCAGCACTCAAGGAATCTGCCAGCAAGCATGATCTTATTCTCACATCCGGTGGCGTTTCCACCGGCGAGGAAGATCATGTCAAAGCGAGTGTAGAGAGTGCTGGTTCAATTGTCTTCTGGCGTATCGCCATCAAGCCCGGACGTCCTGTCGCTATGGGGATCGTTGAAGGCACACCTTTCATCGGGCTGCCGGGCAATCCGGTCGCGAGCTTTATTACGTTTACCTATGTGGTGCGGCCAGCTGTTTTGGCGTTATCTGGGACTTCGCAGTCGGAATTTGTGCCAACGCCGGTGCGTGCAGCTTTTGCTTACAAGAAGAAGACAGGGCGCAGGGAATACGTGCGGGTTCATCTGCGCAAGGGCGATGATGGCGTACTGGAGGTCGTCAAATTTCCACGCGAGGGTGCGGGTCTTTTATCATCGCTGACTGACACAGATGGCCTTGTGGAACTGCGTGAAGAGGTCGCGACAGTCATGCCCGGCCAGACAGTGGGCTTTCTGGCTTATCCGGTCATAATCTGATGGCGGTTGACGATGCGAGCGTACTTCGTCATTGAGGGGGCATGCCATGACCAAACTTGATTTGACCGGGCTAAAGTGTCCCTTGCCGGTACTTAAAACGCGAAAAGCATTGAAGGCGTTGATGCCCGGCGACCGGCTGGAAGTACATTGTACCGATCCACTGGCCGTGATCGATATTCCTAATCTCATTCGGGAGACAGGCGACAAGGTTGAAATCGCTGAGCGCTCCGAAGTTCGCATCGTGTTCCTGATCGAAAAGGCAGACAGGATTGCCGTCTGACGGTTGCGTCAGGGTGATTTGATGTCCACGCGAGTGCCGTCTTCCTTCACGAATGAAGTCATAGGGTTTGTGAGAAGATCAAGCACCAGCTCGGAGGGGCGGCAAAGACGCGTCCCCTTTGGGGTTTCTACAATCGGACGCTCGATGAGAATGGGATTCTGGATCATGAACTCGATAAGCTCATCATCCGTCCATTTGGCATCACCAAGACCAAGCTCCGCATAGGGTGTTCCTTTTTCGCGCAGCAGAGCGCGTACCGGAATATTCATGGCCTTGATAAGTTGCGCCAGCCTTTCCCGGTTCGGCGGTGTTTTCAGGTATTCGATGACAACTGGCTCTTCGCCTCTCTGCCGGATCATCGCCAATGTATTGCGTGACGTGCCGCAATCGGGATTGTGGTAGATCGTGATGCTCATGGGTCCATTCCGGGCATCGCAAGCTTGAAGGTCGAGACGAGATCGGCAACTTGGGCAGGTGTCAGGACGCGCGGGTTTGCTCCGCGTAGCATAAGATAAAGTTTCGCGGTCTCTTCAAGTTCTTCTGCCGCAAACACGGCGGCTTCCAATGTCTCTGCCGCGACAACAGGCCCGTGGTTGGCCAGCAGCACACACGAATATTTTCCGGCGAGCCCGCGAATGGCATCAGCAACAGTTGGATCGCCTGGCCGGAAATAGGGCAGAAGCGCCGTCGCACCGCACCGCATCACATAATAGGGCGTCATAGGTGGTAGCGGCTCACGGGCATCGATTTCTGGCAACATCGACAAGGCTACGCAATGTGTGCAGTGCAAATGCACAATGGCGTGTGCCGATTTGCGCGTTTCATACATTGCTGTGTGAAGCGGAATTTCCTTGGTGGGAGCATCACCCGAAATGAGGCGCCCTGTCGCGTCCAGGCGCGAGAGACGTGCCGGATCGAGAAAACCAAGCGAGGCATTTGTTGGCGTCACCAACCACCCGCCATCATCAAGTCGCACGCTGATATTGCCAGACGATCCTGGTGTTAGCCCGCGCTCGAATAACGAACGCCCGAACCGGCAAATTTGTTCACGAAGCCCTGTTTCTGTCATGTACCAGCCTTTCGGGCTACTTCTCCCATGCTTTGGCGCCATGCTCAAACGTCATTTTGGGCTGTGCCCAAGCCATGCTACCAAGCAACTAATTGTGCGACTCCAAATGTTCGAAGCAGCAATAAATCGAGGAAACGCATGTCCGGCAAGGCTCAGACCGCTTTATCGTCAACAAAGGGGCGCATCGGCGTGGTGGGCCTCGGATCGATGGGATTGGGAATGGCGCTGTCGTTGAAGCGCGCCGGGTTCGATGTGGCAGGTTGCGATGCATCTGCAGATGCGGTGTCCCGGTTCGCCACCCAACAGGGACGTGCTGCAAAAACGCCTGCGGAAGCTGCCAAGGATGCTGATGCCGTCGTCAGTGTTGTGGTCAACGCTGCACAAACGGAAACGATCCTGTTTGGTGCGCAGGGCGTCACTGAGACTTTGCCAAAGGGCGCGGTGTTCATTTCATCGGCGACGATGGATCCGGATATCGCGCGGCGGCTTGCAACACAGTTGGAGGCGACGGGGCGGCACTATCTCGACGCACCAATCAGCGGCGGTGCACAGCGCGCGGCGCAGGGAGAATTGACCATACTGGCCTCAGGTAGCAAAGCTGCTTTTGCAAAAGCAAAGCCTGCTCTCGATGCCATGTCGGCAAAACTTTATGAACTTGGCGAGGCGCCAGGGCTGGGCGCGGCATTTAAAATGATCAATCAGCTGCTTGCAGGTGTTCATATCGCCGCTGCCAGCGAGGCTATGGCTTTCGCGGCCAAACAAGGTTTGGATATTCGCAAGGTATACGAGGTGATCACTGCTTCGGCTGGAAATTCCTGGATGTTTGAAAATCGTATGCCTCATGTTCTTGATGGCGATTACACACCGCGCAGTGCTGTTGATATCTTCGTAAAAGATCTCGGCATCATTCAGGACATGGCACGCAATACGAAGTTTCCAGTGCCAGTGGCGGCAGCAGCGCTTCAAATGTTCCTGATGACCTCGGCAGCAGGTATGGGCCGTGATGACGATGCCTCGGTGGCACGGATGTATGCACGTGTCACCGGAACCAAATTGCCGGGTGAGCCGGTCTGATATCCTGCGTCCAAAATCCTGGAATTCTCGATGCCCCGTTTCGCTGCCAATCTGACCATGATGTTCAACGAATGGTCGTTTCTCGATCGCTTCGACGCAGCGGCGGATGCAGGTTTCGCAGCAGTGGAATTTTTGTTTCCTTACGAGCATCCGCCGGAAGCCATTGCGCAGCGCTTGCATCGTAACGGATTGACACAGGCGCTCTTCAATTTACCGCCCGGAGACTGGAATGCAGGTGAGCGTGGATTCGCTTCTTTTCCTGAACGTTTCAGCGAACTCCAGAAAAGTGTCCGTTCAGTATTGCCTTATGTAATTGAGACAAACGTGAAGCGGCTACATCTGATGGCAGGGATGGCAGATCGACGTGACCCAAAAGCTGTCGATGCATTCCGACGCGCGGTTGAATGGACCGCAACTGAGCTTGCGAAAGAGAAAATCGATGTGTTGATCGAGCCGATCAACGGACGTGATATGCCGGGATATTTCCTCAATGATTTTGATTTTGCGAGAGATTTGATTCTTGAGATGAAGTTGCCGAACCTCAAATTACAGTTTGATGTTTATCACCGTCAGATCATTCACGGCGACGTCACCATGGCACTGCGCGACATGATGCCAATCATCGGACATGTTCAGATCGCGAGTGTGCCGTCGCGAAATGAGCCCGCCAAAGAAGAGCTCAATTATCCATTTCTGTTCGATGAGCTGGATCGTTTGGGCTATCAAGGTTTCGTTGGGTGTGAATACCGACCGCGTGCCGAGACGCTCGCAGGCCTTGATTGGTTCGCGCCATATGCGGTCAGGAAAAAGCCGGGAGTGCATCCGTGACATTGGCGCTTGGTTGCATCGCCGACGATTATACCGGTGCGTCCGATCTTGCGAATACACTGACACGTGCTGGACTGCGCACCGTTCAGACCATTGGCGTGCCATCCGATGATTTGTTGTTACCAGAGATAGATGCAGTCGTCGTTTCGTTGAAAAGCAGATCGATCGAGGCTTCGGCGGCAGTATCTCTTTCCCGCACCGCTGATAAATGGCTTCGATCACGCGGTGCTTCCCATGTACTTTTCAAAATATGCTCGACCTTCAATTCAACCGATGCCGGTAACATTGGCCCTGTTTTGGATGCGCTTCGACAAGATTGCGGGGAGGCCATGGTGCTGGTCACGCCAGCGTTTCCAGAAACAGGCCGGACAGTCTATCAAGGCAATCTGTTTGTCGGTGTAGTGCCGTTGCATGAAAGTCCATTGAAAGACCATCCGCTCAATCCAATGCGGGATTCAAATCTGGTGCGGGTTCTCGCGCGTCAGAGTCGTAACAAGGTTGGTCTTATCGATCTCGCAGTTGTGGCACAGGGAGCTGACGCTGTTCGGAAGCACGTAAAACAACTCTCAGATTTGGGGTTCGGCGCTGCAATCGTTGATGTGGTGTTTGAGCGCGATCTCGAAACCCTTGGCAATGTGGCACTGGTTAACCGTCTGTCGGTTGGTGCATCTGGCATCGGATTGGGTCTTGCTCATGCACTTATTAATTCCGGCAAGGTTCCTCGTGCATCGTCTTCCAGTCAAAGGCAGATTGTCGGTGGACCGGCCGCATGCCTCGCGGGAAGCTGTTCGCAGGCGACACTTGCGCAGATTGTGCAGGCGGAGAAAACCATGCCAGTCCTGCGGCTTGACCCTGAAAAACTTGTCGCAGGCAATGAGGAAGCACATCGCGCGTTGGAGTGGGCGCGGTCACATCTTGGCAAAGGTTCGGGTCCGATTTTGATTGCAAGCAGCTCTACGCCAGATCAGGTGTCCGCTTTACAGGCACGGTATGGACGGGATGAAGCCGGGCGCGCCATCGAACAGGCCATGGCATTGATGGGTGAGACATTGGTGAAATCCGGCGTACGCAGGTTAATCATCGCCGGGGGCGAAACGTCAGGGGCTGTGGTTGATCGTCTCGGCGTGCCCGCTTTTGTTGTCGGGCCGGAGATTGCCCCAGGTGTCCCGGTGCTGCACGCGGTCGGCACGGAAGGCAGCGGCATGGTCATGGCGTTGAAGTCCGGAAATTTCGGCGGTCCGGACTTTTTCAATGATGCCATACGTCTGATGCCGTAAGCGTAAGGCAGCCTTGAACGTAAGGTAGTCTTGCAGTTAACGCTTCGATGTCCGGCTTCGCGAACTTCGCTTGGTGGATTTCTTGCCAGAGGCTTTGCCAGTCGATTTTTTTGGAGGGACTTTCTTTCCTTCCTTGCGGGCTTCGGAAAGGCCGATGGCGATTGCTTGCTTTCGGCTGGATACCTTTTTGCCGGATTTTCCGCTTTTAAGCGTTCCGGCCTTGCGCTTGCGCATCGCGCGGGCAACCTTCTTTCCTGCACCTTTGGAATATTTGCGAGCCATAGACCATCCCTACGAATGGACTTTTGATAAGCCACTTCAGAGCGTATGGTTCCCCACCACTTGTTAAGCGTAGTTAGTTGAGCGCGTTAGTTCACCTTGCGCTCTACGGCAATGGCGGTTGCTTCGCCGCCACCGATGCAGAGCGATGCGATACCGCGCGGGACGTTGTTCTTTTCCATTGCATGCAGCAACGTGACGATCAATCGTGCGCCGGTTGCGCCGATCGGATGTCCCAGAGCACAGGCGCCGCCGTTGATATTAAGTTTATCACGCGGAATTCCAAGATCGCGCGCCGCTGCCATCGGCACAACTGCAAAGGCCTCGTTGATTTCGAACAGATCGACGTCGCTGACTTTCCACCCGATCTTTTCAAGCAGCTTGCGGATAGCCGGTATGGGTGCCGTGGTGAACCATGCTGGTTCCTGGCTGTGGGTGGAGTGGCCTTTGATCTCCGCCATGATCGTCAAACCTTCGCGTTCAGCAATAGAACGTCGGGTGAGCACAAGTGCTGCTGCGCCGTCAGCATTCGCTGAAGATGCCGCAGGCGTAATCGTGCCGTTGGGGCGAAATGCAGGCTTGAGGTTTGGAATTTTTGCGGGATCGACCTTAAAGGGATGCTCGTCGTTTTCAACGACACGGACACCACCTTTTTCTTTTACTGAGATCGGTGAGATTTCGTTTTTGAACGCTCCGCTTTCGACAGCCTTCCGCGCGCGCGATAGCGTTTCAATTGCGTACTCGTCCTGGTCCTTGCGGGTGAATTGATAGGTCTCGGCTGTTGCTTCGCCGAAATCACCCATTGAACGACCGGCCTCATAGGCGTCCTCGAGTCCATCCATCAACATATGGTCGACGATGCGGTCATGGCCGATGCGATAGCCGTTGCGGGCCTTTGTCAGCAGGTAAGGGGCATTGCTCATGCTCTCCATGCCGCCGGAAACAACGATGTCAGCCGAACCGGCATGGATGATGTCGTGCGCCAGCATTGTTGCCTTCATGCCGGAACCGCAGACCTTGTTGATTGTCGTCGCACCTGTTGCATCTGGCAACTTTGCGCCGCGTGCGGCCTGGCGGGCTGGGGCTTGTCCCTGTCCAGCGGGCAGCACACATCCCATGAAAACTTCCTCGATGCGCTCAGGTGAAAGCTTGGCGCGTTCGAGTGCTGAGCTGATGGCATGTGAGCCGAGATTGTGTGCACTGAATGACGAGAGTTCGCCCTGGAACCGGCCTAAAGGTGTGCGCGCAGCCGAAACGATAACAACAGGATCTGACGATGACATGAGGATTTCTCCTTGAGGCGCGAGCGTGGTTTTCGGAATATGAGATGATATTTATCATATAAAAGGGCAGGGGAATTGCAATCTGTGTCCATATAATGATGTGCCATATCATAACTGAGTGTTATTATATGATAATGAACATGTAATGGATCACCTATGCGCTACTCAAAGGAACACAAGGCCGAAACCCACGCCAAGATTGTGAAGAACGCTTCCATTCGCCTTCGCGAAAAGGGCGCTGACGGTGTGGGTATCGCGGATCTTATGAAGGATGCCGGTCTTACGCATGGTGGCTTCTATGCCCATTTCAAATCGCGCGACGATCTCATTGGTGAGGCATTCGCGCACGCGATGGAGGAAGCGATTGGCCGTTGGCGCAAGAAAGCGGAGCAGGTGCCGTCTGAACAGCGCCTCGTCTCGATCGTCAATTCATATCTCACTCCGCTCCATCGTGAAGATGTGGGCAATGGATGTGCACTCTCCGCATTGAGTATGGAGGCCATGAAGCTTAACCCCAAGACGCGGAAAACATTCGTCAGCAAGCTTGAGGAAATGGTTGCAATGCTTGCGGAGCAAATGCCGGAATCTATGAGCAAAACGGCACACAAGGAGGCCATCGCCACCCTGGCAACAATGATGGGAGCCTTGATATTGGCCCGTACTGCAGGAAGTGGTGACTTCTCCAATGAAATTCTTGCCGTTGGTCGCGATGCTGCGCTCAGGCATGTGAAAAGCCAGCCTTCAAAGGGCGCCGGGAGAAGGTCTTCAAGGAGGCCCGCGCGGTCGGCCTGAAGTATGGGCCGAATGGTGGGTCCCACCATGAGACTTATTGTGCGTAGAACCCCGTTCCAAATCCTGGCGGAGTGGTGGTAGAAGCATCAAGCTGTGTTTGGGAGGTTTTCATGCGTTCGATTGGACATTTTATAGGTGGCCGCGAGGTTAAGGGGACGTCAGGCAGGTTTGCAGACGTGTTTGAACCCATGACCGGCGATGTTCAGGCCCAGGTGGCATTGGCATCCAAGGCCGAGTTCCGTGCCGCAGTCGAAAATGCCAAGGAAGCCCAACTTGGGTGGGCCGCGACCAATCCGCAGCGTCGCGCGCGTGTCCTTATGAAGTTTCTCGAACTCGCACAGCGTGACTATGACAAGCTCGCTGATCTCCTGGCACGCGAGCACGGTAAGACAGTTCCGGACGCCAAGGGCGACATCCAGCGCGGTCTTGAGGTGGTCGAGTTTGCGTGTGGTATTCCGCACTTGATGAAAGGCGAATACACCGAGGGCGCTGGCCCCGGCATCGATATCTATTCCATGCGTCAGCCGCTTGGTGTGGTGGCTGGCATTACGCCATTTAATTTTCCGGCAATGATTCCGCTGTGGAAATTTGCCCCCGCAATCGCCTGCGGCAATGCTTTTATCCTGAAGCCTTCCGAACGCGATCCGGGAGTGCCGATGATGCTTGCCGAATTGATGATTGAGGCAGGGCTGCCGCCGGGCGTGCTCAATGTCGTCAATGGCGACAAGGAAGCGGTGGACGCAATTCTTGACGATCCAGATATCAGGGCTGTCGGTTTCGTCGGTTCCTCGCCTATTGCGCAGTACATTTATGAGCGCGCTGCCGCAACTGGCAAACGCGCACAATGCTTCGGTGGCGCGAAGAACCATGCGATCATCATGCCGGATGCGGATATGGACCAGACGGTCGATGCCTTGATCGGTGCGGGCTATGGTTCGGCTGGTGAACGTTGCATGGCAGTCTCGGTCGCAGTCCCGGTCGGCAAGGCAACGGCAGATCGCTTGATGGAAAAGCTTATCCCGCGCGTCGAAAGCCTCAAGATCGGACCTTCGACTGATCCATCCGCAGATTACGGTCCGTTGGTTACCAAAGCAGCGCTTCAGCGCGTGAAGGACTACGTCGATATTGGCATCAAGGAAGGTGCCACACTTGCTGTCGATGGTCGCAATTTCAAAATGCAGGGCTATGAAAATGGCTTCTACATGGGCGGCTGTCTGTTCGACAATGTGACGAAAGACATGCGCATTTATAAGGAAGAAATCTTTGGCCCTGTGCTCTCCGTGGTGCGTGCCAATGATTACAATGAGGCTTTGCGGTTGCCGTCCGATCACGATTACGGCAATGGCGTTGCGATCTTCACTCGTGACGGTGACGCCGCGCGTGATTTTGCAGCCAAGGTCAATGTTGGTATGGTCGGCATTAACGTGCCGATCCCGGTGCCAATTGCGTACTATACATTCGGAGGTTGGAAAAAATCCGGATTTGGCGATCTGAATCGGCATGGTCCGGACTCGGTCCGCTTTTATACCAAGACTAAAACCATCACTTCGCGCTGGCCTTCCGGCGTCAAGGATGGTGCGGAGTTCTCCATTCCGACAATGAACTAATCCCGCGAGTGCGTGATGCAGTTCGCATTGACTGATGATCAAATCGCAGTTCGCGACATGGCTCGCGAATTCGCGGCTGAGAATATCGCGCCGTTTGCTATTAAGTGGGATGAGGAAAAATATTTCCCCATCGACGTGATGCGCAAAGCCGCCGCCTTGGGGATGGGTGGCATCTATATTCGCGATGATGTCGGCGGTTCGGCATTGACGCGGTTCGACGCAGCTTTGATCTTCGAAGCTTTGGCGCACGGTTGCCCCACAGTATCGGCATTTATTTCGATCCATAACATGGCGACGTGGATGATCGACCGATTTGGATCGGACGCGCAGCGCCGCCAGTGGCTGCCGCGGCTGTGTGCGATGGAACTCATTGCGAGTTATTGTCTGACAGAACCAGGTTCAGGGTCCGATGCAGCTGCCCTGCGTACACGCGCGGTACGCGATGGCGACCACTATGTGCTCAACGGACAGAAGCAGTTTATTTCTGGAGCGGGTCAAGGTGATCTGTATGTCGTGATGGTGCGTACAGGTGGGGAGGGGCCGAGCGGTATCTCTGCGCTTGTGGTTGAAGGCGATACCCCGGGGCTATCCTTTGGGGCCAATGAACGCAAAATGGGCTGGAATGCGCAGCCGACACGCGCAGTGATTTTCGAGAATGCGCGCGTGCCGGTAGCCAATCGTATTGGCGAGGAAGGTGCTGGCTTTAAGATCGCGATGGCGGAACTCGATGGTGGTCGTCTCAACATCACCGCATGCTCAATCGGGGGCGCGCAATCGGCGCTCGACAGGTCGCTGATCTATATGAAAGAGCGAAAGGCATTCGGAAAGCGCCTCGACGAATTTCAGGCGCTGCAATTCCGTATTGCCGATATGGCCACTGAATTGGAGGCTGCACGCACGTTTTTGTGGAGAGCTGCCTCTGCGCTCGACCGCAACAACTCGAATGCGTCGATGTTGTGCGCTATGGCCAAACGGTTCGGGACAGATGCAGGATTTAACGTGGCCAACGAGGCGTTACAACTTCATGGCGGCTACGGATATTTGTCCGAATATGGAATCGAAAAAATCGTGCGCGATTTGCGCGTGCATCAGATTTTGGAAGGGACGAACGAGATTATGCGCGTTATTGTATCGCGCAAACTGCTTGAGAGCACACTATGAATGCCACTCTTGCCGCAGTCGATACGGCTGGCGGCGATCTCATCGTCCGGCGTGAAGGTGTAGCCGGAGTCATTCGCCTCAACCGTCCGAAGGCAATCAACGCTCTCACGCTGGATATGGTCCGCGGTATTGCGGCTGCGCTCGATGTGTTTGAAGCCGATCATGGCATTTCACTCATCTTGCTGGAAGGTGCAGGCGAGCGGGGTCTGTGTGCTGGCGGTGACATCCGTAGCCTTTATGACAGCGCGCGTGCTGGTGGAAATCTCGGTTCGATATTTTGGCGTGAAGAATATATTGTAAACGCGCGCATTGCATCTCTACCGAAATCGTATGTCGCGTATATGGATGAAATCGTAATGGGCGGAGGAGTTGGTCTTACGGTCCATGGCGCCCATCGCATCGTGACTGAAAAAACCAGGTTGGCGATGCCTGAAGTCGGAATCGGATTTTTCCCAGATGTGGGCGGAACCTGGCTTCTGTCACATGCTCCCGGTGAGATTGGCACTTATTTCGCTCTAACAGCGCAGCCGATGAATGGCGCCGATGCCATTTATGCAGGTGCCGCCGATGTCCAGATAGCATCCAGCGACTGGCCTGTATTGCGCGATGCACTGACGAATGCTCCGCTTCGCGCAAGCGCAGGCGATGTACGCGCGATCCTCAAGCAGTTTGCTGCGCCAGTGCAGCATGCACCCATCGCGGAACATCGTCAGGATATAGATCGATTGTTCGGATACGATTCGATGGAAGATATCATATCGGCGCTGACGCAAGATAAGTCTGAATTTGCGCAGACAACACTCAAGGCTTTGAGCGATAAGTCGCCAACTGGTTTAAAGGTGACATTAAAATTGTTGCGGATGGGTCGTTCCTCGAAGTCGCTCAAGGAATGCCTGATCCGTGAATTTAATTCAGCTCTTGCAGTCTTCGCCAGCGCCGAGTTTATTGAAGGTGTTCGCGCAGCCATTATCGATAAGGATCGTAATCCGAAATGGTCACCTTCGCGGCTTGAGGATGTGACTCCCGAAATTATGGCGCGATATTTTGAGCCACACGGCGAAAAACTGTCATTTCCGAACTGAAGGGCAAGAGCACAATGACAAACGTAGCATTCATTGGTCTCGGCAATATGGGCGGCCCGATGGCCGCTAATCTCGTCAAAGCTGGTCACAAAGTGCAAGGCTTCGACCTTGTGCAGGCATCGAAAGATGCGGCGAAAGCAGAGGGCGTCAGCATTTCGACGACGGCTGCTGAAGCGGTAAAAGATGCGCAGATTGTTATCACCATGCTGCCTGCAGGCAAGCATGTGCTGTCGGTATGGAGTGAGATTATCCCGTCGATTCCGAAAGGTACGTTGATCATCGATTGTTCGACCATCGATGTCGAAAGCGCGCGACAAGCCCATGCGCTTGCGGCTCAACATCAGCTACCTTCAATCGATGCGCCGGTGTCGGGTGGTACCGGCGGTGCAAAAGCCGCAACGCTAACATTCATGGCTGGTGGTGATGCTAAAGCCTTCGCGGCGGCAAAGCCCATTCTGGAAAACATGGGTAAGAGAGTGGTGCATTGTGGTGACGCTGGTGCAGGGCAAGCCGCGAAAATCTGCAACAACATGATACTTGGTATTTCGATGATCGGTGTGGCTGAAGCTTTTACGCTGGCGGAAAAACTCGGCCTGTCGCATCAGGCGTTGTTCGATGTTGCCTCAACATCGTCAGGCCAGTGCTGGTCGTTGACAAGTTATTGTCCCGTGCCTGGTCCCGTCCCGACATCTCCGGCCAATAACGATTACAAGCCAGGTTTTGCGGCTGCGTTAATGTTGAAAGATTTGCGGTTGTCGCAGGAAGCTGCAAAAGCCGCGGGTGCCGCAACACCGCTCGGGGCGCATGCCGAGCAGATTTATAGCAATTTTGAGGGTGCTGGACACGGGGGCGTAGATTTCTCCGGTATCATTCATCACTTGCGAACGCTGGCATCGAAATAGCAAGGCAGAGTCTTGCAAACAAAATTTCACTCAAGATTTTACTTGGCCGGACCGCCATTCTGTGGAATGGCACACTCGTTCGAGTTTAAACTTGGAGCGGGGATATCCGGTGGGTGTTACAATAGATCGCGAAGATTACTTGAAGTTAGCTGGTCAGGAACTGGGCGTGTCCAGCTGGCACACGGTTGATCAGAAGCAGATCGATACCTTCGCCCACGCTACTTTCGATCATCAATTTATCCATGTTGATCCTGAGCGAACGAAGCGTGAAACGCCATTCGGTGGAACGATTGCTCATGGTTTTCTCTCGCATCTCGATGTTGTCGGCGCTAGGGTACGAGGCGATGCCCGTCCTGAATAATACGGTGATGTCGATCAATTATGGTTTCGACAAGATCAGATTTCTGGTCCCGGTCCGTGCAGGCTCTCGGGTTCGGGCGCGCTTCGTGCTAAGCGAAGTAACGATGCGTGCGCCGAAGGAGCTGCTTGCGCGTACCAATGTGACACTTGAGATCGAGAATGAGCCAAAGCCGGCACTGGTGGCTGATTGGCTTGGATTGCATTTTTTCGTTTAGTCAGAGGATTCAATCATGGCAATCAGATTTGATGGACGCGTTGCGATCGTGACTGGCGCGGGTGCGGGTCTCGGACGTACGCATGCGTTGGGTTTGGCTAAACTTGGGGCGCGTGTCGTCGTTAATGATATGGGAGTTGGGCGCGACGGTAATGGTGCCTCATCCAGTCCTGCTGAGGCTGTTGTCGAAGAAATTCGCAAAGCTGGTGGCGAGGCCATGGCTGACGGTGCAGACGTCTCCAATTATGAGCAAGTTAAAGAAATGGTGGCGCGGGCTGCAGGTAAATGGGGCAGCGTTGATGTGATGGTCGCAAATGCTGGCATCTTGCGCGACAAGTCTTTCGGGAAGATGGAGCCGGAAGACTTTGCGAAAGTTATCGGTGTGCATCTCATCGGAACATTTAATTGTTGCAAGGCTGTCTGGGATGGCATGCGTGAGCGCGACTATGGCCGCATTGTTGTGACGACCTCGTCATCGGGGATGTTTGGCAACTTTGGTCAAGCCAATTACGGTGCTGCGAAAGCTGGTATCGTCGGTTTGATGAACGTGCTTGCCGAAGAAGGCCGAGTCCAATATCCGGGTCAATACGATTTCGCCGACAGCGGCAACACGCATGACCGAAGGGTTGATTCCACCAGATGTTCTGGCGCTGATGAAACCAGAATCGATTACGCCAGGGGTGCTGTATCTTCTCAGTGAAGATGCGCCGACACGTACAATCCTGGGTGCAGGTGCAGGATCTTTCGCCGTTATTAAAATTGTCGAGACCGAGGGTCTCAATTTGCCCCAGTCCGAATGGACCCCTGATGCCGTCGCGGCGAATTTCGGAAAAATTTCAGATATGTCGCAAGCGCGCGATCTTGGTGGCGCGTTCTTCCAGACATACAAGTATGTCGAGCAGGCTGCGAAGGCTGCTGGCATCAAACTACCGCCGATGGGCGGCTGAACCACTTGGAAGTTGCCGTCATAGGAGCTGGTCCTGCGGGGCTGATGGCAGCTGAGGTGCTCGCAAAAGGCGGTGCGCGCGTTACGGTTTATGATCGTATGCCGTCAGTGGGCCGCAAGTTTTTACTTGCGGGGCGTGGCGGTCTTAACCTGACACACAGTGAACCGCTCGAGGCATTTCTTGCGCGTTATGGGGTAGCTATGCCCTTTCTTCGTCCTGCAATCGAAATGTTTCCGCCTGATGCGCTTTGCAAATGGAGCGAACGGTTAGGTCAGGAGACGTTTGTCGGCTCAAGCGGGCGGGTGTTTCCCAAAGCCTTCAAGGCGTCACCGTTGTTGCGGGCCTGGCTGCGCCAACTCGACATGTTTGGCGTTCGCTTTGCGTTACGCCACCATTGGGCGGGCTGGAATACCCATGGTGAGTTGCAATTTCAGACTTCGGATGGTTTTCGCGCGGCGAAGCCAGAGCAACCTGGTTGCATTGGGTGGAGCAAGCTGGCCGCGGCTGGGATCGGATGGTGACTGGGTTGGATTTTTTCACGCGAAAGGAGTTACAATGTGGCTCCGCTGCGTCCGGCCAATTGCGGATTTCACGTTGCGTGGTCGGATATTTTTCGCAACCGTTTTGAAGGTCAACCTTTGAAGGGCGTTAGGATATCGTTCGATACGCATAGTCTGCGTGGTGAGGCAATGATCACCCGCGATGGTATTGAAGGTGGTGCTATCTATGCGCTTTCAGCTCCATTGCGTGACAAGATTCTTACGTCCGGCGATGCGTTACTGCATGTAGCTTTGCGCCCAGATATTGCGCTGTCCGATCTTTCAGCGCGGCTGAGTGTTCCCAGGCGCAAACAATCATTTTCGACCTATTTGCGAAAAGTGGCTGGTTTATCCCCGATTGCTATCGCTCTACTTCAAGAAGCGGCGATTGCGGCGAATATAAATTTGTCGGCGATGTCACCTGATGTGCTTGCGGCATTCATTAATGCTGTTTCGATCCGGCTTCATGGCGTTGCGCCAGTGGAACGGGCCATTTCGACGGCAGGCGGAATAGCATTCGATGAAATCGACGATCACTTTATGCTTCGCAAGCTACCGGGTGTATTCGTTGCGGGCGAAATGCTTGATTGGGAAGCGCCAACTGGTGGGTATCTTCTACAGGCAGCCTTTGCCACAGGAGTGGCAGCGGGAAGAGGCGCGCTACAATATTTGAAACTTTAAACGTTGCTCTCGATTTCTTCTCGCAGCATTTCAAGCGCCAACCATTTCTCTTCAGCGGCTTCCAATTCAGCTTGTGCCGCCGTAAGCGCTGTTGAAGCTGCGTCAAATGCTTTGCGATCCTTGGAATAAAGCGCAGGGTCGTCAAGTTGCTTTTGCTGTTTGGCAATTTCAGCCTGGAGATTTACCATTGTCTTCGGCAATGTATCGAGGGCGTGCTTTTCATTAAAATTGAGCCGGCGCTTTGCGGCTGCTGATGGAGGAGACTTTGTTTCCTTGGTTTGATCTGTTGGAGATTTGACAGGCTTCTGCTGCAGATTGACGCTGCGTTGTGCCAACATATCGGCGTAGCCGCCGGCATATTCGACCCACTTACCATTGCCTTCGGGGGCAATCACCGATGTCACGACGCGATCGAGGAAATCGCGATCATGGCTGATGAGGATGACAGTGCCCTCGTAGGTGCCAAGCATGTCTTCCAGGACATCGAGAGTTTCGAGATCTAGATCGTTGGTGGGCTCGTCGAGGATCAGCATGTTGGAGGGTTTGGCCAGCGCCCGCGCCAGCATCAGGCGTCCGCGCTCGCCGCCGGATAACACTTCCAGCGGAGTTCGGGCTTGTTCCTGCGAAAAAAGAAAGTCTTTCATGTAGCCGATAACGTGCTTCGACTTGCCACCCACAGTGACGGTATCACCGCGCCCGCCTGTCAACGCTTCGGACAAAGTTGACTTCGGGTCGAGATTTTCGCGGTGCTGATCGAGGGTTGCCGTTTCGATGTTGACGCCAAGACGGACCGTGCCACTGTCGGGCACATCGGCGCCGGTGAGGATGTTGATCAATGTTGTCTTGCCCGCACCGTTGGGGCCGACGATGCCGATACGGTCGCCGCGTGCCACGCGAATTGAGAAATCATCGATAATCTTGCGTTCACCGAAAGATTTGCTGATGTGCTTCGCCTCGATCACCATCTTGCCGGAATTTTCCGCCTCAGATGCGGCAAGGTTCGCTTTGCCAACGCTGCCTCGATAGTTGCGACGCTGGTCGCGCAATGCGAATAAATTGGCGAGCCGTTTGACATTACGCTTGCGTCGTCCGGAAACGCCATGCCGCAACCAATGTTCTTCGACGACGATTTTTCGATCGACCTTATGCTGGTCACGTTCTTCTTCCATCAGAACTTCGTCGCGCCAAGCTTCGAAAGCTCCAAAATTTTTCTCGATGCGTCGGGTCTTGCCGCGGTCAAGCCAGATCGTGGAGCGCGAGAGATTGGAAAGAAATCTTCGATCATGGCTGATCATCATCAGCGCGTTGCAACGGCTTTCGAGTTCTTTTTCCAGCCATTCGATGGTGGTCAGGTCAAGGTGATTGGTCGGCTCATCCAATAGCAGGATGTCAGGTGAGGGGGCCAGCACCCGCGCTAAGGCCGCACGCCGTGCTTCACCACCGGACAGATTCACGGGATTTTCGATGCCTGTAAGGCCGAGCTGTTCGAGTAAATAATTGGCCTGATAAGGATCGTCTCCCGGATTAAGTCCTGCCTGCACGTAGGCGAGCGTCGTTGCGACGCCGGAAAAATCCGGCTCTTGCGGCAGATATCGAATGGTCGCGCCAGGTTGTACGAAGCGGCTGCCACGATCAGTATCCATGAGACCGGTGACGATCTTGAGCAAGGTCGATTTGCCCGAGCCATTGCGGCCGATAAGACATACTCGCTCGCCTGCGGACAAAGTGAGTTCGGCGCCGGACAGCAAAGGTGTGCCACCGAATGTCAGTGCGATATCTTTTAACTGAATTAGAGGAGGAGCCATGTCTGTGGAATACTTTGCTTATACGCGTTGAATGCGTCGGATTGTCTGGTCGAGCGACGATAGGAATGTGGACCGGTCCCGCGGTGAAAAAGATTTTGATCCGCTGGTGACTTCGCCACTCTCACGTAGGTCGGTCATCAGATTGCGAACTGCCAACGTCATGCCTATGGATTGCTCCGAGAACGGTTTTCCATTGGGTGCAATCACCTCAGCGCCGGCCTTCACACAGCGTGCCGCCAATGGAATATCCGATGTCACGACGATGTCGCCTTTTTGCGCCCGTTCCGCGATCCAGTCGTCGGCCGCATTCATACCGTTTCCGGCAGCGATACGCTCGATCAGTGGATCGTTCGGGACGCGGATGAAGTTTCCCGCGACGACGCTTACGGGCAGTTTATGTCTTTCGGCGACACGATAAATTTCGTCTTTTACCGGGCAGGCGTCGGCATCGACATAAATGCGGGTTTGATGTTTCAAACTGCCTTCGCCTTCTGCCCTTCTCGAATGGCTCGCCAGATTTTTTCTGGTGTCAGAGGCATGTCGATATGTGTCACGCCATACTCCGCCAATGCGTCGATCGCGGCATTGACAATGGTGGCGAGACTTCCCGCACATCCAGCTTCACCGCAGCCTTTAGTGCCAAGTGGATTCGACGTGGCAGGTGAGGGATGATCTCCAAGTGTCATCGATGGCATGTCCCCGGCGCGGGGCATGGCGTAATCCATGAACGATCCTGTTATCGGCTGGCCGTTGTCATCATAGGTGACGCATTCCATCAGAGCTTGCCCAATTCCTTGCGCGACGCCACCGTGAATTTGTCCTGCCACGATCATTGGATTGATGATGGTTCCGAAATCGTTGACACCGGTGTAGCCGACAATCTGGATGATGCCAGTGTCGGGATCGATCTCAACTTCGGCGACGTGACAGCCATTGGGGAAAGTGGATGGCACGCTTGTCGTTGTATGATCGATATCGAGCGACGATGGAATTCCATCTGGCATTTTTGCATTTCGCATCCGCGCCGCAATTTCCATGATGCCAATGCTGTGATCGGTACCAATGATTTTGAAGTTGCCATTCGTGAATTCGATGTCGGAGTTAGATGCTTCAAGAAAGTAGGCGGCGGCCTGCTTGCCCTTGGCGACGACAAGCTGTGAAGCTTCAACAAGTGCCATTCCGCTGGCGGTGATCGACCGCGAACCGCCGGTGCCATTGCCAGTGTGCACGATATCGCTGTCACCCTGTTCAAGTTTGATGGCGTCAAAGGGCACGCCAAGGTGTGTTGCGAGGATTTGTGCGAACGGTGTGGCGTGACCTTGCCCGTAATCGAGTGTTCCGGTGATAATTTTCACCGTCCCGTCCACCTCAAATACGATTTTGCCAAGTTCAGCGCCCGGAGGCGCCGTGATTTCAAGATATGAGCCGACTGCAATGCCACGTAATTTGCCGCGCTTGCGGCTTTCGCGCTTGCGCTTGGCAAACCCTGCATGATCGGAAAGTGCCAGCGCCTTGTTAAAGACACCGGGAAAGTCGCCGCTGTCATAGGTCAAGCCATTGGCCGCTGCATAAGGAATTTGAGACGGTTTGATAAAGTTGCGCTTGCGTAACGTGAGGCGGTCGATGCCCATTTCATCCGCAGCGCGATCGATCAGACGTTCCATAAAATAATTGGCTTCCGGCCGCCCGGCACCGCGATACGCACCCATCAGCGTTGTATTGGTGACAACACACTTGATATCGACTTCGATCAGCGGTGTGCGATAGACGCTGGCGATATTTTTGGCGATGTTGAGCGATAGGGGTACAGGCGCGACACCGGTGATGTAGGCACCAAGATTGCCATAGCCGGTAACGCGAAGCCCAAGGAACGTTCCGTCTTCCGTAAGCGCCAGTTCACAGCGAACTTCCTGATCACGTCCGTGACTATCAGAGAGGAAACTGGTGGAGCGCTCGTCGGTCCATTTGACGGGGCGGCCCAATTCTTTCGCTGCATGCAAAATGCAAATGTATTCCGGATAGCTGACATTCTTCATGCCGAATGAGCCACCTACATTGTAGGTGAGAAGATGCACCTTCTCATTCGGCACGTTTAAAGTTTTGGCTAGGGTATTGCGATTGCCGGCAACGCCTTGGGTGGGCACGCGAATGGTGTATCGCTGTGACGCCCTATCGTAAGATGCGAGTGCAGCCCGGGGCTCCATCGCGGCGACGGCAAGGCGGGTATTGAGAATATCGAGGCGCGTGACATGCGCCGCTTTCGCAAAGGCTGCGTTGAGCGCATTTGTGTCACCGGAGTGAAAATCGAGCGCGACATTATTCGGAATGTGATCGTAAAGCTGCGGAGCGCCGGGCTTGGCAGCTTCTTCCGCGCTGGTGACTGTTGGCAGAGGATCGATATCGACCAACACCGCTTCAGCTGCATCGCGGGCCTGCGCCAAAGTTGTTGCAACGACGAATGCGACAGGATCGCCGACGAAACGCACCTTATCGGTTGTTAGTGGCAGGCGATTAGTTTGTAGCAATGGGGCGCCATCGCGGTTCTTCAGGGGAACAGCGGCGGTAAAAGGGTTATAGCCGGAGGTAGCTAAATTCTTGCCCGTCCATACACCAAGCACCCCTGGCATTTGGCGCGCGGCATCTGTGTCAATTCCCCGGATGACACCATGGGCATGGGCGCTTCGAACGATCCAGGCATAAACCTGACCCGGAAGATTGATGTCGTCGGTATATTTGCCTTTGCCCCGCACCAGCGTGTCGTCTTCTTTGCGGCGCAAGGGTTGACCCACCCCAAATTTTTGCAATGCGACATTGGTTTCAGATAGGCGGCCTAACGACTGATCTTGCATGATAAATCCAGATAAATGACTGTTTTCAGTAGAAAAAGGCAGCAATCGCCCCGTTCTGTAATTTTCGAGACATTTCACATAGATCAGGCGTTGCCTAAGAACAATGAATGGTTGAGCCTTCTTGCCCGCGCTTGCTGTTGCACCGGGCTCCCCCGCTGGTAAACTTTTAATTGAACAAAAATTTGTCGCGTCAGCTTTTTAGCGACGCAGAGATGGATTCGTATGGTTGACGATGGGCGGTTACGCAACGGTCCCGTGCAGCATGTGGCTACGGCGAGGTCGATTGCTTCTGACGCTCGCCTTGGCGTCAACGGCGCATCTATAGCCTATGCCGCCATCGATCTGGGAACCAACAACTGCCGCCTCTTGATTGCGCGAGCATCAGAGGACGGATTTCGCGTGATTGATTCCTTTTCACGAATAATCCGGCTTGGCGAAGGTGTCTCAGTTACTGGTCGCATCAGCGATGCTGCGATCACGCGTGCTCTGGCGGCGCTGAGTATCTGCAGCGAGAAGATGAATGCCAAAGGCGCGAAGCGGTTACGCACGATTGCGACCGAGGCCTGCCGGGCTGCTGAAAATGCCGATGAATTCCTGTCGCTGGTCGAGCTGAAGACCGGTATCAGGCTTGAAATTGTCAACCGCGAAACCGAATTGACGCTGGCTGCGATCGGCTGTTCGCCATTGCTTGAGGCGAACGCAAAAGGAGCAATTCTGTTCGACATCGGTGGCGGATCGACGGAAGTCATGCGGATTGAGCGGCCAAATGGTCAACTCTCAGTGCCGCCAGTTAAAGGCGCATGGACATCGTTACCGCTCGGCGTTGTTACGCTCGCGGAACGCTTCGGCGGCACACATGTAACCCAGCAAATCTACAAAACAATGGTCGATGAGGTGGCGCGACATCTTGCTGGATTCGCAACTGAGCATGGTCACGATCTCTCGGGGATGCATCTGCTTGGGACATCGGGAACTGTCACGACAATCGCAGGAATCCATCTTGGTCTCCCACGCTATGATCGCCGGCGGGTTGATGGGATCTGGATGAAAGAGGATGATATCACCCACGTCATCGACCGGCTGCTTTCAATGACCTATCAGGAGCGGATCGAGAATGCCTGTATCGGCAGGGAGCGTGCCGATCTGGTGCTGGCAGGGTGTGCGATTCTCGAAGCCACGCGGCAGGCTTTTCCACTGCCAAGGCTTCGCGTGGCGGATCGCGGTCTTCGCGAAGGCATGCTGGTTGAGATGATGCGCGAAGATGGCCACGTTGCGGCTCTTTGAAAACCCATCAGAAAACCTCCGTGACCTGAGTGCCAAAACGTCGTATGCCGTTTTCAAAGGCGGATACTGATGGCGAAAGATACCACCGGACGGCTGCATGTCACGGTCAAGAGCGGCGGCAAGCGCAAGTTATCGTCCAAGCTTTGGCTGGAACGTCAACTGAACGACCCGTATGTCATGCAGGCCAAGCGTGACGGGTTTCGTTCACGCGCCGCTTACAAGCTCCGCGAAATCGATGACAAGCACAGGTTTTTGAAACCTGGCCTGACCGTGGTTGATCTGGGTGCAGCACCTGGCGGCTGGAGCCAGATCGCGGCGAAACGTGTCGGTGCTGTGGAAGGCAAAGGCCGTGTCATCGCGATCGACTTGCTCGAAATGCCTGAAATTCCAGGTGTTACGTTTACGCAATTAGACTTCCTTGATGAAAGGGCGCCAGAAAAATTACGCGCGATGCTCGGTGGTGGCGCAGACCTTGTGATGTCGGACATGGCTGCGAATACGACGGGGCACCGCAAAACCGATCAGTTGCGTATCCTTGGTCTCGTCGAGGGAGCGGCTGAATTCGCGATGGAGGTGCTGAAACCGGGTGGCACATTCCTGGCCAAGGTCTTCCAGAGTGGGGCAGATGCCGGGTTGGTCACACAATTGAAGCGCAATTTTATAACTGTGAAGCACGTGAAGCCTGCGGCAAGTCGGCAGGATTCTTCCGAACGATATGTGATGGCGCTGGGTTTTCGCGGGGATGCGGGTGTTCCTGAAACATCATCGTTGTGAGTAGCAGTGCGGTTACCACTCGTCAGGGCTCTTACTTCGTCATTGCCGGGCTTGACCCGGCAATCCATCTTCTCAAGATGATGGATACGCGGGTCAAGCCCGCGTATGACGATTGTATGCGGTGACACATCACGCGTGACGATTAAATCTCGCAGCATCTCCATTTCCAGATTTAAATTTCAAACAGCCAAATCGTCTTCACACACACCTTCGCGATCTCGCGACGCCTATGCGCCCGAGGTTTGGATGAAACGTCCCGCCCTCACATGATGAGGGCGCGCGGAACGCCGGATGCGCAACGCATCCGCAGCCTCGTGCGCAAAAGTGAAGTGAACACACGAGCAAAGTCACCACGAACACGCCGAACAAACATCCGGCGTTCCGCACGCAATGGTTTTACGGCTTGCTTCGCATCACCCCCGGTGTCCGGTGCTGGCACCACCGTAAGTCGAAGGCACGGGCCGCCGCGCCAGGATCATGCGACTTGGGCCGTCCGCAGCAACATCGTCGTCCGCGCCAATGAGAAACCAATGCACGGACGCCTTGGGTAAGGTGTCCCCTTTATTGATTTCCACTTGCGCCTAACGCTGCTGCGTCCACCGCCTCCCGCCTCGCGCTCGTGACGATCGCGAACCGCCCCTCAGGTGAGACGGGATAAAAGGAATATAATCCTAATGCAAGGAAAGTCAAGCAAGGTTGTTTGTAGCCCGCATGGAGCGGAGCGAGATGCGGGGGAGGTGGGCGTCTGCGGATAGTGTGATCCCGGATTACGCTTCGCTCCATCCGGGCTACGGCTTGCTGGGTCCCCGCTTTCGCGGGGACGAGCGGGAGGGATGATGGTTTTTCCTTCGCCGTCAGATTGGGGTCGTGATGTATCTCCACACTCTGTCGTCATCGCCGGGCTTGACCCGGTGATCCACGTCTTGGCTTGGCTATGCTGAAAAGATGTGGATGGCCGGGTCATAGGCAAGCGGAAGCGACGCCGTTCTTCGAACGGCCATGCCCGGTGATGACGGAGAGAGATTTCCTGAACAGGACGAAAGAAGGAGCATCGTCATCCTGAGGTGCGAGCGAGAGCGAGCCTCGAAGGATGGGCGTCACCAGTGTGTCTTCTCCATCACACTGCGCCAGAAAATGCGGATGGCTAAGCTCGCGCGGCGGAGGATATGTTGATTTGACTGGGGTTTTTCCACGCTCTCCCTGCGGATAGCGGGTGATCTTTCGCCTGACGGGTTGCAGGTTTTAACCCTGCCATGGCACAAAAGAACGTGGCCACGGTGACTCGTGCCGGGCCTGTCAAAATCTCCGGGGGCTTTACGCCGGGGGCTTTACGCCGGGGGCTTTACGCCGGGGGCTTTACGCCGGGGGCTTTACCTTGGGGCTCACAATGAAAAAACTTTTCGCCGCGACTGTCTCCGTTGCCGCACTTTCCGCCGCCGCACTTTATGGCGCAAGCGCGTTTGCTGCCGACATGCCCATGAAGGCGCCGGTCTACAAAGCGGCGGCTCCCGGCTACAACTGGACCGGCTGGTATGGCGGCGTGAATGTCGGCGTTGGCGCTACGGCAACACCTGTCCACTTCATTAATCAGAATGGCACCGTTCAGGTGGGTACATTTGATCGTGGCGACATCGGCTTCGCTGGCGGTGTGCAGGCTGGTTACAATTGGCAATTTGCTCCGCAGTGGGTCATTGGCTTCGAAGGCGATATCGGTTATCTCGGAATAAATCGTTCGGTGCTGGATTGGGACGAAAATCTGGATTTCGGTGTCAAGACCGATTGGTACGCCACGCTGCGTGGGCGTTTTGGCTACACCAATGGTCCCTCGCTGTTTTACGCCACCGGCGGTGCAGCGTTTGTGCAACTGAGGAACAATTTTGACAATTTAAATGCACTCAATATTGCTCCCACTTTTGCCTCCAAGTCCGAAACCGCAACCGGCTGGACTGTAGGCGGCGGCGTCGAAACCATGCTCGACGGCAACTGGTCGGCCAAGGCTGAATATCTTTATATCGATGCGGATAGCCAAGGTATTATTAATCCTGACGTTTCCATCACACTCACCTCTCGCTTCGAAAATCATTTCCATGCCTACAAATACGGTCTGAACTACAAGTTCGGTGGGCCTGCCATAGCCACAGCTGCGTTGCCTGCCCGTAACTGGACCGGCTTCTATACCGGTGTGAATGCCGGAGCGGGATTGTCGCAAGTTACCGCTGATGCACCTTTGATCGTGAATTTCCGTCCTGGAACGAGCGTCGATATTGCCGATTCCGGTTTCACCGGAGGTGTGCAGGCTGGCTATAATTGGCAATTTAGCCCGACATGGGTTGCGGGCCTCGAAGGCGATATCAGTTATCTCGGAATCGACCGTTCGCTTCCAAATTTTGCCAATAGCGTTGACTTTGGGGTAAAGGCTGATTGGTACGCAACGCTGCGTGGACGCTTGGGTTACAGCACGGGTCAGGCACTGCTCTATGTGACCGGCGGCGCGGCCTTTGTGAACGTGAAGAACAATGCGGACAGGACCTTTACCTCCATTAACTTACAGTCCAAATCCGAAATTGCGACGGGCTGGACCGTAGGCGGTGGCATCGAAGCGGCACTGGCGCAAAACTGGACCGCAAAGACCGAATATCTCTACATTGATGCGGGTAGCCAGGAGGTGGTCAATGCCTCTGCATTTACTACAAGCAACCATACTGCCCACTTCGACAACGGCTTCCATGTCTTCCGCGCAGGCCTGAACTATCAGTTTAACGCGGCACCAGTCATGGCGCCGGTGGCTGCGCGCTACTGATCGCGGGTGTTTTTGGTCAGAGTTTCTATTTGAGATGAAAACCCCGGCCTCGCGCCGGGGTTTTTGTTTGCAGTTATTTCGGAATCCGCGAAGTACTTTCACCTCTCCCAATCGAAGTCGGATGCATCCGACTTCGATCACTTTTAATGCCGAACTCGGGTAAACCCGAGTTCGGGTGGGAGAGACCAATGCACGAAGTGCACCGGGTGAGGGCGCATGGACGATCATGGATCGAACCCCTCACCCCAACCCTCTCCCCATTGGGGAGAGGGAGAACGTTTTCTGGACTTGGATTGTGCCCCATGATTAATGGGCATGGATCATGGGGGACACCAATGCGACGGCGGCTGGAGGTCTATATTCCAATCGTCTTGCTGGTTGTTCTGGTGCAGCTGATTGCGCCGGTTAGCGCCTTTCGCGTCATCGCCAATCTGATTTCCGATCCGCTTTCCATGACTTCCTCCGCCATGACGTCTTCTATGGCTGCGATGTGTTCTGGATCGTCTGATTCCGCAGATGGCCATGTCATGCCCGCGAGTGGTTCACCCGCTCACGGCGGTTGTTGTGCGGCCTGCACAAACTTAGGTCACCCAGCGTTTCTCGATCCACCGCCAACTTTTTTTGTAAAGTTGCATCGCCAGTACCAGCTTGTGGTCTGGCTCGCGGCGGAAGATGCGACACTCAAAGTTCGTATCGGCTCCAATACGCAAGCGCGCGCGCCACCAGTCCATTCCTGATCTGTCTGCCCGCCCTTGAAGGTACGATGCAGTGCCTTTTTATCTACGCATGATCAGGCTGGCCTATGCTGGCATCAGGACATTTCCATGTTTAAACGACACGCCTTGTGTGGCGTGCGCATGTTCGCGTTTTTTGGGGCAGCCTTTGCCTTGCCTGACATGTCGCTTGCCAACCATGAACTGCCGCCTGTCACGGTTGAACCGCCTCCACAGCAGCAAACGGGCAAAAAAGAAACAGCTCGCCGCAAAGCCAGCTCGCCGTGAGACACCTGCGTCGTCCACGCTGCCTCATTCGATGCCGGCCATTGAGGTGGTTGCTCAAGGCGCATCAAGATGGCGGCGTACCGCCGATCAAGCAAAAATATCAACTCTCGCAAACCAGCGAGAGCGTCACCGCGAAAGGAATTCAGGAGAAGATCAACGTCATCGACACTGAAGATGCGGTGAAATATTTTCCGAGCCTTTTCGTCCGCAAACGTAACAATGGCGATACCCAGCCGGTGCTTGCCACGCGAACATCGGGCGTTGGCGCGAGCGCGCGCAGCCTTGTTTACGCGGATGACATCCTGCTCAGCGCGCTGATCGCCAATAACAATACCATCGGTGCGCCACGCTGGGGGCTTATTACTCCAGAAGAAATTCAGCGTGTGGATTTTCTGTACGGTCCGTTTTCTGCCGCGTATCCGGGCAATTCCGCAGGTGGCGTTCTGTTGATCACAACACGGATGCCGGACAAGCTGGAGATGACGGCGAACCAGACGGAAGCTTTTCAGACATTCGATTTTTACAAGACGAAAGGGCACGTTTCGCACCGATCAAACAAGCGTCTCGATTGGCGACAAGCAGGACCGGTTTTCTTATTTCATCAGCGGCAATTTCCAGAACAGCTACAGCCAGCCGCTGGCATGGGTCACGACCGGTTCAAATCTGCCAGCGGGCGTAACGGGCGCAATACCTCAGCCCAACAGAATTGGGGGGAGGGCGGATGTCGTTGGCGTCGGAGGCTTGCTGCATACCGAGATGGCCAATGTGAAGGGTAAGTTTGCCTACGACGTCACGCCATGGGTCAAGGCGACATATGTTCTCGGTTACTGGTCGAATGACACGTTCTCGAATGTCAACTCGTATCTCACGAATGCCGCAGGGGCGGGCTCATTCGGCAATATAGCGGGCTTCGCGAACAATTATTTTACGCTGGGCCAAAAACATCTCGCGAATGCGCTGTCGCTCAAGTCGGACACCAACGGCACCTTCGATTTCGATCTCTCCGTGTCGCGTTACGATTATCTTCAGGATATCCAGCGCAATCCGTTCAGCGTGATCGCGAATAGCGCTGCGTTCACGCCATACGGGAGAATACAGCGTCTCGATGGCACCAACTGGATCAACGGCGATGCCAATGGCATTTGGCGATCCAACGCACATGAGGTCAGCTTCGGTTTTCACGCCGATCGTTATCATCTCAACAACCCGACTTTCAAAACACCGACCTGGGATGGCGGACCGGATTCAACCGATACGCTTTATACGCTTGGCCAGGGAACGACGCGGACGCTGGCTGCATGGGTGCAAGATGCCTGGCGTTTTGCCCCCATGTTCAAGCTGACCGTCGGCGGCAGGCTGGAAGACTGGAAGGCCTATAGCGGTTTCAATCTTCAAACGACGACACAGAATGCTGTTGGCAACGCTGGCAACGGAAATATTCTCACCACGCTTGCACAGGCTCAGCCCGAGTTGAACGCAACACGTTTCTCGCCCAAGGCTTCGCTTGCGTTCGAGCCATCGCGCGAATGGTTGGTGACGGCTTCCATCGGGCAGGCATCGCGGTTTCCCACGGTCGCCGAATTATATCAGGTGGTGACTGCCGGCGCGAACCTTGCTGTCCCCAATCCAAATTTGAAACCTGAAAGTGTACTGAGTGAAGAAATCGCTATTGAGCGCCGATTTTACGATGGCAAGGTTCGTCTTTCGCTATTTAACGAGAACGTTCACGATGCGCTCATTTCTCAGTTGGGCTTTCTCGATGGTTCAACCGCCACTTTCGTCACGAATGTCGAGGCGGTGCGCAACCGGGGTGTCGAACTGGCCGCACAAAAAGACAATGTCTTGATCGACGGTTTGGAAACATTTGGAAGCGTGACCTACGTGGACTCGCGCATTCTTCGCGATCCAACTTTCGTGAGCACAGTTGGTGGTACGACAGCCGTCGGCAAGCATGTGCCGAATATTCCGGCATGGCGGGCAACGGCTGGCGTGACCTACCGGCCCGATGCTTTTTGGGCACTCACCGCAGCGATGCGCTACAGCAGCAAACAGTTTTCGACGCTTGATAATATCGATGTCGTCCCGCACGTCTTTCAGGCGTTCGATGGCTTCACGGTGGTCGATCTGCGGGCGCAGCGAAAGATCGATGAGACCACAGCCATCAGCTTCGGCATCGATAACGTCGGCGATACCAAATACATATTATTCCACCCATTCCCTGGCCGGACCTATGTAGCTGATATCCGGTTCAAATTCTGAGTCGCCACGAGAGGCAACTTCAGGCCGGAAGCTGCCTTTACTCTTGCCTTTGCTCTTGTTTTTTGGCTGCCGATCCGCTTTCAGTGGTCCTCACACCATTCCCCAGAACAATTCCCGAGTGCCCCCATGCGACTGTCGCGTTTCTTCCTGCCCATTATCAAAGAGACGCCGAAGGAGGCCGAGATCGTATCGCACCGGCTGATGCTGCGGGCCGGCATGCTGCGCCAGGAGGCGGCTGGTATCTATGCGTGGCTGCCGCTTGGATTGCGGGTCCTCAAGAAAATCGAAAAGATCGTTCGGGAAGAGCAGGACCGGGCCGGGGCCATCGAGCTTCTGATGCCGACATTGCAGCTGGCGGACTTGTGGCGCGAGAGCGAGCGTTACGACGCTTACGGCCCCGAGATGCTGCGCATTCAGGACAGGCACAAACGCGAGTTGCTGTACGGCCCGACCAACGAGGAAATGATCACCGAGATTTTCCGTGGCTATGTGAAATCCTACAGAAGCCTTCCGCTCAATCTGTATCACATCCAGTGGAAATTTCGCGATGAACAGCGCCCGCGCTTCGGTGTGATGCGTGGACGCGAATTCCTGATGAAGGATGCATATTCGTTCGATATCGATGAAGCAGCGGCACGGCTGTCCTACAACAAAATGTTCGTGGCCTATCTGCGCACGTTCGCGCGCATGGGCTTGAAGGCTATTCCGATGCGGGCTGAAACCGGCCCCATCGGCGGCGATCTCTCCCACGAATTTATTGTGCTGGCCGAGACCGGCAAATCCGCGGTGTTCTGCAACAAGGATGTGCTCGATTTGCCAGTACCGGGGGCGGATGTCGATTACGATGCAGATCTCTCGCCCATCATCAAGCAGTGGACAGAGCTTTATGCTGCCACCGAGGATGTTCATGATGCCGCGCGTTATGAACACGAAGTGCCATCCGAGAAGCGGGTTCACACACGCGGCATCGAGGTTGGACAAATTTTCTACTTTGGCACCAAGTATTCAAAATCGATGAATGCCACGGTTTCCACATCGGAGGGGGTTGAGGTGCCGGTTCATGGCGGCTCCTACGGTGTCGGAGTGTCTCGTCTCGTTGGTGCAATCATCGAGGCATGCCATGACGATGCAGGCATCATCTGGCCAGAGGAGGTGGCACCGTTCCGCGTGGCGATCCTCAATCTGAAACAGGGTGGCGAGGACACCGATGCTGCATGCGAAAAACTGTATCGCGCGCTCACGGACGAAGGTGTGGATGTCCTCTATGATGACACCGATCAGCGCCCTGGTGGAAAATTCGCCACCGCCGACCTCATCGGAATACCGTGGCAAGTGTTGATCGGTCCCAAAGGGCTTGCCGAGGGAAAGGTCGAAATCAAGCGACGTAGCGATGGAACACGTGAGTTCCTGAGTCTCGACGATGCAATTCAGCGCTTTAGCAGCATGGCGTGAGGATTTGTTCTATTCGGGACGTGGCAGCCTAGCTTGCCAGGTCTTTGCCGTGATTATATCGCCACTGTTTTGCCTTGAATGATTATACGTGGGGACTGCTTCATCCCGTTAGTCGCAGTTGCGATCTGGTGCGACTACAATAAGCCCAATTCGTGTGAAATCCGGACAGCAGATAAACATGAGTGAGACAGTTCGGACCCGCCCTTTCGCCTCCTTTGAGTGGCTGTTATCGACCCGTTATCTGCGCGCACGGCGCAAAGAGGGCTTCATCTCCGTCATCGCAGGCTTTTCGTTTCTTGGCATCATGCTGGGAGTGGCGACGCTTATCATCGTCATGGCGGTGATGAACGGATTTCGCAAAGAACTGCTCGACAAGATTCTCGGCTTGAACGGCCATCTCCTGATTCAGCCGCTGGAATCTCCGCTCACGGACTGGAAGGATGTGGCCGAGCGGATCAGTACCCTCCAGGGAATCCGGCTTGCGGCCCCGATTGTGGAGGGACAAGCGCTGGCATCGTCGCCCTTCAATGCTGCAGGCGTGCTGGTGCGTGGTATCCGGTCAAATGATCTCAACAGCCTCACTTCGATTGCCAAGAATATCAAGCAAGGCACGTTGGAAGGGTTTGATGAAGGGCAGGGCGTTGCTATCGGTCGGCGCCTTGCGGATCAATTATCGCTGCGCGCAGGCGATAGCGTGACGCTGGTTGCGCCGCGTGGTGCTGTGACTCCCATGGGGACGACGCCGCGCATCAAACCGTACAAAGTCGCGGCAGTGTTTGAAATCGGCATGTCGGAATATGACGCCGCATTTGTATTCATGCCGCTTCCCGAAGCGCAGGCCTATTTCAATCGTGCCAGTGATGTCACCTCTATCGAGGTCTATACCGATAATCCCGATAAGATCGATATTTATCGCAAGATGGTCACGGAAGCGGCTGGCCGCCCGATATTTATGGTGGATTGGCGACAGCGGAATTCCACGTTCTTCAATGCGCTCCAGGTTGAACGCAACGTGATGTTTCTGATCCTGACGCTGATCGTTCTTGTTGCAGCTTTGAACATCGTGTCCGGCTTGATCATGCTTGTGAAGGACAAAGGCAGCGACATCGCCATTCTGCGTACCATGGGAGCAACGCAAGGATCGATCATGCGGGTTTTCCTGATCACAGGCGCGGCCATCGGTGTTGTCGGCACATTGGTAGGTTTTCTTCTGGGGCTGCTGATTTGCGTCAACATCGAATCGATCCGGCAATTCATTTCGTGGCTGACGAATACCGAGTTGTTTTCACCCGAGCTTTATTTCCTGTCGAAGCTGCCGGCGGAAATAGATGTCGGTGAAACCGCGGCGGTTGTCATTATGGCGCTGACATTATCGTTTCTTGCGACCCTCTATCCTTCATGGCGGGCGGCACGCCTCGATCCCATTGAAGCTCTCAGGTACGAGTGAGCGCAGCGATGGGACAGGGAGAAGACGAAGTTCCGGTAGTTTATCTCTACGATATTCGCAGACAGTATCGTCAGGGTGAAACGGTTCTGACCATTCTCGATGGCGCGCGGCTGGCTTTGTGGGCTGGACAGTCAGTGGCTCTCGTAGCGCCGTCAGGTACCGGTAAATCAACATTGCTGCACATCGCGGGGTTGCTTGAGCAGCCGGACGATGGCGAGGTTTATATCAACGGTACCGCGACATCAGGTCTGTCGGATGCGGAACGTACGCGGATTCGCCGCACCGATGTTGGTTTCATCTACCAATCACATCGGCTTCTTCCCGAGTTTTCAGCGCTCGAGAACGTGATGCTCCCGCAAATGATTTGCGGTCTTTCACGCAAGGAGACCGTGCAGCGATCGAAGGAAATTCTGAGCTATCTGGGATTGAAAGAGCGGATGAGCCATCGGCCCGCTGAGTTGTCTGGCGGTGAGCAACAGCGCGTTGCCATTGCGCGTGCCGTGGCCAATGCGCCGCGCGTTTTATTCGCCGATGAACCAACGGGCAACCTGGATCCGCACACAGCGGATCATGTTTTTCATGCTTTGACGCAGCTGGTGCGGGCCACGCAAGTGGCGATGCTGATCGCCACTCATAATATGGAACTAGCTTCCCGTATGGACCGGCGTGTTTCGATCGAGGATGGCAAGGTCATCGAACTCGATTAGTGCTCGATGAGCCTGGGTTAGTGGACTCGGAGGTTAGTGGGGCTCAGGATTAGTGGACTTGGGGTCAGTGATAGAGCTGACGAAAACGGATGTATTGGCGGTTCTCGGCGCCAAGATAATAATTGGGTTGGCAATACGCGTTTGTTCCACTGGCTGCCGCCGAGCATTGTGCGTAAGTCGAGAAGCTGCAGTCACCGCGTGCCGAGGTGCTTCGGCTGTACATGCAGAAGGGGTATTCGCGCGCTTCTGATGGCGTCACGTTAATTGCCAAAAATGTGGCCACAGTCATAACGGCCAGAAACAAACCACGCATTGGAATCTCCTGTTCGGCCAAAGCCGAATTTTTAAATCTTTGTCCCGCGAAGCCGGCCAGGTTGGTCCTGGGCGGTAAGATGGGAGTATACTGCTCCCCTCTCCATGAACCCACACTGAACGAGCGAGCAGGAAATTGTTCAGGTAGGGCTTACGGCAGAAATTTGCTGGAATACACCCGGTACAGGCCGCGCCCGAGCAGGCATGTGGGGTGCGGACAATCTTAATCTCACGAGGTCCGGATAATCTCACCCCGCTCATCCACGCGAAAGCGGGGGATCCAGAATTTCGCCTTAAACGCGCATGACGGCAGGCCATTCCACAAATCAATCGGTTCGTGACTTGCTGGGTTCCCGCTTTCGCGGGATGAGCGGTTAGGTGTGTCGTACTTGATGGCAGTGCCCCCCGTACACGTTTCTTTCACCTAACACGGACCGTCCCGAGAAGGGAGCTTGACTTTTGGAACATAAAGAGAACAATGTTCTTATTATGTTCTAAAGGAGCGGGTTATGTTGAAGACATTCGTTGAAGAAGCTGCGGCGCTGACCTCGATCGTGCTCTTCCTTGGAATGATTGTGGTTTGGGCACAGGTCATCCCGCAGCTATAAATGGCTGATGGCCTGGGGAAAAGGATGATGGAAGCGTCTGGTCGGGGCTTCCGCGTGGACACCCGGATGCCGGGCCTCCACGATTGCGCTTGTTGAGTTGGCGGTTCGCGGCTCGGATTTTACCAAAAAGGTTACTATGTCCAAGCATGTCGTGTCAGACGCGGGGTTCGTTCATCTGCATGTTCATTCGGCGTATTCGCTGCTGCAGGGATCGATGACAATCGCGAAACTGGCAGCGCTGGCCAAGGCGGATCGCCAGCCAGCGCTGGCGCTGACCGACACCGACAACATGTTCGGGGCGCTGGAATTCTCTGACAAAATGGCAGCTTCGGGAATTCAGCCCATTATCGGGTGCGCACTGACTCTCGATTTCGGCGATCAGGACACAAGCTCGCGCAGTGCGCTTCCACCGTCGCGGATTGTGCTGCTGGCGATGCGGGAGGCTGGCTATCGAAGCCTGATGCGGCTCAACTCCCGCGCGTTTCTTGAAACGCCGGTTCATCAAGCGCCTCACATCAAATTTGAATGGCTGGAAAACGAAGCGGACGATCTGATTGTCCTGACCGGCGGCCCCGATGGTCCGATTTCTCTTGCCATTAACGCCGATCAGCCGGCGCTTGCCGCTTCGCGTTGTGACAGGCTTGCCGCGCTGTTTGGCGACAGGCTCTATGTCGAACTCCAGCGTCATGGTTTGGACAGCGAGCGCCGTGCGGAAGCTGCGTTGATCGATATGGCTTACGCCAGACATCTTCCACTGATTGCAACCAATCAGCCTTATTTTGCAAGCAACGATGATTACGAAGCGCACGATGCCCTTCTGTGCATTGCTGGAGGGCGTCTGGTCGCGGAAACCGATCGCAATCAACTGACACCCGAACATCGGTTCAAGACCCGCGCGGAAATGGCGGTGTTGTTTGCCGATATTCCGGAGGCGCTGGCATCGACGGTCGAGATCGCGAAGCGCTGCTCATTCCGTCCGAAGACACGCAAGCCAATTCTCCCGCGCTTCACAGTATATGATGGTTCAAACACTGCTGACGCCGAAAACAGTGAAGCGATTGAATTGCGGCGTCAGGCCGAGGAGGGACTGGCAAGCCGTATTGCCGCGCATGGCCTCGCGCCAGACATGTCGGAGGACGACTATCGCGCCCGTCTCAACTTCGAGATCGATGTGATCAACCGCATGAACTATGCGGGTTATTTTCTGATCGTGGCTGATTTCATCCAATGGGCGAAGGCGCAAGGCATCCCCGTGGGACCGGGACGCGGATCGGGCGCGGGTTCGCTGGTTGCTTATGCACTCACAGTGACTGACCTTGATCCAATCCGCTTCGGCTTGCTGTTCGAGCGATTTCTCAATCCCGAACGTGTGTCGATGCCGGACTTCGATATCGATTTCTGTCAGGAGCGGCGCGACGAGGTGATCCGCTATGTGCAGGGGCGTTACGGTCGCGATCAGGTCGCCCAGATCATCACTTTCGGCACATTGCAGGCGCGCGGTGTGCTGCGCGACGTTGGCCGTGTGTTGCAGATGCCCTATGGGCAGGTGGACAAACTCACCAAGCTCGTGCCGCAGAATCCTGCCGCGCCGGTGACGCTGGCAGCGGCCATTGCGGGTGAGCCGAAGCTGCAGGCTTTCCGCGATGAAGATCCGGTGGTTGCGCGCGCCTTCGATATCGCGCAACGCCTGGAAGGCCTGACGCGCCATGCTTCAACCCACGCTGCCGGCATCGTTATCGGCGATCGGCCTTTGAGCGAGTTGGTGCCGCTTTATCGCGATCCGAAATCGGACATGCCGGTTACCCAGTTCAACATGAAGTGGGTCGAGCCTGCAGGTTTGGTCAAATTCGACTTTCTTGGTTTGAAGACGCTGACGGTTCTCGATGTTGCCGTGAAGCTGCTTAAGCAGCGCGGTGAACACGTGGACCTCCCAACGTTGCCGCTCGATGACGCTGAAAGTTATCAGATGCTGGCGCGCGGCGATGTGGTGGGCGTGTTCCAGGTTGAAAGTCAGGGCATGCGACGTGCGCTTGTCGATATGCGCCCTGACCGTTTTGAGGACATCATTGCGCTGGTCGCGCTTTATCGTCCTGGTCCGATGGCGAACATCCCCACTTATTGTGCACGCAAGCATGGCGACGAGGAGCCGGAATACCTGCACCCCATGATCGAGCCGATCCTGAAGGAGACGTTTGGGGTCATCATCTATCAAGAACAGGTGATGCAGATCGCGCAGGTGATGGCGGGCTACTCTCTCGGTGAGGCCGATCTGCTTCGTCGCGCCATGGGCAAGAAGATTCGTTCTGAGATGGAACAGCAGCGTGCCCGTTTTGTTGCGGGTGCAATGGAAAACGGTGTCGCGAAATCGCAGGCTCAAACCATTTTCGAACTGCTCGCAAAGTTCGCGGACTACGGCTTCAACAAGAGCCATGCCGCTGCCTATGCGATGGTGGCCTATCAGACGGCCTATATGAAGGCGCACTATCCGGTGGAATTCCTGGCAGCGTCGATGACGCTCGACATGAACAACACCGACAAGCTTTCAGAATTTCGTGCCGAGGCGCAGCGGCTGGGCATCAAGGTTGAAGCGCCATCGATCAATCGTTCGGGGAGTACGTTCGAGGTCGCTGGCAACACAATTTATTATGCGCTTGCAGCGTTGAAGGGCGTGGGTGGGCAGGCCGTCGATCTGATTGTCGAGGCGCGTCGCGCAGGTCCCTTCACCGCGCTGTCGGATTTCTCATCACGAGTGAACCCGCGCGCCATCAACAAGCGCGTTCTTGAAAGTCTGGCGGCTGCAGGTGCATTCGATGCGCTTGAAGGCAATCGTGCCCGCGTCTTCGCCGGCGCCGATGCCATTCTTGCTGCCTGTCAACGCAGTCATACGGCCTCCACCTCAGGCCAGAACGATATGTTTGGGGGAATGGCGGATGCACCAAGCATCATCCTGCCGCCGGTCGAGCCATGGTTGCCAGCCGAGCGTTTGCAGCACGAGTACGATGCCATCGGCTTTTTCCTCTCGGGGCATCCGCTGGATGACTATGCAGTCGCCCTGAAACGGTTGCGGGTGCAGTCCTGGAGCGAATTTTCCCGCGCTGTCAAAACAGGTGCCACGGCAGGACGTGTCGCCGCGACCGTGATATCGCGCATGGAGCGCCGGACCAAAACCGGCAACAAAATGGGTATCTTTGGACTGTCTGATCCGACTGGGCATTTCGAAGCAATATTGTTCGCCGAAGGCCTTGCCCAATATCGTGAGGTGCTGGAGCCGGGGACCGCAGTGCTTATGCAACTTGGTGCCGAGCTGCAGGGCGAAGATGTCCGGGCGCGCATCCTTCATGCCGAGCCACTCGATCAGGCCGCCGCCAACACCCAGAAAGGGCTACGGATCTTTTTGCGGGATGACAAACCGCTCGAATTTATCGCCAAGCGGCTACAGGGCGATGAGGTGGCTGGAGGTGGGCGTCCGCCGTCCGCGAAATCCCCCGCAAAATCCTCCATGTCTGGGGGAAGCGGTGGCGGCGAGGTCACCCTGATTATGCTGCTGGACCTTGAAACCGAGGTCGAAATGAAGCTTCCGGGTCGATATCGGGTCTCGCCGCAGATTGCGGGAGCGCTGAAGGCGGTACAGGGGGTTGTTGACGTTCAGACGCTTTAGAAGTCCAGACGCTCCAGAAAGTGCGTAATTTAACGGTTTTTGCCGCGAAAGATGGCACTAAAGCCTTAGATTTTCTTGCTTAAGCCCCTTCACGCGGCTATACAGCGCCCATCTCACACGGAAACATGGCTGATAAAGCCGTCCGGTGGCAATCCGGGCCGTAAGGCACGTATTGCTCACACGTTTCCGGAGGAACCAACCGGAGAATACAATTATGGCGCTTCCTGACTTCACTATGCGTCAGCTTTTGGAAGCTGGCGTGCACTTTGGCCATCAGTCCCACCGATGGAATCCGAAGATGCAGAATTACATTTTCGGTGCCCGCAATAACATTCACATCATGGATCTTGCGCAGACTGTGCCGCTGTTTCACCGCGCGTTGCAGGCTGTCAGCGACACCGTCGCCAAGGGTGGACGTATTCTGTTCGTTGGCACCAAGCGCCAGGCACAGGATGGAATTGCAGAAGCTGCCAAGCGTTCCGCGCAGTATTTCGTCAACTCGCGCTGGCTCGGCGGCACGTTGACAAACTGGAAGACGATTTCAGGTTCGATCAAGCGTTTGCGTGAACTTGAAGCCATTCTCGCTTCGGGCGAAGGCGCGCAATACACGAAGAAGGAGCGTCTGACGCTTCAGCGCGAACGCGACAAGCTCGACCGTTCGCTTGGCGGTATCAAGGACATGGGCGGTTTGCCCGATCTGATCTTCGTGATCGATACCAACAAGGAAGACATCGCGATCCAGGAAGCCCAGCGGCTCAACATTCCGGTCGCGGCGATTGTCGATTCCAATTGCTGACCCCAAGGGCATCACCTATGTGATCCCCGGCAACGATGACGCCGGTCGCGCGATCTCGTTGTATTGCGATCTTGTTGCGCGCGCTGCCATCGATGGTATTTCGCGCGGGCAGGGCAATTCGGGTGTCGATATCGGCGCATTGGCTGAGCCTGAGCCAGAAGTCATCGCATCGGCCAAGCCGGAAGGCTTCCAGGGACTTGCCGGTCCGCGTGGCGTTGCCGACGATCTCAAGAAGCTCACCGGCGTGTCTGGTGCAATCGAGAAGAAGTTGAACGATCTTGGCATCTTCCATTTCTGGCAGATTGCCGAGTTCGATCAAAATACCGCACACAAGATCGGCGAAGAAGTGGGCCTTCCGGGTCGCGCCGATGGATGGGTTGCCCAGTCAAAGGTAATCACGGCGGAAGCGGAATAACGGCATTCGACGCGTTCGTGGCCGGCTGAAACCGGCCACGTTATTCACGACACAAAAATCCTGCACGGGACTGTGGCATTCGGCTTTGCGCCGGATTGCAATGGCTATGACAGGCAAAGGACTCCGATATGGCGACAATTACAGCGGCGATGGTCAAGGATCTGCGCGAAAAAACCGGCGCGGGCATGATGGATTGCAAACAGGCTCTCAATGAGACGAACGGCGAAATGGAAGTCGCGGTTGATTGGCTGCGCAAGAAGGGTCTCGCAAAGGCTGCCAAAAAGTCCGGTCGCGTCGCAGCTGAAGGTTTGATTGCAGTGCTCGTGGCAGACACCAAAGGCGTGCTGGTTGAGATCAATTCTGAAACCGACTTCGTTGCACGCAATGAGCAATTCCAGGGACTGGTCAAGATGGTCGGTCAGGTCGCGCTCGATATCGGTGCCGATGTCGAGAAGATCAAGGCTGCCAAGGTTGGTGGCGTGACGGTCGAGACCGCGATCTCGGAGGCTATTGCGACCATCGGCGAAAACATGACTCTGCGCCGTGCGGCCTCGCTCTCGGTCAAGGATGGTGTTGTGGCAAGCTACGTCCACACTGCTGTTACCGATGGTCTTGGCAAAATGGGTGTGATTGTCGCCCTCGAATCGACCGGCAAGAAGGATGAGCTCACGACGCTCGGCCGCCAGATTGCGATGCACATTGCTGCATCAAATCCGCAAGCGCTCGATGCGGCTGGTCTCGATCCGGAAGTTGTGCGCCGCGAGAAGGACGTGATGGCCGATAAGTACCGTCAGCAGGGCAAGCCGGACGCGATGATTGAGAAGATCGTCGAATTGGGGCTGAAGACTTATTATAAGGAAGTTACCCTTTTGGATCAGGCTTTCGTTCACGATAGCGGCAAGACTGTCGCGGTGGCCGTGAAAGAAGCTGAGGGCAAAGTTGGCGCGCCTGTGAAGATTGTTGGATTTGTGCGTTATGCTCTGGGCGAGGGAATTGAAAAGCAGGAATCCGATTTCGCTGCCGAAGTTGCCGCAGCAGCCGGACAAGGTTGAGCGGAATCTGGTTTCATCCGAGCGATGATTGTAAATCGGTCACGGTTTGCAGACTGTTCGGTTTGAGGGATAGAGCGATCGCATATGGGTGAACCGGCCTACCGACGTGTTGTGATCAAGGTGTCCGGCGAGTTTCTCGCCGGCGAACAGCCCTTCGGTATTGACCAGGCAACCATCGACCGCATTGCCAGCGACCTCGTCAAGGCGCACGAGCTTGGTGTCGAGATTGCCGTCGTCGTTGGTGGCGGTAATATTTTCCGTGGCGTTGAAGTTTCTTCGCGCGGTGTCTCCCGGACCACGGGCGATACCATGGGGATGCTCGCGACCGTGATGAACTGTCTGGCGTTGGAAGCTGCGCTGGAGCGCAAAGGGCAGCCTGCGCGCACACTATCCTCATTCGTTATGCCGCAAATCTGCGAATTGTTCACCCGCAGCGCTGCTCATAAATATCTCGCCGAGGGCCGGATCGTTTTGCTCGCTGGCGGAACAGGAAACCCGTTTTTTACAACCGACACGACAGCGGTCCTGCGGGCCGGGGAGATAGGCGCGCAGGCGGTGCTCAAGGCAACCAATGTGGATGGGGTGTATAGCGCCGATCCTAAAAAGGATAAATCCGCCAAGCGTTTCGACCGATTGACTCACTCGCAGGCCATCGAAGGCGGTTATAAAGTCATGGATGCAACCGCCTTCGCGCTTGCTCGCGAAACATCGTTGCCTATCATTGTGTTCTCAATTGCGGTGCCGGGCTCGATCGGTGCGGTGTTAAGCGGTACAGGTCACGCTACGATTGTCGCTGGCTGAGTTTGGAATGATTCCGCAAAGGACATCGGACTTCGTATAATCCTGCCAACAGGAAACATATGACACTGTCATTTCAAGGCGTGTCGGACCTGAAAGGAGAAAAGCCATGACGGCTGGGAACTTCGATATCAACGACATAAAGCGGCGCATGGAAGGCGCCCAGAGTGCTCTCAAGCATGAACTGGGGGGGCTGCGGACCGGACGTGCTGCCATCTCGATGCTCGAGCCGGTTCAGGTGGAGGCCTATGGCAGCCACATGCCGCTCAATCAGGTCGCAACTGTCAGTGTTCCGGAGTCGCGCCTGCTTTCAGTGCAGGTTTGGGACAAGTCGATGGTGAAAGCCGTCGAGACGGCGATCGTCAATTCAAATCTTGGGCTTAGCCCCGCGACCGAAGGGCAGGTCATTCGTCTGCGCATTCCCGAGTTGAATGAAGAGCGCCGCAAGGAGCTGGTGAAGGTCGCACACAAGTATGCGGAGGCTGCGCGCGTTGCTATTCGTCACGTTCGCCGCGATGGTCTTGATGTGATCAAGAAGCTTGAGAAAGACCACAAGATTTCGGAAGACGATCAGGAACGGCTTTCAAACGATGTCCAGAAGGCCACTGACGCGTCCATCTCCGATGTCGACAAGCTGCTTGCTGCGAAGGAAAAAGAGATCCTCACCGTCTGAGAAATCCCTGTACATGTCGAACGGTGTAGCACCCTTGCCTAAAGAATCGGATTTAGCCGATACGCTGCGGCATGTCGCGATCATCATGGATGGCAATGGCCGTTGGGCCGCTGCGCGTGGGTTGCCACGCGTGGAGGGGCATCGCCGCGGTGTTGAGGCATTGCGCAAGGTTGTGGAAGCTGCGCATGAACTTGGAATTTCGTATCTGACGATTTTTTCATTCAGCTCCGAGAACTGGTCGCGTCCTGCAAGTGAGATTGGCGATCTGTTTGCTCTGCTGCGTCGCTTTATTCGGAACGATCTTGCGATCCTCCACAAGGATGGTGTGCGTGTACGCGTGATTGGTGAGCGTACCGGTCTTGAGCCGGATATTCGCGCACTCCTGCACGAAGCGGAAGATCTCACGCAGCACAACACGCGTCTGACATTGATCGTCGCATTCAACTACGGTTCGCGGCAGGAGATTGCCAATGCAGCCCAGCGTCTTGCGCGCGAAGTCGCGGATGGTAATCGTGATCCGGCCACGATCACGGTGGATGCGCTGGGAGAATATCTCGATGCGCCTGATATCCCCGATCCCGACCTCATCATCCGGACCAGCGGCGAACAACGCCTCTCGAATTTTCTGATGTGGCAGGCCGCCTATAGTGAACTGGTTTTCGTGCCCGTGCATTGGCCCGACTTCGATAAGACCGCCCTTGAAGGCGCGATTGCCGAATACGCGACCCGCGAGCGGCGCTTCGGCGGCCTCACCGTCAAGACCAGATCGTGAGCGGCGTGGCTCCCAATAATCCTACGTCGGTGCCGGACGCTAGCAAGCGATCGAACCTTTTCATGAGGGTTGTCGCGGCGGCGGTTATGGCGCCAGCCACCATTGCAGTGGCTTATATCGGCGGCTGGCCCTGGGCGGTGCTGGTAAGCGCTGCCGCGTGCCTATTGTATTTCGAATGGCTGATGATCGTTGGCGCCTCGCGCAATGTGTGGGTGGTTGTTGGCGGTGTCACATCGCTTGTGATTGCAGCGGCATTCGTCACGATGGGGCAAATGGTTCTGGCGTTTTATGCTATTGTGGCAGGCGTCGTTGTGCTGGTGCCGATTGCGCGGGAACGGCGATTGTGGGCGGTCAGCGGTTTGTGTTACGCGGCAGCGGCGCTGATTGCATCGCTGGTCGTGCGCATCGATCCTGGGTCAGGATTTACCGCGCTGATTTTTGTCTTTCTTGTCGTGTGGGTGACGGACATCGGCGGCTATTTCGCCGGACGCAGTATCGGTGGGCCCAAGCTGTGGCCGCGCGTGAGTCCCAAAAAGACATGGTCCGGTGCTGCCGGCGGTTTGATATTGAGTTTGGCGATTGCAGCCGCTTTCGCGATTTTGGATTTTGGCAGGATGCTTCCGATGCTGCTGCTCGGCAGTCTTCTTTCTGTCGTGTCGCAACTTGGTGATTTGTTCGAATCGGCGGTGAAGCGCCATTTTGGGGTGAAGGATTCCAGCCAGATTATTCCCGGTCATGGAGGACTTCTGGACCGGTTAGATGGCTTCGTTGTCGCGATTGTGGTCGCGGCCTTGATAGGATTTTTCCGTGGTGGTCTTGATGGGATCGGCCGCGGGTTCATGAGTTGGTGATGTGATGAATGCTGTTCCGTTGCGTAACAACAAGACTGCGGTATCCGCCGTACGAACCATTACAGTGCTGGGCGCCACGGGTTCGATTGGCGATAGCACGATGGATTTGCTGCGCGCGTCTCCCGAGCGCTATCAGGTCGAGGCGCTGACCGCCAACGGCAACGTCGAGGGACTTGCGAAGCTGGCGAAGGAATTTGGTGCACGGTTTGCCGCCGTGGCCGATGCCTCGAAACTCGGTGAATTGCGCGATGCATTGGCCGGAACAAACATTGCGTACGGAGCGGGCGAGAGCGCCATCATCGAGGCTGCGGAACGTCCAGCCGATTGGGTGATGGCTGCGGTGAGCGGCGCGGCGGGACTGAAGCCTGCGCTTGCGGCAGCCGATCGCGGCGCCACGATTGCGCTCGCCAACAAGGAATGCCTCGTTTGCGCCGGTGATTTCTTTATGGATCGCGCCGCCAAAGCGGGCGCGTGCATTTTGCCGGCGGATTCCGAACATAATGCGCTGTTTCAGGCTCTCGCATCCGGCAATCGCGAAGAACTGGTTCGCGTGATCATCACCGCCTCGGGCGGACCGTTCCGCACCTGGAAAGCAGCGGACATCGCGCAGGCGACGCTGGCGCAGGCGCTGAAGCATCCGAACTGGAGCATGGGCCAGAAGATCACCATCAATTCCGCGTCGATGATGAACAAGGGACTGGAGGTCATCGAAGCCTCCTATCTGTTCGCCCTGTCGCCGGACGAGATCGACGTGCTGGTGCATCCGCAGTCCATCGTCCACGGCATGGTGGAGTTTTCCGATCGCTCGGTGATGGCGCAGTTGGGAACCCCGGACATGCGCACGCCGATCGCGCATTGCCTGGGCTGGCCGGATCGCATTGTCGGACGTGCTGTGACGCTGGATCTTGCGAAGATCGGCTCGCTGACGTTCGAGGCGCCTGACTATGAGCGGTTCCCCGGATTGAAACTCGCTTATGACGCGCTGCGCACCGGCAATGGCGCGACAACGGTCTACAATGCGGCGAACGAAGTCGCGGTGGCCGCTTTTGTCGCGCAGAGAATCCGGTTTGGCGGCATTGCGCAGCTGGTCGAAGCCACCCTGAACAACTGGGTGGGGGCAGGGAATCACGCTCCGTTGACGTCAGCTGATGATGCAATTTCTGTTGACCATGATGCGCGAAATAGGGCGACCACCCTCTTGCCTCAAATTGCCTTAAAGGCATCTTAGAGAGTTGGGGATGGGCCCTTTGGGCTTTTTGGTGCGAGGGACGCGTGGTGGATTTTTTCGTCAATAGTTTCAACACGCTAAGCCATGGATTGATTGGCTACATCGTTCCGTTTCTGTTTGTCCTCACCATCGTTGTTTTCTTTCACGAGCTCGGACATTTCCTGGTTGGCCGCTGGGCTGGCGTGAAGGTGTTAACTTTTTCGATCGGATTCGGACCGGAACTTTTCGGATTCAATGACCGGCAGGGCACGCGCTGGAAGCTTTCGGCGATCCCACTTGGCGGATATGTCAAATTTTTCGGCGATGAGTCCGAGGCCAGTACGCCATCCGCCACATCGCTTGCGACGATGTCCGCAGAAGAACGCGCCGTGAGCTTTCATCACAAGAAGGTAGCGCCGCGTGCGGCGATTGTTGCCGCGGGGCCGATTGCGAACTTTATCCTGGCAATTGTCATTTTCGCCACTTTATTTGTGTTTTTCGGCAAGCCGAGTTCATCTGCCCGCGTCGATACGGTGCAGGCTGGAAGTGCCGCGGCGGCAGCCGGTTTTCAGTCGGGCGACATAGTGACGGCAATTGATGGCAAAGCCATCGACAGCTTTAACGAGATGCAACGCATCGTCAGCACCAAAGCCGGCACGAAGCTCGCCTTCACTATCAAACGCAATGGCGCTGACCAGATCCTTCAGGGCACGCCGGAACTTCGCGAAATCAAGGATAACTTTGGCAATACCCACCGCATTGGCGTTTTGGGGATCACCCGGGCGAATGCAGCCGGGGATGTCGCAAACCAGCCAGTGAATCCGGCTATGGCAGTCTGGCTTGGTGTCAAGGAAACCTGGTTCGTGATTGAGCGGACGCTGGCCTATATCGGCGGCGTCTTCGTGGGGCACGAAAGTGCGGATCAGGTTGGCGGGCCGATTCGAATTGCCCAGATATCCGGACAGGTTGCCACGATTGGCCTGTCTGCCCTGATCCATCTGGCTGCGGTGCTTTCAGTTTCGATTGGTCTCCTGAACCTGTTTCCGGTGCCGCTACTCGATGGCGGTCACCTTTTGTTCTATGCCATCGAGGCGGTGCGCGGCAAACCTTTGTCTGAACGATCTCAGGAAATGGGGTTCCGGGTCGGGCTGGCGTTGGTTCTGATGTTGATGGTCTTTGCGACCTATAACGATATCCTCCATTTGGCGGGATCTTGACGGTTTCCAGGTAGGGCGTGGCTGATCAGCAACGTCCTGTTAGGAAATTGAAATTGCGTGGATAAAGGACGTTTGCCCGCTGGTTAAAATTAGTTACAAGCTGGGCAAAGAGTTGGGGAATCTCCGGTCTGGAAACAGGTCGGACAGGTAATGATAAGGGCGCTTCGCGCATGAGAGTTGGAATGCGAATCCTCAGGGGTGGTTTGGCCGCCGCCCTGATCCTGAGTGCCTTGCCGGCTGCTGTGGTTGCTATTGCGACCATGTCATCTTCACAGGTAGCCGCCCAAACTGCTTCTTCCATTGGTGTTGAAGGTAACCGCCGCATCGAGGCCGATACCATCCGCTCCTATTTCAAGCCGGGACCTGGCGGACGGCTGGATAGTGCCCGCGTTGACGACGGGTTGAAGGCGCTTATCGATACAGGCCTGTTCCAGGATGTGAGGATCAATCAGGCTGGTGGCCGGCTGGTTGTGACCGTGATTGAAAATCCGGTCATCAATCGCGTTGCTTTCGAAGGCAACAAAAAGGTCAAGGACGATCAACTTCAGGCAGAAGTGCAATCAAAAGCACGCGGAACGCTTTCGCGCGCCATGGTGCAGTCCGATACTCAGCGTATTTCTGAAATTTATCGCCGGAACGGTCGTTATGACGTCCGCGTCGAGCCGAAAATCATCGATCAACCAAATAACCGTGTCGATCTGGTATTCGAAGTTACGGAAGGTCCCAAGACCGGCGTGAAGGTCATCGAATTCATCGGCAATCAGGCTTTTTCGGCGTATCGTTTAAAGGATATCATCAAGACCCGCGAAACGAACCTGTTGAGCTTCCTGGCATCGGGAGACACGTATGATCCTGACCGCGTTGAAGCTGATCGCGATCTCATTCGCCGTTACTATCTGAAGAACGGTTATGCCGATGTTCAGGTCGTTGCCGCACTGACCGAATACGATCCAGAGCGCAAAGGCTTTCTGGTGACTTTCAAGATTGAAGAAGGTCAGCAGTATCGCGTCAGCTCTGTCGATTTCCAGTCCAGCATCGCAGCATTGGATGGAAATGCATTCCGCAGCCTGTCGCGTGTAAGTGTTGGCGCGGTCTATAATGCCGAAGCAGTTGAGAAATCGGTCGAAGAAATGTCGATCGAAGCCTCACGTCGGGGTTATGCTTTTACGCGCGTGCAGCCGCGTGGCGACCGTAATTTTGAGGCGCATACCGTTTCGATTGTATTCGCCATCGAAGAGGGACCACGTACCTATATCGAACGTATCAATATCCGCGGCAATACCCGCACGCGTGATTACGTCATTCGCCGTGAGTTCGATCTTTCCGAAGGTGATGCTTACAATCGTGCGCTGGTGGACCGTGCTGAGCGACGCCTGAAAAATCTCGACTATTTCAAGACCATCAAAATTTCACCCGAGCCCGGGTCTTCGCCTGATCGCGTGGTTCTCAATGTCGATCTTGAAGAGAAATCGACCGGTGACTTCTCAGTCTCCGGTGGCTACTCAACTGCCGACGGTTTCCTTGGAGAGGTCAGCATTTCAGAGCGCAACCTGATGGGTCGCGGTTTGTATGCGAAAGCTGCACTTCAATATGGACAACGTACGCGTGGATATACCCTCTCGCTCGTGGAGCCATATCTCCTGGGTTATCGCGTCGCGTTGGGTCTCGATTTCTATCAGCGCCAGCAGATCGCTTCGAACTTCGTGTCTTACAACTCGTCCACGATAGGTTTCAGCCCGCGTCTCGGTTTTCAGTTGCGGGAAGATTTGAGCCTGCAGTTGCGCTATTCGATTTCGCAGCAGCGGATCACGCTGCCGAGTTCGTTGCAGAACTGTAATAACATTGTGATCCAATCCTTCTTTCAATCCAACGCCGGGCTTAATTACCAGCTAATGGGGCACTATTCCCGGGCGTTCAGCGCCACCAACAACTGCTTCACCGATGGCGAAGCATCGCTTGCCGTTCGCAAGGAACTGGCGAATGGCCCGGTTATGACATCAGCGGTTGGCTATACGCTGGCGTACAATACGCTCGATAATAACAAGGATCCAACGAGCGGACTGCTCGTGACCTTGGGACAGGATTTCGCAGGCGTCGGCGGCGATGTGTCGTATCTGAAGACCGCCGGCAATGCGAAATATTACACCCCGCTGGTTTCCGATGTTGTAGGCATCATCCATCTGCAAGGTGGCATTCTGTCCAGCACCGGCAGCGATATCCGCATGCTTGACCATTTCCAGATGGGCCCCAATCTCGTTCGTGGTTTTGCCCCGCTTGGCATCGGTCCGCGCGATATCTTGAGCCCGAACCAGGATGCGCTGGGCGGCACCAAGTATTGGGGCGCTTCGGCTGAACTACAAATGCCGTTCTGGTTCCTGCCGAAGGAAATTGGTCTTAAGGGCGCTGTGTATGCCGATGCCGGGTCGTTGTTCGATTATCAGGGGCCGACTTCATTTGCTGCAACCAACGAAACCCTTCTTGTTGGCGCTGACGACAGGACAGTCCGCACGTCGGTTGGTGTTGGCTTGATCTGGCAGTCGCCATTCGGTCCGCTGCGCTTCGATTATGCAATACCGCTGTCGAAGAGTCAGTTCGACCGGACCCAGGAATTCCGTTTCGGTGGCGGAACATCATTCTGAGTTTGACCGGCGCGTGCATTCGCAAAGCTGCGATCAAGATGCGCGCGCTGGTTCATCTGAACATCTGCCGCCAGAATTTTTGTTTAAAGCATCATTGTTCGACAATCCGAATTTCAAGTCGTTGAAAATTGCTTCGGTCCGATTGCGGCGGGTGGAATGACGCAACCGATATTTTTTAAAAAGCCATCACCGTTGACTCTGACCGACGTTGCCGCGTTGGCGGGCGCGCATGTGGCTGATCCATCCCGGGCGGACATCATGATTAGTGGTGTGGCGGCGCTGGATCGCGCGGGGCCGATGCATCTGACGTTTTTTGAAAACCGAAAATATGCCGATCAGCTTGCCAAAACTCATGCCGGGGCTTGCCTGGTTGGTGAGAAATTAGAAGCAAGTGTTCCGTCTCATGTCGCCGTGTTGCGTGTGAAAGAGCCATACCGCGCGTTCGTGAATGTGGGTCGCCAGCTCTATCCAGATTCTCTGCGGCCTGTTTCCTCGTTTGAGAATGACAGGATTGCCGCATCGGCTGTCATCCATCCCACGGTTCACCTTGAGGACGGGGTTATTATCGATCCGCTCGCCGTTATCGGGCCGCATGTTGAGATCGGCGCCGGCTCGGTGATCGGGGCGGGTGCGATGATTGGCACGAATGTGAAGATCGGCCGTGATTGCAGTATTGGCGCTGGAACAACGATTTCACATGCGCTGATTGGTAATGATGTTATCATTCATCCCGGCTGCCATATCGGACAGGACGGCTTCGGATTTACTCAAGGACCGCAAGGTCATCTCAAAGTGCCCCAAACCGGACGTGTCCTGATCCAGAACGCGGTTGAGATCGGGGCCGGGACCACAATCGACCGGGGTGCATTGACCGATACAGTGATCGGCGAAGGCACCAAGATCGACAACCTGGTTCAAATCGGGCACAACGTCACCATCGGACGTAATTGCATTGTCGTCAGCCAATGCGGCATTGGCGGAAGTGCAACGCTCGGCGATGGCGTTGTCCTTGGCGCGCGCGCCGGTGTCAGCGATCATGTGACGATTGGCGATGGCGCGCAGATTGCTGGGCGAAGTAGCGTCCTTGGCGAAGTACCGGCAGGCGCGCGCTGGGGAGGATCTCCGGCAAAACCGATCAAGCGGTTTTTCCGCGAGTTGTTCGAAGTCGAACGTCTGGGCCGCGAAGGAAATCCAAATTCGAGAACGCGGACATCGGGCGCAAATAACGAGGGGCAAACATAATGGAAGAGCTGGCGCCAATCACTATTAAGGACGTGGATATTGCGCTTATCCTCAAGACCCTTCCACATCGTTATCCCTTTCTTCTGATCGACCGGGTCATTGATATCCGCAGCGACTTCAGCGGTATCGGCATCAAAAATGTGACCTTTAACGAGCCGCAATTCACCGGACATTTTCCAAATCGTCCGATTTATCCAGGCGTGCTGATGATTGAGGGCATGGCGCAGACCGCTGGCGTTATCGGCATGCTGTCCACCGAAACGGATCGTCCCACGGCGGTGTATTTCCTGACAATCGACAAATGCAAATTTCGCAAGCCTGCGGGACCGGGAGATATCATTCACTATCACATGCGCCGCGTTACGCGCCGCAAGGAGATGTGGTGGTTTCACGGTGAGGCCAGGGTGAACGGCGAGATCGTAGCCGAGGCCACCGTTGGCGCCATGCTAGCGGATTAAGACGGCTGGCATTGCGTTTGTCATGATGCGTAACAATTCATGACCACAATCGTTGCCGCCAATCAGATATGCCCGGTGAAACCATTTTGTTTGCTGAGGGCGAATTACGTGGGCTGCCTTGCAACAAGCAAGGCGCTGACCAGAGGAATATATGAGCAAGATCGATCCTACCGCGCGGATTGAAGATGGAGCAGTAATCGGCGATGGCGCCTCAATCGGTCCATACTGTGTCATCGGAGCGAACGTCACAATCGGTTCCGAATGCAAGCTGCTGTCCCACGTCAATATATCCGGACAAACGACACTTGGTGCGGGTTGCACGGTTTATCCATTTGCATCGCTTGGTACGCCGCCGCAGTCAGTAAGTTATCGGGGAGAGCTGACAAAGCTTGAAATCGGCGCGAACTGCATCATTCGAGAATCCGTGACAATGAACGCGGGTAGCGTTGCCGGTGGAGGCGTGACGCGCGTCGGCGAACGCGGTTATTTCATGGCCTACAGCCATGTCGGGCATGATTGTATCGTAGGCAGCGATGTCATCTTTGCAAATTGCGCGACATTGGGCGGTCATTGCGAGATAGGCGACTATGTTTTCTTTGGCGGTCTCTCGGCGGCGCATCAGTTCGTCCGGATCGGTTCCCAGGCCATGGTTGGCGGCGTGTCGGGGCTGCGCGGCGATGTCATTCCTTATGGTTTGGTCAACGGGCAATTTTCCTATCTTGAGGGTCTCAATATTATCGGCATGAGACGCCGCGGATTTACCCACACACGCCTGAAGCTGGTGCGCAATTTCTATCAAAAACTTTTTCATGGCGAGGGTGTGTTTGCAGAGCGTCTGATTCATCTGCAGCCGATGGCGAGTGCAGATCCGGCCATTGCGGAGATTTTGACTTTCATTGCCAATGGCAAAAAGCGCCCGCTATGCACGGTTCAAGTTGGTTCCGGTCAATCAGCAAATTCCGAAATCCTGATGGATCACGAAGACCGTACATTGGACTCGCACAGGGTGATTTCATCACCGGTTGGGTTGATTGCGGGCAGTGGGAATTTTGCCGTTCGCGGTTGCCGATTTGTTAGAGCGTCGTGGGATCGGTGTGGTTTTTTTTGCGATCAAGGGATTTTGCGATCCCGATCAGGTTGTCAGATTTTCCCATCACTGGATTGCGCTTGGTCAATTCGGCAGGTTGACCCGTTTGATGCATGCACAAAACTGCCGGGATATTGTGTTTATCGGTGGACTGGTGCGTCCGGCGCTGTCTGATCTTCGTCTGGATTGGGGCACCTTGCGCGCACTTCCCGCATATGCCGCAGCGCTGCGCGGTGGCGACGATCATCTGTTATCTGGGGTGAGTCGTGTTTTTGAGCAGAACGGTTTTCGATTGCTCGGAATCAAGGACGTCGCGCCAGACATTCTGATGCCTGAAGGGTGTCTTACGCGCGCAATACCAAATAGCGATGCAGTGGCCGATATCGCCAGGGGGCGAGAGTTGTTGCAGGCGATCAGTTCCTTTGACGTGGGGCAGGCCGTTGTAGTGATCGATGGTCATATCATTGGGGTCGAAGATATCGAAGGCACCGATGGATTGTTGGCGCGGGTGGCGCGATTGCGCGCCAGCGGTCGTGTTCGCGGCAAGGCAGGTTGTGGCGTTCTGGTGAAGGCACCGAAGAGTTCAGCAGGATATGCGTTTCGATCTTCCAACGTTCGGACCGAAGACCATAGAAGGAATTGCAGCTGCGCAACTTGCAGGCGTCGCTGTTGTGGCTGGTCACACCCTTCTTGCCGAGCCGCAGTTGGCGGTCGCCGTTGCTAATAAGGCCGGTGTCTTTGTGACCGGATTGCAGGCGTGATGCAGCTCGCCGCGTCGACGAGACCACAAAAGATTTATCTGATTGCAGCAGAGGAATCTGGCGATCGGTTAGGTGCGGCTTTGATGGAGGGTTTGCGTGCCCGCCTCGGGCCGAACGTGGAGTTTTCCGGAATTGGCGGCCACGCCATGACTGCGCAAGGACTGACATCGTTGTTCCCGATCGAGGAGCTTTCGATTATCGGATTTGTCGCGGTTCTGCAGCGTCTGCCTATGCTTTTGCGGCGCATCAATGAGGCGACCGAAGCTGTTCTCAAAGCGTGTCCGGATATGTTGGTGATTATCGATAGTCCGGATTTTACCCATCGCGTGGCGAAGCGCGTTCGCGCACGTGACCCATCAATTCCGATCATTGACTATGTGTCGCCGACAGTATGGGTCTGGCGCCAGGGGCGCGCGAAAAAGATGCGCGCGTATGTCGATCACCTGCTGGCTTTGCTGCCATTCGAGCCGGAAGTGCATCGCAAGCTTGGCGGCCCGCCGTGCACGTATGTCGGTCATCCCTTGATGGGGCATCTGGATACGTTGCGGCCCGATGCAAGCGAGCGGCAACGCAGATTGTCATCACCGCCAGTGCTATTGGTGCTGCCTGGCAGTAGGGCGAGCGAGATACGGCGGCATATGATTCCATTCGGGGAAACCCTGGCCCTTCTGCAATCGCAGAATATCTCTTTCGAGCTGGTGTTGCCGACCGTACCGCATCTCATCGAAAGCGTTCGCTCGGCCGTCAAAACATGGCCGGTGCAGCCGCGCATTCTCGTTGACGATGATGAAAAAAACCGGGCCTTCCGCAATGCACGTGCGGCTCTTGCGAAGTCCGGTACCGTCACGCTGCAGTTGGCGTTGTCCGGGGTTCCAATGGTCACGGCTTATAAAGTAAGTGCCATTGAGGCTTTCATTGCGCGACGTGTATTGAAAACTCCGAGCGTTATTCTTGCAAATCTGGTTCTGGGTGAAAATGTAGTCCCGGAATTCATCCAGGACGATTTTACACCGGAAAATCTTGCAGCTGCCCTGCGCAGTGTTCTCAAAGACACTCCGCAGCGCCAGCGTCAGCTCGATGCTTTCGCGCGGCTTGAAGATATCATGTCAACGGGCGGGCGATTGCCGAGTGAACTGGCGGTTGATCAAGTTGTTGCAGCACTTGAGCGTTCTGTGTCGCAGCTTTCCGGTTAGATTTTCATCAAAATAAAAACGGCCAACGCTGAGTGCGCCAGCCGTTTTGTTCAATGATGAAGAGCGTTACGTGCGCTTGTCGATGGGAACATAGTCGCGCTGAGTTGCGCCGGAATAAAGCTGACGTGGACGACCGATCTTCTGGTGCGGATCCTGGATCATTTCGCTCCACTGACTGATCCAGCCGACGGTACGTGCGACGGCGAACAGTACGGTGAACATCGAAGTGGGGAATCCCATCGCCTTCAGCGTAATGCCAGAATAGAAATCGATGTTCGGATAAAGCTTCCGGTCGATGAAGTACTGATCGCTCAGCGCGATTTTTTCCAGTTCCATCGCCACCTTGAGCAGAGGATCGTTCTGATGGCCGGTTTCGGCCAGCACTTTGTGACACATCTTCTGCATGATCTTCGCGCGCGGATCGTAATTTTTATACACGCGATGGCCGAAGCCCATTAGGCGAACGTCGCTGTTCTTGTCCTTCACCTTGGCGATGAATTCAGGAATTTTGTCGACCGAGCCGATGTCGGCAAGCATCGAAAGTGCTGCTTCATTGGCGCCGCCGTGTGCGGGGCCCCAAAGGCAGGCGATGCCGGCGGCGATGCAGGCAAACGGATTAGCACCCGATGAACCAGCGATACGCACCGTCGAGGTCGATGCATTCTGCTCATGATCAGCATGCAGGATGAAAATCTTGTCCAGCGCTTCCGCCATCACCGGATTGATCTTGTAGTCCTCGCATGGGACCGCAAAGCACATGTTGAGGAAGTTCGAGGCGTAATCGAGCGAGTTCTTTGGATAAATGAAAGGCTGGCCGATCGTATATTTGTAGGCCATCGCTGCCAGTGTCGGTACCTTCGCGATCATGCGCATCGAGGCGATCATGCGCTGCGTAGGATCGGAAATGTCCGTGGAGTCATTGTAGAACGCAGCAAGCGCGCCGACCGATGCGACCATGACAGCCATGGGGTGCGCGTCACGGCGGAAGCCCTGGAAAAAGCGGGCCATCTGCTCATGGACCATTGTGTGGCGGGTGACGCGACCATCGAAATCGGCCTTCTGGGCGGGCGTCGGCAGTTCCCCGTAGAGCAGCAGATAACAGGTCTCAAGGAAGTCGCCTTTTTCGGCGAGCTGCTCGATGGGATAGCCGCGATACATCAGAACGCCTGCATCGCCGTCGATATAGGTGATCTTGGAATCGCAGCTGCCGGTGGATGTAAAGCCCGGATCGTAGGTGAACATTCCGGTCTGGGCATAGAGCTTGCCGATATCGATGACATCGGGCCCAACTGTTCCGCTCATGACGGGAAAATCGACCGTTTTGCCGTCGACAGAGAGCGTTGCAGTTTTAGTGCTGGTTTTTACATCCATCGTGAAGTCCCCAACGACGTCTTTGCGCAAGGCAAGCTAGACTTCCGAACATCATATGGACTGTGAAAGCCCATTCTTCCAGAAGTGCCACGCAAATGGGTATCTTATTGCTATGTGCGCTGCAAGATGGAGAAAAGTGGGGGTTAGATAAGGGTTAAGCGGAGATGGAGACCTGATCCGCCAGCCGGGCGAGGCAGGTTTCACGTCCCAAAACGGCTAGCACATCGAAAATACCCGGGGAGGTGGTCCGGCCGGTCAGAGCTACCCGCAATGGCTGCGCCACGGCTCCAAGCTTAAGGTTATTTTGTTCAGCAAAATTGCGCATGGCGGCCTCGGTTGTTTCCGCGGTCCAGACGTCCACCATTTCCAATGCCGAACGGAGCTTGTCGATCAGGCTGCGGTTTTCTGGCGTTAGAAATGCAGCGGCCTTGGGTTCAAGTTCAAGGGGTCGATCGGCAAAAATGAAGTATGAACTATCGATCAGCTCGACCAATGTTTTTGCACGCTCCTTGAGACCCGGCATGGCCTGCAGCAACTGTGCTCTCGTTGTGTCATTGAGCTTGCGTTGGATAGCTTCGCCGTTCGGAATGTGCGCCAACACATCTTCAAAACTCGCCAGGAGCGCCTTGTCATCCGTATTGCGGATGTAATGACCGTTGATGTTTTCCAGCTTGGCGAAATCGAACCGTGCGGCTGAACGGCCGATGGAGGGAAGATCGAAAGCGTCGATCATTTCCTGTGTCGAAAAAATCTCTTGATCGCCATGACTCCAGCCGAGGCGCACCAGATAATTGCGCAGCGCGGTTGGAAGGTAACCCATCGCGCGGTAGGCCTCGACCCCAAGCGCGCCGTGACGCTTTGAAAGCTTCGAGCCATCCGGGCCGTGGATCAGGGAATATGCGACATCACTGGCACGTTCCAGCCGAGTGCGTCGTAAATGTGCTTCTGGCGTGCCGCATTGGTGAGGTGATCGTCACCGCGGATGACGTGGGTGACACCCATGTCGTGATCGTCCACCACCACCGCCAGCATATATGTTGGCGTACCATCTGAGCGGAGCAGCACCAGATCGTCGAGATTTTCGTTCTGCCAGACGACACGGCCCTGCACCTGGTCCTCGATCACAGTCTCGCCGGTTTGCGGAGCCTTGAGGCGAATTGTGGGTTTCACGCCAGCGGGCGCTTCGGATGGATCGCGGTCGCGCCAACGGCCATCGTAACGCACCGCGCGGCTCTCAGCCTTGGCGGCGGCACGCATCTCTTCAAGTTCCTGTTGTGTCGCGTAACAGTGATACGCTTTTCCCGCTGCAAGCAGTTGCTCAGCAATTTCGCGGTGACGCGCTGCATTCTGAAATTGATAAACGGTCTCGCCATCCCATGTGAGGCCGAGCCATTTCAGTCCATCGAGAATTGCTTCAATGGCCGCCTGCGTTGAACGCTCGCGATCGGTGTCCTCGATACGCAACAGCATTTTGCCGCCGCGCCCGCGCGCATAAAGCCAATTGAATAACGCTGTCCGCGCACCCCCGATATGGAGGAAGCCGGTTGGCGAGGGCGCAAAACGTGTCACGATCTGGGACATTGGAAACGCTTATCAAAGAGGGAAGGGAGTTGTGGCGTGAAGCCGCGGTTCGTGTAGCATAGAGGTTGGGGAGAGTGTAGCCGTGGGAATGGGGCTGCGATCATGAAACCGCGCGAGGTCAGGCCACGCAGCGATGCGGGAACCTGGCCGCCGCGTGCAGCCCGGGCTGCGCCGGGCGTGGTGCCCAACTATTCTCGCTGGGGAAGCAATCTCTGGCCGTCCCTCATCACCAAACTGCAAGAATGGGTGCGGGCTGAGGCCGGACCGGGGCGTCTTTTGCCATGGGTACCAGTGGCATTCGGGGCCGGAATTGCCGGCTATTCTGCAGCCGACCGGGAGCCTGTCGCGCTGGTTGCCGCCATCGCCGCAGGTGCATTCTGTGTGGTGGCATTCCTCACGCGCCGGCGGGGTATTTTTTCTGCGATGGTGCTGCTCACAGCACTCTTGGCAGGCTTCGCCACCGCCACTTTGAAGACCGCACGAATAGCCCATGGCGTGCTGGCCCGTCCGATGATCTCGGCCTCTTTGAAAGGTTTTGTTGAAACCCGCGAGGAGCGTGAACGCACCGACCGCTTTGTCTTGCGCGTCGAGCACATGGAGGCCACGCGAACGCAGGGCAAGATCGAACGCGTCAGACTCTCAGTCAAAAAAGGTACAGCGCCGCCTGTCGGCAGCTTCGTTGAACTGAAAGCGCGGTTACTGCCGCCGCTCGCACCGCTACGGCCCGGAAGCTACGACTTCGGGCGCGACATGTATTTCCAGGGGATTGGCGCTTCCGGATTTGCGATGGGCGCGATCAAGACCACAGACGCGCCGCGCAGTGGCGGGCTTTATTTGCGATATGCGGCGTGGATGCAAGGCATGCGCGATTTAATCGATGCGCGGATTTGCTCGGTTTTGAGTGGTGACGCCCGTGCCATCGCGACCGCATTATTAACGGGACGCCGCGACGCGATTTCCACGTCGGTGAACGATGCCATGTTCATCTCAGGGCTCGGTCATGTGCTGTCGATTTCCGGTTATCACATGGCCGTCGTCGCAGGTGTTGTGTTTTTTGCTGTGCGGGCATTGCTGGCGTTGTTTCCTGTGCTCACGGTGACATTCCCGATCAAGAAATGGGCGGCAGCCGCCGCTCTGGTCGCTGCTACATTCTATCTTTTGCTATCGGGCGCGGAGGTTGCCACCCAGCGGTCCTTTTTCATGACGGCGGTGGTTCTGATTGCGATCATGGTCGATCGGCGCGCAGTGACCTTCCGCACCCTGGCGGTGGCGGCGATGATTGTTCTTATCGTCGCGCCGGAGGCCCTGGTGCATCCGAGTTTTCAGATGTCGTTTGCCGCAACGCTTGGGCTTGTCGCGCTGGTTCAGGTCGGTATGCCGAATCTTTTCGCGCGACCTGATAATTCAAAGGTGGCACGGGTCGCCTTGTGGGGTGGCCGTGAGATTGTGATGCTGGCGCTTGCATCGTTGATTGCAGGTTTCGCCACCATGCCCTATGCGGCATTTCATTTTCATCGCGTAACGCCTTATGGCGTTCTGGCTAATCTGGCGGCGATGCCGGTGGTATCTGTGCTCGTTATGCCGGCCGGCTTGCTTGGCCTTATGGCGATGCCGTTTGGGTTCGATGGGGTGTTCTGGCGGCTGATGGATATCGGCATCGGCTGGATGATTTTGGTGGCGCAATGGGTCGCGGCGTTGCCGGGGGCCATAGGCCGGATCAGCGCTTTTGGTGTTGGCCCACTGCTCATCATGACTGCGGGAGTGGTCATTCTCGGTTTGCTGAGAACGCCGCTGCGCTGGGCAGGAGGCGGACTCTATCGTCATCGCATCGGTCTGGGCGCTTGGGACGCCGCAGCCAGATATTCTTGTCTCAAACGATGGCCACACTGTCGGGGTGCGGGGCGTGGATGGCCGGATGCGCCTGATGCGCACGAGCAATGACGCTTTCATCACGCGGGAATGGCTTGCATCTGATGCCGATGCGCGCTCCGAGAGCGATCCATCGTTGGCGAATGGTGTGTCCTGCGATGACGCCGGATGCACGGTCTTGTCTCATGATAGCTCGGTGGTTGCGCTGGCTTTGAAGCCCGAGGCTTTTGCGGATGATTGCGCCCGCGCCGCCGTGGTGATCACCACGGGACAGCCACCGGTTGATTGTGCGGCTCTGACAATCGATCAGGAGCGATTGAAAAAAGAGGGCGCGCTTGCGCTGCGCAAGACGGCCGCCGGTACGTTTGCGGTTGAAGCGATCAGGCCATCAGGGATGAATTGCCCATGGTTATTTTCTACCGGGTCGGCTGCGATTGCAGATGCTGAAAGTGAAGCTGTCTCGGCGCGCCGTCCAAATGCGCGACCGCCAATCGATGCCACGCCTGCTGAGGCCGATCTTCAGGCGGATGATTGAGAGTAGGGCAGGGATATGGTTTCAAAGGATTTACCCCGCTCATCCCCGCGTAGGCGGGGATCCAGCACGGCAATGTTTATGAGCTTCTTCATTTTCATGCTGGCAAGCCGTGCTCTACATCGGCATGACCAATGACTTGCCTCGTTGCCATGACGCTCTAGGTCCCCGCTTGCGCGGGGATGAGCGAGGAAGGATTTCGCATTTTAGTTCAGTAGCGGCGATATGGTTTAGTAGCGGCGATAGAGGCCGATCAGCTTGCCCTGGATGCGCACGCGATTTGGCGGCAAAATCCTGACTTCATAGGACGTGTTCGCAGGTTCCAGCGCAATCGATGCGCCACGGCGACGGAAGCGTTTTAGCGTGGCTTCCTCTTCGTCAATCAGTGCCACCACAATGTCACCCGTATCTGCGGCTTCGTTGCGCTGAATGAGCGCCATATCGCCGTCAAGAATACCGGCATCGACCATGGAGTTGCCGCGCACTTCAAGCGCGTAATGTTCGCCTGAACCGAGCATATCTGGTGGTACGCTGATGGTGTGGCTTCGGGTTTGCAGAGCTTCAATAGGCGTACCTGCCGCGATGCGACCCATCACCGGGACGGCAACAGCGTAATTGCCACTGTCTTCGGAGCTTGCAGGAACGTTCGATCGGACCTTGCCAAGATTTCCTTCAATGATGCTGGGCGTGAAACCGCGACGGCCACCGCCACCACTGCTGACACCAAGCTCTGGAAGCTTGATGACTTCAATGGCGCGGGCGCGATTGGCAAGGCGGCGAATGAAGCCACGCTCTTCAAGGGCTGTGATCAGGCGATGGATGCCGGATTTTGAGCGAAGGTCCAGCGCGTCCTTCATTTCATCGAATGAGGGCGGAACGCCTGCTTCTTTCAGGCGCTCATTGATGAACTGCAGAAGTTCGAGTTGTTTGCGCGTCAGCATTTGAGCAGTCCCCAATTCCCGAGGTTTCGTTTCAATAATGGGCGTAGCCAATACATCTCGAAACAAATCATGAACGAACACTATATGTTCCATATGTGTTCCGCAAGCCCCTTTAACGGCAATGCCTCAGTTTGAGAATGGCGGTAATCTCTCATGTAGTTTTGGCGGTGAGGACCACGGTCCCGTTCCCGGTCCCGCGCTCGGAGGTCTCGCCGGACCACCCCAGGCATAAAAGAGCAGCGCGATGCCTGCGGACACACAGCGCGCTCAAAATCCCCCAAAAGATCACCACCGCACCCCAGAGATTTCCAACAGCCTTCTCGATCGAAGCGTATTTCACGAGGCCGTAGAGACTGACGCCGGCGAAAAATGCGATGCATACAACCAGCATGCCAAGCATGCCCGCCTTGAATACTTCAGACGAGGATGATGGTTGAGCGCTTCGTTTTGCGCGTACCCAGTGAACCGCGATGCCGAGCAAAACGCTGCCATAAATTGCGAAGAAAGCTTTCACCACGAATAGAGAATCAAAGCCAGCATCAGCGCCTTTCCGGTACTTCGGAATGGGTGGAAGGGGTTTGGTGATGTCTATCAGCCACCAAAGGGGGGCTGCGATTAACACGAGACCTGCGATGAGGGCGGCTACTCTGAGAGCGTTTCTGATCATGGACGCAATTACGTCTGTGGTGTCTTAATTTGCCGTCAACAAAGGCAGAAATTCAAAGGGGAAGCCTGAGAATGGAACATGCTGCGCCAGCTATGGCGGCTGGCGCGTGGGGTGGGCGTATGATGAGCGCTTGCGCGTGCGTGAGACTGCGCAGCAACGAGCTGTCTTGCCGGGTCACAGCCGTCGCAATAGGAAGCCCGTCGTTGCGCATCGTCAACTGCGCCCGCAGGTAATCCTGACGATCGTCATTAGCCGCTAAGTCCCCGCCGAGAATGCCATGCTCAAGCATGTGATGGATCGCGGTTCGGCCTGAGAGCGCACGTATCAATGGCACCATAAACAGAAACGCGCAGACGTAGGATGAGACCGGATTTCCCGGCAGGCCAAGCACGCTCATCGGCCCGAGCCGTCCATGCATCATGGGTTTGCCCGGGCGCAACGCGATGCGCCAGAACGCCATGTCGATACCCTCAGACTCCAGTGTGCGCTTCACCACGTCATGGTCGCCCACCGATACTCCGCCGCTGGTGATGAGAATATCCGCTCCCAATTCGCGCGCGCGGCGAACAGCAGCCGATGTGGCTTCAATGGTGTCGTTGACAATTCCAAGATCGATGACATCCGCGCCTTCGCTGCGGGCAAGCGCCCGCAGGGCATATCCATTGCTGTAGACAATCTGGCCGGGGCCGGGTGTCTCGCCAGGCATTACGAGTTCATCGCCGGTGGCAAGAATGGCGACTTTCGGCCGGCGATAGACGCTCAGCCGTGGGTGATTCATGCTCGCCGCGAGTGCCAGGTCGCGGTCGGTGAGCCGCGCACCGCGCGTGAGCAGGATATCGCCTTCGCGAAAATCAATGCCGGCTGGGCGGATATTTTTTCCCGCAATGGCAGCCTGATTGATGATGACGACATCGCCGTCGCACGCAGTGCTCTCCTGAATGATAACTGTGTCGGCACCTTCGGGAACGACACCGCCCGTGAAGATGCGGGCGGCCTGCGCAAGGCCGATAGATTTATTTAAGGGACGGCCTGCAGCGATTTCGCCAACAATATTCAGTCGTGCATGCAGTGTGGCATCGCCAGCGCGGACTGCGTAACCATCCATTGACGACATCGCGGCGGGTGGTTGTGTCCGCAGCGAGGCGACATCGCGCGCAAGCGTGCGATGAAAGGCATCCTCAAGCGCGACCTGTTCTTCTGGGAGCGGTTCAACACCCGCAATGATGGCAGCAAGCGCATCCGCGACCGGCATAAGCGCCACGTGCAACCTCCTGCTATTTTCCGGCCCGGTAGTGACCGGATTTGCCGCCTTTTTTCTCGACGAGATGGATCGCTTCAATACGCACGCCGCGCTCTACAGCCTTGATCATGTCATAGATCGTCAGACATGCGACCGAGACTGCGGTGAGCGCTTCCATTTCGACGCCGGTCGGTCCCTTGACTTTGACGGTGGCGCGGACGCGGCAACCCGGCAATTTGGCATCCGGCTCGATATCGAGTGTGACTTTCGATAGCGCTAGTGGATGGCAAAGCGGAATTAGATCAGAGGTTCGCTTGGCCGCAGTGATGCCTGCGATACGCGCCGTTCCCAATACGTCACCTTTGGCCGCATTGCCTTTGACAATCAGGCCAAGTGTGGCCTTGGACATCACGACAATGCCTTCGGCAACGGCGACACGTTCGGTATCCGGCTTGGCGGAGACGTCCACCATCCTTGCTTCACCTTTGGCGTCAATATGTGTCAACGCAGGTTTTGCGTTTGATGATTTGCGCGTGGGTGGGATTTTTTTGGCCACGACTTAGTGCGTCCCGGTGGTGCGTTGCGTTGGTTCGCGCGCAAGCAGTGCGCGGGTGGCGGCTGTCACATCGGCTTGCCGCATCAGGCTTTCGCCAACCAAAAATGTGGACATTCCAACTTTGGCAAGGCGGGTCAAATCTGACGGCGTGAAAATGCCACTCTCGCCAACCATCACACGATCTTGCGGAATTAGCGGGGCCAGTTCTTCGCTGGTCGCAAGTGTGGTCTCGAAAGTTCGCAGATTGCGATTGTTGACGCCCAGCAGGGGCGAGCGAAGTTTCAGCGCACGATCAAGCTCCGCGCGGTCATGGACCTCTAACAGCACATCCATGCCATGGGCGAAGGCTGCATCCTCGATATCTCTGGCGGCAGCATCGTCGAGTGCGGCCATGATAATCAGGATGCAATCGGCGCCATGCGCACGTGCTTCCGTGACCTGATAGGTGTCGTACATAAAATCTTTGCGCAGAACCGGCAGCGATACAGCGGCACGTGCTGCGACAAGATAATCGAGATGGCCTTGAAACGATGGCGTGTCGGTGAGAACCGAAAGACAGGCCGCGCCGCCAGCTTCATAGGCTTGCGCCAGCAAAGGCGGATCGAAGTCGGCGCGAATAAGTCCCTTGGAAGGGGATGCCTTTTTCACTTCGGCAATCAAGGCGTAATCGCCCTGGGCAAGCCTGTTCCGGATTGCTTTCAAAAAACCGCGCGGGGTAGGGGCGCTTTTCGCAAGCGCCTCTATCTCGACGAGAGGCTTTGCCCGTTTGGCGCTCGCGATCTCTTCGTGCTTATAGGCCTCGATCTTGGTGAGGATGTCTGACACAGCAACCGTTCCTCAAGTATTGGAGATTGCAACGAGACGTTTCAGCCGGTCAGCGGCTGCGCCTGTATCGAGTGACTTTGCGCCGAGCGCAACGCCTTCCTTGATATCTTTAGCTCTGCCAGCGACGACCAGCGCGGCGGCAGCGTTCAAAAGCGCGACATTTCGATAAGCGCCTGGCTTACCATCGAGGACGCTGCGCAAGGTTTCTGCATTCTCAACAGCGTTGCCCCCCTTCAATTCCTCGGCGGTGCCGCGAGGAATGCCTGCATCTTCGGGGGATATCTCGAACGTACGGATGTTACCGCGTTCAAGGGCTGCCACGAATGTCGGGCCGGTGACGGTTATCTCGTCGAGACCATCAGAGCCATGGACGATCCAGACGGATTCCGCGCCGAGATTTTTCAGGACCTGCGCCAGCGGTTCCACCCAGTGCCGTGAAAATACACCGACCATCTGGCGCTTGACGCCTGCAGGATTGGATAGCGGCCCCAGAAGATTGAAAATGGTGCGTGTCGCGAGTTCGACCCGGGTCGGTCCAACATGCTTCATGGCGGGATGATGATTGGGCGCGAACATGAAGCCAATACCGGCTTCAGCGATGCAGCGGCTCACAGCGTCCGGTGTGATATCGATCTTCACGCCCAATGCCGACAGCACATCCGCAGCACCAGATTTTGATGATATTGCGCGGTTGCCATGCTTGGCGACTGTCACTCCTGCGCCTGCCGCGATAAATGACGCACAGGTCGAGACGTTGACCGATCCGGAACCATCCCCGCCAGTGCCAGCGATATCGACTGCATCCACTGGGGCCTTGACCGTCAGCATCTTGGCGCGCATCGCCAAGACCGCGCCGGTGATCTCATCGACAGTTTCGCCGCGCACACGCAATGCCATCAAGAGAGCGCCCATCTGCGAAGGCGTGGCTTCGCCAGACATGATCCGTTCAAAAGCGCTTGCGGCTTCCTCGCGTGACAAGGCCGCGCCTGTGGCGACTTTTCCGAGAATGGCCTTGAGATGATCCATTATAATATAATTTCCGCTCGAACGTCCCTGAGCATGCCGGACTGATATCCGGTTGCAAAGATCATGCTCTGGTTTGAGTTAGAGCGTAATCCTGATCCGATCTCAAGTGATCTCGCTCTTTACTGGCTGGTTGCCGCCGCGCCGGTCGCCACTGCGAATGCTTGCGGGTTGACGCTGACGCCGATCTCCGACTCGAGCTTGTTGACGTATGCGGCAATTTGTTCGTCGGCCATTGCGCGTTGAATGTTTTCCTTCAGTTTTGCCATATCAGGCGATGTGAGATCGACCGGTGGCACAGTCACGTCGGTGACCTTGAAGACAATCCAGTCACCGCCGGTGGCATCGGTCTGTCCTGCACCACCCTTCGCCGTGCGAAACGCTGCCGCGACTAACTGTTCAGGTGCGCCCTTGATCTCGGTATCGCGCTTGAACGACGCCGCGGTTTCCACTTTCACGCCTGCACTTGCTGCCTCAGCATCGAGTTTGGCGCCCTTGTCGAGTTTTTCAACCATCGCAGCCGCCTTGGTGCGGAGGCGGGATGATGTCTGTTCATCGCGCCAGCGTGTCTCAACCTGATCTTTGACCTCATCGAGTGAGCGGTCACGCGAAGGTGTGATGCCCAGTACGTCGTACCAGATATCACCCCCGTTAAATCCGACAGGGTCATTCTCCACGCCGATATTGCTTGTGAATGCCTGCGAGACGATATCCACGCCTTGAGGCAAGCCGGTGACTGGCTTGCCATCGAGTCCACGACCAGAGCGATCGACGGCTTCGATCATCATCGCTTTCAAGCCAAGTTTCTGTGCAGCTTCGGCGATGTTGGCGCCGCCGCCGCGCTCATCCTCTATCTTGTTGCGGAGTTCTTGCAGATTGCTTCGTGCGCGCTCGATCGCGATCTCGCGTTTGAGTGTGGCTGCGAGGCTCTCATAGGTTGGCGTGACGCCAGGTTCAATCTTGGTGACCTTCAGCACAGCCGAGACAAACGTGCCCTTCACTGGCTGGCTAACAGTATCCGGAGCAAGGGCAAATGCAGCATCCGCGATGGCCTGATCGCTCATGTTGGCTTTCGTTACCGTTCCAAGATCGATGTCAGCGGGATTGAGTTTGCGCTCCTTCGCAAGATCATCAAACGAGAATCCATTGGCGATACGTGCGCGTGCCGCCTTGGCTTCGTCTTCGTTCGGGAACGATATCTGCAGCACATGGCGGCGTTCAGGCGTCACATATTTCTCGCGGCGTTGATCGAAATATTTCTTTGCGTCATCGTCGGAAACGGTAATCGATTTAGCGAGATCATCTGGTGTGAGGGTGAGCACTGCGATCTTGCGATATTCTGGTGCACGAAACAGCGTCTTGCGCTCCTCGAAATAGGTAGCCAGTGTTTCGGACGAGGGCGGGTCGATCTTTCCGGCTTGAGCGGCGGTCAATCGAACATATGCCACTGAGCGTTGCTCGTTCTGGAAACGGCTGAGTGCTTCGAGTTGGGTCTTGGATGGTTCAATTCCGCCCACGATTGTGCCAGTGATTTGCCGACGCAACGAGACACGGCGCTGTTCAGCGATATAGCGCTGTTCGGTAAATCCGAATTGGCGGATCGTTTGACGGAAACGGTCAGGGTCGAATGTGCCGGTCAATCCCTTGAAATTGGGATCATTCGAAATCGCCTTCACCACGTCGGCATCGGATTGGCCAAGTCCCATCTTCCGTGCGGCCTCATCGAGTGAAGCTTCGGCAATGAGTTGCTGGAGTATCTGACGATCGAGTCCGAAAGCCCGTGCCTGCTCAATCGTCAATGGCCGACCGAACTGGCGGCCAAGCTGTTGCAGCCTCTCCGTGAATATAGTGCGGAACTGCTCCGTGGAGATTTCAGTGCTGCCGATTTTGGCAAGGCTCGATTGTCCGAACCCTTTGAAAATATCGGCAATGCCCCAGACCCCGAAACTCACGATTAAAATTCCGAACATCACGGACATGATGGTCTTGCCGAGCCAATTCGATGAGGCTTTGCGCATTCCTCGAAGCATGGAGTCCAACTTTTATTGATGAGGGGGCCGGGCTGCCAACGTGCGTTGAACATTCCCGGATTGCTGAGACGACATATAAAGTGGTGCCAGTTCCCCCGCAACCTTTGCCATGCGGCGCTTTAACGCGATTAACCCTCTCGCAATGTGGAAACGTGGTTGCGAAACTGGCATCTCATGGTGGGCTCTGTTAGCGCAAATGGAGCAATTTGCATGTGAGGCCCATGATGACTGAGACGCGTCGCCCGCTGATCGCGGGAAACTGGAAAATGAATGGATTAAAAGCCTCGATGTCCGAACTCGCGGCCATCGTCCAAGGTGCGGCCTCATGGGACAAGGCCGATCTGCTGGTTTGCCCGCCAGCGACCTTGCTCATCACCTCGGCGGCGGCGGTGATCGGGTCAAAAGTTGCTCTGGGCGGCCAGGATTGCCATCCTGATCCATCTGGCGCCCATACCGGTGATATTTCAGCGGAAATGCTGGCGGACGCCGGCGCGACAGCTGTCATTGTCGGGCATTCCGAGCGTCGGGCGGATCACAACGAAAGCGATGCCCTGGTGCGGCGGAAGGCGCAAGCCGCCCGGCGTGCCGGGTTGACTGCAATCGTCTGCGTCGGGGAGACCCGGGCGGAGCGCGACGCTGGCCGCACGCTCGACATTGTAGGCGGTCAACTGGCGGGTTCGCTGCCCGATGAGGCTAAGGCAACTGATCTGGTGATTGCCTACGAGCCAGTTTGGGCCATTGGTACAGGACTTACCCCAACAGCCAAAGATGTTGAGGAAATTCATGGCTTTATCCGCACCAGATTAAAGGCCCGATTCAACGAAAATGGGGGCCGGATGCGGATACTTTATGGCGGATCGGTCAAGCCATCGAATGCTGCGGAATTGATAGGGATTTCCAATGTCGATGGGGCATTGGTAGGGGGCGCCAGCCTCAAGGCTGCCGATTTCCTTGCGATTGCGGCTGCATGCCCCTAAATCGCTGAAATCGGGTGGTAATGCGCAAGGCCACTGGGGGTGACAATACCCCCTCTGATCGTGTACAGACCCGCACAACTTCACCACCTCAAGCAGGAATGCAGCCGACTGTCGGCGCTAATGGCTTGTGACGGAAGGTAACGATGCAGACCGTCATTATTGTAATCCACCTCATGATTGTTGCGACCCTGATTGGCGTCGTGCTGTTGCAACGTTCCGAAGGCGGCGGCCTTGGAATGGGCGGAGGTGGTGCCGGCGGGTTCATGTCGAGTCGCGGCACAACGAATTTTTTGACCCGGACAACGGCAATTCTGGCGGCGGGCTTCTTTCTAACGAGTCTCGTCCTGTCGTGGCTCGCAAGCTACGACCGCAAGCCAAGTTCCATTATCAACACCAGCCCGGCGCCGATCTCGCAGCCGGGTGCGCCAGCGCAGGGCGGGTTGCTGGATTCACTGAAGAAGCCCGAAGCACCGGCGGCACCGCAGGCGCCGCAGTCCAAATAGGCCTGGGTGATCCAGAGCTTTGCGGGCTTGTTTGAGAAGATTTGTCTGCAAGCATTATCTGCGTTGTCTAAGTCTCTGATCTTTTTTGTGTTTTCAAGTCACCCACAGCGTGACGATTTGTGGGGCCGTTTGCGTGTTTCGTTTTGCGAATCGCGGCGGCGGCCTTAAAGGTAGGCTCCCATGGCGCGGTACATTTTCATCACCGGCGGCGTGGTTTCCTCGCTCGGCAAAGGTTTGGCTTCAGCGGCACTCGGTGCTCTGTTGCAGTCGCGAGGCTACAAGGTCCGTCTTCGCAAACTCGATCCCTATCTGAATCTCGATCCTGGAACGATGTCGCCGTATCAGCACGGCGAAGTCTTCGTGACTGATGACGGGGCGGAGACCGATCTCGATCTCGGGCACTACGAGCGCTTTACCGGACGCCCCGCCACCAAGGCGGACAACATCACCACTGGGCGCATCTATCAGGACATTCTCACCAAGGAGCGGCGCGGCGACTATCTCGGTGCAACCATTCAAGTGGTGCCGCACGTTACCAATGCCATTAAAGATTTCATCCTCAACGGCAATGACGACTTTGATTTCGTGCTGTGCGAGATTGGTGGCACGGTTGGCGATATTGAAGGTTTGCCATTCTTTGAGGCCATCCGGCAGATCAAGAACGATTTGCCGCGCGATCAGGTCATCTACATTCACCTGACACTGTTGCCCTTCATCCCAAGCGCGGGCGAACTCAAGACAAAGCCGACGCAGCATTCGGTCAAGGAATTGCGCTCGATCGGTATCCAGCCGGACATCCTGCTTTGCCGGACTGATCGCGAAATTCCCAAAGAGGAGCGGCGCAAGCTTGGGCTGTTCTGTAACGTGCGCGAATCTGCGGTGATCGAGGCGCGTGATGTCGATAACATCTACGCAGTGCCGGAGGCCTATCACGCTGCGGGTCTGGATGATGAGGTGTTGGCTGCGTTCGGACTTAAAGAACGCAACCCTCCTGCGCTTGAGCGTTGGCATGTCATCAACGAGCGTATCCGCAATCCGGAAGGCGAAGTGACCATCGCTATTGTCGGCAAATACACCGGCATGAAGGACGCCTACAAATCGCTCATCGAGGCGCTGTCACATGGCGGCATCGCTAACAAAGTGAAGGTCAGTCTCGATTGGATTGAAAGCGAGGTCTTCGAGAATGAAGACCCTGCACCATTCCTTGAACATGTGAACGGCATTCTTGTGCCGGGCGGCTTCGGACAACGTGGTGCAGAGGGCAAAATTCGTGCGGCTCGCTTTGCGCGTGAGCGCCATGTGCCTTATTTCGGAATTTGTTTCGGCATGCAGATGGCGGTGATCGAAGCAGCGCGGAATCTGGTCGGTATCAAGGACGCGAACTCCACCGAATTTGGTCCGACCAAAGAACCCCTTGTCGGACTTATGACGGAATGGCTGCGCGGCAATGAGCTTGAGAAGCGCTCCAAGGCTGGCGATCTTGGTGGCACCATGCGGCTTGGGGCGTATACTGCAACACTCAAGCGCGGGAGCCGTGTGTCGCATATTTATGGCGATGCACTTGAGATTTCCGAACGCCACCGTCATCGCTATGAGGTCAACACTGCGTTCAAAGATCGCCTTGAGCAGCATGGCTTGAAATTTTCAGGCCTTTCGCCTGACGGCGTTCTGCCGGAGATCGTTGAGTATGAGGATCACCCGTGGTTCATCGGGGTGCAATTCCATCCAGAATTGAAGTCGCGGCCCTTTGAACCGCATCCATTGTTCGCATCGTTCATCCAGGCTGCGGTGGTTCAGAGCCGTCTCGTCTGACGATTTAGATCAGTCCATCAACAAATCAGGATTCTTCGCTCGATCTCATGCCACGTGGTCTCGATCATATTGTTCATGCTGTACGCGATCTCGATGCCGCGGCCGAATTCTATCGCCGCGCAGGATTCAAAGTTGGTGCGCGTAACAAGCATCCGTGGGGCACGCATAATCATATCGTGCAGTTGCCGGGATTTTTCATCGAAGTTCTTGGTATCGGCGAGCCTGAGAAATTGGTGGGGGAAGGGCTGGCGCGCCAATTTGGTATCGCCAATCGCGATGCCATTGAACGAGGAGACGGCTTCTCGTTTCTTATGATTGAGAGCAAAGACATCGATGCCGATGTGGCTGATTTCGCGCGGCAGGGCATCGAAGCATCAGCCGCCATGCCGTTTTCGCGCGAGGCAAAATTACCCGACGGCAGCGCCGCGACTGTTGGGTTTTCCCTGGCCTTTGCGCAGGACGAGATGTCACCGCACACAGGCTTTGCCTTATGCCAACACCGTAACCCGGATGCATTTTGGAATGCCGCGTATCAGTTACACGCCAACGGTGTAAACGGTGTATCAGGTGTGATCCTGACAGCAGATAATCCCGCCGATCACCACATCTTTCTCAATGCCTTCACCGGCGTGCGCGATCTGCATGCGAATTCAATCGGTGTGACAGCCCGCACGCCACGCGGCGATGTGGAGATTATGGAAGTGGCGTCGTTTTACGATCAGTTCGGAGTGATCCGGAAGATTGAAGGCATGGGCGCTTCAATCGCCGGATTGCGGCTTGCTGTGACGGATATCGACACGATTGAGCGATTGTTACAAAGCAATGGCATTGAGTCGCATCGCCATGTCGGGTGCCTTGTCGTTCGCCCCGAGACTGCCTTTGGCGCAACCCTGATATTCGCACAGCACGTCAGGACTTGATCCCGCGCAAACACAACGGCATGGTCATTTTGCTTCCAGAAAAGGAAATCCTTTGAGCGCCAAAACATCCGCGGCTGCAGTGGTCAAAGTTGGCTCGGTCAAGTTCGGCAACGCATTGCCGCTTGCCGTGATCGCTGGTCCCTGCCAACTGGAAAGCCGCGCGCATGCGCTTGAGACTGCGTCCGCCTTGAAGGAGATCGCAGTTCGGCTTGGCGTCGGTCTTGTCTACAAGACCTCGTTCGACAAGGCGAACCGCACAAGCGTGTCGGGTGCACGTGGCATTGGTCTTGATCAGGCGTTGCCGATTTTTGCTGAAATTCGTACATCGCTTGGCTTGCCTGTTCTCACCGATGTTCACGAGGCATCGCAATGCACGCGGGCCGCGGAAGTGGTTGATGTTTTGCAAATCCCGGCCTTCTTGTGCAGACAGACAGATCTGCTGCTGGCAGCAGCAGCGACTGGCAGAGTTGTCAATGTCAAGAAAGGACAGTTCCTGGCGCCGTGGGACATGGTCAATGTCGTGGCCAAGGTGTTGGAAGGCGGCAACGCCAATGTCATGGTGACAGAGCGTGGGGCTTCGTTTGGCTACAACACATTGGTATCCGATATGCGCGCGTTGCCAATTCTCGCCCGCACGACCGGGGCACCTGTTATCTTCGACGCCACCCATTCGGTGCAACAGCCAGGCGGCAAGGGTGCTTCATCCGGTGGGGAGCGCGAGTTTGTCCCTGTGCTTGCCCGCGCAGCGGTTGCGGTGGGCGTCGCAGGCGTTTTCATCGAAACTCATCCCGATCCAGATCATGCGCCCTCTGATGGCCCGAACATGATTCCGCTCAAGGATTTTGAAGGGCTCGTCAGAAATCTTTTGGCGTTCGATGCGCTCGCCAAAGATGTAACGAGAGGCAATATCTGATGCAGTGTCATCTGATGCAGTGTCCTGCGGCATTCGTGCGGCGTGTCTGATGTTGCCGATCCTTAACGTCATCGCCATGACTACATTTGCCGCGAGCTTGTCTTCGCGTGCGATAGAGCCGGTTCTGCCGCTCGTGGCGAGCGATCTTGCAGTTTCGGTTGCGACGGCGGCAAGTCTGTCGGCGGCGGTCGGCATCACGTTTGCGATTGTACAACCGTTCCTGGGCGCGGCGGCGGATATTTTTGGCAAGACGCGGCTGATGATTACCTGCCTCATACTGCTAGGTGTCGCCAATATCATAGGCGCGATGGCGACATCGTTCGAGATGCTTTTTTTATCGCGTATTCTATGCGGCATGGCGGCAGGCGGAACATTTCCGATTGCCATGAGTTTGACAAGCGATCTGGTGCCAACTGAGAAGCGGCAGATTGCTTTGGGACGAATACTTGCCGGTGCGATGACAGGACATCTTCTTGGCTCATCTGTCGCCGGGGTCATCGGCGATATTTTTGGATGGCGGGGCGTACCGGCTGTACTTGGACTCTCTGTCATTATCGCAGCGGTCGTTGTCACGATCGGATTCCGGAAGGCAGGCATTTCCAGCCCACGCCGCGCTGCCGATTTTGAGGCCCTCAAAAGAGGCTATCAAACCATTCTGGCAAATCCAAATGCGCGCGTGTGTTTCACAGCGGTGTTTATCGAAGGCGTTTGCGTATTGGGGTTGTTTCCATTCGTGGCTGCATTTTTGTTCGATCTCGGTGAAACGCGCGCTTCGATCCCTGGTGCCGTTATTGCAGCGTTCGCGCTAGGAGGCTTATTTTATACAATAACCGTATCCCGTTTACTGCCGCGCGTTGGCGTCAATGGTTTGATGATTGGCGGAGCGGCGGTCGTCGCGCTGCAATTTGTGATTGTCGCTCTCGGATTGCGTTGGGAGTTGCAGGCTCTTTCTTTTTTCCTGATGGGCTGGGGGTTTTATTCACTTCACGGTTCGCTTCAGGTTTTTTCAAGCGACCTGGCGCCTGAAGCTCGCGCCTCGGCACTATCGCTTCATGCGTTTTGTTTTTTTGTAGGGCAGGCAGTCGGCTCCATCGCTTACGGCTTTGCGTTGTCACACATTGGCAAGATGCCAACGTTGCTCCTCAGTGCCACTGCGATTTTAGTAATGGGAATGAGTGCTGCGCGACTATTGCACCAGAAGCCCGCCGAAGAATTGGCCGATATCTAAGGGCGTGAGCTGCCGCCATCTGGGGCGAGAAACCTGTCATTTTGTTTATCTAAGTGTTCAGAACAGGTTCATGTCGGATGACCTATGTCTGTTGGCATCACACAGGCCGAGCTTGCGAGCATCAGATGACACAGGAGACCGACATGACCGCGATCAAGATGAAAACAGTTCCCATGCTGGCACTCGCTGCCTCGCTTACCGCCGGCTTGATGATGAGCACATCGGACAGCGCCTTCGCGCGCCACCATAACGGTAACAATAACAACAGCGGGAATAACAGTTTCAATAACAACAATAACAACAACAATGGGAATCACAGCTTCAACAACAACGGCGGGAATAACGGCGGCAGCAGCTTTGGCAAGAAGGACCGCAAGTATTCCGACAAAAAGAAGAAAGATCAGAACCAGCAAGGCAACACGGCTTCGCAGAGCACAACCCCGCAGGGCACGACACCTGCGACCACAGTCCGAGCCAGCAACACAGTTCAGGGCAAGACCCCTCCCAATTCGGTGCCGCTCGGCGCAACGGTGAATATCTCCGACGGCGTGAACAAGTCGAGCATTCCTACGGGGAAAGGATTAACCGTCACCACTGGTCCCGACGGCAAAATCCAGGTCTCGAATGGCAGAAACTCGGTGGAGCTGCCTGGCAACGTGCTGACCCTGTCGGGCCCGGCCGTACAATCTGTAGGTATTGGCCCAGGCTTGCAATATGTCCGTCATCCGAATGGAGACATTGCCGTCGCCGTCGCGCCCAAACCAGCGGCTCCAGCACAACCCCCAAAGTCTAAACCGGGCACCGTCACCGGCGGACCCGAAGGCGGTTTCCTTCATGCTCTTGGCAGCGGTCTCGTCGATTTGCTGCCTTCAAACGAATTTAAGGCACATGGGAAGATCATAGACAACAGTGGTCAGTGATGACATTGCGCTTACTATTTATTCCCAATCAAACGATTTCAAAACCCCGGCCTCGTGCCGGGGTTTGTTTCTGTTGATGCAGTCAGTGATGGAAAGACGCTGGCAAGCAAAGACGCTGGCAAGCCATGGCAAAGATGGCCATTGCAATCCCCTTACGTGCAGCGATTAGCCGCGCCCGCGATAGGATGCGACACCTTGATCCGGTAACCACAAACCTTTCGGCAAGCTGCCAGTTTGCCAGAACACATCGATAGGAATGCCGCCGCGCGGATACCAATACCCGCCGATGCGCAGGAAGCGCGGTTTGACTTCTTTCACAAGCCGCTTGCCGATTGTAACGGTGCACTCTTCGTGAAAGCCGCCGTGATTTCGGAAGCTCGCCAGATAAAGCTTGAGGGCTTTGGATTCAACCAGCCAGTCGCCGGGCACATAATCAATGACCAGATGCGCGAAATCCGGCTGGCCTGTAATGGGGCAGAGCGTGGTGAATTCCGGCGCGGTGAAGCGCACCAGATACTCGGAATCGCGATGCGGATTGGGAACGCGATCAAGCTTTGCCTTCTCAGGGGACGGAGGCATTTTGACTTGATGGCCGAGCTGCAATGACGTCTTGTTGAGTGACATCTTGCCGAGTGTGGGTGCGCGAGACTTTCGGGGCATTGGTCTTCTCCAGGAGAATGGCCCCTGATACCCAATTCTGGTCCAAACGTCACGGGAGGAGGGTGCTTTGCATAGCCTTTACTTGGCCTTTTCCCGAGCGGTGCCTTCATGTAGAAGCTGCTCCAAACCAGCATCCAGACTTCCCATGAGGCACACATGACCGCCATCATCGATATTATTGGCCGCGAAATTCTCGATAGCCGTGGCAATCCCACTGTCGAGGTCGATGTGGTGCTGGAAGACGGCTCCATGGGCCGTGCCGCGGTGCCATCGGGGGCGTCCACCGGTGCCCATGAAGCAGTTGAACTGCGTGATGGCGACACGGGGCGTTATCTCGGCAAGGGCGTGCAAAAGGCGATCGAGGCCGTCAACGGCGAAATCTTCGATGCCATTGGTGGCATGGATGCCGAACAGCAGGTTCAAATCGACAACGTGATGATTGGGCTGGACGGCACGCCGAACAAGAGCCGTCTTGGTGCCAACGCAATCCTCGGCGTGTCGCTAGCGGTCGCCAAAGCTGCAGCTGCATCGCTGGATATGCCGTTGTATCGCTATGTGGGCGGTACGTCGGCGCGTACATTACCGGTGCCGATGATGAATATCATCAACGGCGGTGTTCATGCGGACAACCCGATCGATTTTCAGGAATTCATGATCATGCCAGTCGGCGCGCCAACCTTTGCGGAAGGTCTGCGCTGTGGTGCCGAGATTTTCCACACGTTGAAGTCGGAATTGAAAAAGGCCGGTCACAACACCAATGTCGGTGATGAGGGAGGCTTTGCGCCAAACCTGCCGTCGGCGGATGCGGCGCTTGATTTTGTCATGGAGGCAATCGCCAAGGCTGGATACAAGCCAGGCAATGATGTGATGCTTGCGCTTGATTGCGCCTCCACCGAATTTTTCAAGAACGGCAAGTACGTTTATGAAGGCGAGAAGAAAACGCGTTCACGCTCAGAACAGGCAAAATATCTCGCCGACCTTGTCGCCCGCTATCCAATCGTTTCGATCGAAGATGGCATGTCGGAAGACGACATGGACGGCTGGAAAGAGCTGACAGATATTATCGGCGGTAAATGTCAGCTCGTTGGCGACGATTTGTTCGTCACCAACGTCACGCGTCTTGCCGATGGCATCAAGAATGGCAGAGCCAACTCTATTCTCGTCAAAGTCAACCAGATCGGCACGCTCACCGAAACGCTCGCCGCTATCGAGATGGCTTTCAAGGCTGGCTACACGGCAGTGATGTCACATCGTTCCGGCGAAACGGAAGACTCCACCATTGCCGATCTCGCCGTTGCCACGAATTGCGGACAGATCAAGACGGGATCGCTGGCGCGTTCAGACCGGACCGCCAAATACAATCAGCTGCTTCGTATTGAGCAGGAGCTGGGAACGCAGGCGAAATACGCTGGCAAGGCAACGCTGAAAGCGTTGGCTTGAAGCCATGAACGGTCCACTCGCCGGAATCAAAGTCATCGAAATAGGGCAGGCCCTTGCGGGGCCTATGGCTGGTGCGATTCTGGCGGACATGGGCGCAGACGTCATCAAGATCGAAAAGCCTGACGGTGGCGATGATGCACGCGGATGGGGACCGCCTTTCGTCAAAGACGCATCGATCCTGTTTCATCTCGCCAACCGCAACAAGCGCTCGGTGACGCTCGATATGAAGGACAAGGGCGATATCGAAAAACTGAAAATGCTTGTGCGCGATGCGGATATTCTGATCCAGAATTTGCGCTCGGGTGTGGTTAGCGATCTTGGCGTTGGTCCGGATGATATGATGGCGATCAATCCGCGCCTGATTTATTGTTCAATCTGGGCGTTCGGCCCACGTGGGCCGTTATCGAAGGCGCCAGGATTTGATCCACTACTGCAGGCTTTCAGTGGCGTGATGATGCAGACCGGACGTCATGATGATCCGCCAACGTTTTGCGCGCCTCCCATCAATGACAAGGCCACGGCTCAATGGGGTGTGATTGGTGTTCTCAGCGCCCTGCAACAGCGTCATGTCACGGGCAAAGGATGTGTGATTGATACGTCGCTGCTCGACAGCGCGGTATCATGGATCGATTCTTCTCTTGCTACCTATAATGTCACTCAAGAGTTGTTGCCTCGGACAGGTACCGCAACGCCAACAATTGTGCCTTACCAGGTGTTCGAGACGGCTGACCGTCCGTTGGTGATTGCTGCAGGCTATGACCGCTTATTTTACAAATGTGCCGCAGTGCTGGAACATCCCGAATGGATCAATGACCCGCGCTTTGCGCGCGGCAAAGATCGCGTTGCGCATCGCGATGCCTTGATATCCCTCATGGTGCCTGTACTGCGGACCAAGAGCCGCGCGGTATGGATTGCTTTGTTTGAGGCGGCTGGCGTGCCCTGCGGTCCGGTCAACACGATCGCGGAACTGGTCGAGAGTGAACAATTCAAAGCGGCCGATTTGATGCGAACTTTGCCTGATAGCGGTTTGCAGGTGATCGGTTTGCCGATTTGCTTTGACGGCAAGCGGCCCCATCCACATGCGGGCGCGCCCCGACTTGGGCAGCACAACGACGATATTTTCGGTTGATTTTTTAGCCGGACGTTAACTCAACTGCCCCATCGTCCAGCCATGGTTTCGCGCGCACGCCTCAAAGCTATCATGACCGGGATCGCCCTTTACGTCATGGCGACGGCGATCATTACCTACTTCGGCATCAATGCCTACACGGGCAAGTATGGCCTGAATGCCAGGTTTGAGCTCGATCAGGAAATCCAAGCGTTAACAGCTGAACTCGGTCGGTTAAAAGTCGAACGTACCGCTGCCGAGCAGAGGGTTCTGCTGCTGCGTTCCGACCGTGTCGATCCCGATATGCTGGACGAGCGGGCGCGTTATCAGCTCGACTATGTGCATCCGCGCGATTTGGTCCGAAGGATCAGCCAGAATTAATTCAGCCTAAGCATGGGCATGTAGTTTCAAATTTCAAAATTTGTTGAAATTGATTTCATAAATTTCACGCTGCATTGCGGTGCGACATAAGGTGTTAAGTGACTTCACAAGCCATCCTTTCATGGCCATTTGAGTTAAGGTACAGAAGACCCATCTTCTCTCTCATCCGGAACGGCTATGTCTGGAAAAAAATCGGCCATTGCGACTAAAATCATGCCAGACACCAAAAACAGTCACGGCCACTCTGCTGAACTGAAATTCACCAAAGAACAGGAACTTCGTGCGTTTCGGCAAATGATGCTGATCCGCCGTTTTGAAGAAAAGGCCGGCCAGCTCTACGGCATGGGAGCCATCGGCGGTTTTTGCCATCTTTATATTGGGCAGGAAGCCATTGTTGTCGGCATGCAGCTTGCGCTCAAGGATGGCGATCAGGTGATTACGGGTTACCGCGATCACGGCCATATGCTGGCATGCGGTATGGACCCGAAAGGCGTGATGGCCGAACTCACAGGTCGCCGCAACGGATATTCCAAAGGCAAGGGCGGCTCCATGCATATGTTCAGCAAGGAGAAGGCTTTCTACGGAGGGCATGGCATTGTCGGTGCGCAGGTGTCGCTCGGTACAGGGCTGGCCTTCGCGAACAAATATCGCGGCAACGATCATGTGAGCCTCGCTTATTTCGGTGACGGCGCGGCCAATCAGGGGCAAGTTTACGAGAGTTTCAACATGGCGGAGCTTTGGAAGCTTCCCGTGGTCTACATCATTGAGAACAACCGTTATGCAATGGGGACCGCGGTCCATCGCTCTTCAGCCCAGACCGATTTTTCCAAGCGCGGCGTCTCATTCAACATTCCCGGTGAGCAGGTCGATGGCATGGATGTGCGGGCGGTGAAGGCTGCTGGCGATAAGGCTGTTGCCTGGTGTCGTGCCGGCAATGGTCCCTTTATTCTCGAAATGCAGACGTACCGCTATCGTGGTCACTCGATGTCCGACCCTGCGAAATATCGAACACGCGAAGAAGTAGACAAGGTTCGCCACGATCAGGACCCCATCGAGCAGGTCCGGAATCGCTTGCTTGGCATGAAGGTGAGCGAGCAAGAACTGAAAGCGATTGATGCCGAGGTACGAGAGATCGTCAATGCTGCGGCTGATTTTGCCCAGAACGATCCGGAGCCGGATGTCTCGGAGCTTTACACTGACATTTATGTATAGGCGCGAAGCATAGACGAGCGCGCAAGAATAATTTCTGGAGTCATTATGCCCTTTCAAATTTTGATGCCTGCGCTTTCGCCAACCATGGAGAAGGGCAACCTCTCCAAGTGGCTGAAGAAGGAAGGCGAGGCCATCAAGTCCGGCGATGTGATCGCCGAGATCGAAACTGACAAAGCCACAATGGAAGTTGAAGCGACGGATGAGGGCACCCTCGGGAAAATCCTTGTTGCCGCAGGCACCAACGATGTTGCCGTCAATACACCCATTGCAACAATTCTGAGTGAGGGCGAAAACGCTGCCGATCTCGGCAAGGTCGCTGCTGCTCCACGGTCCGCAGTCGCGCCAAACGTTCAGCACGAGGTTGCGGAATCCCGTTCACCGGTTGGCGAAGGCAGGCCGATGATCGATGCGCCGGTCGTGGCTCTCGCACCGCTCCAGCTGAACCGGATCCCGACGTGCCTGCGGGCACTGAGATGGTGAAGATGACTGTGCGTGAGGCCTTGCGCGATGCGATGGCGGAGGAGATGCGGCGGGACGGCGATGTCTTTGTCATGGGTGAAGAGGTCGCGGAATATCAGGGCGCCTACAAGGTCACACAAGGTTTGTTGCAGGAGTTTGGCGCGCGGCGCGTGATCGACACGCCGATCACCGAACACGGCTTTGCAGGTGTGGGTGTAGGTGCTGCGATGGCAGGATTAAAGCCCATCGTGGAATTCATGACGTTCAACTTTGCCATGCAGGCCATTGACCAGATTATCAACTCGGCAGCGAAGACGCTCTATATGTCTGGTGGGCAGATGGGTTGTCCGATTGTGTTTCGAGGTCCGAATGGCGCTGCGGCACGTGTCGCCGCACAGCACAGTCAGGATTTTTCGGCGTGGTATTCGCAAATTCCTGGATTGAAAGTTGTGTCTCCATATTCTCCCGCTGACGCAAAGGGATTGCTGAAAGCCGCAATTCGCGATCCCAACCCGGTGATATTTCTCGAAAATGAAATTCTCTACAGCCATTCCGGCGATGTGCCGAAGCTCGAGGATTATGTCATTCCCATCGGCAAGGCGCGCATTGTGCGGTCCGGCAAGGATGTCACGCTGATCTCCTGGTCGAACGGTATGACATACGTCCTGAAAGCCGCCGATGAACTGGCGAAAGAAGGTATTGAAGCCGAGGTGATTGATCTGCGCACATTGCGCCCCCTCGACACCGAAACGATCATTAAGTCTGTCAAAAAAACTGGCCGTGCTGTCACAGTCGAAGAAGGTTGGCAGCAGTCGGGCATCGGGGCGGAGATCGCATCCGGATCATGGAGCAGGCGTTCGACTATCTCGATGCGCCGGTCGCCCGTGTTTCCGGCAAGGATGTGCCGATGCCTTACGCGGCTAATCTCGAGAAGCTTGCATTGCCGTCAGTTGCCGAAGTGGTCGCTGCGGCCAAAGCCATTAGTTATCGTTGAGAGGCAGAAATGGAATTATTTGCGAAGACTTTGGTCGTCGTGATTTCCGTCTTTGTGGTAGTTGCTTCTTTTGTTGGTGCCCATCTATTCATTCGGGCAGAACGAAATGCAGCTAAGCAGTGGATCGATTTGTGGTCTGCTTTCTTTGGGGCGGCCTCATTCGTAACTGCAGTATTTGGGATATCGGGTCTGCTCAGACTGCACGATGGCGCATGGCTTCTTGATTACCCAATAATTGGGAAGCCCTCTTTCTTCACATTTCTGCTTCCAATACTTCTGGCAATAGCGCTTGGGTTTTCATTGGCCAAAAGATGGTCCGACTTGATGCAGGCTAGGAACAACTAAGATGCCGATCAATATTCTGATGCCCGCGTTGTCGCCAACCATGGAGAAGGGCAACCTTTCCAAATGGCTCAAGAAAGAAGGCGACAAGGTCAAGTCTGGCGATGTGATCGCGGAAATCGAAACCGACAAGGCGACGATGGAAGTCGAAGCCGTCGATGAGGGAACGATTGCAAAAATTCTGGTATCCGCAGGCACGCAGGATGTTCCGGTCAACAAAATCATCGCAGTGCTCGCCACAGAGGGCGAGGATGTGAAATCTGCCGGATCAAGTGCGTCGCAAGCACAAACTGCAAAATCAGAACCCGCAAAGTCAGAACCCGCAAAGCCTGAACCAAGACCACCGGCTACTCCGGCGCCAACTGCCGCGCCGCCGCAGGTTCAATCCGCTTCTATCGCACCGAATGACAACGGTAACGGTGCGCGTGTGGTTGCATCGCCATTGGCGCGCCGGCTTGCGAAGGACGCAGGAATCGACTTGCCGCGGGTGAATGGTTCGGGTCCGCATGGCCGCGTGGTAGCGCGTGATATCGAACAGGCCAAGTCTCATGAAGGACTGAAACCTGCGGGAGGAGTGCCCGCACCTGCAGGGCCTTCCGATAAGCAAATCCGTGCGCTGTTCCAGGAAGGCAATTACGAGGCCGTGCCTCACGACAGCATCCGCAAGGTGATTGCGCAGCGCCTGACCGCCGCGAAGCGGGATATCCCGCATTATTACCTGACGACCGATTGCGATATTGGAAAGCTTGTTGCCGCACGCGAAGAAATTAATGCCATTGCGCCGAAGGACAAGGACGGCAAGCCGACCTACAAGCTTTCGGTCAATGATTTCGTCATCAAGGCATTGGCTCTGGCGTTGCAGCGTGTGCCCGAAGCAAACGTCACATGGACCGAAGGCGCGTTATTAAAGCACAAAGTGTCGGACGTCAGCGTGGCTGTATCATTACCGGGCGGTTTGATCACACCCGTCATTCGCAATGCGCACATCAAGTCTGTCTCCGCGATCTCGGCAGAGATGAAAGATCTTGCGGCACGGGCGCGCGCTCGAAAGTTGAAGCCTGAAGAGTATCAGGGCGGCACCACTGCGGTGTCGAACCTCGGCATGTACGGCATCAAGGACTTTACCGCCGTGATCAATCCGCCGCAGTCCACCATCCTGGCGGTAGGCATGGCGGAGGAGCGCGCCGTGGTGCGCAATGGCAAGATTGAAGTGGCAACCATCATGAGTGTGACGATGTCTTGCGATCATCGTGCGCTGGATGGTGCGCTTGGTGCCGAGCTTGTCAGCGCTTTCCGGCTGCTGATTGAAAATCCAGTCATGATGGTGGTGTGAGTTTAACTGCGGCAATATTGAATTTTGGCAATGGTTTCCCTCTCCCCTCGTGGGAGAGGGTGCCTGAGCGGAGCGAAGGCGGGTGAGGGGGGATGCGTCAGCGCGTATCACTAAAAAAGCGATCCTTCGCGCAAGGCCTTCGCAAAGCTTCGACCGATGCCGAGCGCGCATTATGGCGGCTATTGCGGTCGCGGCGTTTCGCCGGAGCGAAGTTTCGCCGGCAAGTTCCGATAGGACCGTGGATTGGTGATTTTGTTTCCTTCGAGCATCGTTTGATTGTTGAAGTGGATGGAAGTCAGCACATCGATAACCGGATAGACCCTCTACGAGACGCAGATTTGATGAGACGTGGATTTCGGGTGGAGAGATTCTGGAACAACGACGTACTTGCGTGCACGAAAAGTGTCATGGAGCGACTATTGGATATCCTTCATCCCCCTCACCCGGTTTCGCGCTTGACAGCACGAAACCACCCTCTCCCACAAGGGGAGAGGGAAGGAGACAGAAATGGCTGACACATCATTTGACGTCGTTGTCATTGGTTCGGGCCCCGGAGGCTACGTCACGGCTATTCGCGCAGCGCAACTCGGATTCAAAACGGCCGTCGTCGAGAAGGCGTATCTGGGTGGCATCTGTAATAATTGGGGCTGCATTCCGACCAAGGCGTTGCTGCGTTCGGCCGAAGTCTATCACCAGATGCAGCATGCAAAAGATTACGGGCTGTCCGCCGAGAATATCTCGTTTGATCCGAAAGCAGTGGTGCAACGTTCACGTAACGTCGTGAAACGCCTCAATGAGGGCGTTGGCTTCCTGATGAAGAAAAACAAAATCTCCATCATCTGGGGCGAAGCGGTACTCGACGCGCCGGGCAAGTTCACAGTGAGAAAGTCACAGGCCGAAGCACCGAAAGGCGCGCTGGGCGAGGGGACCTATCAGGCGAAACATATTATTCTAGCAACTGGCGCACGTCCTCGTGCACTGCCGGGCCTGGAGCCTGACAAGAAACTCGTCTGGACCTATTTCGAGGCGATGGCCCCCGACAAGATGCCAAAGTCCCTTTTGGTTGTCGGCTCAGGTGCAATTGGGATTGAATTTGCGTCGTTCTACCGCACGATGGGCACGGATGTGACTGTGGTGGAAGTTTTGCCGCAGATATTGCCGGTTGAGGATGCGGAGATCGCAGGCTTCGCCCGCAAGGCATTTGAGAAACAAGGCATCAAGATTGTTACCAATGCAAAGGTGACGAAGCTCGATAAGAAGAGCAACAGTGTTGTGGCGACCATTGATGATGGCAAGGGAAAGCCGACGACGCTTGAAGTCGAGCGCGTCATCTCTGCAGTTGGTGTGGTTGGCAATATCGAAAATCTCGGTCTGGAAAAGCTTGGTGTGAAAACAGATCGCGGCTGTGTGGTTATCGATGCCTTCGGCAAGACCAACGTGCCCGGTATCTACGCCATCGGCGATGTCGCCGGTCCGCCGATGCTGGCCCACAAGGCTGAACATGAAGGCATTATTTGCGTCGAAGCCATCAAAGGCATGCATCCGCACCCGATGGACAAAACGCTTATTCCGGGTTGCACCTATTGCCACCCGCAGGTTGCTTCTGTCGGATTGACCGAAGCAAAGGCCAAAGAGAATGGTCGTGAAATCCGTGTGGGACGTTTCCCGTTCCTTGCAAACGGTAAGGCCATCGCGCTCGGGGACGATCAGGGTCTGGTGAAAGTTATCTTTGACGAAAAAACCGGTCAGTTGCTCGGTGCCCACATGGTTGGCCCCGAAGTGACTGAGCTGATCCAGGGCTTTGTCGTGGCGATGAATCTCGAGACTACGGAAGAAGAGTTGATGCACACCATCTTCCCGCATCCGACATTGTCAGAAACGATGAAAGAAGCCGTGCTCGACGCCTATGGCCGCGCACTGAACATGTGAAGTTGAGTTGAAAGCTGGGCTTTGGGGCGGGATCGCCCTGTCCAGTTGTGGTTTAAAAGACCACAAAGTGAAGGTTGCCCCCTTGCAACGGATGTTGCTGGCTCGCAACACTTTGGGAACATTTAACCGTTGTGTCAGGTAGCCCTTGCGTGTGCCGCGATTTAGCCACACGCCTCAATGTAACGTTTTCTTCGTTGGCAAACATGCCACGGCGCCACGAAGATTTTGCGAAAATCCTCAATTTTTAAGGAATTCGCAGGTCCAGCGGTGGCGCAAGGTAGGAATACGATGGACGCGAAAACCAACATCAAATCCCGGTTGCCAAGCCGTCATGTGACCGAAGGGCCATCCCGGGCTCCGCATCGCTCTTACCTTTATGCTATGGGCCTCACCACCCAGCAGATTCACCAGCCCTTTGTCGGGGTGGCGTCCTGCTGGAATGAGGCGGCTCCTTGCAACATCTCGCTGATGCGGCAGGCGCAAGCTGCCAAAAAGGGGGTAGCTTCTGCCGGAGGAACCCCCCGCGAATTCTGCACCATCACCGTTACAGACGGTATCGCGATGGGGCATGAGGGTATGCGGTCATCGCTGCCGTCACGCGAAACCATCGCGGATTTGTCGAGCTCACCATCCGGGGCCATGCCTATGACGCCCTGATCGGACTTGCGGGTTGCGATAAATCCTTGCCCGGCATGATGATGGCGATGCTGCGCCTGAACGTGCCCTCGATCTTCATCTACGGCGGTTCAATTCTGCCCGGCAATTTCCGGGGTCAGCAGGTCACCGTTCAGGACATGTTCGAGGCGGTCGGCAAGCACTCCGTAGGCGAGATGTCCGACGCCGATCTGGACGAAATCGAACGTGTGGCGTGTCCTTCAGCAGGCGCTTGCGGTGCTCAATTTACCGCCAACACCATGGCCACAGTATCAGAGGCCATCGGTCTGGCTCTGCCGTATTCAGCGGGTGCACCGGCGCCGTATGAAATCCGTGATGCGTTCTGTACCGCCGCCGGTGAGAAGATTATGGAGCTGATCACGCGCAACATTCGTCCGCGCGACATCGTCACACGGAAATCTTTGGAAAATGCCGCGGCTGTTGTTGCGGCGTCTGGTGGTTCGACCAATGCGGGGCTTCATTTGCCCGCGATGGCTCACGAATGCGGCATTGAGTTTGACTTATTCGACGTTGCCGAAATCTTTAAAAAGACTCCGTATATCGCAGATTTGAAACCGGGCGGTCGTTATGTCGCCAAGGACATGTTCGAAGCTGGCGGAATACCGTTGCTGATGAAAACACTATTAGATCACGGATATTTGCACGGCGACTGCCTCACAGTCACAGGTCGCACCATTGCGGAAAATCTCAAGAACGTGAAATGGAATCCACATCAAGACGTGGTTCGATCCGCCGATAATCCAATCACTGTGACAGGTGGCGTTGTTGGCATGAGAGGTAATTTGGCGCCTGACGGTGCGATTGTGAAAGTCGCTGGTATGTCCACACTCAAGTTCACAGGACCTGCGCTGTGCTTCGATTGCGAAGAGGATGCGTTCGAGGCGGTGAACAAACGCACATACAAAGAAGGCGACGTTATCGTTATTCGTTACGAAGGCCCCAAGGGCGGTCCCGGCATGCGCGAAATGCTGTCGACGACTGCAGCTCTGACAGGTCAGGGCATGGGCGGTAAGGTTGCTCTTATCACTGATGGACGGTTTTCAGGCGCAACGCGTGGCTTCTGTGTTGGACACGTGGGGCCTGAAGCCGCTGTAGGCGGTCCCATCGGTCTTATTCAGAACGGTGACATCATTGAACTCGACGCAGTCAACGGCACGTTGAACGTCAAGTTGAGCGATGCCGAATTGGCTGAACGCAAAAAGAGCTGGAAACCGCGGGAGACTGCGGTGGGATCTGGTGTGCTTTGGAAATATGCCCAACAGGTGGGACCGGCGGTTAAAGGCGCCGTCACTCATCCGGGCAAGGCGGGTGAGAAAGTCTGCTATGCGGATATTTGATCGCATCGTCATAGCTGCTGCTTTAACTGTCACGGCTTTTGTCGCTGCATCGGCGATTGCTTTTGACGGTACGACTACCGGCAATGCTGGCGGTCAGGACGCGATGATGCCTGTCGTCTCTGTTCCGCCGGGTGTGCCTGCTCCTAAAAAACCTGTCCCCGTACCCCAAACCACTTCGCTCAATACATTGCAGTACGCCGCTGAAGGCGGACATCCGGTAGCTCAATGGAAGTTGGGGCGGATGTACGCCAGCGGTGACGGTGTCGCTCAGGACGATATGCGTGCTTTCGAGTATTTCAGCCGGATTGCGAACCAGCATGCTGAAGAGAATCCATCGGCGCCGCAGTCTACAATTGTCGCCAATGCGTTCGTGGCGTTAGGTCGTTACTATGTTGCAGGCATTCCGAATACACGTGTCAAAGCCGATCCAGAACGCGCGCGGGAAATGTTCTCCTATGCTGCGTCTTATTTCGGTAACGCCGAAGCGCAGTACAATCTGGCGCGCATGTACCTCGATGGTAACGGCATAGCGCGCGATCCGAAATACGGGATTTGCTGGCTCGGTCTTGCCGCCCAAAAGGGACAACATCATGCGCAAGCATTGCTGGGCCAGATGTTGTTCAATGGCGATCATTTACAGCGGCAGGGTGCGCGCGGTTTGATGTGGCTGACGCTTGCCCAAGACAGTGCGACATCAGAAGAGACGTGGATCAAGGACAGCTACAAGTCTGCAATGGCCAAGGCTTCCGAGGAAGATCGTACTATGGCTCTACGGATGCTTGAACGCTGGGTGCAAGGCCGCAGGGACTGATTCCGGTTGAGAAATGTCAGCCTGAAATCAAGTTCGGGCTAAGTCGAGATCGATCCACACGGGAACGTGGTCGGACGCTTTTTCCCAGCCTCTGACATGCCGATCAATTCCAACATTCATGAGACGGTCGCTGGCCTGTGGTGACAGGAGCAGATGATCGATCCGGATGCCCTGGTTTTTCGGCCAGGCGCCTGCCTGATAATCCCAAAACGTGTATTGGCCGGGCATGTCGGATGCTGCGCGGTAGGCATCAGTGAGACCAAGGTTGAGCAGCGCCTGAAAGCGTTCCCGGGTTTTAGGCAGAAACAGCGCATCTCCAGCCCAGGCTGCTGGATCGTATACATCGGCAGGCGAGGGGATCACGTTGAAGTCCCCGGCGAGAACAAATGGTTCTTCAGCCTTGAGGCGTTCCTTCGTATAGTCAAACAGCCTTTCCATCCATTTGATTTTATATGAATATTTATCTGTATTTGCAGGGTTGCCGTTAGGCAAATAAAGGCAAGCGATCCGCAGCGATCCATTGGCATGCGATACTACACCTTCCAGGAAACGCGCATGGAGGTCGTCCTCATCCCCTGCCAGGCGTGGCCGGGTTTCGTCAAAGGGGTGACGTGAGAGGAGTGCAACGCCGTTAAAGGTCTTTTGGCCGTGGGTGACGATATTGTAGCCCAAAGCCTCGATAGGCTCGCGCGGAAATGCTTCATCGACGCATTTGATTTCCTGCAGGCACACAACATCGGGTGCGGCCTCCTTGAGCCATGTCAGCAAGTGTTCCAGCCGCTGGCGGACGGAGTTGACGTTCCAGGTAGCGATGCGCATGAACCGATATTCCATTGCAAGGTTAGCTTTTTTTCATCTTGCTGACGTACCACAATAGGTACGTTTATGATAAGCCAGAGTGCAAATAACGCTGGAAAAACCAGTATTTAATTATGGGGTCACGGATGGTGCCAGTTTGGATCATCCTGTCTAGGTGAGCGGAAGTGGATATGGCACGGGCCTTTTTAACGCGACGAAATCTGCTGGTTGCGGTTGGCGTTTTGATGATTGTCGTCGGGGTTATCTACGCGATGCGCTCGTCATCTATAAACAACGGCGCTAGCGCGCAGCAGCGTGCCCGGGGCATATCGGTTGAGATCGCCAAGGCCGAACGCAAATCGATACCTGTGGACGTGGATTCCATCGGAACGGTGACGCCGATTTCCACCGTCGCGCTCAAGTCACGTATCGAAACCACGATCGTGGGAGTTCATTTCGAAGATGGTGCCAACGTCAAGGAAGGCGATTTGCTGTTCACGCTGGATTCCCGCCAGATCGATGCTCAGATTGCGCAAGCTGAAGGTACACTGGCGCGCGATCAATCTCAGCTTGTTGCTGCCAATCGCGATCTTGCGCGCTATAGCGAGTTAATCGGCAAAGGTGCGACAACTCAGGTCAATCTGGACAATGCGAAAACTGCAGCCGATACCGCTGCTGCGACGATTTAGGCCAATCAAGCCATTCTGGACAACCTGAAGGTCCAGAAAAGCTATACGCTCATCAAAGCCCCGATTTCCGGCCGCATCAGTGCCGCGTCAGTCAAGATCGGGAACTTCGTGCGGCCTGCCGATGTTTTGCCATTGGCGACGATTAATCAGATGGCTCCGGTGTATGTGACATTCGCAATCCCGCAACGTGTACTGGGCGACCTGCGAACGGCGATGAAAACCGGAGAATCATCCGTCACAGCGACGATACCGGGTGACAGCAAGTCGGAAGCAGGCAAGATCGCAATGGTCGAGAATACCGTAGATGCCACGACTGGAATGGTGACGGTGCGCGGCGTGATGAACAACACCAGCGAAACCTTGTGGCCTGGTGTTTTGGTCAACACCAAGCTCACTGTGCGCACCGAAGAAGCTGTCACTGTGCCGTCGGTGGCTGTACAGCGCAGTCAAACCGGAAATTTTGTATTCGTCATCAAGGACGGCAAGGCACAGGTGCAGCCGGTAACTGTTAGCCGGACTTTTGAAGGCAAATCTGTCATCGAGAGCGGACTTGCCGGAACCGAGGACGTCGTGATCGATGGGCAATTATTATTGTCCAACGGTACACCTGTCGAGGTTCGTGCGCGCAAGGCGGGGGCCTGATCCATGAATTTGTCAGAACTCTGCATCCGGCGGCCGGTCATGACGACGTTATTGACGGCGTCGATCATTGTGTTCGGTGTATTCGGTTACAGGCTGTTGCCAGTCTCTGCATTGCCGAAAGTCGATTTCCCTACCATCTCCGTCTCTGCAACACTTCCCGGTGCGAGCGCTGATACCATGGCCGCATCGGTCGCGGGGCCGATTGAACGTCAGCTCTCGACGATTGCTGGCATTTCCTCAATGTCCTCGATGTCATCGCAGGGCACCAGCATCATCACCATTCAATTTGATCTGAACCGCAATATCGATGGCGCTGCACTCGATGTGCAGACTGCGTTGACCATCGCGCAGCGTCGTTTGCCGGTGGAAATGACGACGCCACCCACTTTCCGGAAAGTGAACCCGGCGGACTTCCCCGTTTTATTCATCTCGATGAGTTCCGAAACGCTTCCGCTGTCGACCGTCAACGAGTATGGCGACATTACCATCGGCCAGGCACTTTCGCAGATACCGGGCGTTGCGCAGGTCACTATTTTTGGCACGCAGAAATTTGCCATTCGTGTGCAGGCCGATCCTGAAGCTGCCGCGGCGAGGGGATTGTCGCTTGACGACATTCGCAACGCAGTCGCCCGCGCCAATTCATCGACGCCGGTCGGAACGTTGAATGGTCCCAAACAGGACATTGCCCTCCAGGCTTCCGGACAACTCGACAAGGCCGCGGATTATCGTCAGGTCGTGGTTGCGTGGCGTAACGGCTCGCCGGTGAAGCTTGAGGAAGTCGCGAAGGTCTACGACAGCGTCGAAAACGACAAGGTCGCCACGTGGTTCAACGGAACGCGCTCTATCGTGCTGGCCATCCAGAAACAACCCGATGCCAATACTGTTGCGGTTGTCGATGCCGTGCGAGCCAAGCTGCCATCGTTGCGCGCCCAGATTCCCCCTTCTGTCACCATGGACGTCACGCTGGATCGTTCGGTGTCGATCCGTCAGTCTGTCGTCGACGTGCAGGAAACATTGCTGATCGCTATCGTTCTGGTCATCGTTGTTATTTTCCTGTTCCTGCGCTCGGCCTCGGCGACCTTTATTCCAGCGCTGGCGGTGCCGATTTCGTTATTCGGCACCTGCGCCGTCATGTATGTTCTGGATTATTCCATTAACAACATGACGCTGCTGGCGCTGACGCTCTCTGTCGGCTTCGTGGTCGATGACGCCATCGTCATGCTGGAAAATATTGTCCGGTATATCGAGCAAGGAATGAAGCCGTATGAAGCCGCTCTGCGAGGCGCACGCGAAATCGGATTTACCATTCTGTCGATCACCTTTTCGCTAATTGCTGTGTTTATTCCCGTCCTGCTGATGGGTGGTGTCGTTGGCCGGGTATTCCGAGAATTTGCCGTGACGATTGCGGTTGCGATTGTCGTATCCGGATTTGTATCGCTGACGTTGACCCCAATGCTGTGCGCGCGCGTACTCAAGGGGCACAGTGGAGATCGCAAGCTGAATGTCGTGCTGCGCTGGTTTGAAGCGATGTTCAATTCGTGGCTGCGTGCTTACGAGTGGTCGCTCGATCATGTCCTTATTCACAAACGGTTGATGCTGGGGGTTACGGTAGCAACGCTGGCAGCTACGGTCTGGCTCTACATGATCGTGCCGAAAGGATTTTTCCCGCAAGAGGATACTGGTTTTCTGGTCGGCACGACGGAAGCTGCAACCGATACTTCATTCGATGCTATGAGTGTGCGACAGCGTGCGCTTGCCGATATTTTGCGCACAGATCCGGCAGTTGAATTCGTCAACAGCACGATAGGTTCGGGTGGTCCGAACCCGACTGCCAATTACGGGCGGTTATTTATCGGATTGAAACCAAGAGACATGCGCGAGTCGGCGCAGGTTGTCATGGCACGCTTGCGTCAAAAGACAACGGAGGTGCCAGGACTGCAGGCTTTCTTCCAGAGTATTCAAAACCTCAATATCGGCGGTCGCCCATCGAAGAGCCAGTATCAGTATACGTTGCAAAGCGGTGACACGGATTTACTGTATCGCGTTGCGCCGCAAATGCGCGATGAAATTGCCAAGGTGCCCGGGCTGCTCGATGTCACGACTGATCTTTACATCAAGAACCCGCAGTTGACCGTCGATATCGATCGCGAGAAGGCGGCCGTGTATGGCGTCACCGCTGATCAGATCTGCAATCAGCTCTTCAATGCTTATGGTGCGCGCCAGGTAGGCACGATCTACATGCCCTCCAACGATTACCAAATCATTCTGGAGGTACAGCCAAAATTCCGCGTTGATCCAACTGACCTGTCAAAACTTTACGTAAAGACCGCGAATAATCAAACCATTCCACTCGATGCGGTGGCACGGATGGTGCCCTCAGTTGGTCCGCTGCAAATCAATCATCAAGGCCAGCAACCGGCGGTGACAATTTCGTTCAATCTCTCGCCTGACGTATCGCTTGGCTATGCGGTAGACAAGATTACCCAGATTGAACGGGATTTCGAATTTTCCTGCGACGGTTGCGACCGGATTTTCCGGAACGGCGCAGGTATTCCAGGATTTATTGCGCGGGCAGGGCATCCTGATCCTCGCGGCGGTGTTTGCCGCATTTGTCATTCTCGGCATTCTCTATGAGAGCTTTATCCATCCAATCACCATCATCTCCGGTCTGCCATCCGCGGGCATTGGTGCAATTCTGACGCTAATGCTTTTCAAAATGGAAATGTCGGTCATTGCGATGATCGGCATCGTGATGCTTGTTGGTATCGTGAAGAAGAACGCCATCATGATGGTGGATTTTGCAATCGAGCGACGGGAGGCAGGGTTGAGCGCGGAGCATGCCATCCGTGAGGCGGCGTTGCTGCGCTTCCGTCCCATTATGATGACAACGTTTGCTGCCATTTTCGGCACGTTGCCAATTGCGATTGGTGCGGGTGCGGGCGCTGAGTTGCGTCAGCCGCTTGGCGTCGCCGTTGTCGGTGGCCTTATGGTGTCGCAGCTTTTGACTCTGTACATCACGCCAGTGGTTTATATCTATCTCGATCGTATCGATCGCCGGCTGAAGCGTCGTCTCGATCCCACGATTAAAGATGTCTCGGATATCGAGCCACCACGTGTAGCGGCTGCCGAATAGGCGTAACAATCATGAGGCTGCGGTACGCAAGATCGCTCATCGCCGTTGCGCTGCTTGTTGCTGCAATGGGATGTGCTGTTGCAGATGAGCGCATCGAGATTTTTGATGCGCATCTGCACTACAACTGGGAGCCGAAGCCTCACTATCAGCTTGATGAGGTGCTTGCGCTGTTCAAGACGCATCGCGTGACGGGCATCCTGGCCACGAGTTGTCCGAACACAGGCACGCATGCTTTGATGGCTGCAAAGGCCGAAGGTCTTCAGGTTGTCCCCTTCATCCGCCCTTATCGTGTCCGTGCTGATATTGGCAGTTGGTTCAACGATCCCATTATTTTCGACCTTGTGCAGGAAGAGTACAAGCGAGGCTACTATCGCGGGATTGGTGAATTTCACCTGTCAGGCAAAGCCGCCGCGAACGAATGGGTGAAGAAAACCGTCGACTTCGCCGTTGCGCACGATCTTTATCTGCACGCACATGCCGACGATGAAGCCGTCGAAATCCTGATGAGCCATAATCCGAAGGCCAGGATTATCTGGGCCCATACCGGTTTCGGCCTCGCCAGCGAACGTGTCGCGGCGATGTTCAAGAAATATCCTCAGCTTTGGGGCGAGCTATCATACCGTGGTGGGATCACCGACAGTGCCGGGCGGTTAACGCCGGAGTGGCGCGCCATGTTCGAACGGTTTCCGGATCGCTTCCTGATCGGTTCCGATACCTGGGTCAATGAACGATGGGCAAGCTACGGTGAAATCATCGCGGCTTATCGGGGTTGGCTGGCACAGTTGCCCCCGGCCATAGCGAACCAGATTGCGCACGGTAACGCGCGGCGACTGTTCGTCACCAAGCCGTAGGGTGGGTGTTCGTTTTCAGATCGAGAAGCTGGTGCCGCAGCCGCAGGATGCGGTGGCGTTCGGGTTGACGACGCGGAACGATGCTCCGATCAGATCATCCACAAAATCAACCTCAGACCCCGCGAGGAAAGGGACGGATGCGGAATCGACCAGCACCACGGCATTGTCGCGTTCGATCACGAGATCGTCGCTCGCCTGGGTCCGCTCGACGTCAAATTTGTATTGGAATCCGGAGCAGCCTCCGCCCTCAACGCTGATGCGCAGCATGGCGCCGTTACCCTCGGTTTTGAGGATTTCGTTGATTCGCCGTGCAGCCCGCTCTGAAACGGTTATGGATGTGGTTTCGGCAGGGGCGGTCATGGGACGGTCTCCGTGAAGCCAGTATCGGGGTTTGAAAATCCCCGCTAAGCATAGTTAAGTGCGATGGCTCCCAAAATCAAACACCGAAAGTAGAATTGTTCGCATGTCTGTTGGAATGGCTGCTCCCCGTGTGGCCTATGCTTGTGATCCTGACCTAAGTCGCGGACGCCGGTTCGAGGAGCCGCCGAGCCGCACCCGCAGCGCGTTCCGACGCGATTGCGATCGTGTGATTCATTCGACAGCTTTTCGCCGGCTTAAGCACAAGACACAGGTTTTCGTATTTCACGAAGGCGACCATTATCGCACCCGGCTGACGCATACGCTCGAAGTTGCTCAGATCGCACGCGCGCTTGCACGGCAACTCGGTCTTGACGAAGACCTGACCGAGACGCTGGCATTGGCCCACGATCTCGGCCACCCGCCTTTTGGGCATGCGGGCGAACGGGCGCTGGACCGATGTCTTGCAGACCATGGTGGATTTGACCACAACGCACAAAGCCTGCGGGTGGTGACGTTGCTGGAGCGACGATATCCAAATTTCGATGGCCTGAATCTGACATGGGAATCCCTTGAGGGCATCGTCAAGCACAACGGTCCGATGATCAATCGTGCTGGCGTAGCGGTTGGCCGCTATCGTGAACGCGGTGTGCCTGTTGGCATCATGGACTACACCAGCAAGCAGGACCTTGGACTGTGGAGTTTTGCTTCGCTTGAAGCACAGGTCGCCGCCGTCGCTGATGACATTGCTTATGACGCGCATGATATCGATGATGGTTTGCGGGCGGGGCTTTTCACGGTGGACGATCTGAAAGTCATCCCCCTGATAGCCGAGATCAATGCGCGAATCTCAGCGAGCTATCCGGGGCTTGATGAGTTGCGGCGGGGTGCGGAACTGGTGCGTGAGTTAATTTCATATTTCATTGAAAGCGTATCATTGGAAACCAGACGGCGTATTGCGGTGCTCAAGCCGAAGTCTGTCGATGATATACGCAACCATGGCGAGGTGCTGGTGACATTCGCCAAGCAAGTCGCTGATGAAGAGGCGGCGATCAAAACTTTCCTCCGGCAGAGGATGTATCGTCATGAGCGGGTCATGCGTATCATGCGGGACGCGGAAACCATCGTTGAGGGCCTGTTCGCGCGCTACCGGAAGGAGCCGGGCGAGCTTCCCGATGACTGGTCGCCTCCGGGCGGTGACGACGAGGAGGCCAGCCAGGTGCGCAGGATAGGCGATTTCATTGCAGGAATGACCGACAGGTATGCGATTCATGAGCATCAACGGCTTTTTGACTCGACCCCGGAATTGCGTTAGGCGGCGCGTACACAGCTTCAGGCGCGAACGGTTTTAATTCCATGGCCGATTTTAAAGCATCCCCGCATCTTTTCGCAGACGTGCTGACGCGCGTTCACGCCGTTTGCAACTTGTTGGCTGCTGAAGGAGCATTGCCGCCGGGGACCGATCTGACACGGATTGTGGTTGAGCCGCCGCGGGATTTTGCTCATGGCGACATGGCGACTAATGCTGCGATGGTGCTGGCAAAAGATGCCGGGGCAAAGCCGCGTGAGCTTGCCGACAAGATTGCTGAAAAACTGCGTGCCGATCCTCTGGTTGCATCTGTTGAAATCGCTGGTCCAGGCTTCATCAACATCACGTTGAAAAATTCAGCCTGGAGCGATGCGCTGCTGTCGATTTTGCATCAAGGCGACAGTTATGGCCGCAGCCAGGTTGGCGCGCTTGAAAAGATCAATGTGGAGTATGTGTCGGCTAATCCGACCGGCCCGATGCATGTCGGGCATTGCCGTGGCGCGGTGTTTGGCGATGCGCTTGCAAGCCTGCTGTCGTTTGCAGGTTATGACGTCACGCGCGAATACTACATCAACGATGCCGGCGCGCAGGTTGATGTCCTGGCTCGTTCCGCATTCCTGCGATATCGCGAGGCGTTGGGCGAGGTTGTCGGTAGCATCCCCGAGGGTCTTTATCCCGGTGACTATCTAATACCTGTCGGCAAGGCGCTTGCCGCTGAGTACAGCGACAAGCTGTTGAAGATGGCGGAAACCGAATGGCTTCCCATTGTGCGCGAGAAGGCAATTGCCATGATGATGGACGAGATCAGGGGTGATCTCGCTGCACTCAATATCAGGCACGATGTGTTCTTTTCGGAACGTTCGCTGATCGAAGGTGGCAATGATCGTGTTGGTGCAACCATTGCCGGATTGCGCGCGAACGGTGACGTCTATGAAGGCCGCTTGCCGCCGCCAAAAGGAGCGCCGGTTGAAGATTACGAGGATCGCGAACAGACCTTGTTCCGCGCCACGGCGTTTGGTGACGATGTTGATCGCCCGCTGAAAAAATCAGATGGCTCGTACACTTATTTCGCTTCCGACATTGCCTATCACAAGACCAAATTCGACCGTGGTTTTCATAGCATGGTCGATGTGTGGGGAGCCGACCACGGCGGGTATATCAAGCGTGTGCAGGCTGCCATCAAGGCTGTTACGGAGAAGCGCGGCGATCTCGATGTGAAGATCGTCCAACTCGTCAGGCTTTTGCGTAATGGCGAGCCGGTCAAGATGTCTAAACGCTCCGGCGATTTCGTGACGCTGCGCGAAGTTGTCGACGAAGTCGGCTCCGATGCCGTGCGGTTCATGATGTTATTTCGCAAGAACGATGCGGTGCTGGATTTCGATCTTGCGAAGGTCATTGAGCAGTCGAAAGACAACGCTGTGTTCTACGTGCAGTATGGCCATGCACGCGGACATTCGATTTTTAAGAACGCGCGAGAAGTCATTTCTGATCTTCCGACTGATCCTTCAGAGCGTTTGGTTTTTCTTCGCGGCGCCAAAGTGGAGCGGTTGAACGACCCGCTGGAGCTATCGCTGATCCGGCAGCTCGCTCTCTATCCGCGTACAGTAGAGGCTGCGGCAACGGCACATGAACCACACCGAATCGCTTTTTATCTATATGATCTCGCCAGCGAATTTCATGCGTTATGGACCAAGGGACGTGATTTGCCTCATTTACGCTTCATTATCCAGAATGATGCAGAGATCACAATCGCACGACTGGCCTTGGTACAGGGCGTCGTCTCGGTTTTGGTTTCTGGTCTCGCCGTCCTCGGCGTCCATGCTCCAGACGAGATGCGATAGCACAGGTTTGCCGGGCATACAGTTGTGTGACGGCGGTAAGCAGCGCTTCGCCTGAAATGGCGGATGACGGCTTCCCGAAGGGGGATGCAACATCACGATGGCTGAACGATACCGTGACAGACCTTTTCCCACGGACAATGGTTTCGGCCATCGCAGTGGAAGTCCTTCTCCCCAGCAGAGCGAGGGTGATCCGCTGGCTGAGCTGGCGCGATTGATTGGCCAGACCGATCCTTTTTCAAGTTTCGGTCGCGAGCAACCTTCGTCACACCCTGAACCTTTTCCAGCACGGGGGTCCGCTCCTGATGCAGGGCATGCGGCTCCAAACACACCGTCATGGCTTCGTCCGTCCGCGCAGGATTCAGCTGCACATCGTTATGGCCACGATGATCCGTATCATCGTCATGATGGCGAAGCTGGCCGGGATTACGAACAGGCGCCACCTTTTGAGCGGCAAGAGCGTCAGCCCAATACATCGCGCTATGATCAGGTGCTATTCGGTCAGTCCGAACATGATCAGGCTAGTGGCGCGCATTACGATGAGCACGATCATCCTTTCGATGACGATGCATACGGCTATCATGCTGAGGACCAACCCAGGGCGCATCGTGGCAAGATAGCAATCATCGCAGTGCTGACACTTGCTGTGCTGGGAACTGCTGGTGCGTATGCCTATCGTTCGTTCCTGGGAGCGCCGCGCAGTGGTGAGCCACCGATTATCAAGGCCGATGCCGGACCGAACAAGGTCGCACCACCAACCCAATCGAGCGACGGTTCAGGCAAACTGATTTACGACCGCGTTGGCAGTGACAAAGGCAACGAACGTGTTGTGTCGCGTGAGGAGCAGCCTGTTGATATAAATGCGCGGCCTGGCGCTCGCGTTGCGTTCCCGCCGTTGACCCCAAATGCAAACCCGCCAACTGCAGTGAGTTCGGCGCCTACTGTCCGGCCCACCGGCAGCGGTATTGGCAATGGCATAGTCGGTGATGAACCGAAAAAAATCCGTACCCTCAGCATCCGGGGAGATCAGCCGGATACTGTCCCTTCTGCTTCGGCTTCCCCGGCGCCGGCCACCCCCGCAAAAACGATTGCAGCAGCTCCTGTCCAGCGGCCCGCTGGGCCGGTTACGGCCTCAGCCCGCGGCAATGAGCCGATTTCCCTGGTCCCCAAAGGAGGGCAGACTGCATCTGCTCCAGCGGAGCGTGCCAAGGTTGCAGCTCTCAATCCGGCAACCCAGGCTTCCATATCCTCTTCTGAATCAGGAGCTTATGTTCAGTTGTCTTCGCAGAGGAGTGAAACCGAAGCCCAGGCATCGTTCAAAGCCCTGCAGGGCAAGTATCCTGGTATTCTCGGCTCTCGCGCGATGGCTATCAAACGGGCCGATCTTGGAGATAAGGGTGTTTACTATCGCGCCATGGTAGGTCCTTTCAAAAACCCGGATGATGCCTCGCAGTTCTGCACAAACCTGAAATCGGCTGGCGGCCAGTGCATCGTCCAGAGGAATTAAGGGCAGTTTCCTTGACCCTTGAGGTGACTGCGGGCTAAGCCGCCAGCAATGGCGACACGTGCATTCATCACAGGCGTATCAGGCCTTACCCTCACGGAAGATGAGCGCGCATTTCTGCGCGAACAGCAGCCATGGGGTTTTATTCTATTTAAGCGCAACGTCGATAATCCGGCTCAAGTGGCTGCTCTTGTGGAGCAATTACGCCAAACGGTGGGACAAGTGGATGCGCCGGTCCTGATCGATCAGGAGGGCGGACGTGTCCAGCGTCTCGGACCACCTCATTGGCCTATCTATCCGCCAGGGGCGGCTTTCAGCACGCTCTACGAGGCCGACCGGCAGGCTGGCCTTAGAGCGGCGTGGCTCAGCGCGCGGCTGATTGCTGCCGACCTTAATGACCTCGGTATTACGGTGGACTGCCTGCCGCTGGCGGATGTCCCCGTTTCCGGGGCCGATAATGTGATTGGCGATCGCGCCTATGGATCATCGCCTGAGAAAGTAGCTGCCATCAGCCGGGCAGTTGCAGAGGGGCTGGCGCAGGGCGGTGTACTGCCGGTTCTGAAGCACATCCCTGGCCATGGACGGGCCACTGCCGACAGCCATGCCCAATTACCCACTGTTCCGGTTTCCGGCGAGGAGTTGGCACGGACGGATTTCGCCGCATTTGTTCCCTTGGCCGATCTGCCGATGGCGATGACTGCGCATGTTGTGTTTAGCGACCTTGATCCTGCCCAACCGGCGACGACATCTGCGACAATCATCAACCAGGTGATTCGGGGCTCCATTGGGTTCCATGGATTGTTGATGAGTGATGACGTGTCCATGAATGCCCTGAACGGCACAATCGCAGAGCGGACCCGTGCCATCGTGGCGGCTGGGTGCGATATGGTTCTGCATTGTAACGGCAAGCTTGATGAAATGCGCGCTGTTGCAAGTGAGACGCCGGTGCTGGCCGGTGAAGCGGCGGTGCGTGCAGCACATGCGCTGGCGTCACGGAAACAACCGGAATTTTTCGACCGCGTGGCCGCGCGGGCGGAACTGGATGAACTGATCGGCCGGGCAGGAAGACTGAGCGCATGAGCGCGGAAATTCTCTCATTTGAAACCGGATTGCCTGCTGCTGAGCGCGCGGATGATGAACCCGCGCTCGTCGTCGATGTTGAAGGCTATGAGGGCCCACTCGATCTTTTGCTGGCGTTGGCGCGACAGCAGAAAGTAGATCTGCACAAAATTTCCATTCTGGCGCTGGCTGACCAGTATCTCGTTTTCATCGAGGCCGCGCGCAAGCTGCGACTTGAGCTTGCTGCGGATTATCTGGTGATGGCGGCGTGGCTGGCTTATCTGAAATCCCGCCTGCTGTTGCCCGAGCCGCCAGAAGCGGCTGGGCCCAGCGCCGAAGAGATGGCAAATGCTCTTGCGGAACGTTTGCGCCGACTGGAGCAAATTCGCGAAGCCTCAAACCGCTTGATGACGCGACCGCAATTGCGACGCGATATTTTCCCGCGCGGTCAGCCTGAAACAATTGCCCAGATCAAGCATCCGCAGTGGAACGCAACGCTATATGATTTGCTTTCAGCTTATGCGGTGCAACGACAGCAACGCGTGCTGGCCACCGTGCATCTCGCCAAGCGGACGGTGTGGTCGCTCTCCGAAGCGCGTGCATCGCTTGAGCGAATGGTTGGTATCGCCGAGGACTGGAGCCGCCTTGACGAATACCTGATGGCGTATGTCCTCGACCCGTCACAGAAGTCGACGGTATTCGCATCGAGTTTTGCGGCCGCACTTGAATTGGTTCGTGAAGGCACGGTCCAGCTGCACCAGAAGGAAGCGTTCGCTCCTTTGTTTTTTCGTAAACGCCCGGCTGACCTGACCCCTGACGCTACGTCTGGGTCACAGCAGGTCGAGTAAGTGGGAGGAGATCAAACCATGGCCAGTCCGGCAAGAGCAGTCGCGGGGCACGTCGCCGAGGTTGAAGGGCAAGTGGCGGAAGCCGCTGCACGGCCCGAAGAGTTGCGTCTTCTCGAAGCGCTGCTGTTTGCATCGACGGAACCGCTCGATCAGGCGGCGCTCGCCAAGCGTCTTCCGGATGGGATGGACGTGAAGGCCGCATTGGAGCAGTTGCAGGCAGACTATGCCCTGCGCGGCGTCAATCTTGTGCGTGTCGCCAACAAATGGGCCTTCCGCACCGCCAGCGATCTATCGTGGTTGATGACACGTGAGAGTGTGGAGACGCGCAGGCTTTCGCGCGCCGCGATCGAAATGCTTGCCATCATCGCGTACCACCAGCCAGTGACTCGCGCTGAGATTGAGGAAATCCGTGGCGTGGTTACATCCAAGGGAACACTCGATGTGTTGCTGGAAACTGGATGGATTCGTCCTCGTGGCCGCCGCAAAACCCCGGGACGGCCACTGACTTTTGGCACCACCGATGGATTTCTGTCGCAATTCAACCTGGAGGCGCTCGGCGATTTGCCGGGTCTTGAGGAACTGAAGGGAGCGGGGCTTCTGGATACCCGTTTGCCATCTGGTTTCAACATTCCAACTCCCTCAGATGATCCGGCATTGCGGGAGGACGAAGAGGCGCTGGAAATTGGCGATCTCGATCTCGGGTTGGCACCGGCGGTGGAGCCTGAAAAGAGCGGTGAAAGCTGATCTTTGATGGCTGCTGGCGTGTTTTTTATCGCCTGGACACCTGTTAACGCTCGCGCCAATTGGTGGCCTTCAGTTGCCACAGATTGGGCTTAAGTCCTTGTTTTTGCCACCTGCGCGACCTACCTTCCGGTGAGGTTGGCCGGTCAGGCTTTGGAGGACAGCATGGGTTCGTTTAGTATTTGGCACTGGATCGTCGTGATCGGCGTCGTCCTGCTGTTGTTCGGCCGTGGCAAGATTTCCGAGTTGATGGGTGATGTCGCGCAGGGCATCAAGGCTTTCAAGAAGGGCATGGCCGAGGACGACAAGGCACCCGAAAAGTCTGACCCTGTGAAGACCATCGACAACACGCCGTCATCTCCAGCATCGCGCACGGACGTTGGCAGCAAGGTCGTCTGATTTCGCTCGAAGAATAGATCGTCTTGTGACGTGTCCTTTGATGAAAATACAGGACGCGGTCTCGTGAGTGGAATTTTTCCATGTTCGACATCGGGTGGAGTGAACTGGTTGTCATCGCGATTGTCGCGCTGATTGCCATTGGCCCAAAGGAACTGCCCGGCGTCCTTCGCATGGTCGGACAGTGGATGGCTAAAGCCCGCCGTCTGGCGAGCGATTTCCAGGGCCAGTTTAATGAGGCCATGCGCGAAGCCGAAATGGCTGACATCAAGAAACAGTTCGAGGATGTCTCCACGACAGCGAAAGATTTCTCGCCGACCAATCTCCTCTCATCTGCGGGCAAGGATGTTGAGAGCGCAATGAAGATCGATGCGCCGGCAAGCGAACCATCCGCATCTGCCACGCCACATGCGCCGGACGTCAAAGCGTTATGAGTCAGGAAGACATTGAAGCCACCAAAGCACCGTTGATGGAGCATTTGATCGAGCTACGGTCGCGGCTGATCAAGGCGTTGCTCGCATTCGGTGTTGCATTCATTTTTTGCTTCTTCTTCGCCAAGCAAATCTACAACGTGCTGGTGTGGCCGTTCGTTTGGGTGGCAGGCCCGGAAAATTCAAAATTCATCTACACAGCGTTGCTGGAGTATTTCCTCACACAGCTCAAGCTTGCGATGTTCGGGGCCGGATTTATTTCGTTTCCGGTGATAGCGGCGCAGATCTACATGTTTGTTGCGCCGGGCCTCTATAAACATGAGCGCGGTGCGTTTCTGCCGTATCTCATCGCCACGCCTATTTTCTTCGCGCTTGGCTCCTTGCTGGTGTATTTCGTTGTGATGCCGATGCTGGTCCGCTTCTCGCTCGGGATGCAGCAACTGAGCGGAATGGAGACGGCTCAGATCGCGCTGCTGCCGAAAGTGGGCGAGTATCTTTCGCTGATGATGTCGCTGATCTTCGCGTTCGGCATCGCGTTTCAGCTGCCTGTGATCCTGACACTGCTTGGCCGGATCGGAGTGCTGACCGCGCAACAGTTGCGCGACAAGCGCCGCTATTTCATCGTCGTGGCGTTCATCATCGCCGCCGTGCTGACACCGCCGGATGTCATCAGTCAGGCCTCGCTGGCGATTCCGCTTTTGATCCTTTACGAGGGCTCAATCATCGCGGTGGTCATGGTGGAGAAAAGGAAGGCGGCGGCACAAGCCTCGGCTACCACATCCTCGGCAACCCCGCCTGCGGCTGATAAGCCGGCGGAGTAAGCTTTACGAAGCTTCCGTAAGACGAGCGCCATCCTGAGGAGCGGCCTTTTGGCTGCGTCTCGAAGGATGGGCCGCAATTTCAGCCATCATCCTTCGAGGCTCGCCGGGGTCGGCTCGCACCTCAGGATGACGCGCCATTTGATGTTCCAAATTGCCAGCATTCGGGTTACTGGATGTTCGCCGCAACTCATGGAATCGCTCCCAAAATGCACGACATCAAATGGATTCGCGACAACCCTCAAGTTTTCGACAAGGCGCTCCAGCGCCGGGGGCTGAACGCAATGTCAGAGCCGCTGCTGGCGATTGACGAGAAGCGGCGTGCGGCCATTCAGGCAGTAGAGCAGGCACTGGCGCGGCGCAATGCGGCCTCAAAAGAAATTGGCGACGCCAAGAAAAACAAGGATGACGCCCGCGCTAATGCGCTGATGGCCGAGGTCAATGAACTCAAGACGAAATTGCCTGAGCAGGAAGCGGCAGCGAAGCAATACGAAGACGAACTGAAAAAGGCGCTCGCGGAAATTCCGAACCTGCCGCTTGACGAAGTGCCAGATGGTGCCGACGAACACGGCAATGTCGAGCATCATCGCTTTGGCGCCAAGCGCACCTATTCGTTCAAGCCGAAAGAACATGTCGAGCTTGGCGAAGCATTGCGCTTCATGGATTTCGAGGCGGCAGCCAAAATGTCTGGCGCGCGCTTCGTCGTTTTGAAGAAAGGTCTTGCACGACTTGAACGCGCCATCGGGCAGTTCATGCTCGATCTGCACACCAACGAGCATGGCTACAGCGAAGTTAATCCGCCGCTGCTGGTGCGTGACGATGCGATGTTCGGCACGGCACAATTACCGAAGTTTAGAGATGATCAGTTTGAAACAAGCAGACTTGCGGAAATTGAAGATGTGCGACCTCGTTTACGGGAAATCGCTAAGGAGTTTTTGAAAAATGCTGCTCAAGAAGGGAAAAAGTTTTCTTCCAACGAAAGCTTAAAAAAGGAATTTTTACGTTTTGCACAAGGTCAGCTTGAGCCATGGTTCGACCAAAAACTCGATTTCAGTGACGGCGCTATCGATGTTCCTATAGAGAAAGAAGTATCCCTCTGGCTCATCCCCACCGCTGAAGTGTCTCTCACAAATCTCGTTCGTGAGTCCATTCTCGATGAAAAAGAATTGCCGATGCGTTTGACTGCACTGACGCCATGTTTCCGTGCGGAAGCAGGTGCAGCAGGGCGCGACACGCGCGGCATGATCCGCCAGCATCAATTCACGAAGGTCGAATTGGTCTCGATCACCACGCCCGAAAACAGCAAGCAGGAACATGAGCGCATGCTGTCCTGCGCCGAGGAAGTGCTGCGCAGGCTCGATCTGCATTACAGAGTGATGACCCTGTGCACCGGCGACATGGGTTTCGCGTCACAAAAAACCTACGACATCGAAGTCTGGATGCCGGGTCAGGGTGAGGGCGGCATGTACCGCGAAATTTCATCATGCTCAGTGTGCGGCGATTTTCAGGCGCGGCGCATGGATGCGCGCTCGCGCGGACCAGATGGCAAACCGCGCTTCGTGCATACGCTGAATGGCTCGGGCACGGCTGTGGGCCGCGCGCTTATCGCCGTGATGGAAACCTATCAGCAGGCGGATGGCTCGATTGCCGTGCCGGATGCCTTGCAGTCCTACATGGGCGGGCTCAAAGTGATTACCAAGGACAATTAAACGATGCGGATTTTATGCACGAATGACGACGGCATTCACGCGCCGGGCCTCAAGACAGTTGAAGAAATCGCGCGGCAACTGTCGGACGATGTCTGGGTGGTGGCGCCCGAGCTTGACCAATCCGGCGTCTCGCATTCGTTGTCGCTGAACGATCCGCTACGTTTACGCGAAGTTGGCCCACGTCACTTCGCCGTGCGTGGTACGCCGACCGATTGCGTAATCATGGGATCGCGTCACATCCTCGGTGACAAGGGACCAGACCTCGTGCTGTCCGGCGTCAACAAGGGGCGCAATGTCGCGGAGGATGTCGTTTATTCCGGGACTATCGCGGGGGCGCTTGAAGGTACCATTCTCGGTTTGCCATCCTTCGCGCTATCGCAGGAATTCAGCATGGAGACGCGCAATGCACCGCTGTGGGATACGGCGCTGAAATTCGGTCCTGATGTTATCCGCAAGGTGATGAAACTTGGCGTGCCACGCGACACCGTGGTCAACGTTAATTTTCCCGCGTGCGTGCCGGATGATGTGAAGGGCGTTATTGTCACTCGGCAGGGCAAGCGCAATCAGGGCTTTCTGCGCGTGGATGGTCGTCGCGATGGCCGCGGCAATCCTTATTTCTGGATCGGGTTTGAACGGCTTGAGGTGGTGGATAAACCGGCTGAAGGCACGGACCTTGCTGCACTCGAAGCGAATTTCGTTTCGGTCACGCCATTGCGGTTGGATCGAACCGACATGGCCTTTTCTGAAAAACTGAAGGGCGTGTTGAAATAGAAGTCAGAGAGCAGGGCTTTTCAGCGCAAGCGCAGTATCGATTGCGCGTGCCAATGCGTCCATCTGAAAAGGTTTTTGCAAAGCAGGCCGATCACGAAATTTCTCCGGCAGTCCCTGCATTCCGTAGCCTGTGGCAAATATAAAAGGACGCCTGCGCAATTCGACTGCTTCCGCGACAGGCGAAATCACCTTGCCGTTGACGTTAACGTCAAGGATGGCAATGTCGAATTCGGTGGATTGGACCAGCCTGATCGCTTCGTCGATGTCGCCTGCTTCGGCTGCGATTCTGTAACCTATTTGCTCAAGCATGTCGGCGACCATCATGCGGATCATGATCTCGTCTTCCACCATGAGCACGCTTCGCGAAGCGTTCCCTTTGCACAGGCCTGGCATTTGTCCCCCCAGCGGCAAGCTGATCTGACAATTCGTGGAACTAACATAGTTCTCAGATGGGTAAATTGCATCACCTTCTTTAGGTTCCAATATTGGAACTTGATTTTGCCAAAACCATGGAGCCAGATATCCTGGGCAAACTGGAGTAAATCAAACGATTCTCCGCAACTTAGCTGTTTTCGGCATGTCCGCTTCCGACCAGCCACACGAAAAGATGAAGTTCCAGCTTAGCCTTCGTCGCCGCGGGATCACCGATCAGGCGGTGTTGCGGGCTATGGGTGATGTGCCGCGCGAGGCTTTCGTGCTTCCAGAAGATCGCGATTATGCTTACAGCGATACCGCCCTTGGAATCGCCTGCGGCCAGACTATCAGTCAGCCGTTTGTGGTCGCCTACATGACCCAACAGCTGCAACTTCGCCCCGAGCATCGTGTTCTCGAAATCGGAACCGGGTCGGGTTATCAGGCTGCAGTCCTTTCCCGTTTGTGCCGGGAAGTGGTGACACTGGAGCGATTTCGAACGTTGGCCGATCGCGCCAAAAAAAACATCTCGGAACTTGGCTATACCAACATTGAAGTCATTCATTGTGATGGTTTCGAAATTCCCGAAACGCTTGGCACCTATGATCGCATCATGGTGACGGCGGCTATGGAAGAAATTCCTCAAGCCCTCATGGAGCGTCTTGAGCCGGATGGCATTCTGATTGCGCCGGTCGGCCCGCAGTCTGACAGCCAGGTGCTGACATTGGTCAAACGCACAGAGACAGATTGGGAGAAAAGCGGCCTGATTGCTGTGCGTTTTGTGCCAGCACTCACAGGGCTTGCCCGCGAACTCTGACAATATCGGCGAGGTGGAACTGTCCTTTATCTCCAAGGGCATATTCGGCGAATTAACGAGCTGTTTACTCGCGGCGTGTTTACTCAAATGATTACTAGTTGCGTACGAGTGAGTAACCATGCCCCGCATCGCCGAGTTTTTCAGCTCGCGTCCTGTGCCGCGCTTTGCGGTTTTGGCGTTTGTTTCAGTTGGGCTTGCTGGGTGTAGCTCGGATACGTCCGCGCGCTTTTCGGATAATTCCTTCGCCAATTTCTTTTCTTCGTCGCAATCAAATGCGGCTAATACGACCGGCTCCGCGCAGCCACCTCGCCAGCTTCCTCAATATGCGCGTCCATCTGCGCCAGCTATTGCTGCGCCATCGCCTTACGCGTCACAGCAAAGCGTGTCGGGTGGCGGACGAGGTCTTGCGTCTTATTCGCCATCGTCTTCACCATCGCCCGTGTCAATCGAGACGACCAGCGCTGTTGCGCCGCATTCCGTTGCAGCTGCGCCGTCCGGCTGGAATTGTGAAGGTGGTACCAAGATCATTGTCGGGACCAACGATACGCTGGATGGTTTGTCACGCCGCTATAATGTACCTGCTGTGGCCATCTTGCAGGCTAACGGTTATTCCGGGCCGCGTGTGTTGCAGCCAGGGCAGCAGCTCATTATTCCGCGGCGGACTGCGCACGTGGAGCCGCCAGCGTTGTCGACTGCGCCGATTACCAAAGCCGCCGCCGCGCTTCCAACCAGTGTGCATGTTGTGAATCGCGGTGACACGCTGATGAACCTCGCTCGACGCCATCACATCACTGCAGCACAACTAGCCGCCGCGAATAACATGTCACCAACTTCGCATTTGAAGATTGGTACGAAGATCAATGTGCCTGCGGGTAAGACCGTAGCATCTGTGCCAGCCGTCTCGGAGACATCGAAATCAACCGCGCTGGCTCAGGTGCCGGCGGCGAAGTCGGTCACGGTCGCAAGTTTGGAGCCCGTTCAAAGGGCGCATCTTGCAACGGAAGGCAACGATGTTGCTGAGGCGCAGTCGCCAGTGAAAGCTGCAGACACGACGAGCGCGTTACCAACCTTCCGTTGGCCAGTGCGAGGACGAGTTATCACATCTTATGGTGCGAAAACAAACGGCAAACAAAATGATGGTATCAACGTTGCAGTCCCTGAAGGCACGCCGATCAAGGCGGCTGAAGATGGCGTGGTGACGTATGCAGGAAATGAGCTCAAGGGTTATGGCAATCTGATTTTGGTTCGGCACTCCAACGGTTTTGTCACCGCGTATGCCCACGCGAGTGAACTGATGGTGAAGCGTGGTGATGCAATCAAGCGCGGCCAAACAATTGCTAAATCGGGTCAGACGGGTGAAGTGGGGTCGCCGCAACTCCACTTCGAGATACGCAAGGGATCTTCCGCCGTCGATCCGCTACAATTCCTCAATGGCGCCTAACGTCTTAAGACAATCATCGCTTTGAAGCTGTGAGCCGAACGCCTTTACGGCCAGCAAGCTCCTGCGTGAATTGCCAGGCGACACGGCCTGAGCGAGCTCCGCGCGTAGTGGCCCATTCAAGCGCTTCGCGTTCCAGCTCGCCCTCAGCGACCTTGACACCGAAGTGAAGGCAATAGCCTTTGACCATCTCCAGATATTCGTCCTGGCTGCATTTGTGAAAGCCAAGCCACAATCCGAAACGATCTGACAGTGACACTTTTTCTTCGACAGCCTCACCAGGGTTGATGGAGGTCGATCGTTCGTTCTCGATCATGTCACGCGCAAGCAGGTGGCGGCGATTGGATGTTGCATACAGGATGACGTTTTCGGGGCGTCCCTCGATGCCGCCTTCGAGAACAGCCTTGAGCGATTTGTAGGATGCATCGTCGCCGTCGAATGACAGGTCATCGCAAAATATGATGAAATGGAATTCCGATGCGCGCAGTAACGACATCAGGAGGGGAAGGCTCTCGATGTCCTCGCGATGAATTTCGATCAGCTTTAATCGTCCACGCACATCTGATAGCGCATTGACGCTTGCATGGACGGCTTTGACCAGTGACGATTTACCCATGCCCCGCGCACCCCAAAGCAGCGCATTGTTGGCCGGCAGTCCTTTGGCAAATCGTTCGGTGTTCTCGATCAGGATATCGCGCATCCGATCAATGCCCTTCAGCAGATCGAGATCGATACGACTGACCCGGGGAACCGGTGCCAGATATCCCTCGGGGTGCCAGACAAAGGCCTCCGCCGATTTCATCGAATCGGCCGTAGGCGATCTGGCCATAGAGGTGGATAGGCTCGCTGCAATTGCCTCGAGGGCGCGCGCGATTCGGGCGTCCCCGTTGCCCTGAGGGCGTTTTGTCGCGGGCTTTTTAGTCGTGCGCGGAGCAGGCTTACGGGCTGGGCGAGAGCTGATTTTTCGGGATTTTTTGGGCATATTTGCACTTCCTTGGCGCGCACCCTATGCGAGCGGTGTGGTTCGCCGCAAGCGGCTCGAATACACGACAAAATCGTCTTTTCTGCTCCCGTTGCAATTGGGGGCGTGGCCGTTATAGTCCGCGCAAATTCCACCAAAATGGCCTCATGCCAAGGCCTTATGTCCCTTGGTATGTACCTACGAGGATCTTTTCATGTTCATTTCCCCCGCCTACGCCCAGGCCGCTGCCGGCGGTGACGCCAACAGCATGATATTGCAGCTGCTGCCGTTCGCCCTGATCTTCGTGATCATGTATTTCCTGATCCTGCGTCCGCAGCAGAAAAAGCTGAAGGACCATGCGGAGCTTGTGAAGAACATCCGCCGTGGGGACACCATCGTCACCAATGGGGGACTTGTCGGCAAGGTGACCAAGGTTGTCGATGACGATCAGGTGGAAATGGAAATTTCGGATGGTGTTCGTATCCGGCAAATGCGGCAGATGATTTCAGGGGTGCGCACCAAGGGTGAACCTGTGAAGGATTCCAAGGAAGAAACCGCCGCCAGCTGAATTTTGGCCGCTTTGCATTCAAGATTTCTGACGGATTATCTCGATGTTGTATTTCACGCGGTGGAAGGCGTTGGCGGTTATTCTGACCGCGTTCTTCATCTGCCTTTGCGCTGTCCCGAATTTTTTTCCCGAGGCAACCGTCAAGACTTGGCCGAAATGGGCGCAGCGTCATGTTGTGCTTGGCCTCGATCTGCAGGGTGGTTCGCACATCCTGCTGGAAGTGGATTCCAATTCTGTAAAAAAAGACAAGCTGGATCAAGTCCGCGATGACGTGCGCCGCACGCTACGTGACGCCAAGATTGGCTACACGGGACTTGCCGTGCGTGGCGAAAATGTCGAAGTCCGCGTCAAGGATACCGATTTAACCGCAGCGATTTCGAAGCTGCGTGAGCTGTCCCAGCCGCTTGGTGGACTTGCCGGATCAAGCGGTCAGCGCAGCGTCGAGGTGTCTGATGCAGGTGGCGGGCTGATCCGCCTGACAGTGCCACCGGCTGCGATCACGGAACGAGTCCGCCAGTCTGTCGAGCAATCGATTCAGATTGTTGAGCGTCGCATCAACGAACTTGGAACTGTTGAGCCGCTGATTCAGCGTCAGGGCATTGACCGTATCCTTGTACAGGTGCCGGGTCTTCAGGACCCGACGCGCCTCAAGGAGCTGCTTGGTAAAACCGCGAAACTCGATTTCCGTATGGTCGAATTCGACCGTGTCCCCGGATCAGGCGACGCAGGGCAGGGTGCCTCCGGATTCTGAAATCTTGATGAGCTCACAGGCTCCCAAAACACCCTACGTCATTAAAAAGCAGGTGCTGGTGTCGGGCGGCGATCTGACGGATGCACAACCCGGCTTCGATCAGCGCTCCGGAGAGCCTATTGTATCCTTCCGGTTCAATACTTCCGGAGCCCGCAAATTCGCGCAGGCAACGCTTGAAAATGTCGGTCAGCCTTTTGCCATCGTGCTCGACAACGAGGTGATTTCCGCACCTGTCATCCGTGAACCGATTACTGGTGGTTCCGGGCAGATTTCCGGCAACTTCACTGTGCAAGGTGCCAACGACCTTGCGATCCTGCTGCGTGCAGGCGCGTTGCCTGCGCCGCTGACCATTATTGAAGAGCGCACGGTTGGGCCTGGTCTGGGGCAGGATTCCATCGCGGCAGGTGAGCTTGCGTCCTACGTCGGCTCGATTCTCGTCATCGTCTTTATGACATTGACCTATCGGTTGTTCGGTTTCTTCGCCAATGTTGCGGTTGCGATCAATGTCGCGATGATTTTCGGCATCCTGTCGCTTCTCAATGCAACCCTTACGCTTCCCGGCATCGCGGGAATTGTTTTGACGGTCGGTATCGCGGTCGACTCGAACGTGCTGATCTATGAGCGCATCCGTGAAGAAATTCGCGGAGGCCGCACAGCTATTTCTGCCATCGATGCCGGATTCAGCCGCGCTCTTGCGACGATTATGGATTCCAACATCACGACGTTCATTGCTGCTGTCGTGCTTTTTTACATCGGTACAGGCCCCGTGCGTGGCTTCGCCGTAACACTGGGTATCGGTATCGTTACCACCGTATTCACGGCGTTCACCGTGACACGCCTGATCGTTGCGACGTGGGTAAGCTGGAAACGGCCAAAGACCGTGCCGATTTGAGGATAGTTTGGCTGTGACTCATTGGATCATCATTGCGCTGGCTGTGTTCATCGTCGTTCTGACGGTCTTGAGCATTTACGGCATCATCCCATCGCTTCGCATCGTCCCTGACGATACGAAACTCCATTTCATGGATCTGCGGCGATTTAGTTTTCCGATCTCGGCTGTTCTGTCGATTATTGCGATCGTTCTTTACTTCGTGCACGGGCTGAATTTTGGCATCGATTTCCGTGGCGGTACGCTGCTTGAAATCCAGACCAAAGCCGGTCCGGCGGATATTGCACAGCTTCGCTCGCAACTCGGCGGCCTCGGGCTCGGCGATGTGCAGCTTCAGCAGTTCGGCGGTCCATCCGACGTACTCATTCGTATCGCCGAGCAGCCGGGCGGTGACACTGCGCAGCAAAATGCAGTGCAGAAGGTCCGGCAGGCGCTTGGCGACAAGGTCGATTATCGCCGCGTCGAGGTGGTCGGTCCCCGTGTCTCGAGCGAGCTTCTCGCTTACGGCACTGTCGGGTTGATGCTCGCGATTTTCTCCATCCTGATTTACCTCTGGTTTCGGTTTGAGTGGCAGTTTGCGCTGGGCGCCATGATCGCAAACGTCCATGACATCGTTCTGACAATCGGCTTTATGTCGGTCACGCAGATCGATTTTGATTTGACCAGCATCGCTGCACTGCTGACCATTCTGGGCTACTCGCTGAACGACACCGTCGTGATTTATGACCGCATTCGCGAAATGCTGCGGCGTTACAAGAAAATGCCGATGCCCGACCTGCTTAATGCCTCGATCAATTCGACATTGTCACGTTCGATCATCACCCACGTTACGGTGACCCTGGCGCTGCTCGCGCTTCTGTTGTTTGGCGGCAAAGCCATCCACAGTTTCACCGCCACCATGATGTTTGGTGTGGTGCTCGTCGGTACTTATACGTCGATCTTCATTGCGGCGCCGTTGTTGATCTATCTTGGCGTCGGCATCAACCGGGGCGGCGAGGACAAGCCGCCCACGCCGTAGCCATGACGCGGCTGCCGGAGGTCCCGCATCTCCCGCGATCTGCCGAGATCGATTTATATGGTAATGGCGGGTTTCGCTTTGCCGACATGTCCCATCGTGGCTCGCTGCTATGTCTGCCCAATGCTATTTGGAGTTGGCCTGTCACTCGCATACAAGAGATCGACGAGGGATCGTTAGCGCGTGTGTTTGAGCATGCCAATGAAATCGATACCCTCATCATTGGCGCCGGCATGGAGGTGTGGCGCGCACCTGATGCTCTGCGTGAAGCCTTGCGACAGGCCAAAGTGGTTTTGGACGTGATGCAAACCGGCCCCGCCGTGCGTACCTACAATGTGATGATCGGTGAGAGACGACGTGTCGCGGCGGCCCTGATCGCTGTGCCATGACAGAAATAGACGATCATAGCGGGGCGAATTTCTGCGCGGACCTCGTGCGCAGGCGTGATTTCGAAAAATATGCAGCGAGTTTATTTGTTGCTCCGGAACCGCGCCGGGCCTGGCTCGCGCTGTCAGCTTTCAATGTCGAAGTGTCGAAGGTTCGCGATCATGTCAGCCAACCATTACCTGGCGAAGTTCGCCTGCAATGGTGGCGTGATGCATTAACGGGTGAAGGCGAGCATGGGGCATATGGTGCAGTTGCGGGTAATCCGGTTGCGGCGGAATTGCTGCGCGCTGTCCGCCTTTACAATCTTCCGGTTGAAACGCTGATACGTCTGATCGATGCGCATGTCTTCGATGTTTACGACGATCACATGCCCGACATGGCTGCACTGGAAGCGCATTGCCGCGACACATCGGCAGCGCTTTATATGTTGCGTGCAAGAGTGTTGGGAAAACCGAGTGCAGACATCGCGCGGCTTACTGAGCATGCCGGTCTTGCAGAGGGCCTTGTCGAAACCATGCTCGCATTGCCGCGTCATGCCTCACGACGCCAACTCTATTTGCCTTCCGACCTGATAAATCTTCATGACGTTGCTGTCGAAGAAATTTTCGCACGGCAAGCAAGCGAACCACTCAAAAAAGTTTTTGAGCATTTGCGCGGCGAGGCGTCGCGGCAACTCGATAAGGCATTGGTGCTCTTGAGGGATACTCCGGCGGCCTTACGACCCGCGTTTCTTCCACTCGCGATTGTGGGCAAGATGCTAGCGAGCCTGGAGGCCGCCGACCCTTTCAACCCGCCATCGTTGTCTCGATTGCAAATGCTTTGGATATTATGGCGCGCTGCACGTTCACCGCTTTTCAAAAGCTGAAGCGGTCGCGCAGGTTTTTGCGTTGCTCAAGAATTTCCTTCATGAAATTGCGATCGGCATCGGAGCGCATCAGCGGCTCAATAAGATCGATTTGGTTCATAGCCACGAGTTGCAGGATTTCTGTGCGCACATGTCCTTGATCGTCGCGCGGTAGGGCGTGAACAATCTGGATGTGTTCCGGCGCCTTGGGTTCCGCGCGTTTGAAACTTGCCTCTGCGTCGTTCTCGGACAGAGGATTGGTAGCTTCAATAAATGCATAGAGACCGACGCCAGTCCGGCGATCGGCAAAAGCCACAATGGCTGCGTCGCGAACGGCAGGATTAGCTTTGATGGCTTCGATCAGGACTGGAGCGTCGTTGACAAGTCGTCGTCCGCCACCTTCCCGGTCGGTGAAATTAAATATGCCGCGTGTAATGGCGCGATAGACTTTTTTTCCCGTCATCAGCCATATCCGCGCCAGAGCTGATTTGTTGGCTAGAACCTGATGCTCCTTCGGCGTTAGGCTTTCTGGCGCATAACGACGTTTGTGTTTGAGCAGATGCCGCAAGTCTTCATAGGCGGCAAGGCGGAACAAGCGGCTCCGCCTGCGGAAGCAAACTGCAAGCTGGAAGTCTGTCACATAAGCACGGCCATCGCTTCCTCGAAGCCAATTCTGTTCTTTGGCGAGATCGTTATGGCAAATACCCTTGCGATGAAGTCTGCGCAGAACAGCCTTGGCGCTGTCGAAATAGGCTTTGTCTCCAAATGGTTTTGCCATTTGCAGCGCAACGCCATCGATAAAGCCACGCACCAAAACTTTCTGTCCGGCCCACAGAAGTTCCGGGCCGACATGGAGTCCACGGGCGAGCATCAATGCATGGCGTTCACGCGCAAAGAGATGACGTGCAAGACCATAAGACCACCATGGCACCTGGTCGAGCCGGCGCAATACGGCATCGACTTCACCAGTGTCAGTGCGAAAGCGGCCGCGCTCGACAGTAGAAAAAACATCGCGCTTGAGCAGGACACCTTCCATCCAGGTTTTGGACAAGGCTGCCGTATCCTCTTTCGATAGGTTCATCATGCTGCAACCGATCTCTGCCGGACATCGGCGATCCAGAGATCGAGATCCGATAGTGCGCGTGCGCTCAAAGCTTGTTTTCTCGCGATAGTTTTCTCATTGCCACGCAGCCGCGTGCCATCCGGTTTTTTCGTTGGGGGTGAGGCGAGTGGGGGGAATAGCCCAAAATTGATGTTCATTGGCTGAAAAGACCGCGGCCCAGCATCGATAGTCTCGATATGACCGCCAGTGATGTGACCCAAGAGCGAGCCGAGAGCTGTGGTTGGTGGTGGCGGTGCAAGTTGTTGATGGCGGGCATCGGCAACGGCAAACAATCCGGAAAGCAGGCCGATGGCTGCCGATTCAACGTATCCTTCGCACCCGGTCATTTGACCCGCGAAGCGCAAGCGCGGTTGTGAACGTAATCTGAGCTGGGGATCGAGCAGCTTTGGTGAATTCAGAAATGTATTGCGATGCAGGCCGCCCAGCCTTGCGAACTCTGCGTTTTCCAATCCGGGAATGGTTCGGAAAATTTTGGTTTGCGCGCCGTGCTTCAGCTTGGTCTGGAAACCAACCATGTTGTAGAGCGTGTCGAGCTTGTTGTCCTGCCGCAGTTGAACAATGGCGTGTGCCTTAACGGTCGGATTATGTGGATTGGTCAGACCGACTGGTTTCATTGGCCCATAGCGCAGGGTGTCACGGCCACGTTCCGCCATCACCTCAATCGGCAAGCAACCGTCGAAGTAGGGGGTGTTGCTCTCCCACTCCTTGAAATCGGTTTTTTCGCCTGTGATGAGTTGATCGACAAAGGCGTCATATTGCTCGCGCGTCAGCGGACAATTGATGTAATCCGCCCCTGTGCCACCGGGGCCTTCCTTGTCATAGCGCGATTGAAACCATGCTGCCGACATGTCGATGGAGTCGCGATGGACGATAGGCGCGATGGCGTCGAAGAAGGCCAGCGCAGTTTCGTCTGTTAAGGACTGGATGGCCTCAGCCAGCCGCGTGGATGTTAATGGGCCAGTGGCCACGATCACATTTTCCCATTGTGCGGGTGGCAATCCATCGATCTCCTCACGCCGGATTTCGATCATTGGATGGTTGGAGAGGGCGGTACTCACAGCCGCAGAAAAACCGTCACGGTCCACGGCGAGCGCTCCACCGGCGGGAACCTGGTTGGCATCGGCGCTGCTCATAATCAGGGAATTCAATTTACGAAGCTCGGCATGCAGCAAGCCGACAGCGTTTGTGCTGGCGTCGTCCGACCTGAAGGAGTTTGAACATACCAGTTCTGCCAGGGCGTCGGTGCGATGGGCGTCCGTGGTCCTGACAGGGCGCATTTCATGCAGAACAACAGGCACGCCGTTGCTGGCGACCTGCCAGGCGGCTTCCGAGCCTGCCAGACCTCCGCCGATGATATGAACGACATAGTCTGGTGCAATGTGGGGAGCAGATTTCATGGCTCACACCTAGAGCCACTGGGGAAGGGGCGCAACCGTTCAGCGCGGCAAGATTCGGTTTAAGACCTCAAATGGGATCAGGGGGGATAAGGGCCCCTAAAAAAGAAAACGCCCGCTCTAAGGCGGGCGTCATCAAGGCTTATGGTGTCGGGCTAATCAGGCGCTGTGAACGCCAGCCGCAACACGATAGATGTCCGAACGATCAAGGCCGATATCAGCCAGTTCGCGATCGCTGAGCCGGGACAATTCGGCGATATTGCGCTGATAATCCCGGTAAGTCTGGATCATGCGGATGAAAGATAGCAGCATTGTAGACTCCTTACGTATTTCAAATTCAGCTTTTGACTATTCCCGTCGCTAATTGGAATATAGAGCACAATTTGCCGTTGCGGCAGCGGTAATGTTGCGATGCACCCATTCGTATATCGCATGGCTAAAGTCATCAAATCTTCATCTTTCATCGGCCAGCTTTGGGTATGGACGGCGGAATTCCTTTTGAAAGTAATTTTACTCGCAAATTTAAGAATTTCTCTTGTATTTCAGAGCGTTGTCTCAATTTTTGCACGATACTTAGCCAGCAATTTCCACCAAAACTCTTATGTCTCCTTCATAATTTGTGATAAATCAGGGCGTGGGTGGTTCCGAATCTGGCATGCATTTATACATGCAGCGGTTGTTATGAATTTTAATTCATAAATTGCCACCTAAAAGGAAAGCTGCCAATTCATCATACCCATGGACGAGTCGGGGCCAAGCATGGCATAGCGGATTCATGGGACGAATCCAGCAAAGGCACCCGTGCAGTCACATGCTGCTGCTAGGTATCACAGGCGCACTCATTGCCATTTTAGCTTCGCAGTCCGCTGCGCTGGGCCACATCTCGCTGGCCACTGCCGAACTCGAGCCAACTCCACTTACAAGGCCGTTTTGCAGGTACCCCATGGCTGCGCCGGTGAGGCTACGCGCGTGGTCCGCGTCCAAATCCCGGAGGGTGTTATCGGGGTCAAACCGATGCCGAAGCCGGGCTGGACGCTCAGTGTAACGCGCGGAACCTATGCGAAATCCTATAGGAGCCATGGCAAGACAATAACTGAGGGGCCGACGGAGATTGTTTGGTCAGGTGGGTCTCTCGCCGATGACAACTATGACGAGTTTACGTTTATGAGTTTCATCAGCGGGGACTTCACGGTTGGGCAAGCTGTCTATTTTCCAACAGTTCAGGAATGCGCTAAGCAAAAAATACACTGGATCGAAATTCCGGCGGCTTCGCAATCGTCGCATGATCTGAAAGTGCCTGCACCTGCGCTGCAGGTGATTGCCGATGGGGCCATGGTTGCTCAGGCACACACAGATCATGGCATAAATCATAGTGGCCATGGAATTTCCGGCGGTGACACTTTCAATATTGGCGACATTTCCGTTGTCGCGCCATGGACGCGCGCAACGCCTGGCGGCGCCAAAATTGCTGGCGGCTATCTCAAGATAATGAATAAAGGCAAGACGGATGAGCGCCTCTTAAAGGTGACGACCAGTGTATCGGATCGTGTGGAAATTCACGAGATGTCGGTAACTGAAGGTGTGATGCGAATGCGCCCGCTGCCTAATGGTTTGACTATCAAGCCGGGCGAAACGGTCGAGCTCAAGCCTGGCGGCTATCACATCATGTTCATGGATATTAAAGCCGCGTTCAAACAAGGCGATGCAGTGAGGGCGACTTTGACATTTGAAAAAGCGGGAACGCTGGACGTGACATTTAAGATCGATGCCTTGGGTGCGACGGGAGAGCCTGCGCACAAGCATTGATAGCGTGTTTCCAAAGCTTGGCTATTTCCAGACGTATGCGCTAAGGCGCGTGATCAAGCTGGCTGGCAAAAGCGGCGATGGTTTTGGAATAAACCTCGCTTTTGTTCCATTGCTGAATGACTGCAAAATTCGCCGTGCCGGGATCCCACGGTTTGCCGCGTTGCCAACCATGGCTTGAGAGATAATTCGCAGTCGAAGCAAGAACGTCGGGCGCACTGCGCAACAGATCGCGCCGTCCATTGCCATCGAAATCCACGGCGAATTTCATATAGGAAGATGGCATGAACTGTGTCTGGCCGATTTCACCAGCCCATGCACCGCGCATGTCAGACGGTCGCAAATCCCCACGCTCCACGATGCGCAGCGCATCCATCAACTCATCGCGAAACATATCGGAGCGGCGGCAATCGTAAGCAAGGGTTGCCACCGCGCGAATGGTGGGGAATTTTCCAATATTGGCTCCATAGTCTGTTTCCAAACCCCAAATCGCCACCAGTACTGAGCCCGGCACGCCGTAGCGTTCTTCTATGCGGGAGAGCAGCGAACCATACTGCTTCATTTTGTTGGCACCACTAGTGAGGCGAGGTGGCACCATTCGTCCGGAAAATTCTTCAAAACTTTGGCGAAAAACGCGCTGTGAACGGTCACGCGTTATCACGCCGAAATCGAAGGTGACGCCACTCAACCCTTCCTCGATGGCGCGTTGTCCTATGCCTTTGGCTGCGGCATCTCGTTTGAAATCTTCAAGCCATGTTTCGAAATTGCCAGCGCCGCATGGGGCCGCGTGTATGGAGAGTGAAGAGGTGAGAAAAAAGAAGCCCGCCATCCCTGAAAAAAGGATTTTTTAAATCATCTGAAATACTCGCGATTATGACAACAAAATCCGCGCACAAATTCATCTCAAGCAGACCAAGGTTCCTGTTCATGGTTTCAGCGCTGGGGTCAGCATGTACAGCGTTTGAATTCCATTATCGGGGCGGTGGTCAGCGATCAGTGGTTTTCCCTGCTCCATGGAAACAAATTGGCCGGAAAGTCTGCTGCATAACGCCGCTTTTTCGTCTCGTGCGGCGGTTCTTGATAGGGGGTGACGGCAGGCTCCAGAGCTTTGCGGTAAAGATGCCATGTTGCATGGCCAAGCACAGGGATAACGACGGTCAGGCCAAGAAACAGGGGCAACGATCCCAGGATAAGCAAGACGGCAACGATCAACCCCCATGCTGCGATGGTGATGGGATTTTAGTCACGACACGCAGTGACGTGAGGATTGCATCAGTCGCGGTTGCATGGCGATCAAGCATCATCGGAAAAGAAACCACGCTGATGCACAAAGCTATCACGGCGAACAGGAAACCAACACCGCAACCTACTATGATCAGCATCCAACCTTCGGGTGAGGTGATAATACGTTTGAGGAAATCTGGAATACTGGCTGCCGATGCATAGCCAAAGGTTGCAACATAAATCGCTTGTGCTGCAGCAATCCACACGACGAACAATGCCAACAAGAGGACACCTAGCCCCAGCATCGCTCCGAATGATGGCGAGCGTAACACTCCCAGCGCTTGAGTGGCGTCCGGCTCTTCACCGCGTTCACGGCGGCGGCTCAATTCGTAAAGTCCGATGGCAGCAAAGGGACCAAGCAATGCGAAATCCTGCAGCCAAGGGAAAAAGTAACGGCAACACTGAATAGCCAAGCACGACGCGCGCCAAACCTAATCCAAGTACCGGATAGATCAGGCATAGCATGATTGCGTGGCTTGGAATTGCCTTAAAATCTTCCCAGCCCAGCCTCAGCGCCTCGAGCAAATCGGAAATATGAATATGACGAACGATAAGGGCATTATCCCCGCTTGCTCGCGGTGAAGCATCCTCGGAATATTGAGAGCTCATGATTGTTGCCTCCCGTTGTTGTAGCATCGACGGCGGGCACATCACAATTGTCCTATGTGCCCGCAAATCGGCAGCAGTCCAAGGGCACAACTGTTCATCTGAAATCGCCGCGATCTCACATGAGCCTAATCTTTAGCTCTGAAAAATTTCATCACGGTTGAGTGATAGAGCAATGCAACGTGAGTGAGGATTGTGGACGTCTAATGCTTTATTGTGATGTCATCAGGATGAGATGGCAGATTGAGCTGCAGCCCGAGTGCGTGGTGTCATATGGCAATCCGGGATCGTCAAATTCGATTTCCAGCCGACCGACATGCGAAATCGGACGCATTGAAGCAGTGTTTCAGTTAGCCAATTTTTTCAGCAATAATTGGGAGCTTTACAATGAGCATTTTTGGAAAAATCATGAATGCCATTTTCGGTGCAACTGCCGATGCAGCACAGCCTGCTGGCCGGTCTGGTTCTGCAGGGGACATAGCAGAATCGGTGAGTGTGCCTATGGTAGAGGTCGCGCCAATATTGGACAATGCGGTGGAAACCAAAGGCGAAAAACTCGAATGGCGAACTTCAATTGTCGATTTGATGAAGGCGCTTGATATCGATTCCAGCCTGACTGCACGTAAGGAGCTTGCCAAGGAATTGAAATATGATGGCGATATGAACAATTCGGCCAAGATGAATATCTGGCTGCACAAGCAAGTTATGATCAAGCTCGCCGCCAATGGAGGCAAGCTGCCAGATGACATGAGGCATGCATCTTGAAATAGTGGTTTTTTGGGGGATGAATACGTTCGAAGTGAAGCCCGCTTTTGCGGGCTTTTCGTTGCGCTGCACACTTGCAGGAATGTTTTCAAATAATGAGGGAAATGGTAATGACACTTCCCGGACGCAATAAGAAAGCAAGCGCGCAAACAGCGCAGGAAAGGACTTCTCTATGGATCATATCAACCGCAGGACCATTCTCTCAACCGGTGCAGCAGCACTTGCAGGTGCTGTCGCGTCTGGTGGATCGGCGGAGGCGCAGGTTGGCGTCAAATCTGTTTTTCCTATCGGAACCACAACGATACCTGTTGTTGGCCAGGATGAAGTTTTTCCAGTACGGCGTATTTATTGTATTGGACGCAACTATGCGGCTCATGCCATCGAGCGCGGCTCCGATCCGACGCGCGAACCGCCCTTCTTTTTCCAGAAGCCGACCGACGCTATTCAATATGTGCCAATCGGGCAGGTCATCGATCATCCATATCCGTTATTGACCAAGAATTATCATCACGAGGTCGAACTGGTTGCCGCATTGAAATCAGGCGGCACCAATATTCCGTCGGAGAAGGCACTCGATTGCGTGTACGGATATGCGCTCGGTCTCGACATGACGCGCCGCGATTTGCAGAATGCAATGAGCGGCGAAAAGAAGCCTTGGGAAATCGGCAAGAGCTTCGATCACTCGGCTGTCATCGGTCCGATTCATACCGTGACCAAAACAGGCCACTTCAGCAAAGGCGCGATATCACTATCAGTGAATGGCACCGTGCGGCAGAATTCGGATCTCAACAAAATGGTCTGGAATGTCGCCGAACAGATTTCGAAACTGTCTGAAGCTTTTGAGCTGAAAGCTGGCGACATCATTTACTCTGGCACGCCGGAAAATGTCGGGCCAGTGGTGCAGGGTGATGTGCTGCTTTGCAAGTTGGAAGGCTTGCCGGATATGTCGATCAAGGTTGTTTAACGAAACTTGTTACGTTTTACGTGTGCTACAAAAAGCCCGCCTTGGCGGGTTTTTTCATGCTCAGGTTTCACGCAATAATATCATCGAACTCAGGATGTTTTTCGAGGTAACTTGCAACAAAGTCGCAGCCAGCGACAACTTTCAAACCATCGCTGCGAATTTGTTCCAGCGCACCGTTGATAAGCTTTGATGCAGCGCCGTGTCCGCGTAATTCAGGCGCCGCCTCGGTATGGGTAATGATCACCGTGCCAGGGGCAAGGCGATAATTCGCAAAGGCGAGCGCCCCGTTGAGATGAAGTTCGAAACGTTTGAGTGCCTTGTTGTCCTGCACGTCATTGCTCATGCTGCCTCCCGGCCTTGTACTTGCTGGTTAACCGTCGTGTTTATCCAACGTGAGGAAGAAAATCCTTCGCGTACCATCTTGTAAAGATTGGCGCGATGAATAGTTCCATAGGAAGACATACCCGAGCGGCTGGACCAGGCCATTTAATCTCCGAGGACATGTCCTTCAAGCCGCCGACGTATGGCTTTTTTTAAAGGAGGGTCTTCAATGTCAGACACAGAGTTTTTCAATACTCATCGATCTTGGGAAGACTGGTTTGGCATGGTACTGGGCGTGTTGATTGTGCTGTCGCCATGGCTGACTGGGCAACCCAATTACGGGTTTGGAGAAATGTCAGACCATGGAATTGCCGTTCTGAATACTATTTTGGTCGGCGTTCTTGTATTCGGTCTGGCCCAGATGGAATACATCGCGCTGCGGCGCTGGGAAGAAATGTGCGAGATGGTGCTCGGTCTGTGGCTGATCGTTTCGCCTTACATCTTCGGATATTCAGGCGGTGGCACACTTCGATTCTTGCATGCCACTCTCGGCGGACTCGTCTTGCTGCTCGCACTGCTCAAGCTGTGGCAGGACTGGGATCTGAGTGATCAGGAACTGTCGCAGCATGGGCAATGAGACGTATGCGTAAATGCTTTGCGCAAATCCCACCGGCTCTCAATTGAATTCGGCGGGAGTAGGCCACAAATAACCAGCTATTCCGCGGCCTCGCCAGGTTTGTTCTTCGTTTTTGTTTTTGCCTTCTTCAAAACCGGTCCCAGGAACTTTCCGGTATAGCTCCGAGGCGCTTTGACGATGTCTTCAGGCGGACCCCACGCGACGATTTCACCGCCGCCATCGCCACCTTCGGGACCAAGATCGATCACCCAGTCCGCCGTCTTGATGACTTCCAGATTGTGCTCGATCACGACGACACTGTTGCCCTGCGCCACAAGCTCATGAAGCACTTCGAGCAATTTCGCGACATCGTGGAAGTGCAGTCCCGTGGTCGGCTCGTCGAGGATATAAAGCGTGCGGCCGGTCGCGCGCTTGCTTAATTCCTTGGCGAGCTTGACGCGCTGGGCTTCGCCGCCCGAAAGCGTTGTCGCCTGTTGACCGACGTGAATGTAACCAAGGCCGACCCGCTGTAGGGTTTTGAAAGTTTCACGTACGCGCGGCACTGCCTTGAAAAAATCCGCGGCTTCATCGACCGTCATGTCGAGTACATCGGCGATGGTTTTACCCTTGAACAAAACTTCCAGCGTCTCGCGGTTGTAGCGTTTGCCTTTGCATGTATCGCAAGTCACGTAGATGTCAGGCAGGAAGTGCATTTCAATCTTGATAAGACCATCACCCTGGCAGGCTTCGCAGCGTCCACCTTTGACATTGAATGAAAATCGTCCCGGCTCATATCCACGGGCTTTTGATTCCGGCAGGCCCGCAAACCATTCGCGGATCGGTGTGAACGCGCCGGTATAGGTTGCGGGATTTGAACGTGGCGTTCGTCCGATAGGGGACTGGTCGATATCGATAATCTTGTCGATATGTTCCAGTCCTTCAATGCGATCATGCGGGGCGGTGCCTTCGCTGGCATTATTCAGTTTGCGCGCGATGGCCTTGTAAAGTGTATCGACCAGCAGGGTCGACTTGCCGCCGCCAGAAACCCCTGTCACGCAGGTGAACAGACCAAGTGGAATTTCGGCGGTGACATTCTTCAGATTATTGCCACGTGCATTGACCACCTTGATGGTGCGGCGATGATTGGGCGGACGCCGTTCCGGAATTGATACAGACAGTTCGCCGGTGAGATATTTCCCGGTGAGAGATTTTGAGCTGTCCATGATCTGCTGGGGGGTACCTTGTGCGACGATATTGCCACCGTGGACCCCCGCACCAGGGCCGACATCGACAACATAGTCGGCGGTGAGGATGGCACCTCATCGTGCTCAACGACAATCACTGTGTTGCCAAGATCGCGCAGCCGCCGCAGCGTATCCAGGAGTTGCGCGTTATCGCGTTGGTGCAATCCGATGGATGGTTCGTCGAGCACATACAGCACGCCGGTCAAACCGGAACCGATCTGCGAGGCGAGGCGAATGCGTTGGCTCTCACCACCAGATAATGTTCCAGAAGCGCGCGCCAGAGTGAGATAGTTCAATCCGACATCGAGCAGGAATGACAGACGTTCGCGGATTTCCTTCAAAATGCGTGCAGCAATTTCGTTCTGCTGTTTGTTGAGCGTCTTCGGGACGCTTTCAAACCACTCCCCGGCATGGCGCACTGACAATTCGGAGATTTCACCAATATGCTTGTCGCCGATCTTGACGCAAAGCGACTCAGGCTTGAGGCGATGGCCCTCGCAGGCCTCGCACGGCACATCGGAAAAATACTTTCCAAGTTCCTCGCGCGCCCACTCGCTTTCGGTTTCCTTGAAGCGGCGTTCGATGTTGGTGACGACCCCTTCAAACGGCTTTTTGGTATCGTAGGAACGCACGCCGTCTTCGTAGGAAAATTTGATCTCGTCATCTCCTGATCCAAACAGAATTGCGTTCTGCGTTTTCTTCGGCAGATCCTTCCATTTGGTCTCGAGCGTAAATTTGTAAAATTTGGCAAGCGCCTGAAGGGTCTGCAGGTAATAAGGCGAGGATGATTTCGCCCATGGTGCAATCGCTCCTTTCTTGAGGGTCTGATCTTTATCCGGGATCACGAGTTCAGCGTCGATATGCTGCTCAACACCAAGGCCGCCGCATTTCGGGCATGCGCCATAGGGATTATTGAATGAGAACAGCCGCGGCTCAATTTCCGAAATCGTAAACCCTGAAACCGGGCATGCAAATTTTTCCGAAAACAGGATGCGTTCCGGTCCACTTTTGTCGTGGATTTTTGCAGTCTTCTTGTCAGTCTTTTTCTCACTGCCGTTTGTTGCCGGCGCGTCGGCATATTCGATGACCGCGAGCCCGTCGGCGAGTTTCAGCGCGGTCTCAAAAGATTCAGCAAGCCGCTGCCCTATGTCTGGTCGCACAACAATGCGGTCAACAACCACGTCAATGTCGTGGGGAAATTTCTTGTCGAGGGCAGGGGCCTCGGCCAGCTCGTAAAATTTGCCGTCGATCTTGACGCGCTGAAATCCCTTCTTGAGATAGTCTGCAATTTCCTTGCGGTATTCACCTTTGCGTCCGCGCACGACAGGGGCCAGCAGATAGAGGCGCGTCCCTTCCGGCAGCGTCAGAACCCGATCGACCATTTGCGAGACGATCTGGCTTTCGATAGGCAGTCCTGTCGCTGGCGAGTAGGGAACACCAACACGCGCCCACAGCAGGCGCATGTAGTCGTAGATCTCGGTCACCGTGCCAACGGTTGAGCGCGGATTTTTCGATGTTGTTTTTTGCTCGATGGAGATCGCCGGTGAGAGGCCATCGATCTGATCAACATTCGGCTTTTGCATCATCTCCAGGAATTGGCGTGCATAGGCTGAAAGTGACTCGACGTAGCGGCGTTGTCCCTCGGCATAGATTGTATCGAATGCCAACGATGATTTTCCGGAGCCGGATAAGCCAGTGAAAACGACCAGTTTGTCGCGCGGTATTTCGAGGTGGACGTTCTTCAGATTGTGTTCGCGTGCGCCGCGAATAATGATCGCGCGGAGTCCCGAACCGATGCTCTGTTTGCGGTTCGCCTTGATGACTTCATCCATTTAGCAGGTTCCCGGGCGCGAGGCGCAGATGGTTGCTTGCGTTCGTGTAAGGTCCGGACGCCGCGCAGGCTTTCTATGAGTTGTTGGTCAGAACGTAGGAAGAACGCGCGGGAATTTCCAGTGCCCCCAATCATGCATCAACTGTTAGATGATTTACCATGGAACCGCAGGATGCGTTTCACATAGGCAAATAAAAAGGCCAGCTCAAGAGCTGGCCTTTTGGTAGATATTTGAGATGTTTTGAAATCAGTAGCGCGAAACAGCCGGGCCACCCCAATTAAAGTGATAGTTCACCCCAGCCTTCACGCTGTGAAGGTCATCGCGGAAGTTTACGACGGTCAAAGGCAAGCTTAATCCTACAGTAGGGATGACGAAGACAGTGCTGTTGCCGAAATTATAGTACTGATACTCAACCTTCGCCGACCAGGCGGGAGCAAACATGTACTCGAGACCTGCCCCAACAGTGTAACCGGTCTGCTCTCGGTCAAAGGTGAAAGGCACAGCGAAGTTTGCGGCGTTCACAACTGTAAGGCCGCTGTCGTCACGGAACGCGACACCGCCCTTGGCGTAGATCAAGCCCGGGACCCCAAGTGTAGCCGAGGCGGCCGGTGATCGAAGCGAGCCAGTCGCTGCGGTCATTAGTGGTAGTACCGGTACCCGTATTGAAAAAAGACCGATCATTACTTGCCAAACCACTGATCTGGCCTTCGATACCAACAACCCAATTCGGAGCGAACTGGTAATCAGCGCCGATCTGGCCACCGCCAAGGAAAGCAGCATTATTCGAACCATCGGTGAAACCAACAACATCGGTATTGTTGTTGTCATTGAAACCTGCACCGATATGCCCGCCGATATAGACACCGGTCCAGTTGTAGATAGGCGCAGCATAGGCCGGAGCCTTTGTATAGGTGCGTGCCGGAAGGTCAGCAGCAATTGCTGAAGCGGTGCCAAGGGCGACCAGCGCAACAGTGCCGAGCAAAAACTTTTTCATTGTTTAGTCTCCAGTTTAGTTCGCTTCGTTTTGTGTGAAGCAATTTTGGTTAGGCGATCACGAATCTTAGGTTGCAATATACCGTTTCATTCGAAAAAAACCGTCTCCCGAATGCAACACTCGCCGAAGAAATGGTTTGTCGTAAAGTAAGGATTTGTTTGGCATATTTCGACTTGATGCATCCCTAATATGACCATGAATTCCGTCGCAATTAGTCTCAGTTTGCGAGGTTTCCCACATCTTTCTGGCCCTTGCGCTTTGCATTAGAACAAAAAGGGTACATGATGTGGGGCAAATGTGGGCTTCGATGCCCAGTGGATAAATCGAGTGGGAAGCTTCAAGCGGAGCGGCAAGGTGGTAGACGCGCGGTATAGGTCCATCAGGCAAAGGGCATAAGCCGCAAGCAAGGATGTCCTGAAACAGTTTTGGTGTGCAGAATGCCTGCGCGAAGAGTGGAGAGCGTCAATGGCGGGAAGCGTCAATAAGGTTATTTTGGTTGGAAATCTTGGAGCCGATCCTGAAATCAAGCGGACACAAGATGGACGCCCGATCGCGAACTTGAGTGTGGCGACATCGGAAACCTGGAAAGATCGGAATTCTGGCGAACGCAAGGAAAAGACCGAGTGGCACCGCGTGGTGATTTTCAGCGAAGGTCTTTGCAAGATCGCCGAACAATATCTGAAAAAGGGCGCCAAGGTTTATATCGAAGGCCAATTGCAGACACGTAAGTGGCAAGACAAGGATGGCAAGGATCGCTATTCCACCGAAGTTGTTCTTCAGAACTTCAATTCTACATTGACCATGCTTGATGGCCGCAGCGGCGGAGCTGGCGGCTCCTTTGGCCCCGACGACAGCGGCGGAGAATTTAGTTCGGGAGGTTCTTCCGGCGGATCATCGCGGCGCGCAGTTGCCTCCGGTGGTGGCCGCAACGACGACATGAACGACGATATTCCGTTCTAGATTCCCAGTTGGTGATCACGTCACGTAGCTAGATAGCTCACTCGTAACTTTAGCAGCTTTTGAGTTGCAGCGTGTATTTGCTCCAGTGCGATGTTAATATCATTAACATCGCACTGGTAATTTATATGCTGCTGTAGCAGAGCGGTTCAGGCTGGAGAGAACATGTAGAGTTTGAACCCATTACTCAACGCGCCTCTGGTAATTCAGCTTCATGCTTTCGCTGCGATGGGCGCCTTTGCCTTGGGTCTTATCCAGTTCGCGGCGCCGAAAGGTGCGCTGCCACATCGCACTGTTGGCTGGATTTGGGTTGGGCTTATGGTGGTTGTGGCCATCAGTTCATTCTGAATTCATGGGAGACATATCCAGCTGGGTGGGCCATGGAGTCCGATCCATCTCCTGTCAATTTTTAGCCTGGTCATGCTTCCGCTCGGTGTCTGGTACGCGCACAGGCACCGTGTGAGGGGCCACCGGATCAGAATGATCTCGATCTTCATCGGCGGATTGGTGATCGCCGGACTGCTTGCGTTCGTGCCCGGGCGTGTGATGCACGCCGTCGCCTTTGGCCCTTAAGTGTGTTGTAAAAAGTGCGATTCGGCGGCCCTTCAAGATTGCCCGGTGGGCCCATTCGTAGCTTTGTTGTAAATATCTGAAAAAGTTAGGTATTTCGCCCTGTTTTCGATGACGAATGAGGTTGGCGGCGGCGGCCGATTCAGCCTATATAACCAAAGCTTTTTTGCACTTTAGGATTCGCATTTGACTAATCCCCAAGATCCGCCGCCGGTACATCCGACCCTCAAGATATCCGCCCCGTTTCCATCACGGATGAGATGAAGCGCTCGTATCTCGATTACGCCATGAGCGTCATCGTTGCCCGCGCGCTGCCGGATGCACGTGATGGATTGAAGCCGGTTCATCGCCGCATCCTTTATGCGATGTATGAAAACGGTTTCGAGTGGAACAAGCCCTATCGCAAGTCTGCTCGCACGGTCGGCGACGTAATCGGTAAGTATCACCCGCACGGCGATCAGTCGGTTTATGACGCCTTGGTACGCATGGCGCAGGATTTTTCCATGCGCGTGCCTCTCATCGACGGCCAGGGCAATTTCGGCTCGGTTGACGGAGATATGGCGGCGGCGATGCGCTATACGGAATCGCGCCTTGAAAAGATCGCGCAGTCACTGCTTGATGATATCGACAAGGATACCGTTGATTACCAGCCGAACTACGATAGTTCCGAACACGAACCAAAAGTTTTGCCAGCCAAATTCCCTAACCTGCTGGTCAACGGTGCGGGCGGAATCGCGGTTGGCATGGCGACGAATATCCCGCCGCACAATCTTGGCGAAGTGATCGATGCGTGTATCGCACTCATCAATGACCCCGCGCTTGGTATCGACGATCTGATCAACATCATCCCGGGCCCCGATTTTCCGACCGGCGGCATCATTCTCGGTCGTCAGGGCATTCGCTCGGCGTATCATCTTGGTCGCGGCTCGATTGTGATGCGCGGCAAAGTAGCGTTCGAAACCCTCCGCAAAGATCGTGAAGCCATCATCATTTCGGAAATTCCGTATCAGGTGAACAAGGCCACCATGGTTGAGCGCATCGCCGAGCTGGTGCGCGAAAAGAGAATTGAGGGAATTTCCGACCTGCGCGACGAATTTGACCGCGATGGCTATCGCGTTGTCGTTGAATTGAAGCGCGACGCAGTGCCGGATGTCGTGCTGAATCAGCTCTATAAATTCACACCTTTGCAGACCAGTTTCGGCGCCAACATAGTGGCGCTCGATGCCGGGCGTCCGCAGGTGATGAACCTGAGGGATTTACTGACACTATTTGTGGCCTTCCGTGAGAATGTCGTCTCACGTCGAACGAAATTCCTGCTTGGCAAGGCGCGGGATCGCGCGCACATTTTGGTCGGCCTCGCGATTGCCGTTGCCAATATCGACGAAGTCATTCGTGTCATTCGCACCTCGCCAGATCCGAACACGGCGCGTGAAACATTGATGGCGCGTGATTGGCCAGCGAAGGATGTCGCGACCATGATCACGTTGATCGATGATCCACGCCACGTTCTTGCTGAGAATGGCACTGCACGGCTGTCGATGGAGCAGGCGAAAGCCATTCTCGACCTGCGATTGCAGCGGTTGACGGCACTCGGTCGGGATGAGATTTCGGCAGAACTCGACAAGCTTGCGCTTGAGATTGCGGACTATCTCGACATTCTACGATCGCGTGCGCGTGTTCAGGCTATTGTTAAAGACGAGCTGAACGCTGTGAAGGACGAATTCGCTACGCCGCGACGGACCGTCATCATCGATCAGGAAGGTGAAGTCGAGGACGAAGATCTTATCCAGCGCGAAGATATGGTGGTGACCGTTTCGCACGCGGGGTATGTCAAGCGCGTTCCGCTCTCGACCTATCGTGCACAGAAGCGCGGAGGCAAGGGCCGCTCAGGCATGGCGACGCGCGAGGAAGATTTTGTCAGCCGTCTGTTCGTGGCCTCGACCCACACGCCAGTGCTGTTCTTCTCGTCACGCGGTCAGGTTTATAAAGAAAAGGTTTGGCGTCTTCCGATGGCCGCACCGAACTCTCGTGGTAAGGCGCTGATCAATATTCTGCCGCTGGAGCAGGGCGAGCGCATCACCACCATCATGCCGCTGCCCGAAGATGAATCCTCGTGGAGCAATCTCGACGTGATGTTTGCCACCACGGGCGGCAATGTTCGGCGCAATAAATTGTCCGATTTCGTCGATGTCCGCCGGTCGGGCATTATCGCCATGAAGCTTGATGAGGGAGAGGCAATTGTCGACGTGCAGATTGCCACGGAGCATGATGACGTATTGCTGACGGCCGCCGGCGGTCAGTGCATTCGCTTCCCCGTGACCGAAGTGCGCGTCTTCCAGGGCCGCACGTCGATGGGTGTCCGCGGTATAGCTCTCAGCGAAGGTGACAAACTGATTTCGCTCACGATCCTGCGCCATATGGATGCCAACGCTGATGAGCGTGCCGCCTATATGCGACGCGCCAATGCCGTGCGTCGTGGCGGTGCGGAGGATGAGGCGGGTGTTGATACCGAGGAAGCGACAGGTTCGATCGAGCTTGGTGAGAAGCGTTATGTCGATATGTCTGCGAGTGAACAATTTGTTCTGACCATCAGCGAAAATGGTTATGGCAAGCGCACGTCATCCTACGAATACCGGACCACAGGCCGCGGCGGCAAAGGCATCGTTGCGATGTCCGTGAATGGCCGCAACGGCAAACTGGTGGCCTCATTCCCTGTTGAGGATAGCGACCAAATCATGTTGGTGACGGATGCAGGGCAGCTCATTCGTTGCCCGGTGGAAGGCATCCGCATTGCAGGCCGCTCGACCCAGGGTGTGATCATATTCGATACTGCTGACGATGAGCATGTCGTTTCCGTTGAGCATATTCCTGAAGAGGCCGATGGTGGTAATGGCAATGGCAACGGCGGCTGATCGCGCAAAGAGTACAACGGCGCTTGCGGCTGCGGCTGGGGCAAGGTAGGACGGATCATGCCCCGTGTCGCACTCTATCCCGGGTCGTTTGACCCCGTTACCAATGGCCATCTCGATGTTGTGCGGCAGGTATGCAGCCTGGTCGACCGCCTGGTTGTTGCCATTGGTGTTCATCCCGGTAAGACGCCACTGTTTTCGGCTGACGAGCGGCTGCAGATGATTATGGAAGTCTTTTCTCCGATTGCTGCCCAGGCTGGTTGCAAGATTGAAGGCATCACGTTTGACGACCTGACAGTGACGGCGGCTCAGCGCGTTGGTGCCGGCATTCTGATCCGTGGTCTGCGTGATGGTACCGATCTCGATTACGAGATGCAGATTGCCGGTATGAATCAGACGATGGTGCCGGACGTTCACACTGTTTTCATTCCGGCCTCAGCCACCGTCCGCCCGATCACCGCTACACTGGTGCGTCAAATCGCGGGGATGGGTGGAGACGTTTCGCACTTCGTGCCCAAGGCCGTTGCGACACGGCTGCAGGCCAAGTTCGCCAAATAATTCGTCTTTAATTTAATCCGGAGTTTCCATGATCCGAATTCTTGCCATCCTTACCGCTATTGTCCTTGCATCGCCCGCCTTTTCGCAGACCTTGCCCGCCGGTCTCGACAAGGCGAATGCCATTGTCATTGATACCAATAAGGGGCGCATTGTTTTTAAGTTGCGAACCGATCTTGCTCCGCAGCATGCCGAACGCATCAAGCAGCTTGCGCGCGACGGCTATTACAATAACGTTCCGTTCCACCGCGTGATCGAAGGGTTCATGGCGCAAACAGGCGATGGCAAAAACTTCAATGGCACTGGTGGTTCAAAATATCCGAACCTGCCTGCGGAGTTCTCCAGTGTTCCGTTCAAGCGCGGGATTGTCGGCATGGCACGGGGTTCCGATCCAAGCTCGGCCAATTCTCAATTCTTTATTATGTTCGCTGATGGATCATTCCTGAACAATAAATATACCGTAGTTGGTGAAGTCGTTTCCGGCATGGATATCGTCGATGGGATCAAACGCGGCGAACCGGTACAGGATCCTGACAAAATGGTGAAAGTGCAGGTCGCTTCCGACATCAAGTAAAGTGGTGTGCATCGGCATGTTACCAGTGGTGGCCCTTTGCCATTGCGGTGAGATGACCGCAAACGCGACACACAGTTTGTAGACACATAGTTTGTAGAGAGAGTGATTATGGCCAATACCGAAAACACTTTGATCCTTGAAACAACCCAGGGTCCTGTCACCATTGAGATGCGCCCGGACCTCGCGCCCGGCCATGTTGCGCGGATCAAGGAATTGGTGCGTGAAGGATTTTACGATGGCATCGTGTTCCACCGCGTCATCGAGGGCTTTATGGCGCAGACCGGATGTCCGCATGGCACGGGCACCGGCGGCTCAGGCACGAAGCTCAAAGCCGAATTCAACGAGGAGCCGCATGTGCGGGGCACCGCATCGATGGCGCGTGCCGCCAATCCTGACTCCGGTGACAGCCAATTTTTCATTTGCTTCGATGAAGCCAGCTTCCTCGATGGCCAATATACGGTCTGGGGCCAAGTGACATCGGGTATGGAAAATGTCGACCAGATCAAGCGCGGTGAGCCGGTGGAAGATCCTGACAAGATCATCAAAGCGCACATGGCTGTTGACGCAGAGTAATTTCAGCAGCCGCAACTGGATTTGAATCAACTCTTTCTATCCCGACCAAGGAGAGGGTGCTTGGGCTGCTGGCTCACGCCTATGCAGTTGCGTCAAATGCACGGTGCGCTTGGAATGGTTGAATAACACATGCGTACGGACCTTTTCGATTTCGTTCTCCCGGATGATAGAATTGCTTTGCGGCCCGCCAATCCGCGTGACTCGGCGCGCATGCTTGTCGTGAATCCGGATGGCTCGTTACAAGATCAGAACGTCCGTGCGCTGTCCCAATTTCTGCAGTCTGGCGACCAGCTTGTTGTCAACGACACCAAGGTTCTCCCGGCGCAACTCACAGGACGTCGTATTGGCCGCGAGAGCGAGCCAAAAATTGAGGCCACGCTGATCAGTCGCCTAGATGGCTCTCGCTGGAAGGCATTGGTCAAGCCTGCAAGGAAGCTCTCGGAAGGCGACACTGTTCGTTTTGGCAATGAGGGGCGGGTTTGTCTGCTCGGCCATCTCGATGCGACTGTTGAACACAAAGGCGATGGCGGTGAAATAACGCTGTCATTTTCTTTTCACGGCCCAGCGCTCGATCAAGCGATTGCCGATCTGGGGACGCCGCCGTTGCCGCCCTATATTGCGTCGAAACGGACGCCGGACGAACGAGATATTGCCGACTATCAAACAATGTTTGCGACCAATGAAGGTGCGGTGGCCGCGCCGACGGCTGGGTTACATTTTACGCCTGAACTTCAAACTGAATTACAGGCAAAAGGTATAGCCATTCACCGCGTCACCTTGCATGTTGGTGCGGGCACATTTCTGCCGGTCAAGGCTGAAGACACCAGTGCGCATCGCATGCATGCGGAGTGGGGGACTGTGAGTAAGGCTACGGCCGATGCGTTGAATACGGCACGTTCAAAAGGTGGTCGTATTGTTGCGATTGGTTCTACATCGCTACGGCTTCTCGAAAGCGCGGCAGGGGAAGATGGTATCATCTGTCCATTCGATGGTGAGACCGCCATCTTCATCACGCCCGGCTATCGTTTCCGTGCAGTGGATATTCTGATGACAAATTTTCATCTGCCTCGCTCGACATTATTTATGCTGATTTCAGCTTTCAGCGGACTGAACGAGATGAAGCGAGCCTACGCGCATGCAATCGCGGCGGGTTACCGTTTTTATTCGTATGGCGATGCCTGCCTGTTGTTTCGTAGCGATCCTTCGCCCATAAACCCACCTGCATGACAGTTTCCAATCACTTTCAGCTTCTCGGGCGAAATGGCGAGGCGCGGCTCGGTGCGTTGACGACACCTCATGGTGTCGTTCGCACGCCTGCATTCATGCCGGTTGGCACGCTAGGGGCCATGAAGGGCATCCATTGGCGCGAGATGCGTGACGCTGGAACGGATATTGTTCTCGGCAACACCTATCACTTGATGCTGCGTCCGGGGGCGGAGCGTATTGCCGCGCTCGGGGGCTTGCAAACATTCACGACCTGGAACGGTCCGATGCTGACTGACTCCGGCGGCTTTCAGGTGATGTCACTTTCTAAATTACGAAAGGTGACTGAACACGCTGTTACTTTCAGCTCGCATATCGATGGTGCGAAGATTGAATTGTCACCTGAGCGTGCCATCGAGGTGCAGCGGCTGCTCGGTTCGGACATTGCAATGCAGCTTGATGAATGCGTGCGTTTACCGGCGGAGCGCGCTGATATCGATCGGGCAATGCAATTATCCATTCGCTGGGCGGAACGCTGCAAGCGTGCATTTGAAACGGCACCTGCCGGTCACATGCTATTCGGCATTGCGCAGGGTGGAGATATTCCTGAGCTGCGCCGCGAAAGTGCCCGCGCGTTATTGAATATCGGTTTTCATGGTTACGCCATTGGCGGTCTGGCAGTGGGTGAGCCGCAAGCGGTGATGTTGGCAATGATCGAGGAAGTTGCACCATTACTTCCGCAGGATCGTCCTCGCTATCTCATGGGAGTAGGAACCCCAGATGATATTCTGGAGGCAGTTTCCCGTGGCATCGATATGTTCGATTGCGTGTTACCGACCCGGAATGGTCGACATGGCCACGTCTTCACTCGTCACGGAGTCATCAATTTACGCAATGCGCGTCATGCTGATGACCCCCGTCCACTCGATGAAGAAAGTGCATGGCCTTCAACGCGAACCTATGCGCGAGCTTATTTGCATCACCTGGTGAAGTCAGGCGAAGCGCTTGGTGCAATGTTATTGTCCGAAATTAATATTGCCTACTATCAAAACCTGATGCAGGAGATGCGTGAGGCAATAGCGGCAGGAAGCTTTGAGATTTTCAAAGAACGTACACGGGCTGGCTGGTTGCGAGGAGACATCCCTCCACGCTAAGCAAGGTCAATTGCAGGAAATTTTTTTGAGGCTGTGTTTGGTGACAAAACCATAACCGCAGTTCTCACAACTCCAAAGATAGCTCACAATATCTTCTGATATATATGCGGAAGCTTCAGCAGCAATCATAGAATCACCGCATATCTGACAGATGAGCCGGTTGCTTGTGCGCGGAGGTAGAAGATGAGAAGAGGTGACCGAGGTATCAGCAATTGCTGTCATCATGACCTCATTCTTATTTTGAATATGCGGGAAATTACATAGATAATAGAAACTAGTGACAATGACGCAACACAATTACGTTTCTTTTGCGGTTTTGTGATTTCGTGCTTTTGCAGTGCAATGTTAATTGGCAATTACAATTGCTTCTTACGCGTGTATTTATGCAACCATTATGACATGAGTGCGAACAAGCAGGCTGGCTGAACATCTATTTGTCGAATTGGGAAATTTTATGGACGCATCTTCAAAAAATAATTTATTGCATGATCTTCGTTCTGGTCGCGGTCGAATTTACGACAGCATTGTTGATGCGTTCGGCGATACGCCGGTTGTGCGTTTGCGAAGATTGCCCCAACACCGAGGAGCGAACGCAACAATTCTCGCTAAACTAGAATATTTCAATCCTGCAGGGAGCGTTAAAGATCGGATCGGCGCCGCAATGATTATTGCAATGGAAAAGGCAGGCGTCATCAATTCCGAAACTGTTTTGATCGAACCAACCTCAGGCAATACTGGAATTGCGCTGGCGTTTGTTGCTGCATCGCGGGGTTACCGATTGAAACTCGTGATGCCGGAGTTGATGTCGATTGAGCGCCGCAAGATGCTGGCATTTCTCGGGGCTGAAATCATTTTGATTCCCGCCGCGCAAGGTATGAAAGGCGCCATTGCCACAGCAGAGGAATTGATCCGGAGTACGCCCAATTCAGTAATGCCCCAGCAATTCAAGAATTTGGCAAATCCGGCTATTCATCGCAGCACGACAGCGGAGGAGATCTGGAACGATACGGAAGGTAACATTGATGTGTTCGTCGCTGGTGTCGGAACAGGTGGTACGATCACCGGCGTTGGACAGGTGTTGAAGCAGCGCAAACCCTCGTTACACGTGGTTGCGGTAGAGCCGGAGGAGAGTCCGGTGTTATCCGGCGGACAGCACTCACCACACAAGATTTAAGGAATTGGGGCTGGTTTTGTCCCGGATATTCTCGATCGTTCCGCGATCGACGAAATCGTCAAGGTCAACAGCACGACAGCGATTGAAACATCGCGAGCGCTCGCACGTATGGAAGGTATTTTAGGCGGAATTTCATCAGGTGCAGCCATTGCTGCTGCAATTGAACTTGGAAAGCGTCCGGAATACGCCGGCAAAAACATTCTTGCTATCGTACCATCGTTCTCCGAACGTTATCTGTCCACGGCGCTGTTTGAGGGGATTTGACTGACGCGTTCTGTACTTAAGGCGCTGTCATTCTTGCACTGGCAGAGGATTATTAATGAGCGGAACTCGCAAAAAAGCTCAGCCTCTTTCGCGAAGACGCAAGATTGCCAAATCCGGATCCAAAAAAGTCGATCCGAAAAAAACATCTGCACCCAGGGGGTATGATCCACCATTCGGCGTCGATGTTTGTGATGACGGTGACATTGCAACGCCAAAACGCGATTTTGATGAGGACGCCATTAAGGAAGATGAGGACCGGCGCTCCTGATATTTTTTTCTATGTTGATTTTTCCCGACGTGAGAGAAGCGTCATCAGTGAATTGGATCTATCGTGTTCACTCTTTGTTCAGAGAGCATGAAATTCATCGAGATAGAGGGCGGGAAGAACGGAGAGGGAATTTGAGGTGTGGAAATGCAGTCTTCTTGCTGCAATTCCAATAACTTTCGGCTTCTTGGACTTGACCCATGTGGACCCGGCCCCTACACACCGCGCGAGTGAGCGCGTAGCTCAGGTGGTAGAGCACGTGACTTTTAATCATGGGGTCGAGGGTTCGAGTCCCTCCGCGCTCACCATGAAAATCATTTTACATCAATGGCTTATCGCAAAATCTGCGAGAACCTGTGTTCCGTAAGGACATGCGGACGCTATTGATGGAGCCGTTGGCGAATTTCCGGCCCATATCAGTCCAATGCACAGAACGTTGAACTGGCCTCTTCATTCCCGCGATGCTGGTGAGGGATTCTGACTCCGAGCTGCTTCCAAGCTGCACGAGAGCATTCGGCTAGCGCGGTCGAAATGCATGACTGTCAGAATTTTTGACGGCGTGGATAGATTGCTTCGCCCATCGTCTGTCTGAGCAGAATGCGGGCCGCTTCATGATCGCCCGCGAACGTAAGGGGCATGCGAGTAAACAAAATGTGGCTTGATCCGAACCAGTATCTTTCTTCTTATTACTCACGCGGAAGATATTTGGGTTCGAAAGGCACCTGAATTCAAACCTTTTAAGATCGTCGTGTCCGCGATTGCACATCAAGCGATCAGGTCCGCGATATCGCGTGAAGTCTTTGCACCGTGCTTATGTCGGTAACTACGAGGCCGATCGCTAAAAGACGAGATACGGTGACAGGGGCTCGGAACTAGAAAAGAAGAAAGGCGTTCCACAAGTCTACACACTGATAGCATCAGCAATCAACGCGGATGCGGATGCTATCTCGGCAAGAGGAGCAATCTCATGTGTGATTATAGCTTGCATGCCGTGGCATCTCGCCCAGCGAAGGTTGGCGATGTGCTTGTTTCGACAAGCTTTCGAGGAACCTCAACTCGCGGGTTCGCTGCTGAGGGTGAGTTTAATGTCGCAGTCTGCCTCCTTCCAGGGACAGAGCTCGCTTTCGAACAGGACGTGAAATACGATCGCAATTGGATTTCAACGAAGAGCGCTGGCTTCAAGGTGGCGCGTTTCTGTGCAATAGATCCGGCCACGCAACATCAGCATCACGATGCACTATCGTTTCCCGATGGAAGCACTGTGTTGGTGACATTGTTGACGGAAGGACAGCGCGCACGCGTTCTCCAATTGCCAGTAACGGCTCAGGAGCGTGAAATCCAGCACAAGGAAGCCGCGATCGTCGAACCGCCTGTGGTCATCGCGTTCTGATCTGGCTGATTTCGCCAAACAAGAAGAATTGAAATGAATAGCCCGCCGGAGCAAACCGGCGGGCTATTCGTTGTAGGTATTCTCAAATTCATTCTTGATTTAATTCTGAAGCGGAAGTGACAGGCTTTTGCAAGCCTACGGTTTTTGGAATTGACTGCGGGCGCAACCCGATCAATTCGGCGGCCCGAACCCTGGAGCTGCTCCAGAAGGCAAACGAATTCATTTTTGAATTTTCGAGAATGGCGATGACTACTGCTGACAGGAAGGGCAGGCTCTGCAGCACCAGAACAGCTGCAAAAATATTGATTTCACGTACTTCTTTCTGGTTGAAGACGGTCAGGACAACCGCACCGATAATAAGCAATACGCCAATTACCGCTTCCCAGAATGCCTGAAATTCGACGGACATTCGCGACAGTCCACCCTTGGAGGTGCGTGCAAATGGCAAATGGTCGGTGATGAGTTCATTGGCAACTGCACGCGACACCGTCCACTGGACCGACATTGCTGTGACCATGGCAGCCAGCATCTGCCCGACTTTAACCGGCACACGGAGCCGATACAGCGACAGGAAGTGCGCAAGGGACACAAGGAAGGCAGCGATAATCGGCAGGGTCAGAATTTTGTCGGGAATGGCGATGTCAGCGAAAGATACGATCGGAACCCAGATCAAATTTAGGATAGCGACCACGACGCCAAGGCTTTCGGCACCAAGCCAGTTGAGCCAGCCAAGTGTGAATTCGCGTTTTTGATCAAGTGTCAGTCTGCTCGCACCGGGTAAAAAGCGCCTCCAATGCTTCTTGACGATCTGGAATCCGCCATAGGCCCAGCGGTGACGTTGTTTCTTGAAAGCTTCGTATGTATCCGGCAGAAGGCCGAAGCCATATCGCTTGTTGGTATAATGCGTGAGCCAGCCTTGTTCGATAATGGTGAGACCGAGATCTGTGTCTTCGCAGATTGTATCTCCAGCCCAACCACCGGCCATGTCCATTGCGGAACGGCGGATCAGGCACATGGTACCATGCACAATAATTGCATTGGTCTCGTTGCGCTGAACCATGCCGATATCGAAGAAGCCGGCATATTCCCCGTTCATGGCATAGTGCATCAACGATTGATCGCCATCGCGATGATCCTGCGGTGCCTGCACAAGGCCAACATGTGGATCGGCAAATGCTGGAACGAGGTCCTTCAGCCAGTTTGGCGTGACAGCGTAGTCGGCATCGATCACGCCGATGATTTCCGCGTCGGGGGCAGTGCGCGCCATTGCGATCCGCAAGGCGCCCGCCTTGAAGCCTTCAACCTTTTCCGCATTGATGAAGATGAAGCGCTCACCAAGCGTGCGGCAATGATCCTGTATCGGCTGCCAGAAAGCCGGATCAGGCGTGTTGTTGATAATCACGACACATTCGAAGTTCGGATAATCAAGCCGGGATACGGCGTCGAGCGTCAGCTTCAACATTTCCGGGGGTTCGAAATAAGCCGGAATATGGATTGAAACTTTGGGATACACACCGTCGGCAGGCGCTGGCAAAGGCTTGTCAATCAGGCGGCGGGGCTTGTGACCAAATGCAATCGTTGCGATTTCCTCGAGACGCGCCATCGCAATCAGGACAAGCGGAACCAGCAGGATTAATCCAAGGATTAAGGCGAACGCCGACCCGAACACAAAATAGTGCGTGTGCCAGTAGACAAAAATCGTGGCAGTCCAGGCCCCCACGGCATTTGCCGAAGCAGACACGAGCAGAGTTTGCGGAATCGTTGCGTGAACCAGCCGTAAAACGGGCAACGAAAGCAGGACGCCGACAAGCAAGGCAATTGTAGCGATTTTCCAATAATCCTGATCGACGATGGGGCCGGTCCAGGAAAATTTCGGCTCGCGTGCTGCGTTAAGAATGCCCCAATAGGGTCCCACGCCGCCTTCGAAGAATTTCCAGGGCTGATCGATCGCCTCAACGATATTGTAATCCATTCCTATGGCCTCTGCGCGCGTGACGAAATTGCGCAGCACGGAAGCTTGCTCAAACTGGCCCGGAAAAGCGTTCTTGAGATTATAGCCAGCGCTTGGCCAGCCGAATTCAGCGATGACGACTCGCTTGCCCGGGAAGCCATCCCGCAGCAATTGGTAGATGTACATGGCCTGCTCAACGGCCTGCTTGTCGGTAAAGTTCTCCCAATAGGGCAGGATATGCGCGGCAATGAAGTCTACCGAATAGGTCAGTTTTGGATTGTCGCGCCAGATATTCCAGATTTCACCCGTTGTTACAGGTACGTTGACCTGCTTTTTAACGCGCTGAATAAGATCAATAAGATCCTCAACCTTTTGTTCACCGCGATAGATGGTCTCGTTGCCAACCACCACACCAATCACATTGCTGTTGCGTTTGACGAGATCCACCGCAGCTGCGATTTCGCGCTCATTGCGATCTGTATTCTTGTCGATCCACGCGCCCACAGTGACCTTGAGGCCAAGTTCGTTGGCAATGGGTGGCACCAATTCGACGCCGCCCGTCGATGAATAGAGGCGGATCGCCCTGGTCAACGGAACGAGTTTTTTTAAGTCGTCGCGAATTTTTTCAGTGCTGGGGACGTTATCGACATCGGGATGTCCCGTTCCTTCGAATGGAGCGTAGGACACACTTGGCAGCATTCCCCTAAAATCGGGGGCTTCCTGCTTGTCGCGCAATACGCCCCAAATAGCAGCGTGAACGGCTGTGACAAAGAATAAAACGGCGACGGCGCGCATCGCGACAAAACCATACGGGACGCAGTGGCAGGTAGCGAACCTGTCCCCTAGGCTCGACCAAGACAAAGGCAATTCAGCGTATCGTTATTACGCTATTTGACAACTTGTATGCCGTCATGGCGTTTTCAGGGCGTGACGAAAATAAACTGCGTAAAAGGGTAAACGTTCCTGCGTCGCTTACTTTGCCGATGCGGCGGGAGCAGGGGATGCGGCAGTTGGGGCACCTGTTGGCGCTGGTACGGCAGCAGCCTGGGGCTGGGCGCTAGGGTTAATCCAGCAGGCGTGCACACGGCCATTCAATGTTTCCGCGACCTTTGGATCGATTGTTGCTCCGAAACGGACAACGCACCGGAACGTTGCCTGGATGTGGCCGCCGGGGCAGCCAAACCGGTCATAAAGGTCGAGGTGCCGAAACGCCGTATCCAGATCGTCACGCCACATCAGCCCAACAACACGGCGGCCAAGCCAGACGCATTCGGGATTGCCGGCAGGTCCATTGATGGCCTGGGCGGCCTCGATGAACTCATCGGCCTTCCGCTGTCCTTCCTTGGCAATATCGGGACTGCTGGGTTGTGCAGGCTTGTTTGCCTGATCCTGTGCCCACAGAGCGCCGCCTTGGATGATAGCGGCTCCTAGACCCAAAAAAATGGCCATGCCAGGCGAGGAGAGACCCCGAAAAGCTGCATTTCGAAACCAAGAAAGAGCGCGACGCATGAATTCCCCGATTAATTGCCCGCCGCAGGTTGCTTTGAGCCTATACCCGATGATGGTCTTTTAACAATCAATCGGCAAATTGGATGCCGTTCAAATTGGCCCTCAATGCGGCAAATAGGATCTTAGCACGACGTAAGAAGTCCCATGACGGACATTTGCAATTTTGTCTAGCCAAACGGGAACTTAGTGCAACTTTGGTAAAAGTCACAGCCCCATGAACTGGGCGAGAAAAACTGGGGGGATATGCCGTGCTAAGGGTCTTGGCAGCGCCTACCATGACCGATTAAGTGACGCGCTACCCCCTTAGAGAGGACAAACCCATTTCCCTTCGAACACCGCTGGCACTTCTTGCTCTCTCCCTGTGCAACATTACTGCAGTCTGGTGGTGGTTAGCCGCGCCGGTGGATTTGCCGCGTGCGCCAATCGATCCTGCTGCAAAACTTGAATGCGTTTCCTATGCGCCATTCCGGGACTGGCAAAATCCACTTGAGCTTACCCTGATCGTGCCCCCCGAACAGATGGCTGCCGATCTCGCGCAACTTTCCAAGATTACCAATTGCATTCGGACCTATTCTGTCGGGAATGGCTTGGACAAAATCCCTGAGCTTGCCCAGAAGGTCGGCCTGAAGGTGCTGCACGGAATTTGGATCGGCAATAATCGTCTCGACAATAAATTACAGATCGAAACATCAATCGCGCTTGCGAAGAAATACCCCGAAGTCATTACCGGCATTATCGTGGGTAACGAAGTGCTGCTGCGCGGTGAAATGACAGCGGCTGATCTCGTCACCAACATTCGTTACGTGAAGTCAAAGGTATCGGTGCCGGTGACTTATGCTGACGTATGGGAATTCTGGCTCAAAAATCGTGACGTCTACGATGCGGTCGATTTTGTTACGATTCATATCCTTCCTTATTGGGAAGACTTTCCAGTCCGCGCGAAACATGCGGCCGGCCACGTTGATGCAATCCGCAAGCGAATGGCTGTCGCATTTCCGAACAAGGAAATTCTGATTGGTGAAACCGGATGGCCCAGCGCCGGTCGAATGCGCGAAGGTGCCTTGCCATCGCGGGCCAATCAGGCGCGTGTCGTTTCGGAAATCCTTGACCTAGCCAAAAAAGAGAAATTCCACGTCAATCTTATCGAGGCCTACGATCAACCCTGGAAGCGGATGTTCGAAGGCACTGTTGGTGGCCACTGGGGTCTCTACGATGCGTATCAGCGTGCGTTGAAATATCCAGCCGGAGAACAGATCACCAACTACCCATACTGGAAGCAATACCTTGCAGCCGGATGGGGATTTGCAATTGCTGTATTCGGTGTCGCGCTCCTCACGTTGCGCCGGCGGCCATGGAAGCCTCACCTGAGCTCTTGGCTTGCCATTGGAATTTTCGCCACAACCGGCGGGTCATTGCTGGGATTAGCCATCGATAAAACCTTGATAGAAAGTCTCGGTGTCGGTGGGTGGCTGCGTGGCAGTCTGCTATTGGCAGCAGGCATTTGTGCACCTTTGGTTGTAGCCAACACGGTCATGTATGGACGCGGGTTGCCAACCTTCCTCGAGCTTCTGGGGCCGCGAGAATATCGAACATCGTCGCGCATGCAGGCAATTTTGGGAATTATTTTGCTCATCACGACGCTGCTTGGAATTGAAACCGCACTGGGGCTTGTGTTCGATCCGCGCTATCGGGATTTTCACTTTGCGACGCTGACCATGGCGGTGGTGCCGCTTGCACTGCTGACGATGCTCAGCCGGCCCACAATCGGCGTGCGCCCCATGACGGAATCGATTTTTGCCGGAATTCTGGGACTTTCCGTTCTCTACATTGGCTTCAACGAAAGCTCAGCCAATTGGCAATCGCTATGGATCTGCGGTGTTTATCTGATGCTTGGTGTTACGCTGTTGCAGGCGCGGGTCGCGCAAAGCCCAAAATAAGCAATCCGATTGCCACGCCTGAGAGGCCGACATTGTAGAGTACAATGCCAAAGCCTGCGGCGATGAGACCGCCGGTAAGCGTGACAATCGAAGGCCTGATCACGTGCAGGATCGCGATGATGATCGCAAGAATGCCAAAGATAGTATTCTTGAACAGGTAAGTCATCAGCAGACGTGTCTTGCAAAGCATTGTTGGCAAACCAGCCTCGCATTCCAGTCGGACCGGCGCAAACTCAATGGCGAGATAGCGCAAATAGAGCGCATAGCCGACCGTCAGGAACCCAACGATCAGCAGCCACTGGACCTGTCGTGCGGTCAAACGGAATGGTTCTTTTTTCATGACAGCCGGAATATGGTTCGTATCGGTCAATGGCACAACCCAAACATTGTCAGGCGCATCGATTAATTGACCCCCGGAAATAAGGAAAATGAGGGTGTCTGACCTGAGGGTTTTCCGCTTTGCTGATTAGCGGGCTTTTTTCGGGATATTGGCTCTGCCTCCTGTGTAAGCGCGAGATGCTGGCCATCGAATGCTGATGTTTCACAGGTGCGGTTGTTTTCAATCAGTGAGGCGCAGATTTTGGCTGCTGTGGCGGCATCGTTTAGCGGTCCGGCGACCAGGCGAAGCCGTAGACCCTTTTGCTCTTTCACCACAATGAGGGGTCGCAATACCTCAAGCTGAGAGGTGTGAGATTTGACAAGGTTCCGCCACAACACACGCAAGCCCTCAACCGAATTGGCGCCTCCGAGATCGATCCCGAATTCCGTTTTATGAACTGGGGTTATCGAGGCTGTTTCCTGGTCTGATCCATCAGGCGATGGTGGAAGAATCGATCCGACAGTCACGGGTTCAGGTTCTGCCTTAGCCCCGACAGGTTTGGGCTTGGGCAGGGGTGGCAAGATATTTGAGGACGCCGCGGTTACGACCGGCGCCACTCTGGGCAGCGCGAGGGCTTGCTGTTGCGTCGGTGCGCCAGGGATGTCTTCGACCCGAGCGATTGGGAGTATCGCCATTGCCGGTGGAATGGATGCAGAAGGCCAAATTGCAGCAGAGCTGCTCTGACGTGCGGTAGCGTTGGTAGCCAAGTCCAACTCGTGTTCAAGCGTCGTCATCCTTGAATATAGCCGGTCGCGGTCGTAGTTGAGTGTTTCGATTTCGGCTGCAAGTCGTAGAGTTTCATTCTCGCTTTCTTTTGAGATCCATTGCATTTGCTGCAATTGCTGTAGGAGAGTTGCCGTCGTAGCCGCCTCTTGTCGTATCGCGACTGAGGATTGGGCAGCAAGAATGGCAACAACAAGCGCGCCGAGAGAACCGACACCCCACGCGACAAGTCGCCAAAGCGCACGGCTATCGAATTCATTCTCATCGGCCAAAAGGGAATCGACCCAGCCGCTGGAATGGTCACCTGCTAAATTGCCGATCAGATTGTCCTGATCAGTCGTCCTGCGATCCTTCGCCATATGCCTAAACAGCCCCTCCTTGCGGTGCTGAAGCGAATCGTTTGCAAGTTTAACAGGAATAGAGTCCGTGTGCGCCGGAAGTGGTTGCTGTACGCAAAGTACTTTTGTCCCATCCTGCTCTCAGGTAAGACGATCAGGTATGCAAAATAGAAGGTTCGAATGAAAGACAGGAGCAGTCTCACCGTGGTGCTTGCAGCCGGTGAAGGCACGCGGATGCGCTCGTCCCTGCCGAAGGTTTTGCATCCGATCGCAGGGCAAAGCTTATTGGCCCATGTGCTTGCTGCGGTCCCTGCAGGCAAAACCGATTCGGTAGCAGTCGTGGTTGGTCCTGACCATCAGGCGGTTGCTGATGAGACGCAGCGTGTCCGTCCGGATGCAGTCATCTTCATTCAGCGGGAACGGCTCGGCACGGCGCATGCTGTTCTTGCAGCGCGTGATGCCATCGCGAAAGGCGCGGACCATCTGCTGATCGTATTTGGCGATACGCCTTTAATAGATCCGCACACCTTCGTCCGGTTGTGCACCGCGTTGGACGAGGATGCCGCACTTGTTGTGCTCGGATTCCGGGCAGCCGATCCTACCGGATACGGACGTCTGATCCTCGATAACAATCAATTGCTTGCGATCCGTGAGCAGGCCGATACGAACGCAGCTGAGCGGGCGATAACTCTTTGCAATGCGGGCGTCATGGCCATGGATGGAAAGGCCGCGCTGAAAATTCTCGATAAAATCGAGAATGTGAACAGTAAAGGCGAGTATTATCTGACAGATACAGTTGCAATTGTCCGCGATCTTGGATTGCGTGCAACTGTGATCGAAACCAGTGAGGATGAAGTGCGCGGTATCAACACCAAGGCTCAGCTCGCTGAGGCCGAGCAAATTATGCAACGGAAGTTGCGGCAAGCGGCGCTTGATTCAGGTGTGACGATGATCGCACCTGAAACGGTCTTTCTTGCATCCGATACGACATTCGGACGGGATGTTACGATCGAGCCGTTCGTTGTGATCGGTCCGGGTGTTACCATTGCCGATGGCGCTGTGATTTATTCGTTTTCACACATTGTGCAGGCGACTATTGGCAAGAATGCATCTGTCGGCCCTTATGCACGATTGCGGCCGGGAACTAAACTTGGTGAGGGCGTACGTATTGGTAACTTCGTCGAGACAAAGGCGGCTGTGATGGAAGACGGCGCGAAGGCCAATCATCTCACCTATATTGGTGATGCCCACGTTGGGGCGAATGCCAATATTGGCGCAGGAACCATCACATGTAACTATGATGGTTTCGACAAGCATCAGACTGAAATTGGTGCTGGTGCCTTTGTTGGCTCAAATTCATCACTGGTCGCGCCAGTGAAGATCGGCAGCGGTGCTTATATCGGTTCTGGGTCGGTCATTACCCAGGATGTTCCTGACGATGCTCTGGCAGTAGAACGGAGCGAACAGGCTGTGCGTCAAGGCTCGGCCAAGCGGTTTCGTGATAAAAAAATGCTCGGACGGAAGCCGAAAACCTGACAGACACGCGTTCGTTAACGATTTAACCCTGTCTCAATCCGCAACAATAATTGAATCTGGGATATGCTAAATCTCGATAAGAGATAAGTCTGCTTCCCGAGACCATCCGGCTTTTCTAAATTTGGAGAGATCGAACCGCATGTGCGGCATTGTAGGTATTTTGGGGCGCGGTCCGGTCGCCGATCAGCTTGTTGATTCCCTCAAGCGGCTTGAGTATCGCGGATATGACTCTGCCGGTATCGCGACGCTTGAAGGCGCTCTGCTCGATCGCTGTCGCGCCGAGGGTAAGCTCAGAAAATCTCGAAGCGCGTCTGAAAGCATCGCCGCTGCAGGGCCATGCCGGAATTGGCCATACCCGCTGGGCCACTCATGGAAAGCCAACGGAGAACAATGCACATCCGCATGCAACGGACAACGTTGCAGTGGTTCATAACGGCATTATCGAAAATTTCCGCGATTTGCGTGTACAACTTGAGAAGCAGGGCGCGAATTTTTCGAGTGATACCGATACGGAAGTCGTTGCCCACCTGGTGAATTCTTGCCTTGCGAAGGGCATGTCTCCGATTGATGCCGTCAAAGCGACATTGCCGCAGCTGCATGGTGCGTTCGCGCTCGCCTTTGTCTTTAAGGGCGAACAGGATTTAATGATTGGTGCGCGCAAGGGCTCACCGCTCGCAATTGGTTTCGGCGAGGGTGAAATGTATCTGGGTTCCGATGCGATCGCGCTCGGTCCACTCACTGATGTTATCAGTTATCTTGAAGAGGGTGATTGGGTCGTACTGACGCGGAAGGGTGCCAAGATTTATGATGCGCACAACACCGCAGTCGAACGTGAGATCGTTAAGCACAGTGCGTCGAGTTCATTGGTCGACAAGGCTAATTATCGCCATTTCATGGCGAAAGAAATTCATGAGCAGCCTGAGGTCGTCGGTCACACGCTTGCGCGTTACATTGATATGGCAACCGAAAGTGTAGCATTGCCGGTCAAGATGCCATTCGAGTTCTCGGCGATCCAGCGTATTTCAATCACGGCATGCGGGACGGCGAGCTATGCAGGCTTTGTCGCGAAGTACTGGTTTGAGAGATTGTCGCGTCTTCCGGTTGAACTCGATATAGCTTCGGAGTTCCGATATCGTGAGGCTCCGTTACGCAAGGGTGATCTTGCTATCTTCATTTCGCAGTCCGGTGAAACGGCTGATACGCTTGCAGCGCTTCGATATGCGAAAGCGCAAGGGCTGCATACAATCTCTGTCGTAAATGTTCCAACCTCGACCATCGCGCGTGAGAGCGAGATCGTGTTGCCGACTTTGGCGGGACCTGAGATTGGAGTTGCTTCGACCAAGGCATTCACCTGTCAGTTGATGGCGCTGGCTGCGCTCGCCATCGCGGCAGGCAAGGCACGTGGCGAATTATCTACCGAAGATGAAACGAAGCTGGTTCATGGTCTGATAGAAGTGCCACGTTTAATGACGGCGGCGCTTGCGCTTGAACCGCAGATCGAAAAGCTCGCGCGTGATATCGCCAAGAGTCAGGATGTGCTGTATCTCGGCCGTGGCACTAGCTATCCACTTGCTCTTGAGGGTGCGCTCAAGCTCAAGGAAATTTCCTATATTCATGCCGAAGGCTACGCCGCGGGTGAATTGAAGCACGGTCCCATTGCGCTGATTGACGAAAAGATGCCTGTGGTGGTGATCGCCCCGCACGATAATGTCTTTGAAAAAACTGTTTCAAATATGCAAGAAGTCGCGGCGCGTGGCGGCAAGATCATTTTGATGACGGATGCGCGTGGCGCTGAGGATGCGACAATTCAGTCACTCGTCACGCTGATTTTGCCTGACATGCCCGCTATGATAACGCCGCTGGTCTACGCTATTCCCGTGCAATTGCTTGCCTACCATACGGCGGTGGTGATGGGCACCGATGTGGATCAACCGCGAAATCTGGCAAAATCAGTGACTGTCGAATAGACAATCGGTCGCAGGGGGCATAATTCCCAGATCGAAGTCTGATACAGTGCTATGCAAGCTTGCGATGTCGCCGGAACCTCTGGATAAATCGGATCCGCTATGAATGAGAATTCGTCACCGATGATTCCTGGCGGTTTACCCCCAGGGCAGTCTCCGGATGCGCCACGGGGGATCGTGGCACGATTACGGAATTACTTTCTGACGGGTCTGATTGTTGCCGGACCGATTGCCATTACGTTTTATCTGACCTGGTGGTTTGTCTCCTGGGTCGATGGGTTGGTTCGCCCATTCGTGCCGGTTGCATACCGCCCGGAGACATATCTGCCATTCGGGCTTCCCGGTTCCGGTTTGGTTGTCGCCGTTTTTGCGTTGACGTTTCTCGGCTTTCTCACGGCCAACCTGATAGGCCGGACGTTGGTTGAAGTCGGCGAAAGTCTGCTTGGCCGCATGCCGGTCGTACGGGCCATCTATCGCGGTTTGAAACAGGTATTCGAGACCCTGTTTTCAGGCTCAGGATCGAGTTTTCGCAAAGTAGGTTTGGTGGAATTTCCATCGCCCGGTATGTGGTCAATTGTTTTGGTTTCGCAGGCACCAAGCGTAGAAATCGCATCGAGTATTCCCGGCGCGGAAGAATTCATTTCAGTTTTTCTTCCTTGCTCACCTAATCCGACGACCGGATTCTTTTTCTATGTTCCGAAAAGCAAAGTCATAGAAATCGACATGAGCGCCGAAGACGCGGCAACCCTCATCATGTCGGCCGGAGTTGTGCAGCCCGGCAATGATGCCCAGAAAAAAGTCAATGCTTTGGCGGAAATGGCCAATGCCACGCGCACCGCGAATGCCTCTCGGAACGCGGAACCTGCCAAGACATTGTGATTCTATCCGGCGCCGAGAAGCGGCAGAGCTTCGTCCCGCTCATAGAGATAAAGCAGACAACGCAACGCATCGCCGCGCGCACCTGTCAGCTTTGGGTTATTTTGCATGATGTACAAAGCCTCGTCGCGCGCCTGTGAAATCAGTTGGTTATGAAACTCTGAGCGCGCAATGCGATACCCAGGCATGCCGCTCTGGCGTGTGCCGAGCACGTCGCCTTCGCCACGCAATCTTAAATCTTCCTCCGCGATGAGAAACCCATCTGTGGTTTCCCGGATAACTCGTAACCGCGCAGATGACATGTCATTGAGCGGCTCGCGGTAAAGCAAAAGACAGGTCGAGGCTTCAGAAACCGCGACCAATTCGACCTCGCAATTGATGCAACTGGGCGAGACCAAAACGTTCAGCGTTCTCGATCACCATGATAGTTGCCGCCGGCACATCCACACCGACCTCGACAACCGTTGTTGCCACCAGCAGCTGAATTTCGTGTGCGGAAAATTGCGCCATAACACGATCTTTTTCCGTGCCTTTCATTTGTCCATGTACGAGACCGACACGTTCGCCAAAACGCTTCTTCAGGCTGTCGAAGCGCTGCGTGGCATCAATCAGAAAATCGATAGTCTCGGATTCCTCAACCAGGGGACAAATCCAGTAGACGAGTTTACCAGCCTCAAGCGCGCGTCCGACGGCATCCATGACTTCGTTCAGGCGAGCGTCGGGAATGGCACGCGTATCGATGGCCTGGCGGCCGGCTGGCTTCTCGCGCAATTCCGATACGTCCATGTCTCCAAAATAGGTCAGCACCAATGTGCGCGGAATGGGTGTGGCGCTCAGTACCAGCACGTCGACAGCTTCCCCCTTTTCGGTCAGTGCCAAACGCTCGCGGACACCGAAGCGATGCTGTTCATCAACGATGGCCAGCGCCAGGGATTTGAACGTCACGTCGTCCTGGATCAGCGCATGCGTGCCAACCAGAAGATCGATGTCTCCATCCGCGAGCCGAGTCAGGATGTTATTTCGTTCCTTGCCTTTCTCACGGCCTGTTAAAATAGCGACACGTAATCCGGCACGCTCGGCCAATGGCGTAATCGTTTTGATATGTTGTCGCGCCAGAATTTCGGTCGGTGCCATCAATGCGGATTGTTTTCCAGCTTCCGCGACGGCGGCTGCAGCCAGAAGAGCGACAACTGTTTTGCCGGAGCCAACGTCGCCTTGCAGCAATCGCAGCATTCGTACCGGCTGATTGAGATCGCTTGTGATGGCGTGGATGGCGTCGTGCTGTGACGCGGTGAGAGCATAGGGCAATGCATCGATGATTTTACTGCGCAAGCTCCCATCGCCGACATGACGTGCACCTGCTGGCCGCCGCAGTTGGGCGCGTACCAAGGCCAATGCCAGTTGTCCGGCCAGCAGTTCATCGAACGCCAAACGTGACCAGAACGGTCCGTTGGGTAAAATATCCGTCAATTCAAGGGGTGAGTGAGTTCGGTGCAGCGCATCTGTGACAGATGGAAATTCATATCGCTTCAAGATTTCGGGACTGATCCATTCAGGCATCGCGGGCAGCTTCTGCAATGCCTGCACCATTGCACGCCGCAGGGAGCCGAGAGCGAGCCCCTCTGTCAGTGGATAGACGGGTTCAATGCCTGAAAGTTTGGCTAGCCCGGCTTCATCAACCACGCGATCAGGATGCACGATCTGCAAAGTACCATCGAACATCTGCGCAGTACCGGACACATAACGCTTTTCACCAACCGGCAGGAGTTTCTCGACATATCCGGGTTGTGCGCGGAAATAGGTAAGAACGACATCGCCGGTATCATCACTGGCATAGACCAGATGCGGTGCGCGCGAGCGGCCCGGAGGAGCCGGACGATGGCGATCCACAGTCACCTCAAGCGTCACCACGGTCCCTGGAATGGCGTCGATGATTTTGGGCCGAGCACGTCGGTCAATCACGTTTGTCGGTAAATGCAGCAACAGGTCGACGAGGCGTGGAGTTTCCGCACGGTCAAGCAGGTAGCGGAACAGCTTGTCCTGTTTCGGTCCAACGCCTGTGAGGCTGGTTACCGGGACAAACAGTGGATTGAGGAGAGGAGGGCGCATTAGGTCAACTCAAATTTAAATCTGTGGTCATTTTTGCATAACGCAAACGCGACATGAATGCTGACATTGTCGTTTAGCAACGTTATATGACACCAGCCCGGCACGTCCGGGCTTTTGGCGTTTGGGAAAACTGGCAGATGACGGGACCGGCACAGCAGGACGGCAACCTCAATGAGCGACGCAAGCGGCTATTATATCGCTGTTGGCATCGTGGCACACGTGAAATGGACCTGATTCTGGGTCGGTTCGCGGATGCTCATATTGCAAATCTGACCGATGAGGAGCTCGACGATTTCGAGCACCTGATAGGATTGCCGGACCCGGATATCTATGCAGCACTGATTGGCGAAGGGTCGATTCCATTGCAATTTGCCGGGGGCATTTTTCTGCGGATCAAGAATTTTTCCATAACAGGCCAAGGCGTATGAAGTCACCGTCACTTTCACCAGCCGCCCTTTTTAAGCCTGGAAGTCCGCTAACGCTGACCAACGTTGCTGAGGGCGCCGAGGGGCTTATCGTTTCTGACCTCGCGCGTGCGATTGCAGCTAAACCAAATCCACCCTCAATCAGTCTGACTGTGGTGTGCCGCGATGGTCCTCGGATGGCGCAATTGGCACGCGCTCTGGAATTCTTTGCGCCGGATTTGGCTATCATGCAGTTCCCCGCATGGGATTGCCAGCCTTACGACCGGGTGTCACCGCATGGAGGCATTCTGGCGCAGCGCCTGACCACATTGGCGCGATTGTCACGGCTGAAGGGCAGCGAGAAGCCTCTCGTTGTGCTGACAACTGTGAATGCCATTGTGCAGCGGGTTCCCGCGCGCGATGTCATAGCTGCGCAAGCCCTGTCAGTCGCTCCCGGCCATGTGCTGTCGATGGACTCCATCGCCGTCTGGCTTGAGCATAATGGCTATAGCCGGGTTTCGACCGTGCGCGAGCCGGGAGAATATGCCGTGCGTGGCGGCATTCTCGATCTGTTTCCGGCGGGGCTCGATCAGCCAGTCCGTTTCGATTTTTTTGGTGAGACGCTGGAATCGATCCGGACCTTCGATGCAGAGTCGCAACGTACACTACTTGATATGCGGGCGCTGGATCTTGTGCCTGTTTCCGAATTTCAGCTTGTCACTGAAACCATCCGCCGTTTTCGTATGGGCTACGTTGCGGAATTCGGCGCGGCGGAGCGAGACGATACGCTTTATGAGGCTGTGACCGAAGGTCGTCGCCATCAAGGCATCGAACATTGGCTCCCGCTGTTTCAGGAACGAATGGATACGCTGTTCGACTATCTCGGTGCCGCACCCGTGATGCTGGAACCGCAAGTCGAAGATGCCGCACGTGAGCGGTTCAAGCAGATCAACGATTACTACGAGGCGCGCCGCGAGGCGATGGAGCAACCCGGTGGAGGCGCGATCTACAAACCGTTGCCGCCCGGCCAACTCTATCTGACCGAAAGCGAATGGGCGGAGCGTTTGAAGGACAGTGCGTTCGCGCGGTTATCGCCATTTGCTGTCCCTGGAGATGATGCCCGTGTTGTCGATATCGGCGCGCGACAGGGGCGTAATTTCGCGCCAGAGCGGGCAGACAGCACTGTCAATGTTTTTGAAGGCGTAGTCGCTCACGTGCATAGTTTGCAGGCTGCACGTAAGAAAGTGATTATCGCGCTGTGGAGCGAAGGCTCGCGCGACCGCATGGCGAGCATGTTGAAAGATCACAAGCTGCTCAACATCACACATGTAAACAGTTGGCGTGTGGTGCAAGCGACACCGCGTAACGAGACGATGTTGGCTGTTATTGGTCTGGAATCCGGATTCGAGACAGAAACGGTTGCACTGATCAGTGAGCAGGACATTCTTGGCGATCGTTTGGTGCGTCCACGCAAAGCCAGTCGTAAACTTGAGAATTTCATTTCCGAAGTGACGAGCCTTGCCACTGGCGATCTTGTTGTTCACGTTGAGCACGGCATAGGCCAATTTATCGGACTGCAGACCCTTGATGTGGCGGGCGCGCCGCATGATTGCCTCGAACTGCGCTATGCCAACGAGACCAAGTTATTTTTGCCAGTCGAAAATATCGAACTTTTGTCGCGATATGGCTCCGATCAGAGTGGCGTTGAACTTGATCGGCTTGGCGGCAGCGGATGGCAGGCGCGCAAGGCAAAACTCAAGAACAAGATTCTTGAAATCGCGGGAGAACTTATCAAAATCGCCGCGGAGCGCCATTTGCACGAAGCGCCGAAGTTTCCGCTCCATCAAGGTGCTTACGATGAATTTTGTGCACGGTTTCCTTATGAGGAGACCGAAGACCAAATGGGCGCGATCAATTCTGCTTTGCACGATCTCGACAGTGGGCGTCCGATGGATCGGCTTATTTGCGGTGACGTTGGATTTGGTAAGACCGAAGTAGCTCTCCGTGCGGCATTCGCTGTGGCACTAGATGGCAAGCAGGTGGCCGTCGTGGTGCCAACCACCTTGCTCGCGCGGCAGCACGCTAAAACTTTTAACGAACGTTTTCGTGGGTTCCCCGTGAACGTGGCGCAAGCTTCTCGGCTAGTTTCAGCGAAGGAACTGACACAGGTCAAAAAAGGTCTTGCTGACGGTAGCGTCGATGTCGTGATCGGTACTCACGCACTGCTCGGCAAGTCGATCAATTTCAAGGACCTTGGCTTGCTCATTGTGGATGAGGAGCAGCATTTTGGTGTAACTCACAAGGAGCAGCTGAAGAAATTACGTTCCGAAGTGCACGTACTTACGCTCAGCGCCACACCAATTCCACGCACATTGCAATTGGCGCTAACTGGCGTGCGTGAACTCTCCATTATTGCATCACCTCCCGTGGACCGTTTGGCGGTACGTACATTCGTCGCGCCGTTCGATGGGTTGATGATTCGTGAGGCGCTGTTGCGTGAGCGCTATCGTGGAGGTCAGGCATTTTACGTATGTCCGCGCATCGAATATCTCGCTGAGGCCAAGGATTTTCTCGATAAGCATGTCCCGGAAATGAAGGTCGTGGTTGCGCACGGCCAAATGCCGCCGACAGCGATTGAGGATGTCATGTCTGCATTCTACGATGGCAAGTACGACATCCTGCTATCGACGACGATCATCGAATCCGGTCTCGATATTCCGTCAGCCAATACACTCATCGTTCATCGCGCGGATATGTTTGGCCTTGCCCAACTCTATCAGCTGCGTGGACGAGTTGGTCGATCCAAATTGCGGGCCTACGCACTGTTTACGCTCCCGGCGCAGCAAAAGATCACCGCGCAGGCTGAACGGCGATTGAAGGTTTTGCAGTCGTTGGAAAATCTTGGTGCAGGATTTCAATTGGCGTCGCACGATCTCGATATTCGCGGAGCAGGGAACCTGCTTGGCGGAGAGCAATCGGGCCATATCAAGGAAGTTGGCTTTGAGTTGTATCAATCGATGTTAGAAGAGGCGATCCTCAATCTTAAGGCCGGTGTGACGGAGCCGGTCGCGGATCGTTGGTCGCCGCAGATCACGCTTGGTATGCCTATCCTCATTCCAGAAGATTATGTGACCGACTTGTCCATCCGGCTATCGCTCTATCGCCGCCTCGCGGATCTCGATACGGACGATGCTATTGAAAATTTTGGTGCGGAACTGCGAGATCGTTTTGGTCCCCTGCCTGATGAGGTGCGTTATCTTTTCAAGGTTGCTGCCATCAAGGCGTATTGCCGACGGGCCAATGTTGAAAAGCTCGACGCCGGCCCGAAAGGCGCTGTCATTAGTTTCCGTGATAATAGTTTTGCGCAACCTGATAGTTTGGTGTTTTTTATTAAGCGGCATGGTCAGGCAGCAAAGGTGCGGCCCGATATGAAAGTCGTTTTCTTTCAAGGTTGGGAAACGCCGGACGAGCGGATCGAAGGTGCGACAGAAATCTTGCGCCAACTGGCAGAACTTGCAGAGGGCCGGAAAGCGGCTTGAACGAAAGCAGCTTTCAGGATGCCGCCGCACGACGTTCGTTTTTGCGCAGCCGTTCAAGAAAGGTCTGTGCAGTATCTTGCGGCAGGAGCGATCCCACCATTATTCGTGGCTCAAATCGTTGCTCGTGGCCAACTGTCAACTTGGTATATTTCAAAACGCTTGCAAAACGTCGCGTGATCATCTGTGCCTCGCGCAGGTTGGCTCCGGCAAAGACAACGATAATTGAGTTGTCACTATCGAGTGTGGCGAAATCGCTTCGCCGCATCAGGCGGCTGAGAATTCGCGCGGCATCAAAGCGTATGCGTTCTGAAGCGGAATCGAATGAAAACATGGCCACCGAGAGGCCGCTACCGTTTGTTGAGGCTTCACCAATGGCAGCATTGAAATCCCGCCCAAAGGCATCGTTGGTCAAAAGACCCGTGTGCGGATCAAGCAGTCCGTTGGCATCGATCGATTTGAGAGTGCGATGTAGCCGAGTCTCGAACGCATGTTGCCGGATCAATGGGATTGCATTGGCGGTAATGTGATCAATTTCACCAAAAATCATTTCCAGATTTGGCAGGTCGTAACCTGCGAGCGATACAGCTGCGCCAGTCAGAATAATGGGCAGGTTGCGAAATCGTGCATCTTCGGACAAGACAGTGAGGAAGGCTTCAACTACGCGGGCACTAAAGCCTTCACCGATTATGATGCCGTCAAGGTCACGCGCATTGAGATGCTTGGCTGCGGCTTCAATACTTAGCGCACCGACAATGCCCATCTGCTCGCCCAAGGCAACTGAAAGTGCTGGATAGGTTGCTCCACGTCCAATCAGAAGGATCGTTGCATCGCGGAGAGGGTCGGTATCGGGGAGGCGGATATGGGCTACGGATTTGTCCGTGAGGCGACGCAAAACGGTTGCATGAAGTGCGTTTACCCGCAACGCAGCGTTCAGGCGCGGAATGATGCGCTTTGCATTGATGCTGAATTGGGAGAATGGGAGTACATTGGGCGGTAATGCTGACTCAGGATCGAGCGCAATCATCGGAATGTAGGGACGAATGGCGTCTATCTGCTGTGCCAGTTTTGCCAAACCAGATTCTATTTGATGCCGTGTCTGTTACTATCACCGCCGCCGGATGCAATCGTTCAACGGCGGTTGCAGCATCTTGCCAAAGAACATCAACCAGTGGAAAAATTTTTGCATCCGCTATGGTTTTTCCAATAACGGGATTTTCGCCTTTGGAGACGACGATAATTGGACCTTGCTGGGACATTTACGGTAAACTCAAGGGTCTGAGACCAAACTTGGCTTAACCTAGATTGCGCGCCTTAATGCCGAGTTAACGATGGTCCAGCCATTATCACACTGCAGAATTGCGTTCGCGGAATGCGTCGACCATGAGCGGGTTTAAGCCAAGTTCAGCCAGCGCTGCCCGCGCGCGCGAATTGTCACTGGTGCGGCCGGCGAGACGGTAGCCATTAAGCTGGTCTGGCAGGGCAGTGAACGTGGCGCTCTGCTCCAGCCTCCTTGCCCATTCATCGAGTTCATGCGTCAGGAATTTATAGCCACCAACACCCACAATACCGGAGGGTGGCGAGGTGATGGCAATTGCGCCTGTCGCGCGCTCCACCCGTGCTGCATAGCCTGTATCAGCCATGTCGTCCGCCGGGGCAGCAGTCAGGGGGCTGGTGCCTTGTTGTGGGCTTTGAAAAGCCGCCAAAGGCACCATGACTCCTCGTAACGCCAGAGTGCCTTGAGGTGTGATTGCAATCTCACCGACGCCGCGCAATCCCGGAATGGACCTGAGAGCGCTTTGCGTTCCCGGCTTGATCATATCCGGAAGCCCATCGTCTGTTCTGCGAGTACCAAACAGTCCTACTTCGCCGAACAAATAAATATCGGTCAGAGTCACATGCGGACATGTCCATGCGGGACTCGATGCAACACGTTCCGGCGTGCGCCACAAACCAACGACATGGCGGATCGTTGTTTCTGCCGAAAATGCTTCTGCCTCGGCAAGGCGCAAGGCCAATGGAGCAGGGACAATAAGCGTATCGCAATCAGCTGTACGAATTTGTTGTTCGAGTACCTGTAAATCGAACGGATGATGAAGTGTCAGCGATCCGCCGCTCAGCAACCATGTCACGAGCGACGATGCGAGGCCCGCAAACGACGCAGGTGCCATTGCCGATAAAAGCGATGCTCCCTGTGACAACCCGCTTTCGAGAAATACTGCAAGCCCGCCGGCGATGAGGTTCACATGATTACGTGGAACGGGGCGAAAGCCATTGGCATCCAAGTCGAATGACACGATGGCTGGTCTGCGTGCATTTTGCGGGACCATCGGAATAGATTCAGAAGGACCTAACAGAACCTCATCAAGTGACATCATGCCTTCGGGTAAATCAGTGCCAAATCCGAAAACGTGACGGATGGAAAATGCTTCAGCTGCCGCGTTCATCGCGAGCTCGGCATGATCGACAATCTCAATTCGATTGATCCCGACGAGAGCGCGTGCGCCGAGGCGATTGAGCGCAACAGTGATGTCTGCTTGCCGCCAAAGCTGCGGTAACAGTGCAACGACCAGATTGGCGCGAGTGGCTGCCAGTACCGTGATCATAAATTCGATCGTATTCGGCAGCTGGATAGCAATAACCGAACCGGGAGGCAGGCCGGCGGCGATAAAATAGCCAGCAAGTGCGCCAATGGCCTGGTCAGCCTCGGCATAAGTCAAACGCTTGGGCGGTTGACCGGTGATGCTCATTTTGTTTGGCGGGTCTACGAGCGCCACAGCATCGGGCTGTCGGGCCGCCGTCCGGCGAAACAGGTCATCCAGTGTTGGCGAACTTGCAGTTTGAGGGGCAATTTGGCCCGATCCAACCTCCAAAATATCACTCATGTCGCCAACGCACGATCCGCCGAAGTGTGAACTGCCTTAGCGATAAGATCATATGCAGATTGTAGAATCCAGATCAGGCTTGAAGATGGCCCTGCTTTTCCCGGATTGCATTTGACGCGGCTTATTTGCTTTTTTTGCGCCACCACGTCTCGGGAAGATACCCGCTCAACGCAGTTGTTTGAGGCGATTCAATCCGATTCCATCGTGCAATCCATTGCCGCTGTGCATTGTAGAGGGGAATTGCGTGGAAACCTGACATCAATACACGATCGAGCGCGCGTACCGCGGATACAAATTCAAGTCGTTCCTGCGCCTCAAGAATAGCGGCAATCATCGCATCAATGGCGGGATTTTTTACGCCCATATAATTGCGGGTACCCTGGTTATCCGCAGCTGCGGAACCCCAATAGAATGCTTGCTCATTGCCGGGAGATAATGATTGATCCCAGCGGTTCTGAATCATGTCGAAATCGAAGCTGAGCCGCCGTTGATCGAATTGTACGGCGTCAACTGCTCGCACGGTAACGCCAACACCTGCACGTTTAAGATCACGTGAATAGGCCAACGCAATGCGCTCCTGATCGCGCGTCGTAACCAATATCTCGAATGTCAGCGGCACACTGGTCTCACGTTGCCGCATCACCGTGCCTTCCAGGATGTACCCAGCTTGCGATAATAACTTCAGCGCCATGCGTAAGGTTGAGCGGTCGCGGCCTGTATCGTCCGTGACGGGAAGGCGATAACTGCCATCCATGATATCCGGGCGAACACTTTCCGAATAAGGGGCGAGGAGCACGCGCTCACGCTGGCTAGCTGGCCGCGCGGCGGCGGAAAGTTCAGAGCCTGCAAAATAACTTGGCGAACGGCCATACAGCCCAAAGAAATAAATGCGATTAATCCATTCAAAATCGAACAACAGCGTCAATGCCTGGCGGACACGGATGTCAGCAAATATTGATCGCCTGGTGTTGAATACGAGAAATTCAGCAGGTTGCGGCGTGCCTGGCTGGATTTCGTCACGGATGACATCACCGTTACGGACAGCCGGAAAATCGTAACCCTCATGCCATCGTAAAGGTTCGTTCTCGACACGGAAATCGTACAAGCCGCGTTTGAATGCTTCAAAGGCACCGTTGGCTTCGCGATAGAAATCAAATCTGATCTCGTCGAAATTCCACAAACCACGATTGACGGGAAGATCACGACCCCAGTACTTGGGATCACGTACGAGCGCGACACTTGTCCCGGCTTTTACATCTGCAACTTTGTAGGGACCTGAGCCGGTCGGTGCGGCCAGTGATGTTTCCTCAAATGTCTCAACATTGATCGCATGCTTCGGAAAGATTGGCATCAAGCCGAGAATGAGCGGTAATTCGCGATCATTGGCACCATTGAGGTCGAAACGCACCGTTCGTGTGTCTAAGGCATCGGCCTTGGCGACTTTCGCGTAGTATAATCGATGATTGGGCCGGCCCTTGTCTCGCATTAGCTGCCACGAGAACAAAACATCCTCAGCCAATACAGGGTGGCCATCAGAAAAATGCGCCAGAGGATTCAACCGAAAGGTGACGTAGGACCGTGCATCATCAGTCTCGATACTTTCCGCCAGCAAGCCATACAGCGTAAACGGCTCATCGTTGCCGCGGGCCATCAGGCTTTCAACGACGGTACCGCGGACTTGCTGGACTGCGATGCCCTTCACGATAAACGGATTAAGGCTGTCGAAGGTGCCAAGGAGGCCATGAACGATCCTGCCGCCTTTGGGAGCATCAGGGTTGGCATAAGGCATGTGGTGAAATTTGGCGGCCAAAGCGGGGCTGCCATGCATTGCAATTGCGTGGGCGGGGCGGGAGCTCGATTGGGCCAGCGCGGCTGCTTGCCACGCGGCAAAAAGAAGGGCGGTGCCCAGCAGTGCGGATATCCACACGGAATTCGCTGCACGTCTCGTAAACTTGGTTATATTCGATTCGAGTAAGGGCACGCTCCAAACTACCATGGATCAAGGGGATTTCAGCTGTTTCCAACCGACAAATGGCGCGCCTTGCCATTGATCTTTTCGTCCACCGCTGTATTGAAAGCGGGCAATTTCCGTGAGGTTGCGCGATTTGTCACGTATCCGCCTTATTTGGCTCCGAGACAGCCACCTAACGGTCCAGGTATGTGCATCCACACTGGGGTGGCGGATGCTAAGGTTCAGAAAGGGTTTTCCACAATGAATTTCCATATCTTGGCCGCGCAGATCATGCCGCGCGGACGGGCTATCGCCATGGTCGCTGCCGGATTGGCCACTGTGGTCATTTCGGGTGCGCAGGCCCAGACTCCGGCGACGAAGACACCTGCCAAGGCTGCGCCTGCCGCTTCTTCCAAGGCTCCGGCAAAGGCTGCCGCGCCGGCCCCTGCAGGTGCGCAACCTGCTGAGCAGCAGGTTCAGCTTATCTACGCCCCCTGGACCAAGTTCTGCATGAAGGGTCAGGACGCGAACGCCAAACAGGTTTGCTTTACCGGCAAAGATGGACGTATTGAATCTGGCCAGCCTGTTATTGCGGCTGTCATAATTGAGCCGGAAGGCGAACCGAAGAAAATCCTGCGTGTGACCTTGCCGCTCGGCATGCAATTAGTTCACGGCACCCGCATTATTGTCGATTCCAATTCGCCACAGCAGAGTCCCTATGCGATCTGCTTCGCTAACGGTTGTATGTCGGACTATGAATTGTCCACCGAAATGCTTGGCTTCATGAAGAAGGGCCAGAACCTGATTGTTCAGGCGATCAACGCTAACGGCGCACCGCTAACGCTGCCGCTGCCGCTTGCAGAATTCGCCAAGGCTTATGATGGTCCGCCGACCGATCCTAAAGTCTTTGAGGAGACCCAGAAGAAACTGCAGGAAGAACTGCAAAAGCGTGCAGCCGAAGCTCGTCAGAAGCTTGAGAATGCAGCACCTTCAGCGGCGGCGAAGTAACGAGGATTTTTATTCCAGACAAAAGGCGCGCAGCAATGCGCGCCTTTTGTGTTTTATGCGACAATATCAACTCACGTCTGCGATTGTTAGTTCAGTGAGGGATTGCGAGGCCGATAGCTGCCGGACTTGTCTTTGATGAAAATTTCAGAGACTTGCGAATGGCGAATAGGATCGCCTGATTCGTCGACCAGCAGATTCTGCTCGGAGACATAAGCGACGTACTCTGAGTCTGAGTTTTCAGCGAGCAAATGATAGAATGGCTGATCTTTGTGAGGGCGCATTTCTTCTGGGATCGACAGCCACCATTCTTCGGTATTGTTGAATTCCGGATCGATATCAAAAATCACGCCACGGAATGAAAAAATCCGGTGGCGGACGATTTGGCCGATCTGAAATTTGGCGGTGCGAGCTTTGATCATTGCTTGTCGGAATAGACCAGGATTGCGGCTGATGCTAGAGGCAAACAGGTGAATCATTCGTTAGGTTCCGGTTGGCGGAATCGGTATTGATCGCAAGGGCTTGGCTTCATTCAAATGATCGATGTTCTGAATCTTGCATTGCCTTATTTCGGGTTGATTTTTATCGGCTATGTCTGCAGTAAATCTCGCGGGTTGCCGGAAGCCGGGCTCGCCTGGATGAACTTCTTCCTGATGTATGTTTCGCTTCCGGCATTAGTTTTTAGAATTCTCGCAAGAACCCCTTTTCAGGAACTAAACAATCTTCCATTCGTGGTCGCGACGACGCTAGGGACTGCGTCAGCATTCACCTTGGCATTATTTGGGAGCAAGCTCATCGGCAAGCTCTCGATACGTGAAGCATCGATGGCTGCCTTGGCTGGCGGTTATGGCAACATTGGTTATATGGGGCCAGGTTTGGCGCTTGCGACATTCGGCACACAGGCCGCCGTACCAGTTGCGCTGGTGTTTTGTTTCGACACCATCTTTCTTTTCTCGGCTGCACCGTTGCTTATGGTATTGACCGATGGAAAACAGCGGCCATTACTTCCCACGATCGGTCTGATCGCGAAGCAGATCCTGTTACATCCATTGATTGTAGCGTCGTACACGGGTGCACTGTTTGCGGCTTTTCATATCCAGCCGCCGGTCGCGGTCGATAGCATGTTGCAGTTCTTGCAAAGTGCGGCTGCGCCGGTTGCCTTGTTTGCTTTGGGTGTGACAGTAGCGTTGCGTCCATTTAACAAGGTGCCTTGGGAAGTGCCTGGCTTAGTGTTTGTGAAGCTTGTGCTTCATCCGTTGATCGTGTTTGGGCTGCTTATGTTGCTCGGTCCGTTTCCCCCCGAATGGGCTGCATCGGCATTGTTGCTGGCGTCACTTCCAACTGCTTTGAACGTATTTGTTATCGCCCGGCAGTATAATACGTGGGTTGAATCCGCATCGGCTGCCGTGCTGGTCGGTACGGTCATGTCAGTTGTTACATTGACGAGCATCTTGTGGCTCATCAAAACCGGCGTCATCACGTTTCCTTAATTATCGCGGGCGCCATGAAGGGGCGAGGCCTTCACCCATGGCAAGCCGGCGTAGCGGTCCGAATGTCCCTACTAAATGCAGACCAAGTGCGCGTAAGGATTGCGCAGGCAGGAAATCGCTCAGCAGCATTCGATTGGCAACATCAATAGCAAACGTACGGCTGATAACATCCGCTTGGCGAGTGCGGATGTATCGTTGCAATACATATTCGCCGCCAGGGTTTTTACCTTGCGTAAGGGCGTCCTCGACAATATCCGCTATGTCTGCTGCATCGCGCAGGCCCATGTTCAGTCCTTGCGCGCCGATAGGCGGCAGCACATGGGCGGCTTCACCAATGAGGACGATACGGTGTGCGGCGAGTTTTTCGGGATGTTCGAGTGCTAACGGAAACACATGACGACTTGGCTGCACGTGCAACTTGCCGAGAATGGAATGAGATTGTTTTTCGGCGATATCGCCAAGCGACTCATCGCTCAGCTTAGCAAGGCGCTGTACCTCTTCGGTGCTAGCAACCCAAACCACGCTCGATCGATTTCCGAGGAGCGGGACGAACACACATGGCCCCGAAACGGTATGAAATTCGGTGGAGGTGTTATTATGCGGGCGAGTATGCGTGACGTTGAATGTCATTGCTGATTGATGAAGTGCTTGTCGTTTGATGTCGATCCCCGCAGCTTGCCGGCATAACGAATGCCGTCCATCCGCGCCAATGACCAGCGCTGCTTTCACAGGGGGCTTGTCAGCAGTGTGGATCGTGACTGACGCCTGGTCTGGAATAACTGCATCAGCATCATCGTCAAGCCGCGTCAGGTTTGGTAATTCGGCTGCTCGCTGTTCCATTGCAGAGATCAGAAGACGATTTTCGATATTGTAGCCGAAGGCCTCAAGATCAATTTCGTCAGATGAAAATCGCACTTCCGGAGCGCGGATCAGGCGTCCTGTGTCGTCAACCAAGCGCATGACACGCAGTGCAGTAGCGTCGTCTTGACAGCGACGCCATACGTCCAGCTTTTGCAAGAAAGTAACGGACTCGCCGAGGAGGGCTGTTGTACGATTGTCAGCGTAGGGTGTATGGCGTGCAATCAAGGCTGTTTTTGCGCCACCTTGTGCAAGCGCAATTGCTGCGGCCAAACCAGCCGGTCCGCCACCGACCACGGCGACATCGAAATGATGTTCTTGTATATATTGTTTTTGGACAACAGGATTTTTCATCAGGTTCTCAAAAGCTCAGGTATCACCCTACATTTGGAATTTATGGCCAGATTTTACAAGGCCTGCCAAAAGGCTGAGGATGTGCAAATGCACCCGATTCCTGCAGTGACAACAACATATGGATGAGACCAAAAAAAGGGACCCTAAATCGATTTCCGCGACAACGCGGTTGATTGTGTTCAGTGTCCACATCCTCACGGCACTGGGCGGCGCGTTTGCGCTGTTTGCTCTTCTGGAAGCGGTCCGGGAACATTGGGCGGCAATGTTCGGATGGCTTGGTCTGGCACTTGTGATCGACGGGATCGACGGTCCGCTGGCGCGACGGCTTGATGCTGAGCGAGTTTTACCAAATTGGTCTGGCGATACGCTCGATCTCGTGGTGGATTTTGTCACGTATGTCTTCGTTCCGGCTTATGCAATTACGGCAAGTGGATTATTGGTGTCAGTATCAGCGCCATTGCTGGGTAGTGCCATCGTCGTGTCCGGCGCACTTTATTTTGCCGATCGCAGGATGAAAACTGACGACAATCACTTCCGGGGATTTCCTGCCTTATGGAACGCCGTGGCGTTTTATCTTTTTCTGCTAAAACCATATGCGGCAATTGGCAGCATAGTGATCACATTGTTTGTCATTCTGACATTTGTACCTTTCAATGTCTTGCACCCGTTGCGGACAAAGCGTTTTCGCCTTTTCAATATTGGTTTGTTGGCAGCGGGCAGTGCGATGGCAATTGCCGTACTTGTCGCGGATTTCAACGTTCCAATCTGGATAACTTTGGGGTTATGCGGAATTGGCGTCTATGTGTTGGCAAGCGATATGATAATGCGAATGGTGAGGGTAGAAAGATTCATGATCGAGTTATTGACGAGTGCGGAGGCGTGGGTAGCGCTTGTGACACTAACTGCGCTCGAAATCGTTCTTGGCATCGACAATGTCATTTTTCTGTCTGTACTTGTTGCGCGTATTCCAGCGGCGCAAGCCAAACGCGCCCGCCAGATTGGATTGGCTCTCGCGCTCATCTTTCGCATCTTGCTATTAAGCGTGTTGTTCTGGTTGATAGGACTCACAGAACCCGTCCTCACCATTGCCAAATTCACGCTCTCATGGCGCGATATTATCTTGATTGGGGGCGGGCTTTTTCTGATCGCAAAGGCGACACATGAAATTCATGCGGAGGTGGAAGCGCGCGATGAAGATTCCGCTCGCGCTGCGCCAAATGCATTTTTCTGGGTTATCGTGCAAATCGTTATCATCGATTTGGTGTTTTCGATTGACTCCATCATTACCGCCATAGGCATGGCCGAGCATCTGGAGATTATGGTTGCGGCCGTCATCATCGCTTGCGCAGTGATGTACATTTCGTCAGGGCCAGTTTCGGCCTTCATCGCAGAGCATCCGACAACGAAGATGCTGGCGCTGGCATTTTTGGTTTTAATCGGTGTGGCGCTAGTTGCTGACGGATTTAGTTTCCATATTCCTCGCGCGTACATTTATTTCGCAATTACTTTCTCGGTCGCTGTGGAAGCGTTTAATATCCTTGCCAAGCGTAGCCGTAAAAAGAAAGCAAGGCCGGATATTCATGGCTGAAAATGCTATCTTGCATTGACAATTTTTGTTCAATGGACTTCGTTGGAAAAAATAATTTGAATGATTAAAGGAGTATGACGATGTCGAAGGCTGTGCGTGTGCATCAGGTTGGTGGGCCTGAAGTGCTCACTTATGAAGATGTGGATGTACATGCTCCCGAAAGCGGTGAAGTCCGGATACGTCAGCATGCTATCGGGCTGAACTTCATCGATGTCTATTACCGCACCGGTCTCTACAAAGCGCCGAACTTGCCGTTTACTGTGGGCAACGAGGCCTCTGGTGAGGTGGTATCGGTTGGCCCTGGAGTTACCAACTTTCACCCCGGCGATCGTGTGGCGTATTATGTCAATCTTGGTGCTTACGCGACCGAGCGCAATGTGCCTGCCGATAAACTCGTCAAGCTGCCTGACCATATTACGTATGAACAGGCGGCGGTGCTGATGTTGAAGGGGCTCACCGTCTACTATCTCTTGCACAAGACCTTTAAGGTCGAAGCAGGACATCGCGTTCTGGTTCATGCCGCTGCTGGCGGGGTCGGATTGTTGGCGTGCCAGTGGGCGAAGGCATTAGGTGCTAATGTCATCGGCACCGTTGGCTCCAAAGCCAAAGCGGAGCTTGCGCTCGCCAATGGCTGCGATCACGTGATCCTTTACAAGGAAGAAGATTTTGCTGCACGGGTGAAGCAAATTAGCCGCGGTGAATTGTGTGACGTTGTTTACGATGGTGTTGGCAGGGACACGTTCCCGGGATCCTTGTCCTGCCTGAAGCCACGTGGCTTGTTCGTGAGTTTTGGAAATGCATCTGGGCCAGTCCCGCCTTTTTCATTGGCAGAACTGAATACTCACGGTTCGTTGTTCGCAACGCGTCCGAAATTGAATGATTATGTCGGCACTCGGAAAGAGTTGATCGAGGGAGCGGACGCATTGTTCGCGGCAGTTATCGGCGGGACACTGCATGTCCCGATCAATCATGCCTATGCTTTGAAGGATGCCCAGAAAGCACACATCGATCTGGAAAGCCGCATGACGACAGGTGCGTCAATCCTGAAGCCTTAGGGTAGGGTGGGTACGCTACAATCAGAATCCTACGACGCTGCCATGCAGGTCGTACTGATCGGAGCGTTCGATCTTTACATTGACTAGGTCGCCCACCTTGAGCGGGCGCTTGCTTGACACATAGACCGACCCATCGATTTGTGGGGCGTCAGCCTTTGAGCGCCCTTTCGATACTGTTGGTCCGATTTCATCGATAATAATCTGCTGCCGAGTGCCGACTTTCCGCTTGAGGCGTTGCGCCGAGATTTTCTGCTGGCGCGCCATCAGCGCATTCCAGCGTGTCAATTTGATCTCTTCGGGCACGGAATGAGCGAGTGCGTTTGAAGTTGCACCTGCGACAGGTTCATATTTGAAGCAACCGACACGGTCGATTTGTGCTTCATCAAGCCAATCAAGCAAATATTGGAAATCGGAATCTGTTTCACCGGGAAATCCGACGATGAATGTCGAACGCAAGGTGAGATCGGGACATTGCTCGCGCCACGCCTTGATGCGGGCAAGGGTCTTATCCTGCGCCGCCGGACGACGCATCTGCTTCAACACTTCCGGGCTTGCGTGCTGAAAAGGAATATCGAGATAGGGCAAAATCTTTCCCGATGTCATTAGATCGATGATCTCATCGACATGCGGGTATGGGTAGACATATTGCAACCGCACCCAGGCACCGAGTTCACCAAGTTCGCGCGAGAGGTCGAGGAACCTCGCACGTACCTCACGATCCTTCCAGTTGCTGGCTGCATACTTCAGATCGATGCCATAAGCGGATGTATCCTGCGATATCACCAACAACTCTTTCACGCCGACAGTGACGAGTTTTTCTGCTTCAAGCAGAACATCATTCGCGGGACGTGAAACCAGATCGCCGCGCAGCTTGGGAATGATGCAGAACGTGCAACGATTGTTGCAGCCTTCCGATATCTTCAGATAGGCGTAATGCCGTGGTGTCAGCTTGATGCCCTGAGGTGGCACCAGATCGATATGAGGGTTATGCAGCGGCGGTAATGCACGGTGTACGGCGTCCAGTACACTTTCATACTGTTGTGGACCGGTAATCGATAGCACGTTGGGATAGGCTTTTTCGATTTGCTCCGGTTCTGCGCCCATGCAGCCGGTGACAATGACCTTGCCGTTCTCAGCTATCGCTTGCGCCGATGGCCCCAAGCGATTCCTGCTTGGCGCTGTCGAGAAATCCGCAGGTGTTGACGATTACGATATCCGCGCCATCGTGCTTGCGCGCGAGCTCATAACCTTCTGCGCGCAATCGCGTGATGATGCGTTCGGAATCGACCAGAGCCTTGGGGCACCCCAGCGATACAAAACTGACTTTTGGGGCTGTGCCCTGATTTCATGGTTTTTGCCTGTTCAAGAGAGCAGGAGCTATCCTCAATCCTGTACAAATTCAAGATTTATGGAGGTTAATCGATGTTGTTCTGAAAATAGAACCTTTATCGGCCCAGTAATTGAGAGAAAATTCCTCTCTCCCAGTACAATAGCCAGCTAAAATATCGTCTTTTCATCGACGGACTTGTAACCGGAAGCCAGAGGCTTCAATTGTGCGCGTAATGATCCAGGAGATCGAGATGCGTAAAATCATGACACAAGCCGATATCTATACAAATGCCCATTCTTCTGAGGCAAATACGGATCGTGTCCAAACGCTCGCCGTTTATGGGGCATTTGCATTGATCGTCGGGATTGTTTTTGGCACGCTTTCTTTTCACCCTTTTTAAATGATGATTTTAGTCTTACGCGTCGAGGATATTTCCAAACCTGTTGCTAAATTCGCGCGCTGAATGGCGCGACCTTGATGCCCTTGTGGTCGAGCGTTTGACGCACAGCGCGTGCGATATCGACAGCCCCTGGTGTATCGCCATGGATGCAGACTGTGTCGACGTTCACTTTGATCGTCTTGCCCGAGATAGAGACAATGGTTCGATCTTCGACCATTCGCATCACACGATCTGCGATGGTTTTTGCATCATGCAACACCGCACCCGGCTTACTGCGCGACACCAGTGAGGCATCATCCTCGTAAGCGCGATCAGCAAAAACTTCATAAATCAGTTTCAGTCCCGCTGCCTCTCCGGCGCGCACTAACGCAGTATTTGGCAACACGACGAAATACAATTCACGATCAACGGCTTTGATGGCGGAGGCGATAGCGCGTGCGGTCATATCATCAACACAGCCGACATTTGAAAGTGCGCCGTGAGCCTTCACATGAGTGACCCTATGACCGGCAAGCGCGGCGATGGCTTGTAACGCGCCAATCTGATAGGCGATCATTGTTTCGATTTCCGACGATGTCAGGCCTGGAACAGGCCGCCGACCGAAACCATGAAGATCGCGATACCCGGGGTGGGCACCGATGCTGACGTTGCGTTCTTTCGCGAGTTTCGCTGTATTGAACATGATGTCTGAGTCACCAGCATGGAAACCGCAGGCAATGTTGACGCTGGTGGCAAGACCGAGCATGGCATCGTCGTTACCCATGTTCCATGCACCGAAACCTTCACCAAGATCGCAATTGAGATCGATGGTCATCGTGTTGTTTATTCCTTTTGGATTGGCGAGGGCGTGCCTTGAGATTTTGCGGCAGGCTGGGTTTGCCACGTCGCTGCGTCGATGGCGTTGATCGCTACACCTGCAACATTTGCATTCTGGAGTTCTGTCATATTGAAATGCGTTCCGCCGGCATCGTGCACGCGACCGGGCAGGGACAGTAGCAATTCCGCCAGACGGCGTGCTTCAGTTTGTGCCTCAATAATGCTGATAGCTTTGAAGCGAACCATGCTGCCAGCCTGCTTCTGTGCAAAGCGCCCGATGTCCGCACTGATAACGGTTGCGATCTTGGGATATCCACCCGTCGTCCCACGATCCATCATCAGCACGATAGGCTGACCATTGCCCGGCACTTGGATGCTGCCATTGACGGTGCCGTCAGAGACGATGTTGTGACCGCCTTCATGAGATAATTGTGGTCCTTCCAGACGATATCCCATTCGGTCACTCGTTGCGGATATTCGCCATTCACTTTTCAATAGAATATCGCGAGCTGCTCCAAATTCATCATCCTGCGGACCCATCACAACGCGGACTGCATCGTCTGATAACATAGGAACATCCAGCTTCCGCTCATTGCGTACAGGCTGTGCTGATTTGACTGTCAGTTCATCTTCGTTTTGCAGCATGCGTGGAAAGGGGCTGCCGAGGCCTGCACGCGCATTGACAGAGAGGCTGTCAAATATTCGTTCACCAGCAATGCCACCCTCAAGTGCTAAATAACTGAAAACACCAACGCGGGCCGGGCCCACTTTCAAACTTTCACCTTCAGCAATTAGGGCTGTTTCATTGAGTTGCAATTTGCGACCGGTAATTTCCACCTGTCGAGCCGCGCCTGACAGTGCGATGCGAAGTGTGCCATCGCGCGCCATAAATGTTGCGCCGATTGGTCCAATCTCAATGGCAGCATCGAAGGGCGCATTTCCGACCAGTGTATTGGCCACAGCCAGCGAAAATCGATCCATCGCGCCGCTTGGGGGAAGACCGTACCGTTGAGTGCCAAACCTGCCGGCATCCTGGATGGATGTGGCTGGTCCAATTTCCATGACAGCAAGTTTACTCATGATGTTGCAAGCTCTGCGACAATCTCACCGCGCTCTGCTGCACGATCGAGAGCCGTAAATTCGCTGACGTCAATCGCGTAAAAACTGACACGGTCACCCGGCTCCATCAAAAAAACCGGGTTACGTTGCGGATGGAATGTCCGTACCGGTGTTTGCCCCAACAGATGCCACCCACTAGGCGATGCGAGGCATTGTATGCCGGCCTGGAGCCCTCCTATTGAAATAGTACCTGGAGGTGTCAGCGTGCGTGGATTTTGTCGTCTCGGAGTTGCGATTGATGGATCGAGCCCGCTTAAATAGGCAAATCCTGGCGTAAATCCGATCATTGCAACGAAATAATCGCCGCTTGTATGGCGCGTGATAACGTCTTGCGTGGAAATGTTATGCGTTCTTGCGACCTCGTCGAGGTCGATGCCATGTGCACGGCCATAAACGACAGGAACGCGCCAGCGACGCACATTTGTTATCGGCGGGACTGGCTGTTGCGCTAATGCGGTCACTTTTTGCGCAAGTGCGTCGAATCCAATCTGAGTCTGGATCGTAATGAACCAGCAGCGAGCGATAGGTCGGGACGGTTTCTGACACCCCAGGGATGGCTGCTTCAGCCACGGCGCGGTCCAGCGCCAGCACCTGACGGTTTATTGTTGTATCGATGGTCTGGCCAAATTCGACTGCCAGTGCGGTGTCCCCGCATGGCAGGATCTCGGAGTGAAGTGAGTGCTGCAGCCATCATGGACCTGACAGGCTCGCGGACAAAAAGCCATGCGGAATCCTAGCATTTGTCTAATACTCCTGCAGGAATAGCAATGTGCAAGGGGAGATGGGCAGCTTCTTTTGTGGTGACTTGACGCGATGCCGCGCTTTCGTAAGAACGTGCGGGTACTCACTCTCCGGAGCTTATTTCCATGTCATTACCCCCTCAGGTCATCGAGACGCTTAAAAGCGTATCAACTGCAACAATCACAACCGTGCTTCTCAAAAAGGGATTGCGCAATATCTGGCTTCGCGGGTCGCGTCCGCTGCGGCCTGGTCAGGAGCGCCTTGTAGGTCCGGCGTTCACGTTGCGGTTTGTGCCTGCACGTGAAGATTTGGCGACCCCAGAGTCATGGTCCAAGCCAATTTCCACCCGTACCGCCATTGAGGCAATGCCTGCTGGGTGTATTGCCGTCGTCGACGCTATGGGCGTGATCGATGCAGGTATTTTTGGGGATATTCTTTGTGCTCGCATGGCTAAGCGTGGAGTTACTGCGCTGGTCACGGATGGTGTCGTACGTGACCTGGAAGGAGTGCTTGGAACAGGTCTCCCGGTCTGGTGCAATGGCGCGGCTGCGCCGCCATCGGTGGCCGGTCTTACATTTGTGAGTTGGGGTGAGCCAATCGGATGTGGTGGTGTGGCAGTGTTTCCTGACGATGTGATCGTGGCTGATCAGGATGGCGCAGTCTTGATCCCACAAGCCTTGCTCGCTCATGTGCTTGCTGAAGGGCCGGAACAGGAAGGTATGGAGGGATGGATTGTTAATGAGGTCAATGCTGGGGCATCCTTGCCCGGCCTCTATCCAATGAACGATGAGACCAAGGCTCGTTACGCGGCATTCAAGGCTAACAAAAGCAAGTCGTGAAATTTCGCCAGCAAATTCTTTGCTTGGAAGCGTGCCCTGAGGGTGGAGATTAATGGGTCACGTGTATACTGCAGTGCAGTGATGGTCCATTTGTTGGATTGCTCTCGATGACACTCAATTCAATGTCTGTAAAATTTTGGGGTGTACGCGGCAGCATTCCTTGTCCCGGGCCGGACACCATTCGGTTTGGCGGCAACACAGCCTGTGTCGAAATCCGCTGCGGTGAAAGTCTTCTGATTTTTGATGCAGGGTCAGGCCTTCGTGAGCTGGGAAATGAACTTTCAAAAACAACGAACACGATCGACGCAGATTTATTTCTCAGCCATTGCCATATCGATCATGTAATTGGTCTGCCATTTTTTTCTCCAATATTCGAAGAGAAAAATCGTATTCATCTTTGGGCCGGGAACATGCACTCGGTGGGCGGTATCAAGGTGGGGATCCACAAGCTGATGAGCCATCCGCTATTTCCGGTCGATATCGAGACGCTGCACTCAAAAGTGACGTTCAGCGACTTCAATGCTGGTGAAGCCCTACAACCTCGCTCTGGCATTGTTGTGCGAACCGCAAAATTGAATCACCCAGGCGGCGCCACCGGTTATCGCATCGAATATGCGGGCCGCTCTGTTGCCTACATTACTGATGTTGAGCTTGATGAAAAATCCTTCAATCCTGAACTATTGACGCTTGTTCATGACGCAGATCTTGTCATCATTGATGCAACGTACACTGACAAAGAATTGCCACTACATGCTGGCTGGGGTCATTCAAGCTGGCAACAAACGGTGCGGCTGGCCAATCAGGCGGGCGCTGGGAAGTTGTGTCTCTTTCATCACGATCCCGATCATACTGACGTCATGATGGAGAAAATTGCTGTTGCTGCCGAAAAGGCGCGGCCAGGAACAATCGTAGCGCGTGAAGGATTGACCATCGTCATCTAATGGCGATCTGTGTTGATGGATGGTTATTGCGATTGCAGTCATAATATTCAGTTGGTTCTATATTAGCAAAACAGGTTGGCTCCTATGGACATGTCAGGACTGGTATCCGGCGCTGGCGGTCTAGTCGCTTCAGCGTTCGTTGTGGCTGGGTACACGATGCGGACAATGATTTCGCTTCGTATTTTCGGCATCCTCTCCAATGTTGTTTTGATTGCTTACGCGTTACCGCAGCACCATTACCCGATTGTAGCGTTGCACCTTATTCTGCTTCCACTGAACGTCTATCGTTTACGGGAAATGTTACAATTGGTGCGTAACGTTAAAAAGTCAGTCAACAGTGATCTGTCGATGGCGTGGCTCAAGCCGTTTATGACAGAGCGAAAATGCAAGGCTGGCGATGTTCTGTTTTACAAGCACGAGAAAGCCGAGGAGATGTTTTATATCGTCAGCGGCAGATTTCAGCTGGTTGAATCCGGAATTGAGCTCCCCGTTGGAATCATTGTTGGTGAGCTTGGGATGTTGTCTCCCTCGAACAAACGCACCCAGACGCTGGAATGTACCGAAGATGGCTTGGTGCTTTGCGTGACCTATCAGAAGGTTCAAGAACTTTACGTTCAGAATCCGGCTTTTGGGTTTTATTTTCTCCGACTGGTCAGTGCGCGGCTTTTTCAGAATGTCAGCACACTTGAAGCGCAATTGGCGGCGGGCACACAGGCATCGCAGTCGTGAAGATTTTGACGTCACCGTTACGATTGCTCAAGGAGCGATACTTCGGTGAAGAAGCTAGAAATCCTTGGGTTGCGAAAAACGAACTGAAGAGACTGTCGCAGCTATTGCCTGCTGAAGTCGTGCCGGTTGTGAGCGATGCCGTCCATTCCCTGATTGATTATCAGGATCCGAATTATGCGCTGCTTTACCTTGATCGTCTGACGCGTTTTATGGGAACGCTTAGAATATCCCCCACGCTGTTTCGCGATATTGCGGGTTTGCTTGCCGCACGAATGCTTTACGAAGATCCGATTCGGATTGCGCAAATGACACTTGCTGAGGCAAGCACCCGCGTTGAGAAATTTCGCTGGGATGAGATTGTTGCTATTATGCCTCCCTCTATTGCGGGGCTTGCATCCGGTTTTCTCACACGTTTACGATTAGCTCACCGAACCGTCACCTTGCACTTTAGTGCTGCAACCGGCTTTTCACGTTTTCGCTTAAAAGGTTGGGTAATGTTGCGGCTGGTACGGCGACATTCACAAAGATATGTACAGGAGAGGAGTTGGGTCGAGCGCTGGCTTCATATGATTGAACGCAGTCTCGTAAAATGTCCTGAGGCAACGTCGGAAATTGTTCAAACCGCCTCCCTCATCAAGGGGCATGGTGCCAATTATCAAAGCGCCATTGCAAGCTGGAATGTTATTATCAATGGTCTGGTCAAACCAACTTGCGATGGAACCCTGCAGCTCTCCAATTTAGCTGATGCAATTGCGCGTGCGCGTGAAGCTGCGCAATCCGGCGGAGGAGGCGAAAAGGTGCGTCAAATTGTGGAAGATTTCCGATTGCAAGCGGCGGCGGTGCGTTGATTGCATTACTGTACGTTCATTCGAGGAAGCTAGACAAAGTAAGGGCATGTAAATGGATCGCTTGGCAGTTTTAATATTTTTCGCATTTTCCTGTATAGCATTTGCATCTGAATCTTTTGCCGCAGATGAGATGAAGCTAAGCAATAATCAGCGGATCGCGTGCAGCCGTGGTCTCACTGCAGGTAAATTGCAAAACATCAACTGCAAATCATATGCTTATATCTTCAATAGCCGGACTTCGGAGTTTTATCGCTGCCAGGTTAGTGTTGCTGTTACGCGCGACAACAAGGCAGTCTTAAAAGTCGATACCGATGGCGCGTGCCTTTTGAAGGCTCGCATATTTACGGATGACTCAGGTTACTCCTTCGATGCCACGGAAACCAACTCGCCGAATACAAATGCGTTTTTCGGCCCAGGTGGTACGGCAATCTGGGTGAGCGACAACACTAAACTAAAGGCGAGGGGCTGCATCCTGCTAAATGTCGGTGTTGCACCTGATGTCCTCAGATGTGTCGATATGGCGTTCAATAAATAGATCGATGCAAAACTGTTCGTTTCGGAACTCAGATTTTGTCAACGGCGACTTCCCACTAAAAATAGCCTCCGCTCGGGAACAGACGCAAGCAAAGCTCATTGATTCAGTACCTAATAGGGAGAGGATCAAATGAGGAAAACAATTGCAATCTTTGCGAGCGTTATGGTGGCAAGCACTTCGCTTGCTTGGGCCCAGTCACCTTCAATGGATAAGAAGTTGAAGGACGACATGGCGAGGGAAAGGGCGGTTCCGGGCAACCCAACTGCGGGCGGTAGTTCACCAAGTACTTCCCCTAACACGACAGTCCCAGGGGCAAGCCAAACCACAGGATCAGGTGGTGGTGGAGATGGTTCTGGCGCATCAGGAAGTGGCTCAGGTGGTGCTGGCTCGGGAGCTGGTGGAGCTGGAGCTGGCGGTGCTGGTTCGGGAGCTGGTGGTGCCGGAGCCGGCGGTGCTGGTGGCGGAGCTGGCGGAGGAGCCGGGGGTGGAGGTGGGCGTTAACTCATCTATCCACTCAATTACCTTGGTTTATTAACTCACTCCATCCAAGTGCCGAGCTTTAGTGACGGCACCTGGATGGAGTTTTTGTTTTATCTAACTGATTGCCAATTACGATCCATTCGTTTGCCAGCCATCGCCGCAGCAATACTGGCTGATAATGCGCCAATTAGCAGTGCGATAGTCACTCCAAAAGCCAATTGGGCTGCCGCGCTCCGAGCGGTGTCCAGAGCCGACTTTGCCTGTGTCGTGACATCATTGACACGTTTCTCTGCCTCAGCCTGATTTAATCCGGTCCGCCGTGCAACAATTTGAGCAATGTAAGTGCGGTCTACTGATTGAACATCCTGCCCACTTCCAAAACTTGAAGACAACAAGCGCATCAGCTCTGACCGAATGTCATCAGAACCGCCCGATTGCCCGCCCGACTGACCTACTGTCGTAGATTGATCAGAACGCAAAAGTTGGTCCACGTATCCGGCCACTGGACCTGCCGACTGCGCAGCTGCTGTGCCCGCCGCCTGCGTTAATCCACTTGCAGTGCTTCCGATAATGGAACTAGCTACCGTGCTTAGCAACAAAGCGCCTATGATCGTGGCAATGGCCCAGCTAAGAAAACCATTGACGGTATCGCGGAAGTAAACTTCATCACTATGAACGCCCGTCCAGCGTGTCCTGAGCCGGCCAGCAATGTACCCTCCGACCGCCGAGGATATTAAAGTCACGACTGCCAAATATACAGCAGTCCCATATTTAAAAGTCTTAGCAGAAACACCGGCATCGTCGCCCCAGGGCGAAACCACGGTAAATCCCATCCCCGTTCCGAGCCATAGCAGCACAAGCGTCAATGCAAGTGCGGCAATCGCTCCCGCGATAACCGAAGACCAGCAGATTCCGGATAAAGAAAGTTCCGTCATCTCGGAGAGTTCCGTGATCTCGGCTCGTAAGTCTCCTGATCTATAATCTCCTGCTCTGTCCATTTGTGTTCTCCCAGTGTTTGACAGGCGATACGCAAATCAATTGTGGGGTGAACAAAGAGTTCCAAAAGTGCATTCGTTGTACAATCGATATCTCTGGAACTAGAGCGCTGTGTATCTGTTTAGGAGTTTCGAAGGAGTTTTCTTTCGAAGGGAGTTTTCGATGTCGAAATCGCATATGTTTATTCTTGCTTTCCTCGCTGCATCAATCCCAACTGTAAGCTTAGCTCAGGGCTCAAGTGGCGGAGGCGGATCGGCTGGTAGCAGCAGTTCTGTGGGTTCTCCGGCTGCAGGGTCCATTGGTGCTGGAAGCGCTGCGACCAGCGGCATTCCTTCTGGACCGGCTAACTCAGGCGGCCTCAATAATGCAACCAATGATCCTAGTGCGTAGGGAATGCTTCCAAGCTGCCTTCACCGTCCGTGGCTCAAATCCGTCTGGCACGAATAGTGTAGGTACAGGCAATGCCGCAGTTGATGCTCAGGACAAAGCATTAGATGCAAAAATCAAAAGCATCTGCAAAGGATGCTGACAATACACCCACTAAATCGAGGGTAAGATGTCAGGGCCTCGTGAGTTATCGAATAGGATAGCTGAACGGCGGGATCGCAGGCGTTTGAGTGGCGATGATGGTTATATTCGGCAAACATTTACCGAGCCACGTGCGCAGGCGCGGAAGACAGCGCGCTCTTTTTTCGATCAATATCCCAAGCAGGCTTACATGTCTGAAGTCGAGAGCTGGCGTGAACTGCCGGGCGATCTGATTGAGTTTACAATGAGACGGTTACCCTCATCGGATTGATGACAGCGTATTGCTATCTATTTCCGTAAAGAAATCTTGCTGCTACCGCTGCGTGACAATACGTTGAAAGTGACATCGTGATCGTATCGATGAAATCGAATATCAGCGCGAGAGGGACCAAGTGTCAGGTTTCGGATTATTATCTCCTCTAGAAAATCCGGCATGACAGGATCTCGAAATCGAATCTCATCTTGTTCGTGAAGCAATTCCAAACCCAGAGAAGCGCTGAGCAGACCGAAAACCGCCGCAGACGCCCAAGCTTGAGGCGAGCAGGCTACTGGATAGGGCGTTGGAGCTCGGTATGGCCGCCGTGTGAATCCGCAAAATAACTCTGGCAGACGACACAAGTCTTGATGCCTTGCAGCATCGAACAAGGAGGCAAAAATGCGGGATGCTTCGCGCTTCAGGCCATAGCGTGCAAAGCCGATTGCAATGAGAGCATTATCGTGCGGCCATACTGAACCATTATGGTACGACATGGGATTGTAATGGGGTTGGCTGGCCGCCAGTGTGCGAACCCCCCAGCCACTGAAAGCATTTGGTGCCATTAGTTCAGCCGCAACTCTGCATGCCCGGTCTGGTGATGTGATGCCGGCAAAAAGTGCGTGGCCTGCGTTCGATGCCAGAACCCGGCAAGGTCGCTTCTTCCCGTCGAGCGCGATCGCGTAGGTCCCGATGTCATCGCACCAGAACGCAGCTTCGAAATTCTGGCGCAGCTGTTCGGCTTCGTGCGACAGTTTTAATCCCATTTCATCAAAACCGAGATGATTGGCCATACGCGAAGCATGCTGCTTGGCGCAGAAAACGTAGCCTTGCACCTCGCAGAGGGCAATCGGCCCTGAAGCTCCAGTTCCATCTGCGTGGAATATCGCATCGTGTAAGTCCTTCCAGCCTTGATTGACAAGTCCACTCTCTTCAGCTCGCGCGTATTCCACAAAACCGTCACGATCCATGTCCCCATATTCATCGATCCACTGCAGTGCCGCGCAGATCGGCGGCCAAACCTCTTTGATCAGCTGGAGATCTCCGGTTCTGTCGAAATACATCCCCGCCAGCATGATGAAGAGAGGTGTTGCATCCACCGTGCCATAATATCGGCCGAAAGGAACCTCGCGCAGGTTGGCCATTTCGCCATGCCGCATCTCATGTAAAATTTTTCCGGGCTGCGCATCTGACCGATTGTCAATTGATGTTGCTTGAGTTGCAGCAAGTGTCCGCAAAACCCCCTTGGCAATTGATGGATCTACCCACAGCATAAGCATGGCCGTGATAATGCCATCGCGCCCAAAGATAGTGTTGAACCAGGGTATTCCCGCATAAGGATAAGGCCCCAGCTCATTTCTGGTGACTAGCGTGTATGTATCTGAGGTTGCGCGGCAGACGACAGCGTTAAAGGATTCATTCGATCCGGTGACCGTCGCGATACTCGCCGTGGCGCGACGCCTTGCCCTGCGCATCTCCCGATAAGCGTATAGGAAATCCATAGGGGATTTCTGCTTCGCCTCGGTATTAGAGAATGTGGTCGTCACGAAAAGGGGCACCTGTTCGTTGGGTGCAAGCTCCACTTCAATTGTCGAACGATTTGGATAGAGGGCAGCAGGCGCAGGATCGAACTGCAGCGTCGTTCGGCGTTCGATTTCATCAAGGCCGAGATACCGGAATTCAATTGATTGCGGCCCTATAACATGAGCTTTCGTGGTTCCATGGTGGATGCGCCTTGTCCCTCGCACCTCAAAAAGATCGCGGAAATCCGCATCGAACAAAAAATCTATCCGCAAACGGCGGCGGAGGGCGCCGAAATTCTTGATGTTGATACGCTCATAGCACATCGAGCGCCAAAGAAATTTCGTCCGATGTATGAAGATGGTATCGCGTTCAAGTTTGTCATTTTCTCCGAGCTGCACATCGGGATTTGTCAATTCCACAGTCAGAGCTGCTTTGTCCTCATGAACAGTTGAGCTAAGCAGTAAGGGTCGCCTGCCATGAAGTCGCAATTCAAAATGGGAGAGGAAGCGGGTGTCTTTATAGAATAGTCCTTCGGCAGTATCGGGGCTTGTTCCAATATCACCATAGCTGTCCAGCACCGCAAACGCGTCGCCATATTTAAGATTTCTAAGAGCGCGATCCGCAAGCGAGGTCTTCGCCTCGATTTCGTATTCCGACCATAAATTTTGGCTGCCTGGGTCGGCAGCCTTTTGTGAAAGAGATCCGATGAAATCCGGCATCGATGTCGTTCTATCGTTCACGTGCGGTCCTGCTTGGCAGTCGCAATCCCATTTGTCTTCATGGAGGAGCCGAGAAGCGGAGATGCCGAACCAGACACGTTTTCAATAATTTCGGCTCCAGCGATTTTCCGCTCAAAGGCTCGTTTCGCAGGCTGACCCAAAATACGCTGATAAACAGCCAGATACTTCTGTGCCATGCGCGACGCTGTAAAGCGCATTTCGAATCTTTGTCGGACACTAAATCTGCTCATGCTTCGCACATGCTTAATCGCTTGTAGTGCGTCATCGATCGAATCGACCGCTACCCCAGTGATGCCCTGGTCAACAATTTCGGGGACAGAACCTCTGCGCCAGGCAATTACGGGAGTACCCGTTGCCATCGCCTCAATCATGACCAGACCAAATGGTTCTGGCCATTCGATCGGAAAGAGTAGGGCCAAGGCTCCGCCAAGGAATTCGCTTTTTTCATGGTCTCCTATTTCGCCGACAAATTCGACAAGAGGATGATCAAGCAATGGTTTAATTATATCAGTGAAATATCCCCGATCTGTCGGCTCGATCTTGGCGGCGATTTTCAAAGGAACGCCACTTCGCTTCGCAATCTCGATTGCGCGGTCTGGTCGCTTTTCCTCTGCGATACGGCCGAGAAAGGCAAGATAACCGGCATCGCGCGGGCTGAAGGAACAAAAGTTAGAAGGAAGGCCGTGATGTATAGTTGAAACCCAATTGAGAGCCGGTGGCATTGGAGAACGTTGATTGTTTGAGATTGAGACCAGCGGCATGCCTGGAAACAATTGAAAGATCGAACATAAGTCCGGCATGTCGAGCCGCCCATGCAGCGTCGTCACACATTTTTGGAAGAGGTCCTGAAACAATGGAAATTGCAGCAGGTCCACATGGAAATGGATGATGTCAAAGTCATCAGCACGCTTTCGAATATGCTCAAGCATGATCAATGTGTTCGCAGTGTGATCATAGATGCCGGATAAACGGAGTCCCTTAGGGATGGCTGGAACTAAAGTCGCGGAAGTTCGCGAGTCTCCGCTTGCGAACAAAGTGACGTCATGACCCTGGGCAACAAGTTCCTCAGTCAACCAGGAGACCACTCTTTCAGTGCCACCGTAAAGCTTGGGAGGAACTGCCTCTACCAATGGGGCCACCTGGGCAATGCGCATCTATGGGGTTCTCCATATAGGCACCCCTATTACTGTGCCTCTTCATCCAACGCTTGAATTGGTTCGGAGTTCAGAGGTATTCGGCTATCGCTAACCCAGCATTCAGGTTTCAGCCTCCTGACCGGGATTTGCGTATGTATGCTTGGAAGTTTTTACGCGTAGGATGTTTTGCTCAGAGGATTGCGGGGATTAAAATCACCACCGCTGTAGAAGGACTGGATGTATGGGAAATACCGTTAAACTCCATCGGGTCTTGTTGGCCAAACCAGAAAAAGTCTATCGCGCATTCATAGAGGCGGATGCCATGTCCCGCTGGTTGCCGCCAGATGGTTTCACCTGCACCGTGCATCATCTGGATGCTAAAATTGGCGGGACATTTCGTATGTCCTTTACAAATTTTACAACAGGTGCCGCGCATAGTTTTGGCGGTGAGTTTCTTGAGCTTGTGCCGGGTCAGCGATTAAAATACACGGATCAATTCGATGATCCCAATTTGCCTGGCGAAATCGTAGTCACTGTTACTCTCAAAGAAGTGTTCTGCGGGACCGACATCATCATAATCCAGGAAAATCTGCCGGAGATCATTCCCGTAGAGTCCTGCTATCTCGGTTGGCAACAATCGCTGCAATACCTAGCCAAGCTTGTAGAGCCGGATATCCAACCTTAAGAATTTTGTAAAATGATGGCGGAGGGGGTGGGATTCGAACCCACGGTGCCCTTGCAGGCACGCCGGTTTTCAAGACCGGTGCCTTAAACCACTCGGCCACCCCTCCCAACCGTTGAATTCCGCTAGTCGAAACCGTTCCCTGGCAGGAACAGGCACAATGCACTCTGGGTCACACTAACGGCTCAAGTACGCGCCTTATAGCAGGCTATCCTGCCAAGTCGAGGCAGGCCGATAAAACTAAGAATTTGACTGGCATGACGCGGTAGATCGGAGGCTAAAAGCAACCTCTGGTTTACCACTTTGCTGCCCCGTCGTTTCCGATGGCGTCCCAATGAGTTAGAAGAATGTTGTGTGAGCAATGTTCGCCGCTCATTTCACGGTGTGCAGCCGATCCTGGGAATGGTATTTGAGGCTATGGGGAATCTGGTCATGTTCAAGACGGCGCAAGCCGCCCGCGTTACCGCGATAATGTTGACATGCGTGGTCCTCGCCAATTGTGCCGCATCGGATAAGTTTGCCGCGCTTGTGGACCCCCAATATGGCGTCTCCAGCAGCCCTCGTATGGTCGATTTCAGCGAGTCCGTTCCGAAGGGTGGGGGGACCTATCGCGTTGGCAAACCCTATGTCATCGCGGGTAAGACCTACGTGCCGGAGGAGGACGTTAATTATCGGGCCGAAGGCATGGCCTCTTGGTATGGGGACGCATTTCACGGCCGTCTGACGGCCAATGGTGAGATATTTGACATGACCTCGCTAACAGCCGCTCACCCAACCATGCCGCTGCCGAGCTATGCCCGGGTTACCAATCTGACCAATGGGAAGTCGCTTGTCGTGCGTGTTAATGACCGTGGCCCATATCACGGCAATCGTTTGATCGATGTTTCTAACTCCACTGCCAAATTGTTGGATTTCCACGATAACGGAATTGCCCGCGTCCGCGTAGAATACGTTGGTCGGGCCCCGCTGGAAGGTTCAGATGATCGGCAGCTTATGGCCACACTGCGGACCGGAGAACCGGCGCCGGTACCGTCAGCAATCAGGATTGCGTCTGCAGGGGCTTTCGTCCCAGAGATTTCGCCTGCTCAGGCTGCGATTCGCGGTGAGGTTCCCATGCCTGTTGGGCGACCTTACACACTGGGTAATCCATCGGCGAATGTGGTCGCAGCTTCGGGCCGTGGTTTCTAAACATAAGCTGCCTGCTTTAATCCCTTACATTCTTTAGAAATTCGATCAGAGCCGCATTAACTTCGGCAGGACGCTCTTGCTGAATCCAGTGGCCCGCACCCTCGATAATCAGTTTGCGTTTCAAATTTGGTAAAACGCGATCCATTTCGGCAACGCGCTTCCCCCCGATAATTCCGGTCACAACAGCATCCTTAGCGCCTGCGATGAAGATCGAGGGTTGATGAATTTGCGCACCTTGCCATGGCGCGGTCAGGTCCCAGTTGCGATCCAGATTGCGATACCAGTTCAGACCGCCACGAAACCCGGATCTGGTGTAATTTTCCACAACATGCGCATGGTCAGATTCGCTGGACCAAGGCGCGAGTTTCCGCGGTCTTGCCGGATCGCCCAGGAAGCCAAATCCTTCCTGCAAGAACAGCGATGCATTCGAGCCAAATGAAATCGAACGCAACGTGTAGTCGATATCGCGTTCAAACTCTGCCTCTGCGACACCGGGTGTCTGGAAATATTGCCAGTAGAAATTGGTGACGCCGCTTTTGGCGAGCGCGTCGAGGGGACGTTCGCGTCCACGCCAGGGTGGGGGCACGCTAAGGCCACCAACTGCGGTGAAGACGTCAGGCCTGAACATCGCGGCATGCCACGCGACCGGGGCTCCCCAATCGTGGCCGATGATAATCGCTTTTTGCTGCCCCAGCGCGGCGACCAGGGCAACCATGTCGCCGACGATGTCAAAGATGGAGTAGGCGTTGATGTCGAGCGGCGCCGAAGTGCGGCCAAACCCGCGCATGTCGGGTGCAACCACATGAAAACCTGCCGCAGCTAAGGCCGGCAGTTGATGCCGCCATGAATATGACAATTCTGGCCAGCCGTGGCAGAGCAGAACGAGCGGTCCGGAACCCTCTTCAGTCAGAAAAATATCGATGCCATTTGCCGCGATTGTTCGTGATGACAGCATCACTTCTGCCTTTGCTTTGAGGGGAGGGTGCGTCCGGTGAGTGGATCAGGATAGGCTGCTATGTCCCTGTTTTGCAAACCATGTTGGCCGTACCCCTTCAAGCACACGTTGTTTGCATTTATTTCAACTGTTACAAGGGGACCTTCTGAGGATATCGTGCATGACACTCACTTCCACCAAACAGCCTATGCGGACGCATAGCCATCCATGGCGTGCGCTTGTGTGGGTATTGCTGGTCGGGAGTGTGATTTTTAGCGGACTTGCGTTTGCAGCCAACAACAGCGTGCAGGGTGCAAAAAAGGAGGATGGCTACAATACCGAAGCTCCCACCGCGATTCTCATCGATGCGATATCAGGCAGTATTCTGTTTGAGAAAAATCCGGATCAATTGCGCGCGCCATCAAGCATGCTGAAATTGATGACCGCTGAGGTGGTATTCAACGCGATCACCAAGGGCGATATCAAACTGATAGACGAATACCGCATCAGTGAAAACGCATGGCGCCGAGGCGGTGCGCCGTCCGGCGGTTCGACGATGTTTGCAGCGATCAATAGCCGCGTGAGTGTCGATGATCTGCTCCACGGCGCCCTGATTCAGAGCGGCAATGATTCTGTGTATTGCGCTGGCCGAAGGCATCGCCGGCAGCGAATACGAATTCACTGTTCTGATGACAAAACGCGCCCGCGAACTCGGGCTTCCCTTATCGACTTTTGCTAACCCCACTGGCCTGCCGAACCCTGAGAACAAGATGTCAGTTCGTGAGCTGGGCAAACTCGCGCGTCATTTGATCCTGACTTATCCGGACTTTTATAAATTGTTTGGTGAGCGCGAATTTACCTGGAACAAAATCCGCCAGCAAAATCGTAATCCGCTGCTGACGAGCCTCGAAGGCGCCGATGGTCTTAAAACTGGATACACGAAAGAGGGTGGTTACGGCATGGTGGGATCAGCCGTCCAGAATGGAAGACGGCTCATTGTTGCGGTCAACGGCCTTGACGATGCAAATGACCGTGCAGCTGAGGCCAAGAAACTGCTTGAATGGGGATTTCGTAATTTCGAAGTGCGGACACTGTTTGCTGCTGATCAAGCGATTGGTTACGCCAAAGTGTTCGGAGGCAATAGCAGTTCAGTAAAATTGACGAGTCCAATGCCTGTCGAGTTGCTGGTGCAACGAAACGGCAACGACAAATTACTGGCTCGGGTCTTTTATAGCGGACCGGTAGCGGCACCCATTGAGCCCGGTCAGCGCGTGGGCGTTCTCAAAGTCTGGCGAGGCAGTAATGTCGCACTTGAGGTGCCTGTTTTCGCTGCGGATGCCATTGATCGTGGCTCAATGGCGCGACGTGCCATCGATGGTGTCAGCGAGCTTGCCATCGGATTTTTCCGTGCCGGCGCGGCAAGGTTGTGACAATGAATATGTCGACCAAAGGCCATAAGATCGTGCGCGGTCGCTTCATCACATTTGAAGGCGGCGAGGGATCGGGGAAATCAACGCAAATCAAGATTCTTGCTCATCGCCTCAATGCATCGAACTTGCCTACGATTGTAACGCGTGAACCCGGCGGATCAGCGGGAGCGGAAATCATCCGTCATGTTCTTCTCTCGGGCATGGGCCAGGCATTCGGTGCTGATGCGGAATCATTATTGTTTGCGGCTGCGCGCGACGATCATGTGCAGCAGGTCATCAAACCTGCACTTGAGCAGGGAACGTGGGTGCTATGCGACCGCTTCACGGATTCAACGCGGGTTTATCAAGGTAAGCTCGGCAAGGTCGATCCTGCGTTGATTGAGGCAATGGAGCGGGTAACCATCGGTGATTTGAAACCGGACTTGACCTTAATTCTCGATGTGCCTGTCGCAGTTGGTCTGCAACGCGCCATGAAACGGCGTGGCAATATTGCTGCTGACAGGTTCGAGCAGGAGGATTTCAGTTTTCACGAAAGATTACGTCAAGCTTACCGGGAGGTTGCTGCGAGCGAGCCGAAACGCTGCTCACTCATCGATGCCAATGCGGATTCTGAGACCGTTGCAGAGAGAATCTGGAGTGCATTACGTGACCACTTGTTCTCAGTGACCACGACCAAAGCGGATCATGATACATGAGTGCCCGCGTCCTTGAATCTGAAATAGCTATTCCTGCGCCACGTGAAACAACATCACTATTTGGTCATCGCGAAGCAGAAGCTACATTGCTCAATGCCTATCGAAGCGGTCGCATTCCTCATGCCTGGTTGATTGGTGGCGCGCAAGGTATTGGCAAGGCGACTTTGGCTTACCGTATGGCGCGGTTCGTGCTGGCGCATCCCAACCACACAGTGCCGGCTGTTCAAAATGCAACAACGTTGGAGATTGATCAGGGGCACCCAGTTGCACGGCAAGTGGCGGCAGGAAGTCATGGGGGCTTATTAATACTGGAGCGAACCGCCAACGACAAAGGCGTCATGCGCACAGTGATTACGGTCGATGAATTGCGGGAAACGATATCCTTTTTCGGTTCCACGTCGTCCATCGATGGATGGCGTGTTTGTGTTGTGGACACAGTCGATGAACTTAATGCGAATGCTTCAAATGCTCTGCTCAAGATTTTGGAGGAGCCGCCCGCGCGATCCTTGTTTCTTCTGGTGAGCCACGCCCCTGCGCGTGTCCTCGCAACCATTCAGTCCCGTTGCCGTAAGTTACCGCTCCGGCCGCTTGGTTCTGACGATGTGGTGCGGGCCACTGCTGAAGCGATGCAAATCGGGGAAAGCGATGCTGCGCTACGCGAGGCCACTGCGGCTGCAGAGGGAAGTGTTGCACAAGCAATGACATTACTGGGTGGTGAAGCGATTGGGCTGCATCGCCGTACTGTTGAATTGTTGGAGAAACTGCCTCATGTGGATCCTAGAGCGCTCCACGCGCTTGGGGATGCGTTAGGCCTGAATGACCGGGTTGCCTTAAGAGCCTTTGTCGATACGGTAGACCGCTGGCTTAGCGAACGCCTGCATGCACCCGGTGCTACAGCTAATCTTCCGCGCCTTGCACGGTTGGCGGAGGTATGGGAAAAGATCACCCGCGCCGCCCGGGAGACCGAATCATTCAATCTTGAACGAAAACCGCTGGTTTTTTCGATATTTGGAATGCTTTCAGAGGCGACGCGCTGATACTGGTCAGTAAAATACCCTGACATTTCCAAGCTCTTCATCACCTCAAGGCGATACAATAAGTATGTCCCGTTCGACGTTCTACATTACAACTGCAATCGCGTATCCGAATGGCGTGCCGCATATCGGTCATGCCTATGAGGCTATTGCCACCGATGCGCTTGCGCGATTCCAGCGGCTGGACGGCAAAGATGTATTCTTTTTGACCGGCACTGACGAGCACGGTCTAAAGATGACCCAGACCGCACAGAACGAGAAGATGACGCCGTTGGATTTGGCGACACGCAACGCTGCGCGCTTCAAGGAGATGGATCAACGTCTCAACGTTTCCTTTGACCGCTTTATCCGCACATCCGAGGATGTACATCACAAATCGAGCCAGGCGATCTGGGATCGGATGGCCAAGAATGGCGACATCTATCTCGACAGCTATGCTGGCTGGTATTCCGTGCGCGATGAAGCTTATTACGCTGAGGATGAAACGGTTGTCGGCGATGACAAGGTTCGCCGTGGACCGCAGGGTACGCCGGTCGAGTGGGTCGAGGAGAAAAGTTATTTTTTCCGGCTCTCCGCCTATCAAGACAAATTGCTCGCGCTCTATGAGAGCCAGCCTGATTTCATCGGACCGGATTCTCGCCGCAATGAGATTGTCAGTTTTGTCAAAAGTGGATTGAAAGACCTTTCGATTTCACGCACCACCTTCGATTGGGGCGTGAAAGTGCCCGGCGACGACGCGCACGTCATGTATGTGTGGGTCGATGCGTTGACAAACTATATCACCGGCGTCGGTTTTCCGGATGAAAGCGACAAGAACTGGCGTTACTGGCCGGCTGATGTGCATATCATCGGCAAGGATATTATCCGCTTTCATGCCGTGTACTGGCCGGCTTTCTTAATGTCGGCCGGCATTCCGGTGCAAAAGCGCGTCTACGCCCACGGGTTTTTATTTAACCGCGGCGAGAAGATGTCGAAATCCGTCGGCAATGTTGTCGATCCATTCAATCTCGCAGATCAATATGGCGTCGATCAACTGCGTTATTTCTTCCTGCGTGAAGTCCCGTTTGGTCAGGATGGCAATTACAATCATGAGGCCATCGTTGCCCGTACCAATGCGGACCTCGCCAACGATTTGGGAAATCTTGCACAACGTTCGCTATCAATGATCGGCAAGCAATATGACGGCGTGCTGCCGGAGCCAGGTGCATTCAGTTCATCTGATAAAGCCATTCTCGATCAGGCGGACGGGATGCTTGCGTTGGTGCGCACTGCCATGGCCACACAACAAATCCATCAGGCGCTGAACGCGATCTGGTTGGTCGTCGCCGAGGCCAACCGATATTTTGCCGGAGAGGCGCCATGGGCGCTCGCGAAAACCGATCCCCAGCGACAGAAGACTGTTCTTTATGTCACAGCTGAAGTGATCCGGCAGATTGCAATCCTTGCTCAGCCTGCGATGCCTGAGGCAGCGGCTAAGTTGCTCGATATCCTTGGTATTGGGGCGAATGATCGTATGTTCACGGCATTGGGTGAGGGTGGACGTATCAAGGCGGGCACCAAGCTGCCACCACCAGCACCGATATTTCCACGCTACGTTGAACCAACCTAAGCGAAATTGGTTAGAGTCAATGCTCGTCGATAGTCACTGCCATCTCGATTTCCCAGATTTCAAAGATGATCTCGATGCCATTGTGGCGCGCGCCGAAGAGGCAGGCATCAATCGTATTGTTACTATCTCCACGCGCGTCCGGCGTCTCGATGCGTTGTTAGCCATCGCTGAGCGTTATCCAAATGTTTATTGCTCGGTTGGCACACACCCGCATCAGGCTGACGAGGAAGACGGTATTTCTGCAGACGAATTGATTGCCTTAACGAAGCATCCGAAAGTGGTGGCTCTCGGGGAGGCGGGGCTGGATTATTTTTACCAACACGGCTCGCGTGAAGCACAAGAACGAGGCTTCCGCGCCCACATTGCAGCAGCGCGAGCAACAGGTCTTCCACTGGTGATCCATACGCGTGAAGCAGATGTAGATTGCGGAAAAATTCTCGACGATGAAATGGCCAAGGGAGCTTTCCGCGCGGTCTTGCATTGCTATACTGGAGGTCGAGAGCTGGCGATGAAAGCCATCGCGTTGGGACTTTCGGTTTCCTTTACCGGCATTCTCACATTCAAGAATTCGCAAGCCATCCGCGACATTGCCGCCGAACTGCCTGCGGATCGTATTATGGTTGAAACCGATGCACCCTATCTCGCGCCAGGAAAACATCGCGGCAAACGCAACGAGCCGTCGTTCGTGATTGAGACTGCAAAGGTGTTGGCAGAGACGCGCGGCGTCTCGCTTGAGGACATTGCGCGGCAGACAACTGAGAATTTCTTTCGGCTGTTCAGTAAAGTATCGCGTCCGGATGCCAAAGCAGTATGACGATTACATTCACCATTTTAGGGTCTGGATCGTCCGCAGGAGTGCCACGGCCAGCCCTTGGATGGGGTGCCTGTGATCCAAACAATCCGAAAAATCGCCGCAGGCGCTGCTCGCTTCTGGTCGAAAGAAAAAATGAATACGGTATCACGCGAGTTCTAATCGATACATCGCCCGATTTGCGTGAACAGTTGATCGACACCAATGTCGATCATTTGGATGCTGTGTTCCTCAACTCACGAACACGCCGACCAAACTCATGGTATCGATGATTTGCGCTCGGTTGTCTTGCATCAACGCCAGCGCATTCCGGTTTATATGAACAGGTCAACGGCGAAGGATGTTTTGCTTCGTTTTTCATATTGTTTTCAGCAAGCGCCTGATAGCGACTATCCCGCAATCCTGAGTCATCACTGGATTGAAGCTGGTGAAACACAAGTTATCGAAGGGAAGGGTGGCTCCATTGCGTTGTCCGCGCTTCTGCTTCAGCACGGAAATATCCCGGCGCTTGGATATCGGATTTGCAATGCGGCCTATACGCCAGATGTGAATGATATTCCGGAAGAGAGCTGGGCGGCGTTAGAAAATCTCGATCTCTGGATCATTGATGCGTTGCGCTATACCGGGCATCCAAGCCATTTCAGCGTTAGCGATGCGCTATCGTGGATTGAGCGGTTCAAGCCGCGCCGCGCGGTGCTGACAAATCTGCATGCCGATCTTGATTATGGGATTTTGCACTCCAAGCTGCCGTCGCACGTTGTTCCTGCTTACGACGGGATGCAACTCACGCTCGAAGCTTAGAGTCTATTTCTTCCTTTTTAGCAAAATTCACAATCACGCAGAGATCGCTTTCGCCGAATTCATCTGATTGCGTAGCTCGAATTTCTGGATCTTGCCTGTCGAGGTTTTCGGGAGAGGGCCGAATACAACCGCCTTTGGTACTTTAAATCCTGGCATTACGCTTTTGCAATAAGCTAGGATTTCAGTCTCAGTCGCGGTTGCGTTTTCTTTTAGCTCAATGAATGCACAAGGTACTTCGCCCCATTTGGGATCAGGTTTTGCGACCACAGCGGCGAACAATACTGCCGGATGCTTGTATAAAACATCCTCAACCTCCACTGACGAGATGTTCTCACCGCCAGAGATGATGATGTCCTTCGAGCGATCCTTGATGATGACATAGCCATCCCGATCAAGCACACCGAGATCACCGGTATGAAACCAGCCATCGGCAAAAACCTCCCTGGTGGCCTTTTCGTTTTTGAGATAACCCTTCATCACGATGTTGCCGCGGAACATCACTTCGCCGATAGTTTCGCCATCACACGGTACTGGCTTCATGGTTTCTGGATCGAGGACCGTGACGGCTTCTTGCAGGTGATATGGAACGCCCTGACGGCGTTTGAGCTGCGCGCGTTGATCCGCTGGCAAATCGTCCCAACCGGGTTGTTCGGCACAGACAGAGGCGGGACCATAGACTTCAGTTAGCCCATAGACGTGCGTGAGCTTAATGCCAATGCGCTCAGCGCCTTCCAGAACGGCAACTGGCGGAGCTGCGCCCGCGACCAGGCCCGCGATCGGTTTTGCAAATTTATTCTTTTGGGCATCCGGCGCATTAATCAGCGTGTTATAGACGATCGGCGCTCCGCACATGTGAGTGACGCCGTGAGTTTTAATCAATTGAAATATCTTGGCTGGATCAACCTTGCGCAGGCAGACGTTCACTCCTGTCGCAGCAGCAATGGCCCATGGGAAACACCAGCCGTTGCAGTGGAACATTGGTAGAGTCCAAAGGTAAACCGGATGCTGTCCGATGTCGCCGGAGAGAAGATTGCTGATGGCGTTGAGGTATGCCCCGCGATGATGCGTCACGACGCCCTTGGGATTTCCCGTGGTGCCGGAGGTGTAGCTGAGCGCAATCGCGTCCCATTCGTCTTGCGGATGCTGCCAGACAAAGTTCGGATCGCCCGATGCGACCGCGGCCTCGTATTCGATTTCGCCGATCCGTTGTCCGTCCGGGTATGATGCGTCATCCACATCGATAACTCGCGGCTTCGGACCTTTCATAAATCTCAAAGATTCTGAAATCACCCCTGAAAACTCAGGGTCGACAAGAAGAATTTTGGCGCCGCCGTGATCCAGCATGAAAGCGATCGCGCTGGCGTCGAGTCGGATGTTCAGCGCATTCAGAACGGCACCGGTCATGGGCACGGCAAAATGCAATTCGTTCATTGCCGGGACATTTGGAAGCATGGCGGCCACCGTGTCGCCACGTCCAATCCCATTGGACGCAAGGAACGATGCAAAGAGTTTGCTGCGCTCGAATGTATCCGCCCAGGTGCAGGTCCGGCCTTCGTAAATAGTGCTGGTCAGGTTTGGAAAGACACGCGCGCTGCGCTCGAGAAAGCTTAATGGCGAAAGCGGCACGAAGTTCGCTGCAGTTTTGTCGAGCCCGATGTCGTACTGGCCTTGTCCGCTCATATAAATTTCCTCGATAAAATTTGGTGCCGCAGCTCGCAGTATGCTCAACGATAATCAAGCTGATCCGTACCGCAAGGAGGACTATGTTTTTCAGGTGGATCAAGTGATTTTTCGTCTATGTCCCTGATAACTTATGATAATATATTCCATAATATACCTTATGCGAATCTCTGATACCAGGGCATAGGAACCCCGTGCTACAGGAATGCCATGGGTGTTTGGCCCTAATCAGCATGGGATCAAGCTAAGGCCCTCCGATCTAAGGTAGCTTCGTAACCTTCAAATCATGGCGATTGAGATAGACCGTCATATGCGAACGGAACCTGATTCCCGGGATGGCGTTGTGCACAATCAAACCCTTCATTGGAGGCTGATATGTCCAACCCCAAAAGCACGGCAAAAATTGCTGAGCACCCTCTTCACCCGATGTTGATCCCATTTCCGATCGCTTTCTTCGTATCGGCGTTTGTTTGCGATCTGTTTTTCTGGAACACCTCAAATGATGCATGGGGAACTGCTGCCATGTACCTTTTGGGCGCAGGTCTTATAATGGCAGCTCTCGCCGCGATTACTGGCTTTATCGAAATTATGGGCGAACCACGTATCCGCGCTTTGAATGACGTGTGGTGGCATGCCGGCGGCAATATCGTTGTCGTTTTGATCGAACTCTACAATTGGTCTATCCGTTACAACAATGGCAACGCTGAGATCGTGCCAACAGGCATTATTTTATCGCTGATCGCGGTTGGCATATTGCTTTTCACGGGTTGGAAAGGCTGGGAGATGGTGTACCGCCATCGTGTCGGCGTATCGGATGACACTGATGCACGGACGCAAAGTGTGCCGCGTCGAGCCGCCTAACAGATTTGTTCCATATCTTGGTTATCTCACCAGCTTGCATTCTCGCTAGTGAGATAATTATCCTATGGCTGCGTGCCATCTGGTGTTGCGTAAGCCTGCCAGCCTTTGGCTCTCAATTGGCAGGCAGGACATTCGCCGCAGCCGTAGCCCCAGGCATGTCGTTCTCCACGTTCTCCAAGGTAGCACGTGTGCGACTGCTCAATAATCAGATCAACCAGCCCTGCACCGCCGAGCTTGTCGGCGAGTGCCCACGTGGCCGCCTTGTGGAGCCACATCAAGGGCGTGTGCAATTCAAATGGACGTGCCATGCCGAGGTTGAGTGCAACGTTTAGTGCCTTGATCGTCTCATCGCGGCAATCCGGATAACCAGAGAAATCGGTTTCGCACATTCCACCGACAATATGTGTGATGCCGCGGCGGCACGCCAATGCGGCGGCGAAAGTGAGGAATACAAGATTACGGCCAGGGACGAATGTATTGGGCAAGCCGCCCTCTCCCATCTCAATCGCCACATCGCGCGTCAGGGCCGTATCGGATATCTCGCCCAGCGTTGGAATATCCAGCGTGTGATTTTCACCTAGCTTATGTGCCCAGGCAGGATTGAGAGATTTCATGCCCTCGATAAGTTTCGTTCGGCAATCCAGCTCGATCAGATGGCGCTGACCGTAGGAAAAGCCAATCGTTTCGACACGCGCAAAACGCGTCAAGGCCCACGCGAGACAGGTCGCGGAATCCTGCCCGCCGGAGAAAAGAACAAGTGCGACGTCGTTGGAATGGGTTCCAGTCATGACAACGGCTTAGCATCCTGAAAGCGTAATGGCCAATTGATCTGGAACAAGTATTGGGCATGGAGGTTGATCGTTGAATGTCGGGAGGAAGCCGATGGCAAGATCATCTCAGGGACAGAAACGTAAGGCCAGTTTTTATGAAGCTGAAGCCAATTCAACGGCTAAAACTCAACGCAACATTCAAGCTAAAATCGATAAGCGAGAACGAAGCGAAAGCAAACAAGGCAGCCCACGTCCCCCACAAACTGGTGCCAGACAATATCCGACCCCGCCGCTTCCGAAGCAGCATCAACCAAAACCGGGTCAGGAATCAGAGCTGAATCCGCTGCCGATGTACGACGCACCTTATTATCTCGGTTCGCATAAGCTTAAGGACAAAGTAGCGATAGTAACTGGTGCAGATTCCGGAATTGGCCGAAGCGTCGCAGTTTTGTTTGCCCGGGAGGGCGCCGATGTAGCCATCCTATATTTGAATGAGCACGAAGATGCCCGCATAACCAAACAAGCAGTAGAGAAAGAAGGGCGCCGTTGCATCATGATCGCTGGCGATGTCGCTGATGCGGAGTTTTGTGAGTATGCGGTTTCAGAGACGATCAAAGCATTTGGTGAAATCGATATTTTGGTGAACAACGCGGCCTTTCAGGAACACGTCAATTCCTTCGAGGATTTGACGGAAGAGCATTTTGATCGAACCCTGAAGACAAATCTCTATGGCTATTTTCACATGACGAAAGCTGCGATACCTCACCTCAAAGAGGGTAGCGCCATTATCAATACAGGGTCAGTGACTGGTTTGCTTGGTAACAAAGATCTGCTCGACTACTCAATGACGAAAGGCGGCATCCATGCTTTTACGCGATCGCTTGCCACGCACCTGATCTCACGAGGTATTCGAAGTCAATGCCGTCGCGCCAGGACCTGTATGGACGCCGCTTAATCCGGCTGACAAAGATGCAGAACGGGTGGCGAAGTTTGGCAGCGATACGCCAATGAAACGGCCAGCACAGCCGGAAGAAATTGCTCCCGCTTTTGTGTTTCTGGCGTCGCCTGCCTGCTCCAGCTACATCACTGGTGAAATTCTGCCCATTATTGGAGGGTACAGCGGGGGCTAATAAACGCAGATTTAGCTGGGCGACAGCTCATCAGTACGTCATAACGCCGGACGACCAACTGTCCGGTGGAATCATGAAACCTTCCCGCAACATCTCCTCCCTGCTCGATATTATGGCAGCACTTCGGACGCCACGAACTGGCTGCCCATGGGATTTGGAGCAGACATTCGAGACCATCGCTCCCTACACCATCGAGGAAGCCTATGAGGTCGCGGATGCCATTGCTCGAAATAATCTTGATGAGCTGAAGGACGAACTTGGCGACCTGTTGCTTCAGGTTATTTTTCACGCGCGAATGGCGGAAGAGCAGAACGCCTTTACGTTTGATGATGTCGTTGAGGCCATCACTCGTAAAATGATCCGGCGGCATCCGCACGTGTTTGGTGACAAAGTCGGCACGCTCACACCTATGGAGGTAAAAAAGTCGTGGAATCGCATCAAAGCGGAAGAAAAAACTGAACGTGCAGCGCGAAATTCACAATCAATGTCTGCAGCATCTGGCTTGCTCGCTGACGTTAAACATGGCCAACCTGCATTGTCGCGAGCGATTGAATTGCAGCGCAAGGCATCCACTGTTGGATTTGATTGGAATGATCCACGCGCCGTCTTGAATAAAATTCGCGAAGAGGCAGATGAAATTAAGTCGGCGCTCGATAGTGGCGATCAATCTCACATTGCGTCGGAAACTGGCGACCTTCTGTTTGCTGTAGTCAATCTTGCTCGTCATGCTGGCGCAGATCCTGAATTTGCGTTGCGCAAGACCAATGTCAAATTTGAACGGCGCTTTGCTTATATCGAGCAGACTCTTGCCGCGCGCGGACGCGCCCTATCCAATTCAACGTTGGAAGAAATGGATACGCTCTGGAACGAGGCCAAAACAAGCGAAAACACAAAGTAACATTGGTTTCCGATATCGTTGATGTTAGATCGATGTGCTCGGTACGGCTCTAAATTTGTCGATCGTGAGCGCGCGTTTGGTTTCGTCAACACGCACCGTCATCACGAATTTTCCGTCCTGAAGATCTTTAGCAAGAACCTCCGCATTTCTGTGCAGCCAGCTGATGCCCGCACCATCAGATGCATCGATGCTCAATTTGAGCGTAGATTTTGTTTCAGCAATTCGATCTTCGATGGCTGACAGTAAGGTGTCGAGCCCCTCGCCGGTTTGGGCTGATACAAGAAAGCATGGACGGTCCGATGGCTGGCGGGCGGCAATATTTGAATAAGTCTCACGTTCGTTTGGATCGAAGCGATCGATTTTATTCCATACTTCAAGAATACGCTGGCCCCCTTTCGGGTCGACACCGAGCTGATTCAGAATAGCATCGACATCGTGCTGTTGTGCTTCAGCATCCTCATGTGAAATATCTCGGATATGCAGAATAACATCGGCCTCAACCACCTCTTCAAGTGTGGCACGAAATGCTGCAACTAACATTGTAGGCAAATCAGAAATGAAACCAACGGTATCTGACAGCATTGCCTTTCCACCATGCGGCAATGTCAGCGCACGGAGTGTCGGATCGAAGTCGCAAACAGCATGTCGGCGGCTTGCACGTCAGCACGCGTTAGACGATTAAATAGTGTTGATTTACCAGCGTTGGTATAACCCACAAGGGCGACGACGCGATAAGGCACCCGCTGCCGTCCGGCCCTATGCAGCCTTCGGGTGGCTTGCACTTTCCTGATATCGTTTTCGAGACGCGTAATACGCTCACTAATCAAGCGCCGGTCGGCTTCGATTTGCGTTTCACCAGGACCGCCAAGGAACCCGAAACCACCACGCTGTCGTTCAAGATGTGTCCAGGATCGCACCAGACGACTGCGCTGATAGTTCAGATGTGCAAGCTCGACCTGAAGCGAACCCTCTTTCGTCTTTGCACGACGTCCGAAGATTTCAAGAATCAATCCGGTCCGGTCGATAACTTTGACGTTCCATTCCTTTTCAAGATTGCGTTGCTGGATGGGTGACAAAGCACAGTCCATCACCACGAGGCCGACGTTATTCGCTTTGATAAGACCAATGAATTCCTCGACCTTGCCCTTACCAATATAAGTTGCTGGCCGGATATTGGCGACTGGCGCGATGATTGCTTCGGCAACTGTAAGATCGATGCTGCGCGCAAGACCTACAGCTTCTTCCAGCCGCGCAGTAGTATTGCGAATGCCATGATCGATCGTTTGGACGCCGGGGTCACCGCGCCGCATACGTTTATAAGGGCCGATGACAAGCACCTGCCCTGTTTCACTCCCCCTCGCCGACCGCGGACGGTCTGCGCCCCCGTCGAATTTCCGGGGTTCCAATCAGGTCAATCTCAAGCTGGTAAGTCCTCACCGCCTTCGAACAACTGGATCGGTGCACCGGGCATGATGGTGGAAATCGCATGCTTGTAAACAAGCTGCGAATGTCCATCGCGCCGGAGCAGTAAGCAGAAATTATCAAACCATGTGACAATGCCCTGCAATTTTACACCGTTGACCAGAAAGATCGTTAGTGGCGTTTTGGTCTTGCGAACGTGATTAAGAAAGGTGTCCTGTAAATTTTGTGCGCGGTCTGCCGCCATTGTTTTTATCCCGCAGTCTTGCGTGCTTATTTTTATTGGACCGGACCCCACCCTCTGTGGAGCATGGATCTGGCTGCCTGCACCCTTGAGATCCCCCCTCCTGGATGCTGCCCTGCGATTAAACGGCAGGCTCAGTTGTTAAGCAAGGCCAGTTCGCCGGCTGGAAACATTTCAATTCAGCAAAAGTCAGGAAAATGCTGAAAACCGGTGAAATTCCTCCCGCAAGCGCCGTGAAATCGCGCCTGGCTGCCCGGTCCCAATGATGTGCCCGTCAATTTTGACCACTGGCATAACAATCTGGCTGGAGGCTGTAACAAAAGCCTCGGCAGCTTGATAGGCTTCCTGAGGTGTAAAGGAGCGTTCCTCCAGCTTGATCTGAAGCGCGGCCAGAGTGTCCATTAGCACTGCCCGCGTGATGCCAGAGAGAATGCCGTTATCGGCCGAGCGCGTTACAACGGATCCATCCTTTGTGACAATCCAGGCATTGCTTGATGAGCCTTCAGTCACAAACCCATCGTGATCGACAAACCATGCTTCATAAGCCCCCTTTTCCCGTGCCTGTTGTTTGGCGAGAACATTCGGCAACAGCGACACCGATTTAATATCCACGCGCGGCCATCGATTTTCAGGGGTGGTAATGACGTTTATTCCATGCGCGGCGGTGGCTTGATTTTTTTCAAAGCTGAGACTGCGCGCTGTAACAACAACACTGGGTTTGACCTGGTGAGCGGGAAATGCGTGATCGCGGCGCGCTACGCCGCGCGTAACTTGCAAGTAAATGATCCCATAGGCGACACGATTGCGCCGTACGACTTCGTGCATGACGATGTTCAGTGCAGTCAAAGGCATCGGCATCGCAATCTGCAACTCACGCAGTGAACGTTGCAGACGGACTGTATGCCTTGGCAGATCGACGATCATGCCATTTCTGATTTCGCAGACTTCATAGACGCCATCGGAAAATTGATAGCCGCGATCTTCGATGTTTACGCTCGCATCGCGCATATCGCGATACTGACCGTTCACATAGGCAATGCGGGACATGTATCAGCCTACGCCTAGAGCTTTGAGCTTACGGTGCAAGGCTGAGCGCTCCATGCCGACAAACTCCGCCGTACGTGAAATATTTCCTGAGAAGCGGCTGATCTGTGCAATCAGATAGTCGCGTTCAAAGACTTCACGTGCCTCACGCAGCGGTAAACCCATAACATGATCGCCGTTGTTTCCGCTTGGCATTGCAGGAATCATGGAGCCGACATCCTGCGGTAGCATGTCGGCAGTAATGATCGCTTCTGGCTCTCCGCCCGCGAGAATCATCACGCGTTCGACATTGTTGCGTAACTGACGCACATTTCCTGGCCAGATATGTGATTGCAAAACCGCCATAGCATCCTCCCCGATTTGCCGTTTTGGCAAACCGGTTGATATGGAAATTTGCTCCATGAAATACCCAACCAATTCCGGAATATCGTCACGACGCTCTGACAGTGGTGGGACGCGGATCGGAACGACAGATAGACGATGATAGAGATCTTCGCGGAATTTACCCTCTGCTATATCCGCTTCCAGATTTCGCGCAGTTGATGAAATGATGCGGACATCGACATTTACTTTGGTGCTACCACCGACGCGCTGGAAGGTTTGATCAACCAGCACGCGCATGATCTTGTTCTGTGTTTCTCGGGGCATATCAGCAATTTCATCAATGAAAAGCGTTCCGCCATGCGCTTCTTCCAGCGCGCCCGCTTTGCGTTGGCTTTCTCCATCCGATAGTTCGACACCGAATAATTCGACTTCCATTCGCTCCGGCGTGATGGCTGCAGCATTGATAACAACGAACGGACCAGCTGCGCGGTTCGACAGGGAGTGTAATGTACGTGCAGCAAGTTCCTTGCCGCCACCAGATGGTCCAACAATCAATATCCGACTGTTGGCTTTGGCGGCACGATCGATTGTTTGCCGAAGCTGATTCATGCTGGGCGATTGGCCAATCAATGTACTAGATGTCGATGAAAATTGTTTTAGCTCTCGCACTTCGCGCTTTAATCGCGACGTCTCTAATGCACGATTGGCGACAAGAACAAGACGATCAGCCTTGAATGGTTTTTCAATAAAATCGTAGGCGCCATGTTTGATGGCCGCCACTGCAGTTTCGATGTTTCCATGACCGGAAATCATAACGATTGGGATTTCTGGATGGTCATGTTTGATTTGCTCGAGCATTTGTAGACCATCGAGTTTGCTGCCTTGCAGCCAGATATCGAGAAAAATCAGATTGGGCCGGCGATTAGAAATCTCAGTCAGTGCCTGATCGCTGTTGCCCGCGGTTCGAGTTTTAAATCCCTCATCATCGAGAATACCTGCAACGAGGTCTCGAATATCCGCTTCGTCATCGACGATTAAATCTCATTGGCCATTGATTGAGTTCGCTTTTGCTAATTACTAGTTACGGATTCTTCTTTGATTTCATCACTATCTGTACGTTTTGCAGAATTCTGAGACAGCAAATCGCAGCCGTACCCAGGCTCCGCGAGCGCCAGGTCGCAAACTCGATGCGTCATTCAATTCTATTTTACCACCGTGATCCTCTAGAACCCGACCTACGATGGCGAGACCGAGGCCTGTACCCTTCTCGCGCGTTGTTACATAAGGTTCGAGCAATCTTGCGCGACTTTCTGTCGGCAAGCCAATTCCGTTGTCGATGACATCAATAATAATGTCGCCCTCCTCGCGCATCGCAATAACATCGATCTTGCCGCGCCCAAGGATTTCAGGTGACACAGCGCTGATAGCTTCGGTTGCGTTTTTAATGATGTTGGTAAGGCCCTGCGAAATTAATCGCTTATCGAAATTGGCGTGCATCGGGTCCTGTTTTATATCGACTTCGATGTCGATATCCGGGTGCCCTACTCGCATCAGGAACACAACATGACGCACGGTATCGGCAACATCCTCACCTTCAATAACCGGTTTGGGCATTCGCGCAAACTTCGAGAATTCATCCACCATCTTGCGGATATCATCCACCTGCCTGACGATTGTGTCAGTACATTGATCGAAGATAGCTCGATCCTCTGTAATGGACTTGCCAAATTTTCGGCGAATGCGTTCGGCGGAAAGTTGTATTGGTGTCAGCGGATTTTTGATCTCGTGCGCGATACGACGCGCGACATCAGCCCAGGCGGAGGTTCTTTGTGCCGTCACAAGTTCAGTAATGTCGTCGAGTGTGACGATATAGCTCTCGTTTGATTGTCCGCTTTGCTCCAGGCTGATTCTACAGAGAGAGTACGTTCGACACCAAGGCGACTGATCACAATTTCTCCCTGCACCAAACGCTGGGAGGTATCGCGAATTGTTGCCAGGAGTTCATTCAGTTCAGGCACGACATCGGACAAGGAACGGCCGAGTGCCTCGGATTTAGGGTGCCCGATCAATTTTTCCGCAGAACGATTAAGGATGCCAATTGTCCCATTCCCATCGATGCCAATGATGCCTGCGCTTGCGGAAGACAATACGGCTTCAATAAAACGGCGGCGGCTATCAATGACCTCACTGGCGCTGACGAGTTCGTTGCGCTGTGAACGCAATTCTTGCGTCATTTTGTTGAAGGTTTCGCCAAGGTGAGCGAGATCGCCTTCCGAACGGATCACAGGAACCTGAACATGCAAGTCACCTGTTGAGACAAGATTTGCTGCACCCATCAATCGTCGGATCGGTGCAACAAGCCAGTTTGCAAAATTGAGGCCGATAAGCACTGCCGACATCAGTACTGTCAATGCGATGACAGTAAACATCAATGCAAAAGCAACCTGAATGCCTAATCTACGGGATCAAGTTCTCCATATTCAGCAACGCTAGCCTGGGTTTGGCGTAATTGTGCAACAACGCGCGGATCCAACAGGCGGGCGACATATAGAAAAGTATCTTCGAAAGCTCGTAATCTGATGACAGCTGCAACGTAATTTTGTTCGATGAAAACACCGATCTGAGGCTCATCTGCGGCAACGTTATTCAGAAAATTCTCTGCGGGTGTCTGAAAATTTTGCTGGATTCCGGTCGATGCAGTTTCAAGTATGTTGCGGTTCTTGTCGATAATCATCGCGCCAGGAAGATTTCGGGACGCAGCGCTGGACGTTAAAAGCTTGCGAAATGTTTCTCGGTCCTGATCGAACAAGGGACGCGCGCGCGCGATGTCTGTCGCCATCCCAATGATGTCGCCTCGGATCAGCTGTGCATGCTCGTAGACATAGGCATTGGCAACGATGAGGGAATTTTCGATGACTGCACGTGTGCGTACAGAAAACAGACGATCAAGTCCGCGATCGATGGTGACATTTGCAACTAGTGAGACAAGCACTGCCGGTAATACTGCGATGACGGAGAACAGCCCAACAATCTGGACATGAAGCCGGGCTGCTGCACGACCACTTCTACGTGCTTGTACGACCTGCCATACCTCACGCCCGATAATCGCCACCACCAGCAGAACTGTAGCCGCGTTAATGAGAAGAAAGGTGATGACAACTGTATCAGTCGGCGCAATCGGCGTCAGGCCGGTCAGGACAACGAAAGTCAGGAAGGCCGACAGCAACGCCAGTCCGACTGCAAATGGAACGACCAGCCTGCGCAAAGGCCAGCCGCGTGGCTCTGGGAAGGACGGGTCGATTGTTGGGGCCGACGTCTCAGCTATGGTCATGTAGGATACGAAGCCGGCCAATTTGCTAGGAAGTGGATGCACGTCGCATCCGACTGGTGCATTCATATCACATTGTTGCTTAATTGCGACAATTCCTAGGCGCAATCGTTGTAGGGAATCCTCTCCTCAGGGGCGCAGCGGTGATTTGCCCTTGGAAAGTGTTGCATCAGTGTAATTTCAGTGGCTTAGCTGCCACTGCGATAGACCTGAATATCTAGATCTCTGATCTTCTTACGTAAGGTATTGCGATTCAGGCCAAGCAGGTCGGCTGCGCGAATCTGATTGCCCCGATTTGCCACCAAAGCTGCTGTCAGAAGCGGAATTTCGATCTCACGCAATATGCGATGGTACAATCCGGGCGGCGGGAGGCTGTTCGGATAACCTGCAAAATGGGCTGCTAGGTACATTTCAACCGCGCTGCCAAGATTATCGATGTTTTGTGTCAGAGCACCTTTTGAGGTGACTGCCGGAGGCGCCAACTCGACTTCGATCACTGAAGCGGTGATGACGTCCTGCGGATACAGTGCTGCAAGGCGGCGTGCGAGATTTTCCAACTCGCGTACATTGCCTGGCCAGCGATGCTGCTTCAGTCGCTCAATAGCCTGCACATCTAGCTTTTTTGGCGGGAGGCCATCTTTTTCCGCAAGGGCAAAAAAGTGCCGGATCAAATCGGGTAAATCCTCAATGCGTTCACGCAATGGCGGCAGACGCAGCGGCACGACATTTAACCGGAAGAAAAGATCTTCACGGAAAAGCCCCTGCTGAATCAGGATACGCAAATCCTTATTGCTGGCAGCGACAATTCTCACATCCGTTTTGATCGGTGTTCGTCCGCCAACAGTGGTGTATTCGCCTTGTTGCAAGACGCGAAGCAATCGCGTTTGCGCTTCCATCGGCATATCGCCGATTTCGTCCAAAAAGAGCGTGCCACCTTCGGCCTGTTCAAAGCGACCGGTTGCGCGGGCATTGGCGCCAGTGAACGCACCGCGCTCATGACCGAATAATTCTGATTCAATCAGATCACGCGGAATAGCGGCCATATTGACGGCAACAAAGGGACCATTCCGCCGTTTGCCGTAGTCGTGCAGCGCGCGCGCGACAAGCTCTTTACCCGTTCCCGATTCGCCAGAAATCATGACTGTCAAATCGGTCTGCATCAGACGCGCCAAAACACGATAAATTTCCTGCATCGCGGGCGAGCGCCCAATGAGCGGAATGGAATCGAATTCGCCATCACCGTTAGAGGCAACGGGGCGTTCCTTTGGCTCCGACAACGCACGACCGACAATTGCGATCAGCTCTTTTAGATCGAATGGTTTCGGCAAATATTCATAAGCCCCACGTTCCGACGCACGGATCGCAGTCATAAAAGTATTCTGCGCGCTCATGACGATGACTGGCAGATTAGGGCGCATTTTCTTGATACGGGGCAATAGATCGAAGGCACTCTCGTCCGGCATCACAACATCGGTGATGACAAGGTCGCCCTCGCCCTGGCTGATCCAGCGCCAGAGCGTGGCGGCATTGCTAGTTAATCTGACTTCATACCCAGCACGCGACAATGCCTGATTGAGCACTGTACGGATGGCTGTGTCGTCGTCTGCAACAAGAATGCTATTTGCGGGCATTTTTATTCCTCATCTCATATCGTGTGAGGCATGCAACGGCTTTCCCGGGCGCTCATCGTTGTTGCTCATGTGGGTGTTCTTGCTTGAATTGAACATCGGTAGCAGCACGCGGAAAGTTGTTTTCCTCGGCTGAGATTCACATTCGATAATTCCGCCATGATCGCCAACGATCTTGGCGACCAGCGCAAGGCCAAGGCCGCTGCCGGTTGGCTTCGTTGTCACAAAAGGATCGAACAGGTTGGCCATAAGATCGTCAGGCACACCGGGTCCGTTATCTCTCACGCAAAATTCAAGCGGCAATGAAACGCGCGATTTTTTCCCCGGCACCGATAGGCGCACACCTGGGCGAAAGGCGGTGGTCATCTGGATCTCTCCATCGCTGCCCATGTCCATTACTGCTTCTGCCGCATTCTTCACGAGGTTGAGAAAAACCTGAATCAGCTGATCTTGATTTGCGAGTACAGGCGGTAGCGAGGGATCGTACTCTTCGACAAACCTGATGTTACTTGCGAAACCGGATTGCGCCAGCCGCTTCACATGATCCAGCACGGAATGAATGTTGACGGGTCCTCGCGAGACAGGACGCTCATCTCCAAACACTTCCATCCGATCGACCAAGGTTACGATACGATCTGTTTCGTTGCAGATAAGTCGAGTCAAAGTCCTGTCTTCAGGCGATGCCGCTTGTTCAAGCAGTTGGGCCGCACCGCGAATGCCGGACAACGGATTTTTGATTTCATGTGCAAGCATTGCTGCCAGAGCAATAACCGAACGCGCGGCGCTGCGATGGGTCAGTTGACGGTCCATCTTGTCGGCGATGGTGCGTTCCTGCAGCATAACCACAATACTTCCGGGCTGCTCTGTTAGGGGCGCAACATGAAGATCAACCTGCCGGTCGCCGCCAATGCGCGGTGTCCCAAGATCAACTTTGTATTCGTTGACCGCTGTGCCGGTGTGACGCACTTGCTCGATCAGGGCTAACAGTGGACTGCCGAAGGGAACAAGCTCCTTCAGCATCTGGCGCTGCAAATGCTGTATCGACATTTCAAAAAAGGACTCTGCGGCGTTGTTGGCATCGAGGACCCTGCCATCGGAGCCGATGAGAAAAATTGGATTTGGTAACGCGTTAAGGATGGCCTCGCTGCCGGCTATACTTGGCAAGTGCCGTTCCGCTACGTTGCTCATGCTGCAGCACTCCATGCAAATTCACCGAATGCATCGTGCAGCGACCTTCGGACTTGATGAGGTTCTTCGGCAGTCAAAATTCTGGAACGCCAACGTTGCAATGTTTCTGTGGAGGCGGTGCTGTATTGAGCGGCGACATCCAGTGCCCAGCCCAGATGCTTGCGCGCGTGGCGAAGGCCGATGCGCGGGCCGTAAAGATCAACAACCTCATCGTAAAGACTGCATATGTAACCGAGCTGGTCGTGCAACTTCGGTGTTTCTTCAGCAGAGCCGCTGTCCAGCTGCCGTGCGATTTGGCCAGGCAGCCAAGGCTGTCCTTGCGCGCCACGCCCGATCATTACAGCATCGGCGCCCGATCGTTCGAGCGCGGTTGCGGCCTGTTCGAATGAGGTAATGTCTCCGTTGACAACGAGGGGAATACGGATCGCATCCTTCACCGCTCGCACTGCGTGCCAATCGGCGTTGCCCTTGTAAAACTGGCTGCGGGTTCGGCCATGGACCGTGATCATCTGCGCTCCGGCGCTCTCAGCACGTTGGGCCAGCTCTGGCGCATTGAGGGAGCGTTCATCCCAGCCAAGCCGCATCTTCAGTGTCACGGGCACGCGCACGGCAGATACGGTCGCATCAACCAATCTCAAGGCATGGTCGAGATCGCGCATCAATGCCGAACCCGACTGCCCTCCGGTCACATGGCGCGCCGGACAACCCATGTTGATGTCGATAATGTCGGCACCAGCGGCTTCCGCTACGCGTGCACCCTCCGACATCCAGTGGGGCTCGCAACCAGCGAGCTGGATCACATGCGGGCCAATGCCGGCAGCCTCACAACGACGGACAGACATCGGCCGGCCTTGCACGAGGTCATCGCTGGCCGTCATTTCGGAAATAACAAGCCCTGCCCCCAACTGTGCGGTGAGGCGGCGAAAGGGTGCATCGGTCACACCGGACATTGGCGCGAGCAGAACCCTGTTGACGATCCGAATATCGCCAACCTTCAAAGATGCATTATTTGGCGGAAGACCCATCACCGCTGCGTCCGTTTTGCCAACAGTCGTTCCGCTAATCTGCATAGCCTAATTCTTGAGCATGATAATATTGTGCCTACACTTTAGACAGCTTCATTGGAAATGCAAGTGCAGCGCACCAATGTCGGAGCTTGCCCATACCCCCATTCTTCCCAAAATGATGAAATCGTGCTGCTTTTTGCAGTCAATGTGGTAATGGCAGCTTAGGCTAAGCATCCAAGCCAGCTATTTTTGCCCCAATAACCTGACCCGCCATGCCCCCATCGAAGCGTACTGCCGCCATCATCGTTGCCGCTGGACGCGGATTACGTGCCGGGACTGGCGGCCCAAAACAGTTTCGTACCATCGGTGGCCGCACTGTCTTGTTACGGGCAATGGAACCGTTTTGTATTCATCCCGGGGTATTTGCCGTTCAGCCAGTTCGGAATGCCGATGATGCCGACATTTTCGACCAAGCGGTTCGCGGCCTGAAATACCAGCTGCCGGTTAATGGCGGTGCGACCCGCCAAGCCTCTGTCCGTGCAGGTCTTGAGGCTTTGGCAACGCAGGCGCCGGATATCATTCTCATTCACGACGGTGCCCGCGCATTTGTAACGCAAGAGGTCATTACGCGAGCCATCGATGCCGCGCTCCTCACTGGTGCTGCAATTCCTGTGGTCCCCGTTACAGACACGATCAAAATCGTTGACCATTCTGGGGCTGTTACCGCAACACCAGACCGCAACGGCCTCCGCATTGCACAAACACCTCAAGCTTTTCATTTTGGCACCATCCTTGAAGCACATCGCCGGGCTGCGCGTGACGGGCGCGATGACTTCACGGACGACGCCGCGTTGGCGGAATGGGCGGGATTGACCGTTGCGACATTTGAAGGCGATGCTGCGAATATGAAACTGACAACCCCGGAAGACTTCGCGCGTGAGGAAGCGCGTCTAGGTGCCATGCTTGGTGATATTCGCACCGGCACAGGCTACGACGTTCATGCCTTTGGCGAGGGCGATCATCTCATGTTGTGCGGTGTTCGCGTGCCCTTCAGCCGTGGGTTTCTCGCCCACTCGGATGGGGATGTTGGCTTGCACGCCATTGTCGATGCTATTTTGGGTGCGCTGGCCGATGGCGATATTGGGTCACACTTTCCGCCGAGCGATTCGAAATGGAAAGGCGCTGCCTCCGATCAATTTCTCAAATACGCCGTTGAATTGGTTGGTCAACGCGGCGGACGTATCTCTCACCTCGAAGTGACGATGATCTGCGAGGCGCCAAAGATTGGCCCTCTCCGCGACGCGATGCGTGAGCGGATTGCTGAAATTACTGGGCTTGCGCTGTCACGCATTGCGGTGAAGGCGACGACCAGCGAGCGGTTGGGCTTTACCGGTCGGCAGGAAGGAATCGCAGCCACGGCGAGTGCAACCATTCGATTGCCGTGGGATGTAAACGAGGGAAGCATCTGACATGAGCGTCAGTGCTGCTCGTGCCCTCTCCCGCCCGTTGCTGGATTTGTGCCGGATGCGCAAGCTTACTATTGCGACTGCGGAGTCCTGTACAGGCGGCCTGATTGCTGGCGCACTCACTGAGATTCCCGGTTCTTCCGACGTGATCGATCGCGGTTTTGTCACCTATTCAAATGAAGCAAAGCGAACGATGCTCGGCGTGAAAGCCATGACGCTCACAACATTTGGCGCGGTGAGCAAAGAGACAGCAATTGCCATGGTCTTTGGCGCGCTGGAAAAAGCCGGTGTCGATCTTGCCGTCGCAGTTACAGGTGTTGCAGGACCCGGTGGCGCAACGCCTGGCAAGCCGGTTGGTCTTGTACATTTGGCGGTTGCCGCGCGCGACGGTCGACTAGTGCATCGGGAATGCCGGTTTGGCGCTGTTGGCCGCAGCATTGTTCGGCAACGTTCGGTGATAGAAGCATTAAAAATGCTGATGGAGATGGCGCGCGGCCCGCAGCCTCCGGTTAAACGTCGACGCGAGGCGCTCCATAGATTGCATCCGCGCGTTTCTCGAACGCCACGGCGAAGCGTTGGAAAGCGGCGTCGAACATCGCGCCCATCAGCACCGCGAGCATCCAATTCCTGAATTCATATGAAATGAAAAAACTGACGTCGCAAGTGTCGGTGGATTGCGGTGTGAACGTCCACTGGTTTTCAAGTTTGCTAAACGGACCGCGCAGATATTCAACGAGAATTTTGAGATTAGGCCGATCCAGCGTTACCCGGCTTGTGAACGTCTCGTGGACCATTTTAAACGCAGCGGTCATATCTGCGGTGATGATTTCGCTGCCGTCTGGATTTTGGGTGCGTTGGCGGATCTTCAGCGATCGGCACAACGGTACAAATTCCGGATAGCGCTCAACATCAGCAACGAGATCGAACATTTTGTCGGCGCTATATCCGACGCGGCGTTTGTTTGAGAATTGTGGCATCGTAAATTTTAGCGGGAAGCTGCAGCGCGTGCTGCCTTCAGTCTCGCGAAATCCTCACCGGCGTGATGGGATGAGCGCGTAAGCGGACTTGCCGAGACCATCAGGAAACCCTTTGTATAGGCGACCTTCTCGTACCCGTTGAATTCCTCAGGCTCCACATAACGCATCACGGCATGATGCTTGAGGCTCGGCTGCAGATATTGTCCGATAGTGAGAAAATCCACATCAGCAGAGCGTAAGTCATCCATCACCTGCAGAACCTCATGCCGTTCTTCGCCAAGGCCAACCATAATTCCTGATTTGGTGAAAATGGTTGGATCCATCTCCTTCACTTGCTGCAGGAGGCGAATGGAATGGAAATAACGCGCACCAGGTCGCACGGTCAGATAGCGCGATGGTACGGTTTCAAGATTATGATTGAACACATCGGGCTTCGCCGCGACAACCTTTTCAAGTGCGCCATCCTTGCGCAGGAAATCAGGAGTGAGGATTTCAATTGTCGTTGTTGGACAGCTGATCCGAATGGCGCGAATGGTCTGGGCGAAATGGTCTGCTCCGCCATCGGCAAGATCATCGCGATCAACGGATGTGATGACGACGTGTGCAAGACCGAGTTTTGAAACAGCGAGTGCTACATGTTCCGGTTCTGATGTATCGAGCGCACCGGGCATGCCGGTCTTTACATTGCAGAAAGCACAGGCGCGTGTGCAGGTATCACCCATGATCATGAAGGTGGCGTGCTTTTTATCCCAGCACTCGCCAATATTCGGGCAGCCGGCTTCTTCGCAAACGGTGACAAGATTGTTTTCTTTTACGATCTTGCGGGTATCTGCATATCCGCGTGTGGTCGGAGCGCGAACACAAATCCAGTCTGGTTTCGGAGGTGATTTCGCGTCTGGCCGATGCGCCTTTTCCGGATGGCGCGGGCGAACCTGCGTTGACGAAACGGTATCGATGAGAACGACCATAGATGACCTGTAAATCTAATGACTTTAGCTATGCCAGCCGAGAGGATGTCGCAACCCGACGACCCTATGCTATCGTGAAATAGCTAACACAAATAACCCCTTCATATGTTCCCGAATTTTGTACTCCCCGCATCAAAATGTCTGAAAGCCCCAATTCCAGTGTGTCTGGCCGTATTCTAACCCGCCGGTTCTTTGCCCGTAGCGTGCATGAGGTCGCCCCTGAGCTGATCGGTGCTACACTTTTGGTGAACGGCGTTGGCGGCACCATCGTTGAAATCGAGGCTTATCACCACACCGATCCGGCAGCACATTCATTCAATGGTCCCACGTCCCGCAATAAGGTGATGTTTGGTCCGCCAGGATTTGCGTATGTCTACCGCTCCTATGGCATCCATTGGTGCATGAATTTCGTTTGTGAAAAAGAAGGTTCTGCAAGCGCCATTCTGATTCGCGCGTTACAGCCCGTTCACGGCATCGCCGCCATGCGTCGCCGCCGCGGTTTGCATGATGAGCGGCAGCTCTGTTCCGGTCCGGGAAAGCTTTGCGAAGCTCTCGCTATTACCGATAAATACTATGGTCTTCCGCTGGACGCGCCGCCCATTGCGGTTCATGCCCGAACAAGTAAGCCCGAAATTATCGCAGGCGTTCGCATTGGCATCACCAAGGCGGCCGAGTTGCCTTGGCGCTATGGTTTGAAAAAATCGAAATTTCTCAGCAAGCCATTTGCGAAAGATTAGATGTTTGTATGACAGACAGCTTCAAGCCGATTGCCATCTGGATCACGCACGAAGGCTGCATAGTAGCTTGCGCCCCCAGCTTCGATGCCTGCTTGCCAAAATGCATCGACAGCAGCACGGGTCTTGGCCTTAAAACATAAGTGGCAGCCAAAATCGTCCATCGCGCCTTTGCCTTTGCGAATGGACATGTACACGCGCTCGGGATGATCCGGGCGCGCCCGTTCGCCATAACCGAGCCAGTCTTCCCGTGCTCCGACCTTGACGACATCAAGCGCAGTCATGATCGCATCGTAGAAGGCTTGCACCTTGGCGATATCTCTGACCGTGATGGAAACATGATCCAGCATGGTTTTCTTAGGCCGCGCTTTTGAGGCGTTCGATCGCTTCCAGAATCTTTGTCATGCGGGTCGCGGCCTCCTCACGCTTCTCGCGCTGCTCATCAACCACTTCTTCGGGCGCGCGCGCCATGAAGTCGGCATTGCCAAGCTTGGCATCGATTCGTTTGATGTCGGCCTCAGCTCTCGCGAGTTCCTTGTCGAGGCGTGTTTTTTCGGCAGCAAGATCGATCACGCCTTTCAGTGGTAATGCTGCAACCTCGCCACGCACCAATAGCTGAATCGAACCCTCAGGTGCTTTTTCAGCAAAGGAAATATCCGCAACGCGCGCCAGCCGCTTGATAACATCGCCCCAGCGTTCTGCCCGCGATTTCATCTCTGATGTGGCGCCAGCCAGCACCAACGGAAATAGTGTTGCAGGTGGAATGTTCATCTCCGCACGGACCGAGCGAATGGCGGTCACGAGATCCACGAGCCAGCCGATCTCCGCTTCGGCGGAAGTATCACTGAATTGCGGAATTGATGACTGCTTCTTCAGCGGCCAATCGGCAAGCACGAGGAGATGGTCTCGCTTTGCCGTGACGGCCCATAGCTCTTCCGTAATGAACGGCATGAAGGGATGCAGTAGCTTCAGGATTTCATCACGCGCCCATGCCACGGCTGCGCGTGTTTCAGTTTTGGCTGGGCTGTCCTCCCCCATCATCACAGGTTTGGCGAGCTCGAGATACCAGTCGCAATAGATATTCCATACAAAGCGATAGATGACATTGGCTGCATCGTTGAAGCGATAAGCTTCAATGGCTTCTGTGACCTCACGCGTCGCGCGCGCTGTTTCGTGGACGATCCAGCGGTTGAGCGTTTCTTTCGTGCGCGAAGGATCGAACTCATCGGCAAGCGCGCAACCATTCATTTCAGCAAACCGCGACGCATTCCAAAGTTTGGTTGCGAAGTTGCGATAGCCCTCGACGCGTTGCGTTGAGAGTTTGATGTCGCGGCCTTGCGCTGCCATGGCCGCGAGTGTGAACCGCAGGGCATCTGCGCCGTAGTCGTCGATCAGATGTAATGGATTGATGACGTTGCCTTTCGACTTCGACATCTTTGCGCCCTTCTCGTCGCGAACGAGGGCGTGGATATAGATAGTCGGAAAAGGCGCTTTTTTCATGAAGTGAAGGCCCATCATCATCATCCGGGCGACCCAGAAGAAGATAATGTCGAAGCCCGTGACCAGCACGTTGGTCGGATAATAACGCTCGACATCTTTGGTTTCATCCGGCCACCCGAGTGTTGAGAATGGCCAGAGCGCTGAAGAGAACCAGGTATCAAGCACGTCCTCGTCGCGCGTGATGTCTTTTTTCTCACCGTAATGGGCAAGCGCCTTGCTGACAGCCTCTTGCTCGGTTTCGGCGACGAACACTTTGCCATCTGGTCCGTACCACGCCGGAATTTGATGTCCCCACCAAAGCTGGCGTGAGATGCACCATGGCTGGATGTTTTCCATCCATTCGAAGTAGGTCTTTTCCCAATTCTTCGGCACAAACGTGGTCACGCCGCTGCGCACGGCTTCGATTGCCGGCTGTGCCAGCGTCTTTGCATCGACGTACCATTGATCGGTCAGATAAGGTTCGATGACCACGCCGGAACGGTCGCCATGCGGCACCATGTTCGTGTGTGGCTCGATTTTGTCGAGCAATCCTAAGGATTCAAGTTTTTCGACGATCAGTTTTCGTGCGACAAAGCGATCTAACCCGCGAAGGTCTTCTGGTATTTGTTCAGAGGTTGATTTTCCAACGATTGGCTCTTCTGCCAATCGAACCTTGGCGTCTGTTCTGGGAAATGAAAAATCATCCCAGAAAGTTGCTTTGATTTTACCTTCTTCAGTCAACACGCTTATCGATTGCAGGTTATGCCGCTTGCCAACTTCGAAGTCGTTGAAGTCGTGCGCGGGCGTGATCTTGACTGCGCCACTGCCCTTTTCAGGATCGGAATACTCGTCAGCGACAATCGGAATTTTGCGGCCGACCAGTGGCAACACCACGTTCTTGCCGACAAGATGTTTATAGCGCTCGTCTTTAGGATTTACGGCGACAGCGACGTCACCCAGCATCGTTTCAGGGCGCGTTGTCGCAACCACGATATAGGTCGATGAGTCTTCTGCGTTGTAGGTAATGCCTTCAAGCGGATAGCGCAGATGCCAGAGGCTGCCCTTCACTTCGACCTGCTGCACTTCAAGGTCCGAAATCGCCGTCAGCAATTTTGGGTCCCAATTGACGAGACGCTTGTCCTTGTAGATCAGCCCCTCAGTGTGAAGCGCGACGAATACTTTTGTGACCGCACGGGATAAGCCTTCGTCCATTGTGAAGCGTTCACGCGACCAGTCGCATGAGGCGCCGAGACGCTTCAATTGATTGACGATGACACCGCCGCTTTCGGCTTTCCATTTCCAGACACGCTCGAGAAATTTAGCGCGGCCCATCTCCCGGCGGCCAGGTTCTTGTCGTTCCAGCAACTGGCGTTCGACCACCATCTGGGTCGCGATCCCGGCATGATCGGTGCCAGGTTGCCACAACACATCCCGTCCCCGCATACGCTCGAACCGGCACAACACGTCCTGGAGGGTGTTGTTAAGCGCGTGTCCCATATGGAGTGAGCCGGTCACATTCGGCGGTGGAATCACAATTGTGAATGGCTCCGCATCCAGGCGTTCCAGCCGGCCAGCCTTGAAGGCACCAGCTTCTTCCCACGCGTGGGTGATACGGCTCTCGATATCGGTTGGTTGGTAATTTTTCTCAATCATTACAATACGATCATGGTTTGTCAGCGCTAGAAACCTCTCAGCACGGCGCAAGTCAACAGTCCAGCGCCATAGGGTTCAGCGCGCGGTGTTGCGCGTCAGGCATATTTTATAATTAAAACAATGGTTTCGAAGCCAGAATGCATACAAAGGTGCAAAGGATTAGATGATCTATGTCACAATCGCGACAGGGGTAAATACCACCATCAATGGCAACATGTCGCGAAGGAAAAAGCTGGAGGCAAGCCGATAACTAGCGTCCGCGTGAGACTCGTTCAATCTCAGATTTAACAATCCGCTCGACGAGGCTGGGCAGGTTGTCATCCAACCATGACTTGAGCATGGGACGCAGCATTTCCTTGACCAGATCCTCCAATGTCCGAGCGTTATTGCTCAGGACGGTACTGGCAAGAGCATTAAACGCCAATTCAACCGCAACGGCAGTACTATTCGCTAGCATGGGATGGCTCGACTCTGACGGCATCTTTCCGGGTGGGATCGCCAGTTCGGAATAGGCTGGCGCGCCGAAAGGCGATGACTTGGGGTTGGTAGGTACAATGGGGGCTTCTCTGAAGGCAGGTCCGCTCGCGTTATATGAGGGATGCGATGGCAAATCTGCCACTGCCATCTGCTCGGTGAGTTCGAATACGTCGCTGTCCGGATCGATGTCCTGCTCCTTGGCATTTGCAGCAGGGCCGCCAAAATCCGCCATCATGGCATCGATGTCATCCTGATTGTTCTTCGCGGCTGGTGGTGGCGAAGGGGGCGCGGCAGGAGGCGACACTGATTTTGCAGCCACTGGTTTTACAGCCGGGGCTGGCGCGTCGGGGGTATGAAGGGCCACACGAGGTGGCTCAGTTTTGAATGGCTCGACTTTTGGCGCTTCCGCTTTCGCGGGTTCTGGTGGTGCGGCAGTAGCAGCAGGCTTCGCCTCATCATCAGAAATGATACGTCTGATCGACGCAAGAATCTCCTCCATCGAAGGCTCTTGCGCCTTTGCCGGTTGCGTCATTTCCGACTCCACCTCATCGGCTGCCCAGAACATGGCAAAGCCGCACACGAACTTTCACGAATCCTACGCCAAGTTATGTCATGGTAACAATCGATTGCAAGCAAAGTGCTGTGGATACAATCTTTTACCCACATCGAATGCACCTTCTTCAGCTTTCAACGCCCATCGGGAATACGAACGCCTGCCCAGCTGTCGCGCACTTGATGGTAATGCACACTGGGATCATAAATGGTCGTCGGCAGTTTAAGAACCTCTGGTGACAATCGGCCAATGGCGTTCAGCACATTATACGAAGCCACAACCCGATCATGTTGCGCTGTAACAAGCGCCACGCGAGCATTCACAAGCGCCTGCTGCGCGTTCAAAACATCCAGCGTGGTGCGTTGACCAACCCTCGCCTCTTCGCGAACGCCATTCAATGCTATTTCAGAAGCTGTGACTTGTGCCTGGGCCGAGGAAACTTGTGCCTTGCCTGCGACAAGCTGTCCCCAGGCTTGAGCCACCGTTGCACGCGTTTGATCCCTCACCTGTTCAAGGATTAAACGCTGTTGTGCCAGCGTCTCTTTCGATTGTCGAATAAGCGCATATTCGGCGCCTCCCTGATATATCGGTACCGTCAACTGCGCGATCGCAGATGCATTAAATTGCCGGCTAATCTGCAGATTAACGTCATTGGCTTGCTGGACGCTGCCTTGCAGAGTTACGACTGGGAACAGCGCTCCTTCATTGACTTTCACCTGCAGAAAACTGACGTCGATGCCGTACATCGCTGCCGTCACATTGGGATTTTCAACAAGGCTAAGGTCGGTCGAGGCGATCAATGTCTTCGGGAGGTAGCGATCGACTGGCGATCCCGGCGCAAGCTGCATGGGATCGTTGCCAATGATGCGCCGGAAGTTAGCGCGGGTGGTGGTGAGATTGGATTCCGCTGTCAACAACTGCGTTTGGCCGGCCGCAAGTTGCGCTTCGGATTGGGCAACGTCTGTACGTGTCACCTCACCGACGCTGAAACGGTCACGCGTTTGCCTTAGTGTTTCTTCGAGAACGCGAACGTTGCTGCGTTGAACCTCAACAATGGCTGAATCACGCAAATAATCCATGTATACGGTCGCGGCAGCGAGCAAAACGGATTGCTCCAGGACGCGTAATCCCTCACGCGAAGCGGAGACTTGGCTTTCAGCGGCACGGGTACGATTGCCTGTCTGTCCACCATTATAAAGCGTTTGCGTTACAGTTGCGCCAATACTCCGTGGAAAATTTGTCCCATGTAATCCGACCTCAGCAACCTGGTTGCCAATAGGCGTTCTGCTTTGCGTATCGGTGTATTGAGCTCCAGCACTGGCAGTGATGGCCGCACGTGGTCGATAACCTGACAAAGCTTGAGGCACGTTCTCATCGGTTGAGCGTACCGAAGCACGTTGTGCGTTCAATTGTGGATTGTTTTGATATGCCCGAACGAGTGCGGCTTCGATGGTATCAGCAACAGTTGGGGTCGTGATCATCAACGCGATGAGCCAAGCTCCAATCGTGCCTCCGATCATCAGTCGTGGTCGATGTTTAATTGATCGCATTCCTGCTCGTCCCCACCTGTTCGACGCATCTTAAAGTTGCGTAGATCAAGCAATTCAATTCGTCCTACCGCCAGCTTAAGCACTGTAGGCGGCCAAGCTTCCGGGCGGAACCCCCACAATTCACAACGACACACAAAAACTCTCCAGCTGGGGCAGAGATGTCACACTTCGGAGAGTTCACACCCGGTTTCTAGAAGGCAAAAGCCGGGGAACGTTCAAATCCGGGCAAAATAGGCGCGGAGGCGTCAAAAAAATCCGATTTCCGAAATCTCCAGGGGAACTTATCACCAATGTTGCTCGTGATGGTTGATTAAGCGCAAATACCCCAACCAAACGACCGTTTTGTGCAAGTTGCTCATAAAGCTGTTCAGGAATGATTTCTGTTCCGCCATCCAGAAAGATGACATCGTAGGGAGCTTGGGTCCTACAACCATCGGCCAAAGTCCCAATTTCGACTGGGACGTTAGCGATGCCGAGTTGGCCAAAGGTCCTCTTGGCCTGGGCTGCAAGAGCCGGGTCTGATTCGAGAGCGATCACTTGCTTTGCGAGCTGGGCAATCACCGCAGCGGAGTAGCCGGTTGCAGCTCCGACGATCAGAACACGATCAGTCTCCTTGATGGCCGCAGCCTGAATCATCTTGGCAAGCACTGCGGGCTTGATCAGGTATCGCCGTTGAGTGCTCATCCCAGTGAGATCGATATCAAGATCGAGATAGGCAAGCGGACGCCTGTCTGCGGGGACGAATAATTCGCGGGGAATTGCCAGCATTGCATCGAGAATGCGCAGGTCAGTTACGTCGCTGGGATGCACCTGATTATCGACCATGTTCTGACGCGCGATGGAAAAATCTGACATGAAGTATTCCCGAAGCTTCCCAGGCCATGGAACAAGATGCCTGTTGCTGACCATTTTTGATGAGTCGCCACATTTGATGCAAGATGAGCCACGATGCAAGGTCTTGCAGCACCATCAGTGTATGCCTGCATTCTGGACTATTAAAATGCCAACGATGACAGCCAAAGTCACCGCAACAGCTATCAACATTGCGCTCCAGCTCCAGACTGCGGCTGACCCACCAAAGCAGCGCCACGCACATCAGGACGGGAACAAGGATGTCGAGCGGCGTTCCCATCATCCATCTCCTTTTAGGCTGAATTGGCTTTGCCGGACACCATTTATAACCGATGGCGGCCATGATTGAGGCCGTCTAGCCATTGCTTAAAGGGGCATCCCACGCTAGTTAGCTGCCATTAGGGGCCACGTGGCGGAGTGGTTACGCAGCGGTCTGCAAAACCGTTTATACCAGTTCAATTCTGGTCGTGGCCTCCAATACTCCTTTAGCTATGCCGCTCCATTAAGCTGATTTGAGCTTTGCAAAACTCGTGCGGCTTTGTTATATGCGGCCCATTACTGGCCAAGCGCCTTTTCCCCGGTAGCTCAGTGGTAGAGCATTCGACTGTTAATCGAATGGTCGCTGGTTCGAAATCCGGCCCGGGGAGCCAACCATTTCTCCCGCTTATTTACGAAATTAAGAGAGCAAACTCTCTTAAGTGTTTGAGATAATGAATGTTTATCTCAAAAAGCCGAATTATCATGGCTTATTGGCCTGCTCGGTCCCCAATTCTGTGGCCGCGACTAGACGAGCTTATGCCTTCGGATACGCAGGCTGTTTCCGACGACGCTGACGCTGGAGAGAGCCATCGCACCTGCTGCAATCATTGGGTTGAGCAGGCCAAGCGCTGCCAGGGGGATAGCGGCGACATTGTAGCAAAAAGCCCAGAACAGGTTTTGCTGGATGGTGCGAAATGTGACGCGCGATAGCCGTAATGCTTCGATGATTTTCAGAGGGCTGCCTTTTACGAGCACAATATCGCCGGCCTCGATGGCAATGTCGGTTCCGGTGCCGACCGCGATGCCAAGATCGGCCTGCGCCAGAGCGGGCGCGTCGTTAATGCCGTCGCCGACAAAAGCAACACGTTTGTTCTCGCGTTGAAGACGTTGAACCAGCTCGGCTTTGCCCTGTGGGAGAACTTCGGCGAATACCTGATCGATGCCGATTTGATCGGCGATAGTTTTGGCCGTTTTCATATTGTCGCCGGTCACCATTACCACTGTGATGCCTTCCGAATGCAACTGCGCGATGGCCTCCTTGGCATCGCTCTTCAGCGTATCGGCAATCGCGATTATGCCGATTAGCTCGCTATCTCTGGCCACCGCGATAACTGTCTTGGCCTGCGCTTCAAGCGATTGCATCTGCGCGTAAGCTTTGTCGAGCTGCACATTTTCTTCCTGCATGAAGCGCGCATTGCCGACCAGCACAACGGCATTATCCAGACGTGCACGCACGCCTTTGCCAGTCACGTTGGAGAAGTCTCTAACTTCTTCGCTCAATAGATTTTTCTCGCGGCCGGCGCGAACCACAGCTTGCGCCAGCGGATGTTCAGAGAGGCGTTCGAGACTGGCTGCAATGCGCAGTACCTCGTCAGCGGAAACACCCTCTGCGATGGCTTCAACCTGCATGACATTGGGGCGTCCCTCGGTAAGGGTCCCGGTCTTGTCGAGCACCGCCACGTCGATCTTGCGTCCGCGCTCAAGCGCTTCGCCATTCTTGATGAGAATACCCCGCCTTGCACCAACACCAGTACCGACCATGATCGCGGTTGGTGTGGCCAAGCCGAGAGAACACGGACATGCGATCAAAAGAACGGCAACCCCCGGAATGAGGCTGCGCGAGATATCGCCAGTGAATAGATACCAACTCAGGACTGTTAGAAGCGCAATGCCGAGGACAACAGGCACAAAGATTCCCGACACCTGATCGACAAGTTTCTGGATTGGCGCCTTATTACCTTGTGCTTCGGACACCATGCGTACGATTTGGGCAAGTACCGTAGCTTCACCGATTTTTGTGGCCTTCATCTGGAGCGCACCCGAGATATTCATGGTCGCACCAAACACACTGTCGCCCGCCACCTTGCCGACTGGCATGCTTTCGCCGGTCAGCATCAATTCATCGACGCTGGAGCCCCCCTGCTCCACGATGCCATCAACCGGGATTTTTTCACCGGGCCGCACCAGCAACATGTCACCGATTTTGACTTGCGCGATCGGGATGTCGCGTTCCGCACCGCCTTCAATGAGGCAAGCCGATTTTGCGCCCAACTCCATCAGCTTTTCGACGGCATCGCCGGCTTGGCTCCGACTACGCGCTTCGAAGTAGCGCCCGACCAAAATCAGCGCCGCGATCACCGTTCCGGTTTCAAAGTAGAGATGCTCGTCGCCGACCCACAAACCCCACAGGCTGTAAAACAGCGCCGTGAGTGTCCCAAGTGAAATGAGAGTGTCCATATTGGCCGCGAGATTGCGCGCCTGTGCCACCATTCCACGATGGAAATCCCATCCAAGGCCGAGAATAACGACACTGCTGAGAATAGCCTCGATCCAGACGCTGGCGTTGCGCCCAAGATAAGACCAAGGCAGCACGATATCCGCCATCGCCAGTACCATCACCGGGGTACCTAGAAGGATAGCCCAGAAGGAAAGCTGTTTCGCGTTCTGAACCTCTTGCTGCGCCATTTTCCGATGATCGGCAGCATCTTCATCAGCGAGTACCTCATAGCCGTTATCGACAACGGCCTTGCGGAGCGTGGCTTCTGATACGGCGAACTCATCAAAATCGATACGGGCGTGCCGGGTACCGAGATTGACGTTAGCTTCAAGGACGCCCGGAATCTTGCGCAGCGTGCGCTCGTTGCGAACCGCGCAGGCCGCACAATGCATACCGCCAATGGCAAAGTTTACTGTTGCCATGTTCGAGTCCTTCTCAGCCGTGCGCGTTGGGGACGACGGTGAACTTGGAGTCAGGTGTCATCATTCCCATACCGCAATTAAAGCCAAACTCTCCTGTGACTTTCGGAGTAAACTTGATTGTCGTGGTGCTGCGATCGGACAGTAGTTGTTGAATGCCCAAACGGGGAGCAAGAAGAATACGCCCGCAGCCTGCGGCCTCACTGGCGTCGATCCGCCATTCGACTGGTACCCCCTGCTTAACGACGAATTGGTTGGGGACATAATCGAATCCTTCAACACGCATCACGATGATCTGCTTGTCGCCCATGGCTACACTCGGCTCAGAGGGAGCTGTAGCTGGCATCGTGTTCGCGACCGGTTGGATATTCATATTGCTGCCCGTGAGGACAAGACCATATTTAATATTGGCGATGCCCAGCACAATCACCGCCGCTCCCGCGAATTTAAGGAAATGTTGTTGCACACTACCATTGGCAAGGCTGGACATGGCCGAAAGTGAGAGCAGCGCAGGAAGCGTGCCTAACGAAAATGCCAACATGGTTAGGGCACCGATAGTGAAACTCCCCTGGGCCAGCACATAAAGCTGAAGCGCCTGCGTGAAACCGCAAGGCAGAAAAAACGTAGCCGCACCTAAAGCGAATGCTCCACCATTAACGTCACGCTCGGCAAAGTCATGAATAAAGTGTCCGAATACCTTCGGCATAGTTGGCAGGAACCGCGTCCACGATGGCAACAGTTTCAGCATTTGCAGCCCAAGCAGAACCATGAGGGCGCTGGCTACGATGGTGAGAAGACCGTTGACTTCAGAAGACAATGTCAGTGTCGAGCCAAGCGCACCGGCGGCACCGCCGAGCAGCGTGTAGGAAAGAATGCGCCCAACATTAAAATAAATATGTGGCTTCATCCGCTGCATGGATGTGAGGTCGGCAGTTGTCTCGCTGTACCTGGCCGCAATGGCTATCAGCAAACCACCAGTCACCGCCATGCAAGATGAAACCGACGCAGCAAGGCCGATAACAAACGCCAGGCTATAGCTCGTGCTTTCCGATATACCGAATTGCTTTGGCAGCAGATCAAACTGACTGAGCGCTAACAAAATTCCACTAACAATCAAAAAGGCCAGGCCGATTTCTGCGTGGTCACGCCACGAACTCTTTATTGTTTGAGATGAACGGGGCATTGTCACTCCAATGGAGAATTCTCGCGCATTAACATTCTAAAGCCTCTCCTTGCGTGGAGCAAACTATGAACATACCTGTTTATTAATACTGATCAGAAAGGCCTCACGTGAGCGCAGAATCCAAAGCCGAGCTGGACCGGCACTTCGAATGGATCGCGGAAAAGCTTCCGGAAAGAGGCGCACGTTTTATCAAGTGGATTCGTCAGCCTTCCTCGCGGCTCATCCGAATTCCGTTATCCGTGCTCCTCATCCTGGGTGGAATTTTCAGTTTTCTTCCAATTCTGGGAATATGGATGCTTCCTCTTGGGCTGCTTCTGATCGCGCAAGACGTGCCCCTTCTCCAGAAACCCCTCGCGCAAATGCTTGGATGGATCGAGCGAAAATGGATGGGCCGCAAGGATTGAATGCGCGGAACCACCACAGCAAATTACAAACTGTGCTCTGATTCAAAGCACCTCTACTTTTTCGCACTTTTCTTGGCTGAACCATTCCTAATGCGGCGACGGTCGCGCTTTGGCTTAGGTCGCGGCGCCAGCTCTGGCATGCTCGCCTGTACCTCGCGGTAACGGGTAAGAAATTCGTAAAACTGGTTTTGAGTGCCGTCTCAATTTCCGGACGATTTTCAAGATGGCCAAGCAGCATGCCTGCAGCTTCAATGGTCGAAAGTCCGTCGCGACGAGGTTCGCGCCGCAGTTTGCCGTAGAGCGAAGGGTGCGCTGGTCCAAGGATGATACGGCGGCATTTCAACATCCATGCATTCCGCCACCAGAGCGCCTTGGCCTGGCTCCAGGTGCCATCAAGCAACACAATGCCTTCGATCCCTTTCAGAATGGCTCGCTGGCTATCCTCAATCGCACCTTTCCGGTCGATGGTGACGATGGCGCGATCGGTTTCCAAATCTGCGACTTTCGCCGAACCCAGATAAAGCACGGCCCAGCGCTGAGGATCTACTGTACGGCCAATGACCTTGGAAAGGCTTGGCCATGACAATCCAATCTTCAATTCTGCTTTTCGAAAATGCAGCGCGGCCAAACGTGCGGTGCCAAGTGCCCTGTCCTGCTCTTGCGGATGCTGCAAGATTAACAGTTCAATGCGATTGTCGATCGGCTTGATAGTATCGCAGATGCATAGCGGCATTGGTTTGCCGCAATGGGCGCATTCCGGAATTTCATCGGATTGGCTGTCAATAACCGTGGGTGCAGAGGATTTTGGCATTCAAAGGCTATACGCTGCATAAGCCGCACCAGCAACCCGTCATGGAGTGAAGTGCGTAAGCTTTACTCAGCCGGGGCCGCCGATTGAGCAGCTCGATGTCGCTCACCCCCGCGTATACGATCGATCAGCAGATAGATAACTGGGGTCGTATATAACGTCAGGATTTGCGACACGATCAGACCACCAATAATGGTGATGCCCAGCGGTCTGCGCAATTCCGTGCCTGGTCCTGTAGCAATGACTAGCGGCACAGCG
>CAWESR010000015.1:2500-236030 GCA_963811795.1 uncultured Alphaproteobacteria bacterium
CACGGTACTTGTTCACTATCGGTCGCTGAGGAGTACTTAGGCTTGGAGGGTGGTCCCCCCACGTTCAGACAGAATTTCACGTGTTCCGCCTTACTCATGGACACATCATTGCATTACCCGTACGGGGCTATCACCCACTAAGGCCCTGCTTTCCTGACAGGTTCCGGTTGTCTTTGATGTGTCACTGGCCTGGTCCGCGTTCGCTCGCCACTACTAACGGAGTCTCGGTTGATGTCCTTTCCTCCAGGTACTTAGATGTTTCAGTTCCCTGGGTTCGCTTAAAACCTCCTATGTATTCAGAGATCTCATCCCTTCAACTGATAACCGGAAATCCAAAACCTCACGGCTTGGCTTCAAACATCTCTGTCTGAACACCAAGGCAAGGCCTTGGAGTTCCGGCTATCGAAGGTGGGTTTCCCCATTCGGAAATCCGTGGATCAAAGCTCCTTCGCAGCTCCCCACGGCTTATCGCAGCGTAGCACGTCCTTCATCGCCTCTCAGCGCCAAGGCATCCACCGAACACCCTTAAGGCACTTGATTGCTCTCATTATCAATATCCACACACTCGGCAGAATGTTGACCGCACACTTGCCTGCAATACCCAAAGATATTGCAAGCGCGCACCCTCGATGAATGCTGCATGCGGCTGGATATGATTAGAAAGACCAGCTTGCTTCGTAAGATCGAACCAATGGTGAGGCGGTCAAGCTTCACCAACAGGATCATTTACAACCCGAACATCTTGCGATGAACGAGCGCCGAAATGACCTGGAGATAGCGCAAGGTATCGCAATGCATGTCTTGCAAAGCATAAGCCCTGCAGCATGTTCGCGATCCAAGCTTGGATCGATCTTCTCTTTACGATGTCAGAAATCCCGCATGCACATCCTGGTGAGGATAGTACATGCGAAGTGATGTTTCGCGGACGTACGATAGCGCTTATCGCAGCACAGTTTGATCGGGCATACCGATCAAGACATCTGGTGGAGCCAGACGGGATCGAACCGACGACCTCATGCTTGCAAAGCACGCGCTCTCCCAGCTGAGCTATGGCCCCGTACCAGAAGACGACAAGCCATCATCTCATAAGATGAGCGTTGCATGATAAAAGTGGTGGGCCTGGGAAGACTTGAACTTCCGACCTCACGCTTATCAAGCGCGCGCTCTAACCAACTGAGCTACAAGCCCCAAAACGACAATCTGCGCCGCGCGCGCACAGCCTGCGATAACCAGCAGAAGTGCAGCACAGACGCAGCTAATGGCGCGTGTTCGTCCGCGAAGAAAGAGAAACGAAGACGGCGGTGTCCCGCCTATGGAGCTCAACAGATCTGGCGATCTGCTGGCCCCTGATGTTTCTGAAGAGGCTCGATAGAAGCGCGTAAGCACTTCTGAAGAACCATCCTTAGAAAGGAGGTGATCCAGCCGCAGGTTCCCCTACGGCTACCTTGTTACGACTTCACCCCAGTCGCTGACCCTACCGTGGCCGGCTGCCCCCTTTCGGTTAGCGCACCGTCTTCAGGTAAAACCAACTCCCATGGTGTGACGGGCGGTGTGTACAAGGCCCGGGAACGTATTCACCGTGGCATGCTGATCCACGATTACTAGCGATTCCAACTTCATGGACTCGAGTTGCAGAGTCCAATCCGAACTGAGACGGCTTTTTGAGATTTGCGAAGGGTTGCCCCTTAGCGTCCCATTGTCACCGCCATTGTAGCACGTGTGTAGCCCAGCCCGTAAGGGCCATGAGGACTTGACGTCATCCCCACCTTCCTCGCGGCTTATCACCGGCAGTCTCCTTAGAGTGCTCAACTAAATGGTAGCAACTAAGGACGGGGGTTGCGCTCGTTGCGGGACTTAACCCAACATCTCACGACACGAGCTGACGACAGCCATGCAGCACCTGTCACCGGTCCAGCCGAACTGAAGGAATCCATCTCTGGAAACCGCGACCGGGATGTCAAGGGCTGGTAAGGTTCTGCGCGTTGCGTCGAATTAAACCACATGCTCCACCGCTTGTGCGGGCCCCCGTCAATTCCTTTGAGTTTTAATCTTGCGACCGTACTCCCCAGGCGGAATGCTTAAAGCGTTAACTGCGCCACTGAAAGGTAAACCTCCCAACGGCTGGCATTCATCGTTTACGGCGTGGACTACCAGGGTATCTAATCCTGTTTGCTCCCCACGCTTTCGTGCCTCAGCGTCAGTATCGGGCCAGTGAGCCGCCTTCGCCACTGGTGTTCTTGCGAATATCTACGAATTTCACCTCTACACTCGCAGTTCCACTCACCTCTCCCGAACTCAAGATCTTCAGTATCAAAGGCAGTTCTGGAGTTGAGCTCCAGGATTTCACCTCTGACTTAAAGATCCGCCTACGCACCCTTTACGCCCAGTGATTCCGAGCAACGCTAGCCCCCTTCGTATTACCGCGGCTGCTGGCACGAAGTTAGCCGGGGCTTATTCTTGCGGTACAGTCATTATCTTCCCGCACAAAAGAGCTTTACAACCCTAGGGCCTTCATCACTCACGCGGCATGGCTGGATCAGGCTTGCGCCCATTGTCCAATATTCCCCACTGCTGCCTCCCGTAGGAGTTTGGGCCGTGTCTCAGTCCCAATGTGGCTGATCATCCTCTCAGACCAGCTACTGATCGTCGCCTTGGTGAGCCGTTACCTCACCAACAAGCTAATCAGACGCGGGCCGATCTTTCGGCGATAAATCTTTCCCCGTAAGGGCTTATCCGGTATTAGCACAAGTTTCCCTGTGTTGTTCCGAACCAAAAGGTACGTTCCCACGCGTTACTCACCCGTCTGCCGCTGACGTATTGCTACGCCCGCTCGACTTGCATGTGTTAAGCCTGCCGCCAGCGTTCGCTCTGAGCCAGGATCAAACTCTCAAGTTGGACTTGAACTTTTGAACCGGCTGATCACAACGTTTGACGAGGTCCCACCATAACATCGCAAGCGATTCACATCGCCGACGACGCAATCTCAATTAAGAGATTCTGGTGTAACCTATAAAACGTGTACCGCCGAAGTCTTTCGTCCAGTCTCATCAATGAAAACCAAGGCTCTCAAAGACGAAACTCGCAAGGACTCCGCCGTCCACGTTTCTCTTTCTTCATCTTTACTTGTCAAACAGCCCGGGGTTCGAAACCCCAAATTCTCAAAGTCTAATCACCCGACGACAAATAACAACCGACAACTATCGGTTGCTGATTCACTCATCTTCGTGAGGAACTTAAATGGCGCGACCAACGGACCTTGACCAGAGCCAAGGTCGTGCCGCGACCAAGTGGGCGGTTTATAAGCCTGCCCTGCAAAGCTTGTCAACGGTATTGTCACCATATCGTCAAGCCGGCTCCAGAATTCTGGTAGGCTCGCAAATACTGGGCTTATCGGCATTTCGCGCCGTACTTGAGCCATATCCTGCGACGAAAAAGTATGTCCTGATTCAATACAATTGTAGAATTGGGGCTACGATTCGACGGAATCGGCAAGTTCTGCTCTGGAGGGCTGCCTTTTGCGTCAACACGGAAAGCCGAAGGGGCATCCAAGCAAAGTTATGCAGCCTTAAAGTTCGATCATCGCGCCACTTCATCGTGGTGGTTGATGTCAAACACACAATGAGGCATCAAAAGCTTTGCCTACTTGAGAGCAGCGCCGAGCCAACGGTGCACGATAACATCGCTGAATGAAGACTTGGGACAGCGGGTTTTGGGGACAGCGGGTTTGGGGACAGCGGTTTGAGCCACGGGACATCACGCGGGGGATACGACAGTCGTGCCGGGATCATCGATCTTGGTCATGAGCCTCCGCTTTCCGTGGACGGCTCAGAGGCTGCAGTTATCGACCGCCGCCGTGTCTCGGTTCAATGGTTCAGCGGTACAATTCTAACAGGCCTATGCGGCGCCGCTTTGATTGGCGGGGCCGTTTTCGCATCGCTCGATGGCGAAATGACGTTCGCAAAAGTGCCAGAGCGTGTTGAAGGCGCGCTCCGCGGGGCACTCGGTGCGATCGAGAAAGGCCGTTGCACGCAAGAGCGACCGTCTGCCTGCCACCAGTGAAGCGACTGCTGCTCGTCAGGTTATCCGCGTGTCCACTGTAAGCCGCGCAGGCAACCGTGACGTCATGCGTGTCCGGCCTTTCGTGCGTATTGCTGGCAATCTTTCGCTGACGACAAGCGACCTGTCATCCAAAATTCCGCCCTTTAGCGCTCAACGCGTTCTCACTGATGTCGATACATCGGTCACTGCCAGCACCGACGACACTCCAGGCAATGCAGAACCGGACGCCGAAGTCTCGTTTGTGACACGTGATCTGGCTTCGGTGCTTCCTCGCGCCAAGATCGTAGCGAACATCTCCATCGACGAGATCCTGCTGCGGGTGCGCGATACATCGGCGTGGCGCGGTAATGCCGGCGTGAAATATGCCTCCAATGCGGGATGACTTCCGATATCAAGACAGCTTACGCGACAGATGGAACAGTCGACCCATATGTCGGCTTCGCGACGCGCGTGGTGCCGGAAAACGTCACGCTCCTACCAAAAACGAAGGAACAGACGACCGGCGGCAATCCATCCGCCGAGCGGGTCTACATCGTCAAGAAAGGCGAGACGGCTCAATCGATCCTGCGCGAGCAAGGCGCATCACCTTCCGAAGCGCAAGCAATTGCTAACAGCCTCGGGGCACGCGGCCGCGACCTGAAAGAAGGCCAGAAACTGCAAATCCTGATGGCTTCGGCCGGGCTGGGCCTGCGCCTGCAGCCTGTTCGCGTGATCGTCGCCAACGAAACCACCATCGAAGCCGTGGTGGCCCTATCGGACCTCGGCAAATACGTCTCGGTTGACGTGCAAAGCTTCAACAACGTGACCGAGACCGCCAGCAAAAGCGACGACGATGAAGAGGATGACGGCAGTGGTGTCCGACTTTATCAAAGCATCTACGAGACGGCGCTGCGCAACAAGGTTCCTGCAACCGTCATCGAAGACATGATCCGCGTCTATTCGTATGACGTGGACTTCCAGCGTAAGGTGCAGGCGGGCGACTCGTTCGAAGTGTTCTTCGCCGGTGAAGACGAGACGCCCAGCACCAATGAAAAGACCGAAATGCTGTTCGCTGCTCTCACCGTCAGCGGAGAGACCAAAAAATATTATCGTTTCCAGACACCCGATGACTCGGTTGTCGACTACTATGACGAGACCGGCAAGAGTGCGAAGAAATTCCTGATCCGCAAGCCCGTCAGCAACGCCATCATGCGTTCCGGCTTCGGCGGACGTCGCCACCCAATTCTCGGTTACACCAAGATGCACACCGGCGTGGACTGGGCCGCTCCTTACGGCACGCCAATTTTCGCTTCCGGCAATGGCACTATCGAAAAAGCTGATTGGGAAGGTGGATACGGTAAATACATCCGCATCAAGCATCCCAACGGATATGAAACGGCCTATGGCCACATGACCGCCTTTGCCAAGGGCATGGAGCCCGGCAAGCGGGTGCGGCAAGGCCAGGTGATTGGTTTTGTCGGTTCCACCGGCCTCTCAACCGGCGCCCACGTCCACTACGAAATTATGGTCAATGGCCGCTTCGTCGATCCGATGCGCATCAAACTGCCACGCGGTCGCTCGCTCGACGGTCAGTTGCTCGCAAGCTTTGAGACAGAACGTGATCGCTTGGAAAGCGTCATGGCCAATCGCAGCGCTCCACGTCTAGGCCCCAACGCTGCATTGTCCCCGCAGGTCCGTGACCCCGCAACCGCACAAGTCAGCATCCGCTAACGCGGCACGAGGATCCTCTACGGAATCATTTGATTGCTCAGCATCTGGAGGATCAAAGAGAGTGTCAGTGTCGTTATCAACAACGAAACGACAATTGCAATCGAGACCTCTTCCCTGAAAGAATTGTACTTGCTGGCAAACACGTACGCACCAGCTCCAATAGGCTGTGCGGCCATAACCAACGCTGTCGCATACCAGACATCAACTCGCAGACCAAACAACAAAGCCAGAACCAAAAACGTGACGAGCGGCTGCAGGAATATTTTGAACAATACGGTGGGGGCCACGTAGCTCGCCCTTTCCTGCAATTCCTTTGACGAGATCATCATGTTGGCAAGCCCCAAGCCAAGCGCAAACAGCGCTGTTGGACCCGCTGCAGCTCCAAGAAATTGAGTGAATGAGATTGCGATCTCAGGAAGAGGCACGCGAAGGAGAGAAAATATTCCCCCAGCCAGTACAGCCAGCACCAGGGGGTTTTTGAGCGTGGTGAGGAGCGCCCTTGCAATGCTTGCGATGAGCTTACTTTTATTCGCTTCAGCGAGATCATGCGTGACGACAACAGTCACGATCGCAGGGATATTGTGAACAATCGTGGCAATCGCAGCCGGCACAGCAGCGTGTTGACCGAACGCAGCAATCAAAATCGGAATGCCCATGTATCCTGTTGTGCCGTAACAAGCCGCCATCCCAATCAAGGATGATTGCGGAGTGGGCGTCCCGCGTGATTTGGCCCAAAGCATTCCCGCAACATATGCCGTTGCAATTCCGCTCAAGGATGCTGTCACGAACCCCCATTGCGCTAGATCGGAAGGGTTCGCCCGCGCCACCGCAAGGAAGAGGAGCGCAGGTAAAGCGACATAGAGAATGTATTCATTGATAAGCTTTTCAGCTCCCGCAGCGTAGCGATTTTTCCGACCAAAAAGAAGCCCGACAAGGATCACGGAAAATATCGGAATAACGACTTGAAACATGGCAGCATTCATTTCGCTTTGATGTGTGAACCAGAAACGACAGTTGGCTGCGTCCTAAAATATATCGGGTTGTAGAATGATAAAAATGAATTATGGTCTCATATAAATGAGACAGTCTAATTATGGAAAAGATCGATCTACGACGACTTACGCTTGAACATTTACGCGCCTTTCTCGCAGTTGCGGAATGTCAGAGCTTTACTGCTGCCGCTCGTATCCTGGCGAGGACGCAAAGCGCCCTCACTCATCAAATTCAAGGTATGGAAAATATTCTGAACGAGCGGCTTCTGATCCGATCGCGTGGTCATTTTGCAGGTTTAACGGAGGCGGGCCAACGGCTGTTGCCTTACACCCGTGGCATTCTCAGCACGCTCGAAGATGCTGGACGTAGCTTGGGACAGCCCGCCCTGGCGGGCAGCATCCGTATTGGCATCATGGATGATTTCGAGGTTGGCTGGCTGATCGAACTTATCCGCCAGTTTAAAGCTCTCCATCCCGATTGCAACGTGTCGGCGGTTTCTGATTTCTCAGTGCGGCTGGAAAAAAAGCTCACTCGCCGTGAGATTGACATCGCAATCGTAAAACGGATCGCTGCAAAAAATCGCTCTCTCGAAAACGGAGTGCTCCGCCATGAACGCTTGCGTTGGGTGGCAGGACCGACCTTCCGGTGGAACAAGCGTGACCCGCTTCCGCTCGTTGTGTTCCACGATGGCTGCGTCTACCGCGATCTTCTGATGCAGCAGTTAAAACATTTGGGCGTCAAGGTACGCATTGCCTATGATGGCTATAGTTATTTCAATGTGCGTAACGCCGTGATGGCGGGGATGGGAATGTCCGCAATGGCGGAAAGCCAAATTCTGACCAACGGCATGCAAGCCTTGGACGAATTAAGCGGATTGAAGCTACCTAACCTCGGCTTTGTGGAAATTGTCCTTTGTTGTGCTGACAAACGAGGCAACCCTGCCCTCACGGCATTGACGCGCGAGATCATGAGTCACATGGCTCGGCACCCTGACGGCCTGTATCAGATCAACGCAATATCCGCCTGATGCTTCGCTATGCCGTAAAATTCAGTGCGTCGTACGTGGTCCTTCGTGTTTCAGCGATGCTCCCACGCTACGCGTCTCGAATGCATCATCGTCGAAACCTTCGGCCCTTTCGCCGTTGAATGTCAGGCCAGCATCGTTTGCAGAAATCTCAACGGTTTCACCATCGTGGATACGGCCAGCCAAAATCATCTCCGCAAGCGGGTCCTGCACCGCGCGCTGGATCGCGCGTTTGAGCGGACGTGCGCCATAAGCGGGATCCCAGCCCTTTATGGCCAGCCAATCACGTGCCTTGGCATCCAGCTCGAGCGTGATCTTGCGATCCTCAAGCAATTTCGAAAGTCGCTGCATCTGAATATCGACGATGCGGCCCATCTCATTCTTTTGCAGTCGATGAAAGAGAATAATCTCATCGACACGATTGAGGAATTCAGGCCGGAAGCTTGATCGCACAATCGCCATGACCTGATCGCGGACCGCGCTTGTATCTTCACCTTCCGGTTGTCCTACCAGATATTCGGAGCCAAGGTTCGAGGTCATGATGATCAGCGTGTTGCGAAAATCGACAGTGCGCCCCTGCCCATCCGTCAGCCGCCCATCATCCAGAACCTGTAACAGCACGTTGAACACATCCGGATGAGCCTTTTCGATTTCATCGAACAGGATGACCTGATACGGCCTGCGCCGCACGGCTTCCGTCAGCGCCCCGCCTTCATCGTAACCGACATAGCCTGGAGGCGCGCCGATCAGCCGCGCAACCGAATGCTTCTCCATGTACTCCGACATATCCATGCGCACGAGCGCGGTTTCATCGTCGAACAGAATATTCCGCGAGCGCCTTGGTCAGCTCAGTCTTACCGACGCCGGTTGGCCCCAAGAACATGAACGAGCCAATTGGCCGGTTGGGGTCCTGCAACCCCGCGCGCGCGCGGCGCACCGCAGTCGACACCGCCTTCACCGCTTCGGCCTGTCCAATCACGCGTTTTGAAAGCTGATCCTCCATCTTCAGGAGTTTCTCGCGCTCGCCTTCCAGCATGCGATCGACAGGGATGCCAGTCCAGCGCGAAACCACCTGCGCAATATGGCTGGCCGTCACCGCCTCTTCCAGCACCGCGCCGCTCGCCCTCTCCCGTTCCTCAAGCTCCTTCAATTTCTTCTCAAGCTCAGGGATGCGCCCATAGGCAAGTTCACCCGCCTTCTGGTACTCGCCACGCCGCTGCGCATCCGCGAGTTCCTGGCGAGCCTGCTCCAGTTCGCTTTTCACTTTTTGTGCTTCAGACAGCTTATCGCGTTCCGCCTTCCACTGTGCAGTCAGAGTGACAGCTTTTTCTTCCAACTCGGCGAGCTCTTTTTCGAGCCGCTGCAGACGATCACGAGATGCCGAGTCGCTTTCCTTTTTCAGCGCCTCCTGTTCGATTTTCAGCCGCACGATTTCACGATCGATATTGTCCAGCTCTTCCGGCTTGGAATCGATTTGCATCTTCAAACGGGCGGCCGCTTCGTCGATCAGATCGATGGCCTTGTCCGGTAAAAAACGATCAGTGATATAGCGATGCGACAGTGTCGCCGCAGCGACGATAGCGGAATCGGTGATACGCACGCCGTGATGCAGTTCGTATTTTTCCTTGAGACCGCGCAGAATCGAAACTGTGTCCTGGACAGTCGGTTCATCGACAAAAACGGGTTGAAAGCGCCGCGCCAAAGCCGCGTCCTTCTCGACATGCTTGCGGTATTCGTTGAGCGTCGTCGCGCCAATGCAGTGCAGTTCACCGCGCGCCAAGGCAGGTTTTAGCAAATTGGAGGCATCCATCGCGCCATCCGCCTTACCGGCCCCGACCAGCGTATGCATTTCGTCAATGAACAATACGATCTGCCCGGCTGCGCCTATGACCTCAGTCAGAACGGCCTTCAGCCGTTCCTCGAATTCACCGCGATATTTCGCGCCGGCGATCATGGCGCCAAGATCGAGCGCCAGGAGTTGCTTATCCTGCAAGCTTTCGGGAACGTCGCCGTTGACGATGCGTAGCGCAAGACCCTCGACGATGGCGGTCTTGCCGACACCCGGTTCCCCAATGAGCACCGGGTTGTTCTTGGTTCGGCGTGATAAAACCTGAATCGTGCGGCGGATTTCTTCATCCCGGCCAATGACGGGATCGAGCTTGCCGTCGCGCGCGGCCTGGGTGAGATCGCGGGCATATTTCTTCAGGGCGTCATAGGCATTTTCCGCCGAGGCGCTATCGGCTGTACGGCCCTTGCGCAGAGCATTGATGGCTGCGTTAAGATTTTGCGGCGTCACACCGCCCTTGGCGAGCAGGCTGCCTGCTTCACTGTCCTTGTCGAGCGCAAGCGCCAACAGCAATCGTTCCACGGTGACAAAGCTGTCGCCAGCCTTCTCAGCGGCCTGTTCGGCGGCATCGAAAGCGCGCGCTGTCGCGGGTGACAGATAGATTTGCCCCGCCCCGGTACCGGAGACCTTGGGCATCTTGTTCAGAGCCGCTTCAGTGGCCTTGAGAATGGCGCGCGAATTACCGCCTGCGCGATCTATCAACCCGCCGGCCAAACCCTCGCTGTCGTCCAGCAACACTTTAAGAATATGCAATGGCGTGAATTGCTGATGGCCTTCACGGAGCGCCAGCGACTGAGCCGACTGGATAAATCCCTTCACACGATCGGTATATTTTTCGATATCCATACGTTGTCCCCTCAGCCTGCTGCACGACACCCCGAAAGCACGCCTGCAGCATCCTCAATGGGCTTGCCCCCCGGGGCCTTCCCTCTTGTGCCAGCCATCACCCGGCTGACTTGAACCACATGTGGGAACTTCAAATGCGTTGGGAAAGAGGGCCCTGTCCTGAATTATCATGGTGCGGGCGGGTCTTGAGCAGCTTAAAAAAGTGCATGTCTGAAAATCCCTCCATCACCGTCAACAGCATTTACCGTTATCCGGTAAAGGGCTTGTCTCCAGAGGCGCTTGGGCACGTTGCCTTGCGCACTGGCAAAACCCTGCCCGCCGACCGCCGGTATGCAATCGAGAACGGCCCCGCAGGTTTCGATTCCGCCAACCCGCGATACTTTCCCAAAACGCATTTCCTGATGCTTGCGCGCAACGAGCGGCTTGCAGCGCTACAGACGCAATTCGATGATGCCCGCAATGTCCTTACTATCCGTCACAACAATGCAGATGTGGCGCATGGCGATCTGGAGACGGAAGAAGGTCGTTCCGCCATAGAGACATTTTTTGCGAAACACTTTGCCAACGAACTGAAAGGGCCACCCAAGATCCTTACAGCCCACGATCACAGCTTTTCTGACGTGGCGGCCAAGGTGGTGTCGATCATCAATCTGGCAAGCCTTTCGGCGATCGAAGATGCCATCGGTCAACCGGTACACCCGCTACGGTTTCGCGGGAACTTTTATATCAACGGTCTACCGCCTTGGCGGGAGTTTGATCTGGTCGGGAAGGAAATCGCCATTGGCGATGCGCAAGTTAGGGTCGTCAAAACGATCAAACGCTGCGCGGCCATTAACGTCGATCCAGCTACCGCCGAACGCGATATGAATATCCCGCATACGTTGATGCAGACTTTTGGCCACAGCGATTGTGGCGTGTATGCCGAGGTCGTCGCCGACGGCACGAGTGCCGTCGGCGACGGGATCGTCATTTCTTAGGAAGTCGGCACCACATAGGACAAGACACGTCCACGCGGATAAGCCGCCTCGGCCACGCGGTCATTGTGGTTGCCTGAGATGATGATCGGGTTACCGCCGGCATCGACGCCCGTCACAATTCCCACATGTCCGCCAGAGCGGCCACGCGACAGAACGGCAATTGCGCCAATCTGCGGTCCCGATACCTGTTGGCCATAGTGGGCGAACGAACGGGCCATGTCAGAACCGGTACCCCGATGACCGGAACGCTCCAACACCATGTTCATGAAACGAGCGCACCAGAGCCGGGCACGGCCGGTTGGATTGCCGCCACCCAGATAGCGGCGCGCTTCAGCAATGATGTTGGAGTTGCCAGAATAGCTAGCCTGGCTGGAACGAACCTGGCTGGAACGAGCTTTACCCGAACGAGCCTGGCCGGAATGGGCGAGATTGGAACCAACCCCAGAGTCGAACCCGCCACCGAAATTTTCGGAGGAGGCAGCAAATGCCACCTGGCGGGCATGTTTCGATTTTGAGTTCTGCTGAGAGTAGGCATTGCGGCTGCTCTGATGCGGTTTTGCCAAAGCTGGCGACGCAAAAGAAGCTGCGGCGAAGGAACACAATGCAACTACAGTAAGTCCCGCACGCCGATCATACGCTTTAGATACAAACATTCAGTTAATCCCCATTATCCACCGATTGGAATCGGTAAGGGCCTTTAAAAAACTGAATGTGACGAGACCAAGACAAAATGTGGCGAAAGCGAGATTGTTTTAAGACAAAATTAGCCCTAATCGTGCCCTTTTCTGAACATATTTGTTAACCACGCCTGGTTAGCAAAAATACACCCTGCTCTCCGAACATGTTCCAGAACCACCATGGCGCATTGAGACGCAGCGGTTGCCCGTAGCGGTCGAGGGCAATGGCCCGTTCCATCTTGACGTTGATTTCGTCGCAAAGCTGCACGAAATCCTTGATGGTACAGAAATGAATGTTGGGCGTGTCGTACCAAGTCGCGGGCAAATTCTCAGTCCGCGGCATTTGCCCTTTTGCAAGAAGCTGTAATCGCATTTTCCAGTGCCCAAAGTTGGGAAATGACACGATTGCCTGCTGGCCAATCCGCAAAAGGTTTTCCAGCACCACACGGGGCTGGCGCGTGGCCTGCAGGGTTTGGGACAGAATCACATAGTCAAAGGCATCGTCAGGATAATTGACAAGATCGGTGTCAGCATCCCCCTGTATCACCGCAAGACCCTTGGCCACACAGCGGTTGACCCCCTCACGGGAGAGCTCAATGCCCCGGCCATCCACCCTGCGCGTCTCAAGCAAACGCAGCAAATCGCCCTCGCCGCAACCGACATCCAGCACGCGTGAACCCGGTTCAACCATCTGCGCAACCAGCAGATGATCACTGCGATATCCTTCGTGCATCGGTAAATTTGCCGTCAGCCGAAATGCCTGATCCTGCAATACCATATCAGCGGCTCGCCGATGTCAGGCCGTGCGCGGACGCCGCCGATTCCAGAAATGCCCGGGAAATAGCAATGAACTCAGGGACATCGAGCAAAAACGCATCATGTCCTCTGTCTGTCTCGATTTCCGCAAAAGAAACCCGGGCACTGCTGGCATTCAAGGCATGAACGATGGCCCGGGATTCCGAGGTCGGGAACAGCCAGTCGCTGGTGAAGGAGACCACGCAAAAGCGGGTACGGTTTCCTCGATAGGCCTCCGCCAGCACCCCTTTGTGATCCGCAGCAATATCGAAGTAATCCATGGCCCGCGTCAAATAGAGATAGCTGTTGGCATCGAAACGCTCGACAAAGGAAGACCCTTGATGCCGCAGGTAGCTTTCCACCTCAAAATCAGCGTCAAAAGAGAATGTCGGCAGCTCGCGATCCTGGAGCCGTCGTCCGAATTTACGATGCAGGGCTGCGTCCGACAAATATGTGATGTGTGCGGCCATTCGGGCTACCCCCAGACCGCGCCGGGGGTGGGTGCCGCTCTCAAAGTACCGGCCACCGTGCCAGTCCGGATCGGCCATCACCGCCTGACGGCCAAGTTCGTGAAATGCGATATTCTGCGCCGAATGGCGTGTACTGCAAGCTATCGCCAACGCGGAAAACACACGTTCAGAATAAGCCGCCGCCCATTGCAGAGCCTGCATGCCCCCCATCGACCCGCCGACAACGGCAAACAATTTCTCGATACCGAGATAGTCGAGCAGCATTGCCTGCCCACGAACAATGTCGGGAATTGTGATGACAGGAAAGTCGAGGCCCCATAATTGACCGGTCGCAGGGTTGGTCGACGATGGCCCGGTGCTGCCCATACAGCCGCCAACCACATTGGAGCAGATGACATAATAACGGTCGGTATCGATCGGTTTGCCGGGACCAACAAGTGTTTCCCACCATCCAGCCTTACCGGTGACAGGGTGCACATTTGCGACATGTTGATCGCCGGTCAGCGCATGACAGATCAGGATCGCGTTCGAGCGGTCCGCATTGAGCTGGCCATAGGTATGATAAGCGATCTGAAACGGTGAGAGATCGACGCCACAATCAAGCCGCAACGGCTTGTCCAGCCCGAACAGCGCGACCGGCGACGTTGGATGATCCGCTTCGCGTGCGCGTTCGCCAGTTTGTGCCTTTTGGCCCTGGACCGATTTCAAATTAACCATCCTGTATCCGGCTTTGCGCCTGATCGTGCTCTAAATTATTGAAGAGCGCACGATCTTTCGTCAGATCGCTCATACTTTGGCGGATTAGCGCCTACCTCGCCTGAGCCCGGTAGGTAGAGATTGGGGGCCAAAACTGTCAATGTTTTCTTTGCTTTCATGCACCGTCCTGCCTATCAATGCGGCAAATATCTCCGTCGTTTCAATAGTCTCCAAAGTGGCCTTTCCAAGACGACTTCACGCCCCAAACCTATTTTCGAGAGCATGACCAAAACGCCTTCGCCATCATTGCAGGACCTTCGCCGCGAAATCGATCATATCGATGAGCAGGTCCATGCGCTGTTGATGCAGCGGGGTGACATCATCGACCGCCTCATTGCCGTGAAGCAGACGCAGGAAGTGGGCTCTGCTTTCCGTCCTGCCCGCGAAGCCGACATGATGCGCCGCCTCGTGCAGCGGCATCGCGGTATCCTGCCGCTCGATACTGTCGAAGGCATCTGGCGTGTCATCATCTCGACATTCACTTATGTTCAGGCGCCGTTTTCAATTCATGCGGACTTATCAGCCGGCGAATCCGCAATTCGGGATTCCGCACGCTTTCATTTCGGATTCACCGTACCTTTTGTCGCGCATTTCAGCGCCGCTGCGGCGCTCGAGGCGGTCGCAAAATCCAAAGGCGATCTTGCGCTGGTCTCGGCGGCGAGCAGCCACACGCCATGGTGGCTCGCACTGGAGCCTACTGAAGCACCAAAAATCATCGCACGCCTTCCCTTTGTCGAGCGCGCAGATCATCCGGCGGCCTTGCCGATGTTTGTTGTGTCACGTGTTGCGAGCGAAGCCATGGCGACCGAGGTGGAGATGTGGAGCATTCACGTCTCAGGTTGGCGTGCGGAAGTTGCCCTTGCCTTGTCGCCATTCGCTGAACTCATCGCGGTACCAGATGCAGCCTCCGATAGCACGGCGTTATTGGTGTCCATTCCCGCCAGTGATGGCGTGAGCAAAATCACCTCGGCCCTTATTGCAGTTGGGGCTTCTGTGCGTTCATCCACCCTCGTCGGCGGCCACGCAACACGCTATACGGTGTCACCCAAAGCATGATGTGAAGTGGTCTGGAGTTTAAGTTGATGTCACGCCCCGTGCCGAAGCCCGGCATTCTCGATATCGCTCCCTATACGCCCGGCAAAAGCGGCGCGGGCGTGAGCGGGCGCGTGTTCAAATTGTCGGCGAATGAGACCCCGCTTGGACCATCGCCCAAGGCAATCGCAGCCTATAAGGCCGCTGCCGATCATCTTGAAGACTATCCGGAAGGTACATCGCGCATTCTGCGCGAAGCGATTGGGCATGCATATGGTCTCGACCCGGATCGCATTATCTGCGGCGCAGGCTCGGACGAGCTTTTGAATTTCCTGGCCCACGTTTATCTCGGGCCCGGCGACGAGGCGATTCACACGACGCACGGCTTTCTGGTCTATCCGATTGCGACGATGGCGAACGGTGCGACCAATATCATCGCGCCGGAAAAAAACTTCACAGCGGATGTCGATACCATTCTCAAGCTTGTTACGCCGCGCACCAAGCTTGTCTGGCTCGCCAACCCTAACAATCCCACCGGGACCTACCTGCCCTTTGACGAGGTAAAGAGGCTGCGTGCCGGATTGCCTTCACATGTCCTGCTGGTGATCGATGCGGCTTATTCCGAATATGTGTCGCGCAACGATTACGAGTCCGGCATCGAGATGGTCGCCACCACCGACAACACTGTCATGACCCGCACCTTCTCCAAAATTTATGGACTTGCGGCGCTGCGGATTGGCTGGATGTATGGTCCAGTCAACATCGTCGATGCAGTCAACCGGCTTCGCGGGCCGTTCAATGTCAGTACACCGGCCATGCTGGCCGCCGTTGCCGCGATTGAAGATGCCGCGCATCAGGAAAAATCCCGTGCGCATACTGAGAAGTGGCGTGCATGGCTTACAGATGAAGTGAGCAATCTTAGTCTCGAGGTGACACCAAGCGTTGCAAATTTCATCCTGATTCACTTTCCAACCACAAAGGGCAGAACCGCCGACGATGCGGATGCGTTTTTAACGAAGCGTGGCCTGATCCTGCGTGCCCTGAAGAATTATAAACTGCCGAACGCCTTGCGCATGACGATAGGCACGGAAGAGGCCAATCGTCTGGTGGTCGCAGCACTCGCAGAATTCCTGGGGCAGAAGTGAGCACAGAACCGCAATTTGCACGCATCGCAGTCATCGGACTTGGGCTGATCGGCTCCTCGATTGCACGCGCCATCAAGCAACAGGGTCTTGCTGCTGAGCTGGTCGCGACCGATGCCTCTGTAGAGGTATGCAAGCGGGCGGTTGAGCTTGGTCTTGCCAGTAAGATGGCAGCGAGCAACGCCGAGGCCGTGAAGAACGCAGATCTTGTGATTATCTGTGTTCCGGTTGGCGCTTACGGCGCAGTGGCCAAAAGTATTGCAACCTCTCTCAAATCCGGCGCAATCGTTTCAGATGTCGGCTCCGTCAAGGGCGCTGTGCTGCGCGAAATGACACCGCATCTGCCGAAAGATGTTCATTTCATCCCGGCGCACCCGGTTGCTGGCACCGAGCATTCCGGCCCGGATTTAGGCTTTGCGGAATTGTTTATTAACCGCTGGTGCATTCTGACGCCGCCTGCGAATGCCGATGCCATAGCCGTTGAGAAACTTGCCGCTTTCTGGCGCGCACTCGGCGCCAACGTCGAAGTCATGACAGCCGATCATCATGATATGGTGCTCGCGGTGACAAGCCATCTGCCGCACCTGATCGCCTACACGATTGTCGGCACCGCCGATGAACTCGAAGATGTCACGCGCTCGGAAGTTCTGAAATTTTCCGCAGGCGGTTTTCGTGACTTCACGCGAATTGCCGCCTCCGACCCAACCATGTGGCGCGATGTGTTCTTGAACAATAAAGATGCGGTGCTGGAAATGCTCGGCGCCTTTCAGGAAGATCTTTCCAAGCTGACCCGCGCTATCCGGCGTGGTGACGGCGATGCGTTGTTTGAGCATTTCACGCGCACCCGCGCTATTCGTCGCGGAATTGTCAGCATCGGACAGGATGCTGCCGACGCCGATTTCGGACGGCCGCATGCGCACCTGCCACCAAAACCTGCCGATACATAACTTTAGTCAGCGAACCTAAAACAGCGGCGGCGTCTGTGCGATCCTGAAAGGGCCAACAAAGACCGCACCATCGATGAACTTCACCGGAAATGCCTGCGCTTTCCTGCCTTCAAGCGTAGCCGGCTGACCCAGCAGACTGAGGCCGACAATAACACCCGTATTGGTATTCTTGCGGGCGGCGTTGCCAAAACCCGGAATCACGCGATCCAGCGCACCAATCACCTTGTTGACATCCTGCGCGTTCACGCCCGGAGCAACGCGATCGACAGTTGCCTGCGACGCACCTTCAGCAAGTATTTTGTCCAGACCGAGCTTCGGCACGATCTTCTCAATGCCGGCGACTGTCATTTGCAATTCGCCGACCAGAAAACCATTCGCATTGATCCCAAGCGAACCCGTGGCCACTGCAATCATATCCCCCTGTTGTATTCGCGACTGTGTGAAATCCAGCCGGCCATTAGCAGCCTGAATTTCACGAAATCGCTCAGGCCAGGATTTGGGTGAAAAATTCTTCAGACCTCGCAGCTGCGCACGAATATCGGCATCTAGTGGCTCGGCGAGAAGCGGATGCATATCTGGCAGGTTCGCCGAGGTTAATTGCAAAACGGTTTCGATAACAGGGTTGGTACCCGGTGAGCCTTCAAGCAGACGCGTATGGAGTTCAAGATGTTTGGCGCGCAATAACGGGACCTGTATCGCACCGCCGATACGGTCGAGCGCAGGCTCGTCGAACACCATCGAGATGCGCTGAGGCGCGCTCGGCAAACCGGCCACACTCGCGCGGCCCACACTCCAGTTCGCCACCATCAGCGGTTCTGTCCCGCTGTTTCCGACCACCGCAGGGCCGGTGAATTCGGCGATGATTTTCGTTGGGTCATAGATTTGCGCGATGACAAGAATATCCCGCAACCGCGCCGTAATCTGTGTGCGCCTGGCGGCCTGTTCTGGCGTTTGCGACTGCAGTGTCACAACCGGATTTTCGCAACGCACCTCAAGCCGGAACGGAAAGCCTGCAACCGTGCGATTGGCGCAATCATATGTGCGTCCTGCCCTGGCTTCACGACTGCGCCAGCCATCGAGTTTTTCATCGACCTGCGAAGCGGTGGCAAACCAGAAAATGCTCCAAGCAACGGCGAGAACCACGAACAACACAGGTCCTGCGAAAATGGGCCAAAGCCGGCGCCAGCGTGGTGCAAGAGACGAAGCGGGCATGCAAAACCTAGAACACTCGATTTGGGCAATTGAAAGATCGCATGTTCACTGAAATAGCGTTGAAGTCCAGACGGTTGCCCATAAGGAACAGGACTGCTAGGCGTAACGCCATGGCGGCGGCAAAGACCCTTTCAGAGGCTGACTTTCCTGACGGCGACCTCTGGGTGTTCGGCTATGGCTCGCTTATCTGGAAGCCAGGATTCGAGTTCATCGAGCAACATCGCGCGCGACTGATCGGCGAGCATCGTTCGCTTTGCATTTACTCAATGGCCCATCGCGGCACTCACGAAAAGCCAGGCCTGGTTCTTGGCCTCGATCGCGGTGGCACATGTCAAGGCGTCGCTTTTCGGGTGGCGCGCGATAAACGCGTGGCCACTGTCGCCTACTTGCGTCAACGGGAGCAGGTCACCGGAGTCTATCGCGAGGTGATGCGTTCGGTCTGGCTTGAAAGTGATGCACGTTTGCGCGTCCGAGCCCTCACCTATGTCGCTGACCGCAGCCACAATCAATATGCCGGACGTCTCACCCTTGAAAAGCAACTGCATCTGGTCCGTCAGGGCCACGGCAACTACGGCGCCAACATCGATTACATCATCTCAACTGTGAAGGCCCTGGAAGCACAGGGCATCCGTGACACGCCCCTGCATAAGCTCGCAGCTCTGCTGCACGGCGATACGCACCTTCACCACCACGTATAATGCAACTAATGTACCCAGACTTGTCGAACTTCAGACTTGCTGGGATTCAGTTTTGGCTGACGCGACGATTGGCGCGGAGAAGCCAATCAATCTCTCCTGTTCTTCACGGCCTGCTGTCACCAGGCGGTTGGTCGCTCCTTCAATCACTGTGCTGACGCGCTTGGTGAATTCGTCCCGTGTCAGGCCAGAGGCAATCGGATCGAGGAACTCGATAACAAGGGTGCCGGGATAACGAAGGAATGTACGCCGCGGCCAGAACAGGCCAGAATTAAGCGCGACCGGAATGCAGGTTACGCCGCAATCCACATAGATTTGACTGACTCCGGCTTTGTACCGTGGCGGCGCGCCTACCGCAGTACGTGTGCCTTCCGGAAAAATAATGAGCTGCCGTCCTCGCAGCACTTCCTCACGTGCGCGTTGCGCCATCTTGAGAAGCGTCTTACCTCCGGCATTACGATCAACACCGATCATGTCGGCCTTGCTGAGATACCAGCCGAACAACGGCAACCACTTCAATTCACGTTTCAGAATATAAAGCGGTTCGTCAAAAAACTGCAGCAACGCAAAGGTTTCCCACGCCGACTGATGCTTCGATGCGACAAGCAGCGGACCTTTTGGAATTTTCTCAAGCCCGCGATATTCAACCCTGGTATTGCAGACAATGCGCATCAGCCAGATACTGGTTCGTCCCCAGTTTTTAGCGATACTGATGATGCCCCAGCGCGGCATGACGTATGTGGGAATGCCAAGGGTCACCCACAGCAGCAAGTTCAGATAGAACAGTATATTGTAAGCCAGCGAACGTAAAAATACTGAAATCATTTTCAATGACCTGATCAATTGGCAGATACTGTCGCCGACTTCCGCGGCGCATGTAACGCGGGGCCGGTAGCCGCAAATCGCGCTCCCTGGCCGATACCGCCAAGCATCACGCGGACCTCCGCGAAAACATATTTGACATACTCCGATAACAACAGCCGTAGCGCCGCGCCACTGGTCCACCATGGCTCATCGCGCCACTTATCACCAACCACCGCAAACGGGATCAGCTTCATATCCGGCATCGCATAGGACAATTCGAGAATGGCGCGCGGCATATGGTAATTCGAGGTCACGACAATCAGGGATCGGAAGCCCCGATCGGAAGCCCAACGCCGCGTTTCCGTCGCGTTGCTTCTTGTATTGACGGCAGAACGATCAAGATCGATGCAGCATGCCAGAAGGCGCTGACTATCCGGCAATGAGCGCACAACGTCGTTGGCGCCGTTGCTCGGATAAACTCCCGAAATCAGCAGCCGCTTGCCATATCCGGTGGCGAGCAACTCTACTGCATCGGCAACGCGAGACGAGCCGCCAGTCAAGACAACGATGCCATCGGCATTGTGAGACGGCCTGTCCTCGATGGAACGCATGAGTGACAGAAACCAGACAAAACCTGCTATGCCTGCAACCAAGATCATCAACAACACAGCCTTAGCGGCGCGCCAGTGCCACCGGCGAACACGGCCCGCCGGACGTCGTGAAGAATGCGGTTGCTTCCAATCTCCCTGCAGGTGAATTTCCTCTCTCAAAGAGCAGCTAAATTCAGACCCTCAATCGATATCGTCAAGGGTCGCAAACAACGTCCGCCTCGAGGCCCAGGCGGTCACCGCCGCGATCAGAATCGTCTGCCCCGCCAGCGCCAGATATCCAGAGGCAGGCAGGGCAAAGGTCCCCAACAGTGCGGCAAATTGATCACCAACAGGCGTTCCAGAAAACCAGCCGGCTATGGATTCGGAAAATCCAAATATCAGCATCGCCGCAATGCCGCCAATAACGCCACCTTCCAACCCGAGTTGCAAAAAGTGCTGTAAAAACCGGTTTGCAATGTAACGATCCTGCGCCCCCACGAAGTGCAAAACTTCCACGATAGGACGATTGGCCGCCATGGCGCCCCGTGTTGCGAATGACACCGAAATAACCGTGGCAACGATCACCAGTATAAGGATGCCGGTGCCTGTCAGGACAATTGCTCCAGTCATCGACCGCATGCGATCAATCCACGCCCGATGATCATCAACAATAGCCGAGGGTACGATTTTGGCTATTTGGCTATGCAAAGCAGTGAGATCCGGTAGCGAACCTGGCTTGATACGCGCAATGATCATGCGCGGCACTGGCAAATCGTCGAGGGAAAGCCCTGTGCCCAACCATGGTTCGAGCAGCCTTGCGGATTCTTCCCTGCTAAATGGCCGCACCTCAACAATGCCGGGCTGTACCTGCACTGCCTCAACGATAGCCTGCAGATCGCGCTCAATGTTCCGCCCGGCTGCTGGCCGTAGCTGGATGGTGATCTCGCTTGCAACATCTGACTGCCATTCAGCCGCAGAGGCACGTACCAGCAGAACCGTTCCGGTCGTGATCGATGCAAGAAACGTCATAATGGCCACAACGACAATCAACGCACGACCGGAGATCGACCCGCGTGGCACAATCGGCGAGACATTGCGCGCACGCGCCGGCATCGACGATCCTTCGTCTCTTATGTCCATCATGATCGTGCGCTCATGACCGTTGTATCATTCATAAATATGCAGCCGGGATTCATGCAGCACCATTCGCCGCGCTTCGTATTGATCCATAAGGGCGATATCGTGAGTGGCAATGATGACCGCGGTTCCGGTCTTGTTCAACTGGATGAAAAGATTTAACAGGCGCCGCGCGAGTGAAGGATCGACGTTTCCGGTCGGCTCGTCCGCCAGGAGCAATTGAGGCCGCGAAATGACAGCGCGCGCGATAGCTGCACGTTGTTTTTCGCCACCGGACAAAATTGGCGGCAAGGCATCCATTCTCTCGCCAAGACCAACCCACTTGAGAAGATCGATGACTTCCTTGCGATAGCTCAATTTGTCACGGCCCATCACGCGGAATGGCAAGGCAACATTTTCATACGTGGTCATGTGGTCGAGAAGGCGGAAATCCTGCAACACAATGCCGATGCGGGAACGCAAGTCAGCTCTGGAATCCTTGTTGAGCAAGGAGACATCCTGCCCAAAAATATTGACGAGACCACGCGTTGGCCGCAGCGACAAAAACAGCATGCGCAGCAATGACGTCTTCCCCGCGCCGGAGGGGCCCGTCAGAAACTGAAAGGAACGCACTGGAATCTGGAACGTCAGGTCGCGCAAAACCTCCGGGCCAAGCCCGTAACGCAAACCGACATTTTCAAACCGGACCAAAGTCAGCTCCGTCCGATACGGCACATGACGACACCCCTGGCATGGCCACGGTTGCCCTGAATTCCTTGTGCGTCCGTTATGGTTTCCGGTTCGTTAACGGACAGTGGATAGGCTTGCGGAGGTTTCATTTCTGGCGATTCGTTTCATGCAGATTGTCTGCCCACACTGTACGACATCCTACGCGGTCGATCCGGCTAATTTCGGGCCCGCAGGACGTATGGTTCGCTGCGCCCGCTGTCACGAAACATGGCGGGCCCGCCCCCAGGAAGCGATGCTTGCCTCCGCCCCGGCAACTGGAACACCGCCAGACTGGAATGATCAGCCGCCCGCAGAGGCCTGGCAGGAGCGCGATGCGCCCCATATCGATAGCCCCTCAATCGCAGCCGACTGGGCCGAGGTGGACGAGCAGGACTCGACCGCCTCAAACGAACAAATCAACCCTGACCAACCACCGCCCGCCCGGCAGGACGACATCGCCGCGTCGCGCAGGTCGAGACGTGTCGGCAAAGGAACTGCTTCGGCGACAAGCAAGCACAAGGGGCGGGCATCATCCAGTTTGCTGGCTGCATGCATCGTCATGGGCGCAGTTGCGGTCAGCTTAATGATCTGGCGCGCGGACGTGGTCCGGCTGATGCCTCAAACCGCGGCCTTCTTCAAAATGATCGGTATGGGCGTGAATTTGCGAAGCCTTGCTTTCGATGATCTCAAGATCACAACTGAAACTGTTAATAACAGGCCGGTGCTTTTGATCGAGGGGATGATCACCGACATCGCACGCAAGCCAGTGGAAATCCCCAGGCTGCGCTTTATCGTACGCGATGCCAAGGGTTCGGAGATTTATGCGTGGAACGCGGTGCTGGAGCAGCCGGTGCTTAATCCTGGCGAAAAAGCATGGTTCAAAACCCGTCTCGCATCGCCCCCACCTGAGGGCCGTGAAATTGCCGTAAGATTTTTTCACAAACGCGACCTTGCTAACGGAGGCACATGAATGTCGCGAATCCTGATTGCCGATGACGAGGAGTTGATGCGGGGGCTTGTAGCACGCGCAATCGCCATGGACGGTCATGAGATCGTGACGGCACAAGACGGCGCCGAGGCGCTGGAAATCCTCATCCAGGAAGAGGGCGAGTTCGACCTATTACTCACCGATATCAAGATGCCGATAATGGATGGCATCGCGCTGGCACTCGCGGCTGCGCGGGATTTTCCTCGTGTGACAATTTTATTGATGACAGGTTTTGCCGACCAGCGTGAACGCGCGTCAGGCCTGAACGCCATTGTGCATGACGTTATCGTCAAGCCATTCTCAGTGGCAGATATCCGCACCGCAGTTGCCGACGCCCTCACCTCGCGGGCAACCAACGATGTCTAAGGCTCAATAATTCTTGAGCAGCCGCTCAATATAATCGAGCTCGATCTGTGGGCGCTGCGGATCGGAAAAACGGCGACGCAGTTCTTCCAGAATACGCCGCACGTGCTGGACATCGATTTCGCCGGGAATTTTTACTGAAAGATCATCGCTCCATTCGCGTCCACGCAACGGACGTCCCAGGGGATCGCTCTGGTTACCACCGTTCTGTTGACGTCCGACACGATTGCCTGGACCATCATTCTGGCCTTCACCCTGCTGCATCGACTGCGCCAGATTTTGTGCACCCTTGCGTAAGGCTTCAAGCGCCCGTCCCTGCGCGTCAACTGCACTGTCGGCGTTACCATCGCCAAGTTGATGACCCGCATCGCCCATCGCGGAATCCGCATCGTCGAGGGTGCCACTATCATCCTGGCCATCTTCGCCCTGACCGGGCTGGCCCATCCCGTTCTTCTTCAAATCCTCGAGCAGCTTGCTGAGCCTATCGCGCAACCCGCGCTGATCCTGCTGAAGACCACCCATCGCGTTTTGATCGCCCTGTTGCCCACGGCTGCGATCGCGGCGTGTATCTTGGCCTTGCTTGAATGTCTTGTCGCGCAATTGCTGCTGCTTGCGAATGACATCGCCAAGCTCGTTGAGGGCTTGCGACATATCGCCATCACCCTGCCCTGGCTGCGCCATCTGGAGGTTCTCCAGCATCTGCTGCAACTGCTCGAGCAGTTGCCGTGCTGCATCTTTTTCGCCAGAGCGCGCAAGGCGCTCCATGCGATCGATCATGTTTTTCAAATCTTCCTGGCGCATCACTTTCGTGTTGGGATCAAGCGGGCGCGCAAGCTGCTGTGGATTGTTGCGCAACTGTTCGGCGAGTTGTGCGCAGAAAATTATCAAGCGCCGCGCGCAAGTTTTCGGACAGCTTCTTGATCTCTTCTTCGCTCGCTCCGCGTTCCAGCGCCTGCTTCAAGGCCTCCTGTGCCGCGCGCAAAGCTTTTTCGACATCGCTGATATTGCCATCCTCGATAGCAACCGCGAGCGCCCAGAGACTATCGACCACCTCACGCAGTGCATTCTGGTTGTTGGCTCGGTTCAATCCACTGGCGATACTGCGCAGCCCCAGATAATGGCCAGCTTCCGGCGTGAAGGCTTCAGGCGCGATCATCAAAGCTTCCAATGCAATCATCACCAGCGGCTTCTGATTGGCGTCTAGCGCGAGGGAGCGACGCTGCTCAATCAGGGCCCGCGCCAATGGTTTCACGAATAGCCGCTCAGGCAAACGCATGTTGAACGGTTCACTGCGGCCTTCATGGCCAGCTTCATCCTTGGCAAGCAGAGTTAGCGTGACGTCCGCACCCGCATAAGGATTCTCGCTCAGGTCCTTAATAGTTTGACCTACTCCATTTCGGGTTCGAGCATTGGGCAAACCCAGCGCAATCTGCGGAGGATCGAACAATGGTTGCGCGTTTTCCCTAACTGCTTCGTTCATGCGAACAACGAACAGTGCCTGGGCTTCAGTCACTCCGTAATCGTCCTCAAGCTTATATGACAGCAGTAGCGACCCATGCGCTTGCCGCTCGGGATCCTTGGCGAGTGAAATGCGCGGCGCAATATCCGGCACCACCTTGAATGTCCATTGGGGCTGACCGGAGGGGGCGCGGACATACGCAAGCCCATCACTTGCAATCGTAAACCGCCGCTCGGTTGCACCTTGCGGCACCTGTTCAGTGACGGGAACTTCAGTGACACCACCCTTCACCTGAATGTCCAACTTAGTCCCACTTGAACGCGCAACCAGTGTGCTGCCTTCAGGCACGGAAATCGGCGTGTCACCGGATGATGGCTTGTCCTTGTTCCCGGATGCCGACAGGATAATGGGCGGTCGTCCAGTGTAGGGAGGTGGCGTCACCCATGCATCGACACGCACACTCACAGGCGAGAATGCACCATCCCAATCGAAAGCAGCAGTCATGCGTGACCATCGCTCACCATCAGCAGCGATAAATGTCGCGACCATCATCACGATGACCAACGCCCGCAAGGCCCATGGATCATATCGCGCAAGACGCGGAGACGGCAGGCCGGCACGAATGCGTTTCAGAGAAGCAAGAGTTCGTGCACGCTGCACGTCCCATAACGCTTGCGTTAGCGGGTCTTGTGAAGTCAGCGTATCGGTCAGGGCCGTCGCGGGACGATGGGCAATGCCCGCCTCACGATCAAGACGCCGCAAACCCTCCGCGCGTGTCGGCCAGCGAAACCGCGCCAGCGAGAGGAGAGCGGCCACTGCCAGTAACACAAAAAACACAACACCAATTGCACGCGCCACAAAAGGCCATGCCATCCAGGCGCCAGCCCAGGAGACAGCCAGAAAGAAACCGGCAATCGTCAGTAGTCGTGCGAGAAGTGGCCATGCCCGCTCCCAGGCAATTGCCATTCGGGCGCGTTGCAAGGCCTGCGCAAGCCGAAGCTGCGAGGATTCCTCACGCAGGGACTTTGGCATGGCCGATGCGGGATCGGGAATGCGGCTCGTCAATAGGCTCTCCTCGATTTAAGGAGAAGCGTAGCACAGCGGCGGCAATGAGGCATATCCCAAGTGCTTTAACCAAGTGCTTAAAACTAAGTCCTTCAGGATGGACCGGACAACGACACAACTTTCACGAACGCGTGACAGCCCTATAACCAAGGCGCAGGTTTATCCATCGCGATCAGCGCATCCGCACCAATGCGAGGCCGCACCACCGCATGCTTGTCGCCATGGACCAGCACTTCGGGAACCAGTGGACGCGTGTTGTAAGTGCCAGCCTGGACCGCCCCATAGGCTCCTGCTGTCATGATGGCAAGCAGATCGCCCGGTTGTGGCTCGGGCAATGTACGATCAAGCGCCAGATAATCTCCGCTCTCACACACCGGGCCAACGACATCCGCGACAATTGTCCTCGCACCTAGCTTGGCCTCACGCACCGAAAGAATCTCGTGATGGGCTTCATAGAGTGTCGGACGAATGAGATCGTTCATAGCTGCATCGATAATGACGAAGTTCCGCGCATCGCCATGCTTCACGTAAATAACGCGGCTGACCAGGATGCCCGCATTGCCGACGATCATCCGTCCAGGCTCAAACATCAGCGTGCAATCAAGACCACGCGCGGCACGCTTGACGACTTCGGCATAAGCAGCAGGTTCCGGTGGAATGGCTGCGCCAGTTTCATAAGGAATTCCCAACCCACCGCCAAAATCAACATGAGAGATGGTATGACCGTCTGCGCGCAGCGTGCGGACGAAATCCACCAGAATCTTGAAAGCGGATTCCATCGGCGCAAGATCGGTGATCTGGCTGCCGATATGCATGTCCACGCCGGTGACCTTGATGCCCGGCAGTTTGGCTGCACGCGCATAAACCTCACGGGCACGGCTCAACGGAATGCCAAACTTGTTCTCGGACTTGCCGGTTGAAATCTTGGCATGCGTGCCGGCATCGACATCGGGATTGACGCGCACGGAAATACGCGCAGGTCGGCCCATCTCTTTCGCCAGGGATGACAGCAACACAAGCTCGGGTTCGGATTCGACGTTGATGCAAAGAATATTCTCAGCCAGCGCAAGTCGCAGTTCCGCCTCGGTTTTACCAATCCCGGAAAAAACGATCTTGTCGGCGGGAATACCGGCTGCACGTGCCCGCTTCAATTCACCGCCCGAGACGACATCAGCGCCCGCGCCGAGCTTTGCCAGCGTCCGCAACACTGACTGATTGGAGTTAGCCTTCATCGCATAGCACACCAGCGCCTTCACATCGGCGAAGGCATCGGCAAAGACGCGGTAGTGACGCTCAAGGGTCGCGGTCGAATAGCAATAGAACGGCGTTCCCACATTGGCCGCAAGCGTTGAAAGATTTACCGCCTCGGCGTGCAGCACGCCGTCTCGATAATGAAAATGATTTATAACAATTTACCCGCCGGTCAATCCAGAAGCGGATCGAGGATAATTCGCTTATTGGGCCCTCGGGGAGCGGTAAGAGCTTTTTCGCTGCCATAGGTCGGGTCGAATGCGGCGCTTGGCGGGACCGCCACTGCACCCGCACTTTGCTCAACAGGCTGTCCGGGCTGCGCGATTGAGGCGCTCGGCGGCAGATCGAGTCCAGCCTTGCGGCCACAACCGGCCACTGCGCCTGATAATGCGATCAATCCAATGATTGTCAGCACGGAAAAAGAACGATTCGAATTGCGGTTCACGTTTTTGTCCCTGGATGTGCGTCACCATACAAAGAAGGCACCGTTCTGGCGAGGCCCACACACAATCAAAGTTTGTGCAAAGTTTGTGGGATCATCCCGAATTTTGCTCTTTTTCGAGTTGCTTGAGCCAGGCTTTGGCCTGCGTGCGAACATTCTCAGGCGCCGTGCCCCCATAACTCGTGCGACTTTCAACAGACGCCTGCACCGACAAAACCTCCAGTGCATCCTGGGTAATACGCGGTTCCACCGCCTGCATGACCGACAACGGAATTTTATGCAGCGCCACGCCCTGCTCCGACGCCTTGCCCACAATGCGGCCAGTCACCTGATGAGCCTCCCGGAAGGGCATCTTCAACGTCCGCACAAGCCAATCCGCGAGATCGGTTGCGGTGGCATAGCCCTCCCCCGCCGCCACTCTCATACGCGCCTCATCCGGGACGAGATCGAGAACCATCCCGGTCATGGCACGGACTGCGAGCGAAAGAGCCACGAACGCTTCCATCGCGCCCTGCTTGTCTTCCTGCATGTCCTTTTGATAGGCGAGCGGAAGACCCTTCATAACGATGAGAAGTGCCGTGAGCGCACCGATGATGCGGCCGGTTTTCGCACGCACCAGCTCAGCGGCATCCGGGTTTCGTTTTTGCGGCATGATCGAGGAGCCAGTCGTGAATTTGTCGGAGAGACGCACGAGCCCAACCAGCGGCGAGGTCCAGATCACGATCTCTTCCGCGAAGCGCGACAGATGAACCGCGGCAATTGCTGCCGCGGACAAAGTCTCCAGCACAAAATCGCGGTCCGAGACCGCATCGAGGGAATTGGCCATTGGCCGCTCGAAGCCAAGTGCCGCCGCCGTCGCATTCCGATCGATCGGAAAGGATGTTCCCGCGAGAGCTGCTGCACCAAGCGGGCTTTCGTTAAGCCGCTTGCGCGCATCCATGAACCGCCCGCGATCGCGCGCGGCCATCTCGACATAAGCCAAAAGATGATGACCGAACGTCACCGGCTGCGCGGTTTGCAAATGCGTAAAACCTGGCATCACGGTATCGGCATGTTCCAACGCCCGATCCACCAGTGCACGTTGGAACGACGCCAGCGCCTTGTCGATGTCATCGATAGTGTCGCGCACAAAAAGACGAAAATCCGTCGCAACCTGATCGTTACGCGAACGTGCGGTGTGCAACCGTCCTGCCGCCGGACCAATCAACTCGCCAAGCCGGCTTTCAACATTCATGTGAATGTCCTCGAGCGCGCGCTTAAATGTAAAAGTGCCTTTGCCGATTTCTGACAGAATCGTGTCGAGGCCCCCGGCAATATTTTTGGCATCGCTTGCCGTGATAATGCCTTGCGCGGCAAGCATGGCTGCGTGAGCCTTGGACGCGGCGATGTCCTGGGCATACAAATGCTGATCGACGTCGATCGAGACGTTGATCTCCTCCATAATGGCGTCGGGGCTCTCACCAAACCGCCCGCCCCACATCTTGTTGCTCATGACTTTCCCGCCAAATGCCTTTACAAACTTCCAATCATGACAAGCTCAACACCTGACACCAGCCAGCCTCGTACCACTCCGCCCCGGCGAGCGATCCGCATTCCCATGGCGCTCGGAGCCGTCATTATAGGCGCAGCGCTAGGATATATCGGGATATACGGGATTGATGGGTTAACGCGCAATCCATCTGGTGATCCGGCATGCCGCCCTGCAGTTGATAATGCCAAAAAAATCGCCCCATTGGCGCGTGGCGAGGTGGCAGCATTAACCATGGCCCGCGCTCCGCTGCGCCTACCCGATCTCGTGTTTGATGACAGCGAAGGCAAGCCTCGAAAGTTGTCAGAATGGCGCGGACGCACTGTTCTTGTAAATTTGTGGGCAACCTGGTGTGTGCCATGCCGGACAGAAATGCCGGCGCTCAATGAGCTGCAATCCAAATTGGGCGGACCAAATTTCGAGGTGGTCGCCATCAGCATCGATACCCGCGATTTAGAAAAGCCCAAAAAATTTCTCAAAGATGCCGGGCTCAACCGCCTGCAATATTTCAACGACCAAAAGGCCAAAGTATTTCAAGACCTGAAAGCGGTCGGACGCGCCGTGGGAATGCCCACATCGATTCTCATCGATAGCGCAGGATGCGAAATCGCAACCATCGCCGGCCCGGCGGAATGGGCAAGCGATGATGCGCTCAAACTCATCAAAGCCACTGTCACGCAATAAGCCGCAGTTCCTGTCCCGCTCCCTCTTGAGCGCGACTGGACTGGAACTCTTAGCAAGCTTGAGGCTTATTCGGCTAAGGGAATACAACGCACAATCCGAAAAGAAGCCTTACGCATTCCACTGCTGACAGAAGCAAAGGATACGCAGATGGCATCACATGGACATTTTCATTGGAATGAATTGCTGACCGCGAAGGCTAATGATGCCAAGCGGTTTTACAGCGAGACCATCGGCTGGACTTTCGAGCCGATGCCGATGGCGGACGGCGCCACCTATTGGGTTGCGAAGATGGGTGAGAATCCGGTCGCCGGAATTTTTCCGACTGACCGTCCCGCTTTCAAAGATGTGCCGGAAGGATGGATGCCCTATCTCGCTGTCGACAATGTCGATGAGCGCGTGGAAAAGGCAATCAAGGCAGGTGCAAAATTAATGCGTCCGATTTTCGACGTGCCTGCTGTCGGCCGCATCGCAATCCTGACAGAGCCAGGAGGAGCGGGAGATTGGTTGGATGACTCCCGCATCCTGATTTTTGATTTTAGGCTGATTTATTGACGTTGCCACCGACGCCAGGTCCAAGATTGGCCGACGAAGAAGATGAAGAAGATGAACTTTGCGCGGCTCGGCTCAAGGAGCTGAAGCACCGAGCGCGCAGAAGCAAGATTCTGCCTCAATAGCCTCCGTAGCGATTTGCGACTGAACATTACCCGCCTGCCTGAGCGGCACTACCTGCACTTACTGCATCCACCATAAACACACCTCAATACGATTTCGGTGTCGGGACGCTACGCGGCGGGCATTAACTTGTATTTAATATGTATGTTCAACGTGTAGGGATCGGTTTATCACCGCGGTAATCATAGAAACCGCGTTGCGATTTGCGCCCGAGCCATCCGGCTTCGACATATTTTACCAGCAGCGGACATGGCCGATATTTGGAGTCCGCAAGCCCCTCATGCAGCACCTGCATAATCGACAAACACGTATCGAGGCCAATGAAGTCCGCAAGCTCAAGCGGCCCCATCGGATGATGGGCACCAAGTTTCATCGCAGCATCGATGGCTTCGACGTTCCCAACTCCTTCATAGAGCGTATAAATTGCCTCATTGATCATCGGCAACAGGATGCGGTTGACAATGAAAGCGGGGAAATCTTCCGAGACTGCGATCTGCTTGCCCAGCCGGGAAACGAAATTGCGCGATGCGTCGAACGTTGCATCGTCGGTGGCAATACCGCGAATGAGTTCGACCAGCTCCATCACCGGAACCGGATTCATGAAGTGAATGCCAATAAAGCGCTCGGGCCGATCCGTGGAGGCCGCCAGCCGCGTGATCGAAATCGAGGAGGTATTGGAGGCTATAATCGCTTCCGGCTTCAAGGCCGCGCAAAGATCCAGGAATATCTTGCGCTTGATCTCTTCTTTCTCAACGGCGGTCTCGATGACAAGATCACAACCGGAGAGGCCATCCAGAACTCTCAGCCGATGTAATTCTGGACAGCGCCTGCTTGTGAGCATCCTCGGTGATGATTTTTTTGGTCACTTGACGTGTCAGGTTGCCGTTGATCGTGGCCATTGCCGATTTCAATCGGTCGGCAGACACATCATTGAGGATGACATTGAACCCGGCTAGTGCTGCGACGTGGGCAATACCATTGCCCATTTGGCCTGAACCAATCACCCCAACCGTCTTGATCTCTACCGACATGATCCCGTCTCACAAAAGGGCGCTGCCCTTCAACGCCCTATGAATAGCTTACATCGGTGAATGTTTTATATTCCAACCGATCACTGCATCAAAATGTCGCTTTTACGGAAAAGCCAAGACTGGCTTCCCCGATAAGACTGGCTTTCCCGGATCATGCCTTGCTTATTTTCCAAGCGCAGCAGTTAACTCAGGAACAGCCTGATAAAGATCCGCTACAAGGCCGTAATCCGCCACCTGGAAAATCGGCGCATCTTCATCCTTGTTGATCGCAACGATGACCTTGGAATCCTTCATGCCGGCGAGATGCTGGATCGCACCGGAAATGCCAATGGCAATGTAAAGTTCAGGCGCCACCACCTTGCCGGTCTGACCAACCTGCCAGTCATTCGGCGCATAGCCGGCATCGACCGCGGCGCGAGAAGCACCGACACCCGCGCCGAGCTTGTCAGCGAGAGGCTCGATGTACTTTGCAAAATTCTCACGGCTCTGCATGGCGCGGCCACCGGAAACGATGATCTTTGCCGAAGTCAGCTCGGGACGATCGCTCTTGGCAACTTCCTCACCGACAAAACTCGACAGGCCGGGATCGCTCGCGACAGCCGCATTTTCTACCGATGCGCTACCACCATCGCCTGCTGCTGCGAAAGTGGAGGTGCGAACAGTAATAACTTTCTTGGCGTCCTTGGATTTCACGGTCTGGATCGCATTGCCGGCATAAATCGGCCGCTCAAAGGTATCAGGCGATACCACTTTGATGATTTCCGATATCTGCATCACATCGAGCAAGGCCGCGACGCGCGGCATCACGTTCTTGAAGCGCGACGTCGCGGGCGCCACAAACGCATCATATGCTCCACCCAATGAGACGATGAGCGCCGCCAACGGTTCGGCAAGATCGTGCGTGTAGATCGCATGATCCGCGTGGAGAACCTTCTTGACGCCAGCAAGCTTGGCTGCGGCATCGGCCACAGCTTTGGCGTTCTCACCGGCAACAAGAACATGCACCTCACCACCAAGCGCGGTAGCGGCGGTGAGTGCCTTGTAAGTGGCATCCTTCAGCGATGCATTGTCGTGTTCAGCAATCAGCAGCGTCGCCATCACAGCACCCCGGCTTCAGTCTTGAGCTTCGATACCAGCTCGGCCACCGAGGCGACCTTGACGCCAGCCTTGCGGCCTGGCGGCTCTGTTGTTTTGAGGATTTCCAGACGCGGCGAAAGATCAACGCCAAACTGATCGGCGGTCTTCTCATCAATGGGCTTCTTTTTCGCCTTCATGATGTTGGGAAGGCTCGCATAGCGCGGCTCGTTGAGACGCAGATCGGTCGTAACGATGGCAGGCCCCTTGAGTTTGACTGTCTGCAAACCACCATCAACCTCGCGAGTGACCTTGAAGTCAGCGCCTTCAACTTCAAGCTTGGACGCGAAGGTTGCCTGTGACCATCCGAGCAAGGCGGCCAGCATCTGACCGGTTTGGTTCGAGTCATCGTCGATGGCCTGTTTGCCGAGAATAACGAGGCCAGGCTTTTCCTCATCCACCAAAGCCTTCAGAATTTTCGCAACAGCCAGCGGTTCGACATTGCCATCGGCTTTGACAAGAATGCCGCGGTCAGCGCCCATGGCAAGACCTGTGCGGATGGTCTCCGCCGCCTGTGCTGGACCAATGGAAATGACCACAACTTCGGTTGCCTTGCCGGCTTCCTTCAAGCGCAGGGCTTCTTCAACCGCGATTTCATCGAAGGGGTTCATAGACATCTTGACGTTGGCAAGCTCAACGCCTGTCCCGTCGCTTTTGACACGGATTTTGACGTTGAAATCAACAACCCGCTTGACCGGTACCAGAACCTTCATCGGTTCCCTTTCGTGCTGAATTTTGGCTGATCTCGTGGCGGCGGAACCTAAAGGTCTGGCCAAGCTGGGTCAACGCGGCAAAACCAAAAAACAGCCAATCTGACTGCCAATCTGCTTATTCCAATTACCTGTTCTGTCCTGGCACCCAAAGCACATCATCCGCGCCATTGTGATTAACAGCCCGGCTGGCAACAAAAAGAAAATCCGACAGCCGGTTCAAATACTGGATGGCTGCCTCGTTGACAGGCTCATTTGGCTGGGCAGCCAGTTCGACCACCATCCGCTCCGCCCGGCGGCAAATGGTGCGCGCCAGATGGAGGTGGGCGGCAGCCGAAGTTCCGCCAGGCAAAACAAACGAATTCAGAGGTGCAAGCGCGGCGTTAAGCGTATCGATGTCCTGTTCCAGCCGAGTGACCTGGGTCGATAGCACCCGCAGCCTCTCCACCTTGCCATCCCGCTCGGGGACCGCAAGATCGGCACCAAGATCAAACAGATCATTTTGCACTTGCCCCAACATCGCATCGATATGCCGGGCCTCACCAAGATAAAGCCGCGCCACCCCGAGTGCGGCATTGGTCTCGTCGACCGTGCCATACGCGGCAACACGAAGATCGTATTTCGGGCGACGCTCACCACTGCCGAGCGCGGTTGTCCCGTCATCGCCGGTGCGTGTATAAATTCGATTGAGGACAACCATTGTTTTAATCCGTCTAGCTACGCCGCCTCGCCGCTTATTTTGCTATCGCCCAGATCGAGAGCATGGCGATGACAATGGCGACGAATTGCAACACCACGCGCAAGCGCATCAGCCGCTGCGAGGTATTGGCCGACCCTCCTCGCATCATGTTCAGAAGGCCGAGCAACAACACGATTGTAACAGCGATGAGCGCGATCGGAAGGGCAAAACTGCTGAGAAATGTTGACATGCTGCATACATAACATTGCCGATGGCGCGCCGCCTAGCCCACAATCCGCAGACTTTGCGCTACTAAAACTTTGCACACACCAGCCTTTGCACTACCCAAGCGTTAAATCCACCGAGTAAGATCAAATATCTGCAAGGTGACGTGCCACTAAGGTGAAATGTGAAGCAGCTTCACTACGTCTTCCGTGTTGGCATTGATGCGTTCTACGCGTTTCTGGCCGACGATGGCTGGGCCATTGCCAGCCACATTGCGCTGTCTGCCCTGATGGCGCTGTTTCCATTCCTGATCGTTATCACCTCGCTGGCGGGATTCTTTGGCTCAAGGGAGCTTGCCGATCAGGCCGCCGCGTTGATGCTGGAAACGTGGCCAGCCCAGGTCGCCGATGCACTGGCCAATGAGATACATAATGTTCTCACACAAACGCGGGGTGGCGTGCTGACCATCGGCGTGGTGCTTGCGCTCTATTTTGCATCGAATGGCGTGGAAAGTCTTCGCGTCGGACTCAATCGCGCCTATCGCGTCCCAGAACAGCGAAGCTGGTACTGGCTGCGTCTGGAATCGATCGGCTACACCATGGTTGCCGCCATCACCTCGCTTGCGCTGGCGTTCCTGATCGTGCTTGGACCGCTCATTCTTACAACCGCGCGCCATTACATCCCGCTGCGGATTGGAACAAATGAAAATCTTCTCACCATATTGCGATTGGGAGTTGCCAGTTTCGCGCTGATTGGCGCACTGGTGATCGCACACAAATGGCTGCCGGCTGGACAGCGCAAGATGAGCGAGATCATACCTGGCATTGTCTTCACCCTGCTCGGCTCACTCGTCTCAGGCATAATATTTGGACAGTATCTTCAACGTTTCGCCAGCAATTACGTCACGACCTATGCAGGTCTGGCATCGGTGATGATCGCGTTGGTGTTTCTTTATTTCATAGCGGCGATCTTCGTCTATGGCGGCGAGTTGAACGCTGCCATCGTCAGATCACAGTTGGCACGCGACGACTTGCCTCAAGAAGCGCCGTCGCCAGGGCACGCGGACTGACAGGCTTCACCAGAAATCCATCCGCGCCTGCTGCGCGCGCTGCTGCTTCATCGTCGTTTCGGCCTGATATCCCGATGATCGCAATGCGCCCCTGCGGCGCTCCAAGCGCACGAATTCGCCGGATCGCCTCGACCCCAGTGATATCCGGCAACACCATATCCATCAGCACCGCATCAAAGTGGCTTTGCGCAATGCGATCCACGACCCCCTCACCGCGACTGATAAATTCAGTCTCATGCCCAAGCTCTGCCAGGATAGCGTTGAGCACGACGCGACCGAAGGGATTGTCCTCAACGCTCAAAATTCGCAAAGCCTGCGCGCTGGCTTGCGACAGCACTTCGACATGCGTACTGGACATGTCTGCACTGTCCTCTGCCCGCTCGAGAGGCAGGCTCAAGGTGAAAGTCGTGCCGCCCCCCGGGCGGGCCTTGACCGCAATATCGCCACCCAACGCACTCACGATTTGTTTGACGGATGACAGTCCGAGCCCCGCGCCCCCAAAACGTACAGCAACTTTTACGCTGGCCTGTGAGAACGGCAGGAAAAGACGTTTAATCTCTGCAAGAGACAGACCGATGCCGCTGTCAGAAATCGCAAAGACCACCATGACTTTACCCTTGGCAGCATGCTTGACCCGCACAGTGAGCGTCACCTCTCCCTGTTCGGTAAATTTGACGGCGTTATCGATCAGATTTTCAAGCGCTGCCCGTAACCGCACAGCATCGCCAAAGGCGAATGCTGGCAGATCGTCCGCTATATCGATCTTCGACGTCAGACCTTTCGCCACCGTACGGCCAGCAAGCGAACCTCCAATGGCGCGGACAAGGGTCCGCAGATCGAAGAAATCCTTACGAAGGTGCAGGCCGGTATTGCCGTGCCGAGCCGCATCGACAAACAAGGTTGCCAGCGACGCAAGGTGCTCGGCGCCAGTCTTGATTGTATCGACCCAGCGCCGTTCGCGAGCATCGAGATCGGATGTCGCAAGCAACGAGCTGATCGCAAGAATACCGGTCAACGGCGTGCGGACTTCATGCGCGAAGGCTGCCAACGCGGTCTCGACCATGCCAGCTTCCGAACTTTGCGGATTTCTTCGCGGAAGGATTCTTGAAGTTAGGCTTTTTGGCGTAAGGCCTCCTGGCCTGCGAACGCTTCGTAATAGCCTTTTTCGCCTTCTTTTTAGGAGTGGACTTTTTCAAGGCCCCCTTGCCGGAAGTCGTCCTGTTCGGTTTGCGCTTTTGAGACGCTCTCGCGTTGCGTGGAGAGCGTGATTTCGCCGCCATGAATTCCCCTGACCCATTTTGAGACTACCATGACATGCCGGACCCGGGGGAGTCACGCCAATCCACATCTCATGGGGATCGGAAGCCCGACCAGCCGACGCACTTCTTCAGAAGTAACCCCCTGTCTTCGCAATTCGCGCAACGCCGTAGAAGCCGTCGACTTCGACAGTTTTTGGCCATTGTCACCGAGAATCAGGCGGTGATGACGGTAAAGGGGCTGCGGCAAGCCCAGCAAATGCTGCAACAAACGATGGAGGCCGGTCGCCCAAAACAGATCCTGACCACGCACGACATCGCTCACGCCCTGCAAGGCATCGTCGATAACCACTGAAAGATGGTAGCTGGTAGGTGTTTCCTTCCGTGCAAGAACCACATCACCCCATCGATCCGGGGTTGCGGCAATCATGCCAGTTTCGCCCTCCGGCCCGCTTCCCTGCTCACACCAGGTCAACCCATCGCCCGCGCGATCCAGCGCAGCGGCCATATCCAGCCGCAATGCATAAGGTAAGCCCGAATTGATATTTCGTGCGCGCTCAGTTGGCGTCAGCTGCTTCGCCGTTCCGGGATAAAGCGGCGCGCCATCAGGATCACGCGGCCATGCTCCGCAACGATCCTTCTTTTGCACCATTGCAGCGATATCGGCGCGGCTCTCAAAACTTGGATACACGAGCCCTTGTGCAGCGAGACGATCAATCGCTTCGCTATAACTGGTAAAATGCTCGGACTGTCGCCGTATCGGTTGCTCCCATGTGATGCCGAGCCATGCGAGGTCCTCATAAATTCCCACTTCATATTCCGGACGGCAACGGACCGTATCGATATCCTCAATGCGCAATAGCAGTTTGCCGCCATTCTGTTTTGCCAAATCGAAGTTCAGCAAGGCCGAGTAGGCGTGGCCAAGATGGAGAAAGCCGTTCGGACTGGGCGCAAATCGAAAGATGGATGAAGGCATTGATCCTGCTCGCAAGACATGCTGACCTTAGAGCACGATCAGTTAAAGTAGAAAATGGTTTTGGCTTAATTACATTGCACAAACGTCAATGACGATTTAACAATGACGATTCATCTCAACACGCAATCCGACCTTGAAGACGCGCTGCGATCACTGGTCAAGCTCGATCCGCGGCTGACACCGGTGCTCGAAGCCACCGGCATGCCGACGCTGCGCCGGCGCGAACCCGGGTTTGCTGGCCTCGCCGCCATCGTCTGTGGGCAACAACTATCGACAAAAGCAGCAGCATCAATCTGGGGTCGTGTCAGCGCTGCATTCGATCCCTTTCATCACGATGCATTGAAGCGTGCGCGTGCGGACCGTCTTGGGCGGCTCGGCCTCTCGGCTGCGAAAATCAAAACGCTGAAAGTCATCGCTGGCGAACTTGCCGCGGAACGCCTCAACCTCGAAGTGCTGGCGGAAGAAGATGCGGACACCGCGCACAACACACTGACCAAGCTGCACGGGATCGGGCCATGGACCGCGGATATCTATCTGCTGTTCTGCCTGGGCCATGGCGACGCGTGGCCTGCGGGCGATCTCGCCGTGCAGGAGGCAATGCGCATTGGCCTCGGCCTCAAGACGCGACCCACTGCGAAGGAAATGCAGCCGCTGGCGGAACCATGGCGGCCTCTGCGTGGCGCGGCAGCCCATTTGTGGTGGGCTTACTACCATGTCTTGAAAAACCGCGAAGGCGCGCCAGTTCAGGAGCAAACAAAAACCTCTGTTTCTCGCGCCAAAGCGGGTTTACGCAACGCGTCCAGGTCAAACAAAAAGGCCGTTTTGAACAAACCGCGCGGTGCAAAAGCACCATTCGTCAAAAAGAAAATCACCACAAAAAGCGCCGCCAAGCCATCGGCCAATAGATGAATAGTGCGGAACAATCGCCCTCCACTTGGGCTGAAACGCTCTTCACAATCGCGTCACGCCCCTTGTAGTATGTGATGGTACACTGCTTCACAGCTCAACGCGCGTATTCCATAAGGTGGGCCGGTTTTGCGATTGGAATAAGCGTGAGTTATACTGGTGACATGAGTTATTCATAATGTAGGCATTTTCGGCATTGCTACTTGCCGAAAAATGCTCGGGGCCGGGAGCGTTATTTGAACGCACATGTCTCACAAGGTGGATGGCCGGCATTGGTCCTCAACGCGGACTTTCGTCCGTTGAGTTACTATCCGCTGTCGCTTTGGTCCTGGCAGGACGCGGTCAAGGCCGTGTTTCTGGAACGCGTCAACATCGTCGCCAACTACGACCACGCCGTTCATAGCCCTTCTTTCGAAATGCAGTTGCCGAGCGTTGTCTCGCTCAAATCATTCGTCAAACCAACCACGCATCCGGCCTTTACGCGGTTCAATGTTTTCCTCCGTGACCGCTTTACTTGCCAGTATTGCAGTTCGCAGGACGACCTGACTTTCGATCATATCATCCCGCGCTCGCGCGGCGGTCAGACGACTTGGGAAAATGTGGTCGCGGCGTGTTCACCTTGCAATCTGCGCAAGGGCAGCCTGACGATGGCGCAGGCACGGATGCATCCGCGTCAACTGCCGTTCGCGCCGACGGTGCACCAGCTTCACCGCAATGGGCGGCTCTTTCCGCCGAACTATCTTCACCAGAGCTGGCTCGACTATCTCTATTGGGACACCGAACTCGATCCGTGATCGAGACACCATGCTCAGCGCAACAGCGTGCTCACCGAAGCAACAACGTGGCCATAAGCGGCACCAGCAGCGACGTGACCAGAGCATTGAGACTCATTGCAATGCCTGCGAACACGCCCGCCACTTCATCCACCTGAAACGCGCGCGCAGTGCCTAGCCCATGGGACGCCAGCCCTGCCGCAAATCCCCGCGCCCGGAAATCCGTAATACCCATGCGGTTCATCAATGGCGTGACGACAATCGCGCCCATGATGCCAGTCAGAATAACCGCAACCGCCGTCAAAGCGGGATCGGCGCCAAGCGTTTCGCTGATGCCCATTGCAACACCTGCGGTCACCGACTTCGGCGCCAGCGACAACACCACGCTGCGCGGCAACCCTGCCAGTTCGGAAAACAGAATCACCGAGATAATGGCGGTTGCACATCCCACCACCAGCGCCACCAGCATCGGCAAAATCGCTGACATCACCGTCTTGCGATTCTCGTAAAGCGGCACGGCAAGCGCAACAGTCGCGGGGCCGAGCAGAAAATGCACGAACTGCGCCCCACCGAAATACGTCGTGTAGCTTGTTCCAGTGAAATTGAGAAACAGGCCGATAATCCAGATCGAATGCAACACTGGATTCGCCAAGGGATGACGATGGGTGGCGAGTGAAACAGCATCGGCAATGGCATAGACCAGCAGCGTGACCGTCAGCCATAACAACGGCGTTTGTGCAAGATAGACCCACAATGCAAACGGATTGTTGCTCATGAATTGCTCCTGCGCGCGATCAGGCGGCTCGTGACAAGGAACGTCGCGACCGTCATCAACAACGTCACGAGCACCGATCCAACGAGAATAACGAAGATCGCAAAACCATGCTGAGCCAGCAAATCCAGCTGCTGAATGATCCCGACGCCTGCCGGCACAAACAGTAACGACAAATGCGCCAGCATCCCTTTAGCTGTGCCCTCGACTACGCCGTTGCGTAGCGGCCCCCGCGCCAATGTAGGGAATTGATCGCGCAAAACGAGGATAACGAAAAGCAGAACAAGACCAACCACTGGCCCCGGTAGCGGCCACTTCAAACCCCGGACAAAAATCTCCCCAGCCAATTGGCATAACAGAATGAGGCTGAGGCTGGCGATCATGCGCGACTCCGACAGGGTGTTTGCACCATCAGGTAACGTGGCGCGATTCCTGTCAATGCATGCCAGGATCACACCACAGCTTCAGCAGCGATGCATTGTGGAGTGGCGAGTTGTTCCGGATGACATCGACGGGAAAAGACATTGCCTCATAGAGGGCGTGGAGCCATCAGACAGCAACCTGCCTGATGGCTCACTTAAAGCGCGCGATTAACCCTTCAGCCGCTTAAGGCACTCACTGTAGTAACCACCGCCTTTTTCAACCCACTTCATGCCGCCATTGGCGTCAGCGGTCTTGTTGGCTTTGTACTGGTCAACGCAGGTATGCATACGCCCCTTGGCAGCTTTCTCGGACGAATATTTCGGCGCGACGGCTGTCGGGAAAACCGCTGGCTTGGCAGGCTCTTTAGACGCTGAGTCAGATTTTGCAGCAGTGGCTGCTTTCGCGTCAGCCTTGGCAGCCGCAGCGCCATCGACGCACTGCGCTTTGCGGAAATCGTTCCACTTCTGATTACCCAGGGTGCCCGCTTTTTTTGCGGCTTTATATTGCGCGCTGCATTCCTGCATGGTCAGGGCCTGCGCGGGAATGCTTGCGAACATTGCTGCACCTGCCAGCATCGCTGCGCAGAGCAGATTTAGGCGAACTGTCATCGAACTCTCTCCTGGAAAAATAAGGTCATTAAAACTTGATCATCCTAGCGCATGATCCGCCAAAGTGTGAGCGGTTTACGAAATTACACCAATTTCGATCGCGTCGCTTTGCCAATGCCCCTTAGAGCAAGTCCAGCCATCGCCAGTGAGATCAGGGCATTGTAACCGGCCAGTGAAAGACCGAGAAAACGCCATTGCACCTCGTCGCAACGCATGACTTTGATGGTTTTGATGCTGTCCAGCAGATTACCCATATTGCCGAAATCGGTGATGGGTCCGCTGCAATCGGTTGGCCCTTGCCACATCCCCCATTCAACGCCGGCGTGATACGCACCAAGAACCGCATTGGCGAACGCGGCCATCATAAGGGCTGCAAGGCCCGCAACGAGAACCGGTCGCGAAGCCTTACGCAACGCACCGAGCGTAATCAGCACGGCAAGCGGAATAATAAAATAATAGGCATAACGCTGTTCGAGGCATAGCGGACAAGGGCGGATATCCAGCACCAGCTGGAAAAACCAGGCCCCGCCAATCGTCAGCGCGGCAATGGCCGCAATGGCCGCTGCAGTCATGACCACTGGATCTGACCTGTCACCTGCGTCTGATTTGAGGGCAGCCTGGCTCGCCACGTCCGGTCTCCTTGAGATCAGCGTATTATCGCTTAGAACGCCTGCTGATGATATATGTACGATGACAGGCAGTTGACCGTAAGCGCGCGGCAGTTATAGTCCCGCCCACTTCGTGACCTCTGCCGCCATGGCTGCGGTCCCGGGGCCCCTGTGGCGGAACTGGTAGACGCGCTCGACTCAAAATCGAGTTCCGCAAGGAGTGCTGGTTCGATTCCGGCCAGGGGCACCATTTCGGAGCAGTTCGAAGTTTTTCGGGTCAAGTCACGCTGACGTACCAATATGAAAGCCAGAAATAGCGATGCTGGCGCGATTATAAAAATAATCACACCGCTTTGCAGCTGACATTTCGTCAAAAACTCATCAAATCAAAATCGATAGACCACGCCGCCTGAAACGACCCAGGGATCGAGCTTTACCTTTGCTGTCGCGGGAATAATGCCCGAAAGCAGGCCATCCGCATCAACAGACAAAAACAGCTTTCTCGCATCGACAAAAAGACCCCATGTCCGATTCAAAGCATAGTCAAATCCGACTTGAGCGACGAACGCAGGCGCACCATCAACGTTCAATTTTTGGATTGCGCCGTCCGGGCTGTTGAAAATAAATGCATATGCACCGCCGACGCCGATATAGGGCTTAAAGGCTCCGAGCCCCTTGAAATGATACTGAGCTGTCAATGCAGCCGGCCCAAATGTCGCCTTGCCCAAAGTACCGAACGGAGCCGCGGTCCCTGTACCCGTTAGCGTTGCACGAGTCGGAATACCGACCGTCAATGTCAGCGAGATGTTATCTGTCAGAAAGCGACCGAAGTCGGCAATTGCCGTAATGTTATTACCTGCCTCGGCAGAAGCATCGGCCACAGGTGCGCCGCCGAGGTTCAGTTTGGCACTGGAATCATAAAGAACCCCCGCCACTCCGACCCTGACGAACCAGGCCGGATCACCCCCAACAGGGACACCCGCACTCGGTGCCTTATAAATCTTACCGATATCTGCCGCAAAAGCAGCACCGACGACTGTCGTTGCTCCAACAACGCCGAGAACTCGTGCAAGTCTCAACAACTTCGTTTGAATAGCCATCATTTCCCCCAGCATCGCAAAAAGATGCTTTCCCCGAATCAACTTAACTGGACGCCAGTGTGCATTCCTTGAGTCGCGATGCAACGACCCTGATGCTGGATTTGGCTCGGCGCGGCCCGGCAGTTAAAGCGGGGCGTCGAGGGCTTCCTCATATTCTTTCTTGAAACGCGCGACCAGCTCGGCAACTGGCATGATTTTCTGAATGCTGCCAACACCCTGCCCGCTCCCCCAAATTTCCTTCCAGGCTTTTGGCTTGGCGCGCTCACCGCTGGCGTCGGTGGCAAAATTCATTTTTGTCACATCGGAGATGGGAAGGTTGTCGGGGTCCATGCCGGCCGCAACAATTGAGGATTTGAGATAGTTGCCATGCACGCCGGTGAAGAGATTCGAATAGACAATGTCATCGGCGGATGATGCGATAATCATTTGTTTGTAGCCATCGACCGCATTGGCTTCGTTCGTTGCGATGAACGCTGAGCCGATATAAGCGAAGTCCGCACCTAACACACGCGCAGCACGGATCGCACGACCCGTGCCAATCGCACCAGAAAGCGCGATCGGACCATCAAACCACTGCCGGGTCTCCGATACGAACGCAAAAGGCGACAGCGCGCCCGCGTGGCCGCCCGCGCCACCCGCTACCAGCACCAAGCCATCAGCGCCCTTCTCGACCGCTTTGCGCGCGAACTTCTGATTGATGACATCGTGAAACGTGATACCGCCCCAGGCATGCACAGCCTGATTGAGTTCCTCACGCGCCCCCAGAGATGTAATGATCATCTGCACCTTGTGCTTCTCGCAAACGGCAAGATCCTGATCGAGACGGTTGTTCGATTTGTGCACGATCTGATTGACGGCGAATGGCGCGGAGGGATGAGCAGGATTGGCCTTATCGTGCGCCGCCAGTTCTTCCTTGATGCGATGCAGCCATTCATCGAGCATCCCCGCAGGGCGCGCATTCAAGGCTGGAAAAGACCCGACGATACCTGCCTTGCATTGGGCGATCACCAGTTCAGGGCCAGAGACAATGAAAAGTGGTGAGCCAATTGCCGGAATGGAAAGACGACCCTTGAACAAGCCTGGCATCGACATGCGAAATCCTTTTCCTCTGCGATTACTGACACACTGCGCGGGTGACAAAATTTTCCGTCCGGCATTCCCCTGGCACGCCCTGACGCCCTGACAGATAGACCTTGGCGGGGCATTTTTCGGCAGACTCGATATCGAGGCTGTTGCCTTCCTTGTAACCCTTCGCGATGCAAAGCTGATTGGATGCCAGTTTGCAATCCGGCGCGCCATTGACAGCCACCGGGCACACCATGCGGCCCGAAACAATTGAAGCTTGACCAAGACCAAGACGCGGCAAGTTGCTGGTCGCGTCTTTTGCCCGCGTGTTCAAATCCTCGATCACCTTTTTGGAATTCGAGAACGTTGCAGATAGGCCATCTGCGGATTCTTTCAGCAGCTTACCCATTTCCTCAACCAGTCCAGGATCGCCCGGAGGAGGTTTGGAGGTCTCCGGCGGCGCAGGCTGATTTGACAAAGGGGCCGGCTGCTGTTGGGACGCCGCAGGTGGATTGCCTTGGGATGAATTGGCTTGGGATGGATTGGCTTGGGATGGATTATTTTGGCCGGAAGCAAAATCTGCCATGGCCAACGGCATGACCACAGCAACCATCACGCATATGCCGCGACCGGCCAAATTACGGATTAGGTCCATCATGATCCGGGATTATTCCGTAGCCATGAGACAATGTCCAATCGGCTAGAAAAAACGGAAAGCGATAATAAAACCAATCACCAGAATACCCGCGCCGATTGCGACCCAGAACTCAAGGCGCTTCTCGATCACTTCGCGAAACCAGACCCCGTAACGATTGAGCAGGATCGCAACAATAAAAAAACGTCCGCCGCGCGCGATGATTGAAAACAGCACGAACAGCCAGATGTTGTAATCCGCAAAGCCTGACGTGATGGTGACGATCTTGTAAGGGATCGGTGTCAGCCCTTTAAGCAGAATGATCCATGCGCCGTATTCGGCATAGGCAGTACGAAACGCTTCGACCTTGTCACCGTAACCGTAGAGCTGGATCAGCCATTGCCCCACGGAATCATACAACACTGCCCCGATGAGATAGCCGACGACACCACCTGCAACGGATGTCAGGGTGCAGACGAGCGCATAAAGCCACGCCTTCTGAGGCCGCGCCAGCGTCATTGGAATCAACATGATATCTGGCGGAACTGGAAAGAATGAGCTTTCCGCAAAGGACACAATGCCCATCAACCAAAGGGCGTGAGGCTTGTGGGCGGCGTCGATGCACCAGTCGTAGAGTCGCTCTCAGCATACCGCGATGAACCATTGTCCATTGCGTTTGTCCATGTCCAGAATTGTCAAAGAGCGAGAATATTCAGCGCCGCTTGTTCCCGCGACCCGCTACGCGGCTTAGCAGAAAATCTATTTTTGGAAGAGCGCTTAGGCAATTTTTCAGCAATGCCCTGCATCTGTTCGCACTACCGCGTGATAGCCGCGCCAATTCCTTCACTCCACGAAATAATAGGAGTTATAAGGCCCTCCATAATAGGCTGGACCGTCATAATAGGCAGGGCCGCTGTAATAATGCCCCCCATAGTAAGGGGTGCCTCCGTAAAAATGTTTTTGCCGATAGAAAGCCCTGCGCTGTGCGTTGACGATGGCGGCATCTATCGTTCCCCAGGCCAACCCAAAATAAACTGCCGCTTCATTATCATTCCAGGAATAGCCCTCGCCGCGACGGATGGGCTCGCGGGGAACCACCACGGCGCCCTTGACAGCTTGGTCAGCGGAATATGCAGCAGGAATGGGAAGCCCCAGAGTCCATGCAAATAGTGCTGAAGCTGCCAATATGGCCTGGCAGCTTGAGGGCAATCGTCCATTGCGTCCATGCATTGCGGCTGTATCCTCGTTATCGGACTCAATTAAACCAACTCAGGGAACACCTAGATTTTACATACCCGGATTTTACATGGAGTTTCCCAATACAAACTAAACAAGTGCTGGCATGATCCGAACAATCCTTGCTATTCGGCTAAAAAGTGACCCGGTATCGCACATCATCAAACCAGCACATCGGCGCACCACCATTACTCGCGCTCTCGTTTTAGGTGTCGCACAATGTTCAGAAGCCGCCAGACTATCGTTCGTAAAATCATTCTCTCGATTGCCAGTTTGCTGTGCGCGTCTGGTTTCGGTTTGAACGCTACTCCGGCTGCAACCGCGCTCCGCTTTTCCCTGGATCGGGCCATTGATGGCAGTGCGGCGCCATTTATACTGGCGCCGGCAAAAGGCCTGTTTCGTGCAGAAGGCTTGAACGTGATCATCGACAGCGCCAATGGATCACAGGATGCAATCGCACGCGTCGCATCCGGCACGAGCGAAATTGCGCTGGCCGACATCAATGCGCTTATCCGTTATCGTGACAAAGAAGGGACTGCCCCGGTCAAGGCAGTATTCATGCTCTATAACCGGGCACCCTATGCGATAATCGCGCGCAAGAGCCGCGGCATTACATCTTTCAGTGGGCTTGAGGGAAAGACTGTTGGGCTGGTCGATGATGATCTTGCAGCCCGGTTGTGGCCCGCGCTGGCGCGCCAAAATGGCGTAAGGCTCAATAAAGTCAAAGTCGAAAAAATCAGCGCAGCGGTTCGCGAACCTTTGCTTTCTGCAGGACAGGTCGATGCGGTCAGTGGTTTTGCATTCTTGTCTGGAATCAATCTTCGCAATCAGGGCGTTCCGGCTAACGACCTGGAGATTCTTCGTTACGCAGATTTTGGCGGTGCCGTCTATGGCCATGCCTTGATCGTGAATCCGAAATTCGCCATCGAAAATCCCGACGCAGTCAAATCATTCGTGCGCGCCACAATCGCAGGCATTCGGCTTGCCATGAAAGAGCCTGGACGGGCCATCGATGCCGTTATTGCACAGATGAACGGTGCATCTCGCGAGCTTGAGCTGGAACGCCTGCGTGCCGTGATCAGCGACAATATTGCCACTGAAGACGTTAAACGAAACGGTCTCGGCGGCATCGATGGCCAACGTTTCGATCGCGCCATCGAACAGATCGCCGTGGATTTCGAATTTCGAAAACGGCCTAATGTAACGGACATCTTCGACGACGCCTTCCTTCCGCCTGTGAACGCACGCAAGCTCAATTGAGCAAGACCAATTGAGAATATATCGGCCATATCCAAAGAGCTTTCAGGCCAAGGTACTATTTGCAATGCTGCATTGTTTGCATGAATTCTGGCCAGACCAATCATGTCCCTCATAGCTCTTTACAGGCGCGTGCTGGAACTGCTGGGTGGGGAAACTCGCCTTGCATGGATTCTGGCCATAGCCAATTTGTTGCTGGCGACAGCGCAGTTTGCCGAGCCGGTTCTATTCGGGCGCATCATAGACGTGCTGTCATCCACAACGACCAATACACCACAGTCGCCATGGCCATTGCTGTTTGCATGGGTTGGCTTCGGGTTGTTTACAATCGCTTGTAACGTCATCGTTGCGCTGCATGCCGATCGCCTGTCGCACCGGCAACGCCAGGTGGTGCTGGCCGATTATTTCGAACACATCATGCAATTGCCCCTCAGTTTCCACACCAGCACCCATTCGGGGCGCCTGATGAAGGTTATGCTGCAAGGGACCGACGCGCTATGGCAACTGTGGCTGGGTTTTTTCCGTGAGCACTTTGCCGCGGTCATGTCGCTGATCGTGCTGCTGCCGCTATCGCTCTATATTAACTGGCGGCTGGCAACCCTGCTATTCGTTTTGTGCATTGCATTTACTGCGCTGACAACACTGGTCGTGCGTAAAACATACAAATTACAGCAGGAAGTCGAGACGCATTTCAGTGATCTTGCTGCCCGCGCTTCGGATGCGCTTGGCAATATAGCTTTAGTGCAAAGCTTCGTGCGGATCGATGCCGAGGTGCAAGGTTTGCGCGGCATCGCCGACAAGCTTTTATCCGCTCAATTCCCGGTCTTGTCCTGGTGGGCGCTGGTCGCGGTGATGACACGCACCTCCACCACCATTACCATTCTCGCCATTTTCATCGCAGGCATCATTTTGCATGGACAAGGACTCGCCAGCATCGGCGAGATTGTCATGTTTGTGAGTTTCGCGACCATGCTGATTCAAAAACTCGAATTAGTGGTGAGCTTCATCAACAGTGTATTCATGGAGGCACCGCGCCTGCAGGAATTTTTCGACGTCCTTGATGTGGTGCCGGCAGTCCATGACACCCCGGACGCCATTGATCCCGGCCGACTGCAGGGTCTTGTCGAATTCCATCAGATCTCGTTCTCCTATGACAGCAAGCCGCCCGCGGTTGAAGATCTTTCATTCGTTGCACTGCCAGGCCAAACCATTGCACTCGTTGGTGAGACTGGCGCTGGAAAATCGACTGCCCTCGCACTGCTGCACCGTGCCTTCGATCCGCAATCCGGCTTCATCAAAATCGATGGCATGGATATACGCGCAATGACGCTTGCATCATTGCGCCGGAATATAGGTGTCGTGTTTCAGGAAGCACTGCTGTTCAATCGCTCGATTGCCGACAATCTGCGCGTAGGAAAGCCGGACGCAACGGACAAAGACCTTTACATCGCCGCGCGAGGCGCACAGGCGCTGGATTTTATCGAACGCACGGAGCATAAGTTCAACACTTATGCAGGTGAGCGTGGCCGCATGCTTTCCGGTGGCGAGCGTCAGCGCCTGTCGATCGCACGCGCCTTACTGAAAAATCCGCCTATCCTGATTCTCGATGAAGCCACCAGCGCACTCGATGCAATCACTGAGGCGAAAGTCAATGAAGCGCTCGATACGCTCATGCAGGGGCGGACCACCTTCGTGATTGCTCATCGTCTATCAACCATCCGTAATGCAACGCAAATTCTCGTATTCGACAAAGGACGAATTATCGAAAGAGGAACATTCAACGAACTTCTTGATAAAGCCGGTTATTTCGCGCGGCTGGCGCAAGCCCAGTTCTTGGTCCAGGAAAAAATGCATTGACCGCTCACACATCTAGTGAAATTTCAGCCCCCGCACTTATGATTTGATCTAGTATTAATAGTCCAAATTTGGCCCCTTTCATGCCTCATCGAAAATCTGGACACTTTCTCGGTCTGCAAGCCGATATAGATATTGATGCTCGCCTCTATTGGCGATAAAGCCCGAACGCAAGACGCCAAGGGTACCAATGTTTTTTAAGGCGTATCTGCAAAATTAGAACGGAACAGTCATCTTGCTTTTTGCCGTGGCACGCTTCTTGTCATTCAACCGGCATGCGCTTGTCGCAAGCCTTTTTGTTGCAGCAACAGCTGCGATACTGCCGCATGCCGCGCAGGCTGAAGCCTCGCTGGTGATCGAGGCCGACACCGGAAAGGTGCTCCACGCAGATAACGCGACCCATCCCTGGTATCCCGCATCGGTCACCAAGATCATGACCGCGTATGTCACGCTTAAAGCGGTGAAAGACGGACGGATTACGCTGGATACGCTTTTTACCGTTTCGCCCAATGCTGTCGCACAGCAGCCCTCAAAAATGGGCTTCAAAACCGGAACGCGGATCACTGTCGATAACGCACTGAAGATGATGATGGTGAAATCGGCAAACGATGTCGCCGTAGTTTTGGCTGAAGGCGTCGCAGGCTCCATCGATAATTTTTCGAATGAAATGAATAAAACCGCGCAACAGCTTGGTATGACGCAAACAAGCTACGTCAACCCGAACGGGTTGCCTGCGGACGGCCAAATCACGTCAGCACGCGACCTTGCCATTCTGGCACGGGCAGTCATGCAGGATCTGCCGGAATATGAATATTTTATGCGCGTTCCCGCGATTAAATTCGGACGCCGCGTGACCCAGAATTTCAACAAGCTGATTGGCCGTTATCCTGGCGCGGATGGCATGAAAACCGGGTTCATCTGCGCCTCCGGATTTAATCTTGTCGCAACTGCGACGCACGGCAAAAAACGTCTGATTGCCGTGGTGCTTGGGGCGCAATCGTCCACACAACGCGCGGTGAAAGCCGCGCACTTACTTGAACGCGGCTTCAACGGCAACCCGCTAACATGGCTAAAACCATCGCTGGGCACTGTGGATGCATTAACGCCAGTCGATGCGCAGCCTCCTAATTTGCGTGACGATGTCTGCGGACCGAAGCGCAAACGCCCCCCTTCCGAAGATGAAGATGACGATATTGCGATCGATACCGCCAATCCAGACAATGGTAGTGCTGCGATGGTGACTGCCCAACTCCACGGCACGAAGGCATCTACGCTATTGGCCGCGGCGGCAGCCCCCGCTGTCCCCGTGATCGTCCATACTGGACCAGCACGAACCGGCGCAGCGCTGCTTGCCGCCGATGCGGAAGAAACTGCACGGCAGACCCTGGCAAGAAAAGGCAAGAAGGGCGAAAAACGATCGAAGATCGCAGCCAAACCCGACGCGACTGCTGTCAAATCCCAAGCTGCTGCGACCGAAAAGCCCTCGCCTGACAGCGCGGCAACAAAACTGGCAACAGCCCCCACGCAAACTGGCCCAAAAACGCAAGCAAAGACAGACACCAAGTCTGCAAAGGGCAATACCAAAGCTGACGGAAAAGGTGGGGCCAAGCCCGCTGCCGAGTAAAAATCCGAGACGAGTCGGCCGCGTAGCTGATCCCCACGATTATTGTGCTGGGCAGCATTTTGACATATTCAGCCATTTCAGCTGTTATTTATAAATCTTAAGATTTGAAGCTAAAGCCGCTCCATGCGTCGTTAGCGCGCACGTGCTTGCCATGGCCGACACTTCGCAGAATAATCCAAAAAATAATAACACTTCCGATTCAAAACTCGGAGACACAGGAAGCACTCGAGGGGGAATACGATGGAACGTATCTGGCTCAAGCAATACCCGGCTGGCGTACCTGCCGATATCGACGTCAATCAATATCCGTCACTTGTCGAGCTACTTGAAGAAAGCTTCGCAAAATACAGCGATCGCAAATCGTTTATCTGCATGGACAAGGCGATCACGTATCGAGAGCTCGACGAGATGTCGACCGCACTCGGCGCCTATCTCCAGAGCAAAAATCTGAAGAAAGGCGCGCGCGTCGCCATCATGATGCCGAACGTGTTACAAAATCCTGTAGCATCGGCGGCCATCCTGCGCGCCGGCTTCGCCGTTGTGAATGTCAATCCGCTCTATACCCCCCGCGAGCTTGAGCATCAACTTAAAGATTCCGGTGCCGAGGCAATCATCATCCTCGAGAATTTTTGCAGTACGTTGGAAAAAGTATTGCCGAAGACGAACGTGAAGCACGTTATCGTAGGCACCATGGGCGATCTGCTGGGGTTCAAGGGCGTGATCGTCAATTTTGTCGTCCGCAAGGTCAAGAAGCTGGTTCCGGCATTTTCGATTCCAGGCACAATCGCATTCAACGCTGCGCTTGCTGCCGGACGAAAATTGACTCTGAACAAACCCAAGCTGGGGCCGGACGATGTTGCGTTCCTGCAATATACCGGTGGCACCACAGGTGTTTCAAAAGGCGCGACACTGCTTCATCGCAATATTCTTGCCAACGTGTTGCAAAACGATGTGTGGTTGCAGCCTGCGCTGCACAAGCCACCTATCCCCGATCAATTACTCATTGTCTGCGCGCTACCGCTCTATCACATCTTTGCATTAACGGCATGTTTCTTGCTCGCGATACGCGCAGGCGGCGCAAATCTTCTCATCCCAAATCCGCGTGATATTCCTGGCTTCATCAAGGAACTGAAAAAATATGAGATCAATAGTTTTCCGGCGGTCAATACACTTTTCAATGCATTGATGAATGATCCCGAATTCAAGAAGCTTGATTTCACCAAACTCAAGGTCAGTCTTGGCGGCGGCATGGCAGTCCAGAAACCGGTTGCAGATAAGTGGCTGCAAATTACCGGTCATGCATTATCCGAAGGATATGGTCTGTCGGAAACATCGCCAGGACTTACCTGCAACCCCGCCGATATTGAAAAATTTTCCGGTTCAATCGGCCTTCCACTGCCATCGACCTATATTTCGATCAGGGACGATGCTGGAAACGAAGTGCCAATCGGCGAAGCTGGTGAAATCTGTGCAAAGGGCCCTCAGGTCATGGCGGGTTACTGGAACCGACCGAAGGAAACTGCGGAGGTTATGACTGCCGACGGATTTTTCCGTACTGGCGACATCGGCATCATGTCATCCGATGGCTATACCAAGATCATTGATCGCAAGAAGGATATGATCCTCGTTTCAGGCTTCAATGTTTATCCGAATGAGGTCGAAGAAGTGATTGCAAGCCATCCAGGTGTGCTGGAGTGCGCCGTGATTGGCGTGCCCGATCCACACTCAAGCGAAACTGTGAAGGCTTTCATCGTCCGCAAGGATCCAAATCTCTCAGCGCAGGACATTATCAAGTTTGCGAGTACACAACTGACCAACTACAAAGTCCCGAAACATATTGAATTCAGGACAGACTTACCCAAGACAAACGTTGGCAAGATCCTCCGCCGGGAATTGCGCGACGTAAAACCTGCAGCAGCAGCCAGCTAAGCACGCTATCTTTTCGGGCGGGAGTGACGATCAGTCATGATCGATCACGTCTCGCCCGAAGAGATTTTTGTGCCTGATGCTGATCCAGCCAATTTCACAGAGAAACTCCTTGCACAAGCAAGGCAGGCATAAACTATCCCGCTGTCCAACCGCCATCCATCGGCAAATTGGTCCCCGTAATCTGGCTCGCTTCTTCGCTGCACAAGAATAATGCTAATGCTGCGACCTGCTCGGATGTCACGAACTCTTTAGTTGGCTGCGCCTCGAGCAAGACATCCTTGATGACCTGTTCTTTGGTCAAGTTGCGCGCCTTCATCGTCTCCGGAATTTGCTTTTCCACCAGCGGGGTCCAGACATAGCCGGGGCTGATGCAATTGCAGGTGATCTTGAAAGTCGCGAGCTCAAGCGCGACCGTCTTGGTCAAACCGGCAATCCCGTGTTTGGCGGAAACATAAGCAGATTTGAAGGGTGAAGCGACCAGCGAATGCGCCGATGCCGTATTGATAATGCGTCCCCAGCCACGCTTTTTCATGCCAGGCACAGCCGCGCGGATGCCATGAAACGCAGATGAAAGATTGATCGCAATGATCGCGTCCCATTTCTCAATGGGAAACTCTTCGATTGGCGACACGAACTGTATGCCCGCGTTGTTGACCAGAATATCGACAGACCCGAATGTCTTTTCACCCAACGCAATCATCTCGGCGATTTCCGCAGGTTTTGCCATATCGGCAGGCGAATGGATCGCCTTGACCTTGAAATCGGCCTCGATGCCCGCGCGCTCTTTCTCGATATCGGCGGGTGCACCCATGCCGTTGAGAACAATGTTGGCCCCAGCTCCGGCAAAGGTCCGCGCATAAGCCAGCCCAATGCCGCTGGTGGAGCCAGTTACGACTGCCGTTTTGCCTGTGAGAATAGCCATTTATTCACTCCTGTTATTTCTGTTCGACTGGTAGTTCATCATCGCCGCAAAGATCGTAGGTAACCATGGTTTGACCAGACTGCGGACGCTGGAGCCATTCCGGATGGGTCATGGACCTATCAACATCGCGCGCACCTGCCTCCCAGTGTTCTATCATCCCCATACGGGAAAAATTATAATCCTTTGACGATGCTTCGTGGATTTTACTTCGATAGATCAAATGAACAACGGTCACGGCATTTTCCTTTGTAATTTCTCTCAAGGCTATGACCAGCGGATCGCTTTTAAAATTCTCCGGCAATTTTTCAATAAGTGCACGCGCCGCCATTTTGGTGTTGTAAATCTTCTTGTTCACGTCAGTGTTCAAGCGCGTTCGGCTGGAATAGCGAATGTCCTTTTCACGCTCCTCGGCCTCGTTCACCGTTTTCGGCAAAGGGCCGCGCGCACTAAATAGATCGATTTGGAAGATCAGGAGATCTTCCTTGTTTTCTTTCTCCAGCACATAATCAAGCGGAGTATTGGAAACGAGACCGCCATCCCAATAATAGGCGCCATCGATTTCGACCGGCGGGAAACCGGGCGGAAGTGCCGCCGATGCCATGATGTGTTCGGGCCGGATTTCCCGCTCTGTATTATCGAAATACTCGAAATTGCCGGTCTTCACATTGACTGCACCAACACTCAACCGCACACCGTTATTATTAATGCGATCGAAATCAACAAGCCGTTCAAGCGTCGAACGGAGCGGCGACGTATCATAGTAACTCACCGACTGCGGACTTCCGGCGGGCCATAAAGGTGCGGCAGGAAAGCGTGGCGCGAAAAATCCAGGCACGCCAAAGGTGGCAACAACAGCGGCACTCGTTTCATTAAAAGCAGATCGCGCTTTATCGCCTTGAACAAATGGACCCCATAAGAACGGCAAAGAGACCATTTCCCAGAACTCTTTTAGTCGCTCAATACATTTTTCCTGCGCATTCCCGGCAATGAGCGCAGCATTGATGGCTCCAATGGAGATGCCGGCAATCCAGGATGGTTCGAAATTGTGATCGCAAAGCGCTTGATAAGCACCCGCTTGATACGATCCCAAGGCCCCGCCTCCCTGCAGCACAAGGACGCGACGCGCCTCGACAGGTCTCGATGCCACGGGCTGTAAAAGTTTCGTAGCTCTAGGTTTTACAGGTTTCGCAGCCCTAGATTTTTGGACCTCGGAAGAAGTCATCGCTACCGCTGAAAAATGAAAACCTTACCGTGGCGTTCCTTCGCAGCCGCGTCAATCGCTCTGAACACTCAACAAGGTCACACCCCTGTTATCGATTGTCGGGCGCTGCGAGAACCAAGGTCCAGAAGACCTTGTATTTCGTGTTTGGTGCATAGGTCGCCGCGATACCTATTTTTGTAACACCATCCGCCAGCATATTGGCGCGATGAGGAGCGGAGTCACGCCAGCCCGAGAATGCCTCAGCCAATGTATGATAGCCTGCGGAAATATTTTCCACGGCCTTCACAGCATCGAAGTTGGTGGCATTGAGACGCTGGGCCAACGGCCCCACCACATTGTGATCGAGCTTGTTGCGGGATGCCATCGCCTGAGATTGGCTTTGAGCCACCTTCATTAACGCTGGATCGATTTGAACCGCCCCCAGCCCATTGTTCTGGCGATAACCCGAAATCATCGAGGCGGCGACAGCACTATCAAGCTTCGCATCCGCATTGGCCATGCTGACATAAAAGGCAGGTTGATCAGACGATGGGTCTCGTTCCGCTGCACATCCTGTCAGTAAAAGTCCTGCAATCCCGGCAATTATCAATCGCATGCGAATCCCTGCCTCTTTTCGGCGGGCAGTTATTGCATAGAAACAATGGCTGAATGGTGAACGCACTCAATCGCAGGCAGCTTCATCCTTATCGTGGCTGCGCAGCAAATATCTGGTAGCGGCGGGGTTGCAAACTGACCACATCGCCTGGCTTGAGATCGCGATCCCGCGGAGCATCGATTTCAATAAGGGTCTCATCGTCACCATACAGAATCACATCGGCACGCTGCGTTGGGCCGAATGCGCGGACATGCTTGACAGTCCCCTCGATCACGCCACTGCCCGCCGGACCGACAGCAATATCGTGCCTGCGGATAAACAGCTTTGATGGACCTGGCACTGCATCATGCGGCTCCAGATTCAGGACCTTGCTGCCAAGCCGAACGCAGCCGTTGCTCACCTCTACCGGCAACACAATGGACTCGCCGATGAACCCATGCACGAAGGCCGTTGCCGGATTATCGTAAACTTCACCTGGTGTCCCGATCTGCTCGATCTTACCCCTGTCCATCACCACCACACGATTGGCGACCTCGAGGGCTTCTTCCTGATCGTGAGTGACAAAGATCGAGGTGACGTGAATTTCATCGTGTAACTGACGCAGCCAACGGCGCAGTTCCTTGCGCACCTTGGCATCCAAGGCGCCGAATGGCTCATCGAGCAGCAAGACGCGCGGCTCGATCGCCAATGCACGAGCAAGCGCAATGCGCTGCCTCTGACCGCCAGATAATTGACTCGGATAACGATCCGCAAGCCAATCGAGCTGCACCAGATCAAGCAATTCCTTCACACGCCGGCGAATATGAGATTCATCCTTGCGGATCGCACGCGGTTGCACGCGCAGGCCAAAGGCCACATTTTCGAACACTGTCATATGCCGAAACAGTGCGTAATGTTGAAACACAAAACCGACATTGCGCTCACCGGCCCCGCGCGCCAGTGCGTTTTCACCATCGAAAATGACTGAGCCAGAGTCTGGCCAGTCCAGTCCTGCGATAATACGCAAAAGCGACGTCTTGCCGGAACCCGAAGGACCAAGCAAAGCGACGAGCTCTCCAGTTGCGACTTTGAGATCGACATTATCGAGTGCGGTGAACGCGCCGTATTTTTTTACAATATTGCGAACTTCAATGGCCACTTGAGGCATGCCCTTTTCAAGATGATAAAAAACGAACTGGATCAGTTCTTGTAAATCTGATCGTAGATACCGCCTTCGCCGAAATGATCCTTTTGCGCCTTGGTCCAGCCACCGAACACATCGTCGATGGTGAAAAGCTCAATTTTCGCGAAAGATGCTGCATATTTTTTCGCAATCTCAGCATCGCGAGGGCGATAGAAATTACGCGCTGCAATGTCCTGACCTTCCCGAGTGTACCAGTATTTCAGGTAAGCTTCAGCAGCTGCCCGGGTTCCCTTCTTGCCTGCGACAACATCGACAATTGCCACCGGCGGTTCCGCGAGGATGGATAACGGCGGGATGATGATCTCAAATTTTCCAGCGCCAAACTCTTTCACCGCCAGGAATGCTTCATTTTCCCAGGCAAGTAGGACATCCCCGACGTCGCGCCCGACAAAGGTGACAGTCGAGCCCCGGGCGCCGGTGTCCAGCACCGGCACATTCTTGTAGAGATCGCCGACGAACTTTTTCGCTTTGTCTTCCGAGCCGAATGTCTTCAGCGCGTATCCCCATGCAGCAAGATAATTCCAGCGCGCTCCACCAGATGTTTTCGGATTAGGTGTGACAACACTGACGCCCTTTTTCACAAGATCGTCCCAATCCTTGATGCCCTTCGGGTTGCCCTTGCGCACCAGGAACACAATGGTCGAGGTATAAGGCGAGGAGTTTTGCGGCAGGCTTTTCTGCCAGTCCTTGCTCAGAAGTCCCTTGTTGGCAATTGCATCAATGTCATAAGCCAGCGCAAGCGTGACAACGTCAGCGGGTAAGCCATCCATCACCGCGCGTGCCTGCGAACCCGACCCGCCGTGCGATTGTTTAACTTCGATGCTTTTGCCAGTTTCCTTCTGATACGCGGCGGCAAAGGCCTTGTTGAAATCAACATACAACTCGCGTGTTGGATCGTAGGATACATTCAGCAATGTGAGATCCGCCGCGATTGCAGAGCCTGCCCAAAGCATCCCTGCAAGACCAAGCAGAATACGGCGAACCATCTTTCAACTCCATTCGACTTGACGGCATCACCGCCATCAAGGACGCGCAACATCTGGAAGAAGTCAGACACAGTCAACGAAAGCGGTTTTCATTCTTCAAGGGATTTCTGAACGAATATCCTATGAAGTCTTCGTGACGTGGATGCCGCATTCTGTCTTGCCTTTGTCGCGCCAACGGCCGGCACGCGCGTCTTCACCCGGCTGAGTTCTGCTCGTGCATGGTATGCACCCAATCGAGGTAAAGCCCGATGCCAGTAGTGGATGCGAGGGAAGTTTCATCGTCGCGTAAAGCGCCTTCAACTCATCCTGGGAGACGTTCGCCAGCGGATTGAATTTCAGCCGCGTTCCATCGGCTTCCACCACCGGAATCGATGCACGATCCCCGCCCTGAAACCGTTTGCGTCCGTTGATCCAGCCGTCAAATGATGACAGCGCACGTGTCAACGGCTCCACTTTGCGAATGAAGCAGCACTGATCAGGATTCGCAGACCAAAGATCGCGGTCCTTGTCTTCACGCGCGAGGCTGTCTTCAAGCGGATGAAAGGTCCGCACATCGCTCAAACCGAGCAGCCCGGTCAAAGTATCGCGATAGGCCAGCGTCTCTTCGAACAGCCAGCCCGTATCGAGAAAAACCACCGGAACGGCTGGATCGACGTCGGCCACTAATTTCAACAATGCGGCTGATTCAGTGCCAAACGATGACACCACCGCAAGCCTGTCGCGGCCAACCGCTTTGATTGCAGCGCTAATAATTGCCGGGGGCGCAGAGCTGTTAAGTGCGCCATTGAGCTCCTCCGCCATCGCCACGATTTGCGCGGACGCGGGCTGCGCTGCAATCTCCGACAAAAAAGATGGCACTGCGGTGTTCATGACGTTGCACTTTCCGGCAGGTGCATCAGCCGCCGGTGAAATGCGGTGACACGTCCATCGCCGGTTGGCTGATAAAATACCGAGTAGCGGCGGGCGACATCCGCGAAAACTTCTGCATCGCTGTCCTTCTTCACCTCGAAGGCATCGAAACCCGCACGCATCATAAACACGAATTGATCGCGCAGGATCTGCCCTGTCGCCCGCAATTCGCCGCGATAGCCATGGCGTTCACGCAGCAAGCGCGCCTGGGTGTAGGCGCGGCCATCACGAAAAACAGGAAACACCAACCCGATGGCAGCAAGCTTGCCAAGATGCGGCACCAGATCGTCAACATCACGATTGTTAGGCCAGATCACACCGGTCTTGCCGCTGCGTGCCAAAGCGCTAGCTGGATCGGTGATGAAGCGTCCGGAGGAGAGGAATATCGCGCCTTGTGATGGAATTGGCATGTCGTCAGCGAGATGCACGAATTCGTCCACGACGATGCTGCTGCCTTTAACGAGTGGCATAGACACGCTCCTTGAAAGGCTCAACGCCAAGACGCTTCACCGTGTCGATAAACAATTCCTCAGGCCGGGTGCGCAAAGCGAGATATGCCTCGACGATATCCTCGACGACATCGGCCACCTGATCGTAAGGCACTGCCGGCCCCACCAAAGTGCCAAGTACAGCTTGTTCATCCGCCCGGCCGCCAATTGTGATCTGATAGAATTCTTCGCCATTCTTCTCGACACCAAGAATGCCGATATGGCCGACGTGATGGTGCCCGCAGGCATTAATACACCCGGAGATATTAACGTGCAGCCTGCCGATCAGATTTGCCGTCTCATGATTGGCAAAGCGGCGTGTGATTTCCTGCGCAATCGGAATCGAGCGGGCATTGGCCAGCGAGCAGTAATCGAGGCCGGGACACGCGATGATGTCCGTCACCAGGTTCACGTTCGGTGTTGCTACGCCAATCTTGTCGAGCGCACGCCATAGCGCCGGCAAATCGCGCTTGGCAACATTTGGCAGCGCCAAATTCTGCTCATGCCCGACACGGATTTCACCAAATGAATATTTGTCGGCGAGATCGGCAATGGCATCCATCTGGTCTGCGGTGGCATCACCCGGCGGACCGCCGACCGGCTTGAGTGACAACGTGACGATGGCATATCCCGGCATTTTATGAGGCGCGACGGAATTCTTGCGCCATGCCTCGAACTGCGGATCGGAAGCCGCCTTTTTCAATTCATCCGGCGTATCTGACAATTGCTCATATTTTGGATAGGTGAACCGCGAGCGGATATCTTCCACTTCACCATCACTGAGCGCCAATGCGCCATTGCGCATCTGCAGCCACTCCTCCTCCACCTCCTGCTTGAACTTCTCGATACCAAGCTCGTGCACGAGGATCTTGATGCGCGCCTTGTAGATATTATCGCGGCGGCCATATTGATTGTAGACGCGCAAGATCGCCTCGACATAACTCAGGATGTCGCGATGACTGACGAATTCGTTGATAGTCTTGCCGATGAAAGGCGTACGGCCAAGACCGCCGCCAACCAGCACTTCGAATCCGGTCTCGCCCTTGTCGTTCTTGTGAATGCGCAGACCAATATCGTGCACCTTGATCGCCGCACGATCATGGTCCGATGCCGTGAGTGCAAATTTGAATTTGCGCGGCAGAAATGAAAATTCCGGATGCAGCGTCGAATATTGCCGCAAAATCTCCGCCCAAATGCGCGGGTCCTCAATCTCACCCGGCGCGACGCCGCCCCATTGATCGGACGTGACATTGCGAATGCAATTGCCGCTGGTCTGCATGCCATGAATGCCGACCTCGGCAAGGTCAGCCAGCGCATCGGGCAATTCTGCAAGCTTGATCCAGTTATACTGAATGTTCTGACGTGTGGTGAAATGCCCATAACCGCGATCGTAACGCCGCGCGACATGGGCGAGCCTGCGCAACTGTACCGACGACATTGTCCCATAAGGAATAGCAATCCGCAGCATGTAAGCATGCAATTGCAGATAAACGCCGTTCATCAGGCGCAATGATTTGAATTCATCCTCGGTCAATTCACCGGACAGTCGGCGCGTGACCTGGTCTCTGAACTCGGAAACTCGTTCATTGACGATGGTGCGGTCGAGTTCGTCGTAAGCGTACATGTGAAGCTTGCCTTAAACAGAAGCCGGAAGCGCGATGGTGACGCCTTGCAGACGAATATGTTCGCGCAGATTGCCCGGCGTTATTTTGCCTTGATGTGTGACCTCAACCGGCGCGATGTAAGCTCCGACTGCATGAATATCGTCGGCAACGGATTCGGCAAGCAATGCCCGCGCATCGTCAGCAGTGCGGACAATCGCCGCATCAGTCAGTTGGACTGACCAGCCTTGCGAAGCGGTGCGATAGATCACCACACCATCGCGTGTGCGATTGGCAGTCACCACAGAGGGGCCGGAGATTTTGATTTTTTGTTGCAAAGGGGATGTCATTCGGCAGCCATATATAGAGGAATGCTGGATTGAGAAAGAATTTCGTCCGAAGCGGTCTTACCGGGCCATGCTCTGGCGTGCGCCACCACATCGCCAATGATCAGAGTGGCGGGACCCTGCTCGACCTGGGCGGCAAGCGCAGGCAGATCATCGAGCACTCCGACAACCGCCTTGGAATCGGGGCGGGTGACCCGCGCAAACACACCTACCGGCGTCTGCGGAGAGCGTCCAGCGGACAGTAAACCTTCGCGAATAACTGACGCAGCCGTCATGCCCATGTAAACCACAACGGTCATCTTGCTGTCGGTCAATGTCGACCAGTCAACGTTCCCCGCGTCTGCTTCCTTGTGAGCAGTCAAAAACATAATGCGCAACGCCTCGCGCCGGAAAGTCAGCGGCACTTCGGCCTCTATTGCCGCGCCAAGACCCGCCGTGATCCCCGGAATCACCGCATAAGCAACTCCGGCTTCACGCAGCGCCTCGATCTCCTCACCGCCGCGACCGAATATAAAAGGATCGCCACCTTTCAGGCGCACGACGCGCTTGCCTGCACGCGCCGCATCGATCAGCAGCCGGTGTATAGCATCCTGACCAATCCCCGGCTTGCCGATGCGCCGACCGACAGACACCCGCTCTGCATCGCGACGCGCACGATCGAGAACTTCTGGCGACACCAGATCGTCGTAAAAAATCACATCTGCATCCTGCAATGCGCGCAACGCCTTTACAGTCAACAAATCCGGATCGCCGGGTCCAGCCCCCACCAACGTGACAATGCCCTCACCGTCTGCCGTCGCAAATTGCGCAGGATTAGCAATGGTTTTCAGCGCACCCTCGGCATCCTCGATACGGCCAGCCAGAATGCTGGCCCCTATCGGACCATCGATGACACGCTCCCAAAACCGGCGACGCAACGGCATGCTCGAGAGCCGATCATGAATCGTCTTGCGCCAGCGACCGATGAAGGCTGCCAAATCGCCAATCCGCGCCGGCAACAATGCCTCAATGCTTTCGCGGACACGCCGCGCCACGACCGGCGATGCACCGCCTGTCCCAATGGCAACAACGACATCACCACGATCGACAATGGCAGGGAAAATAAAAGTCGAATGCGCAAGGTCATCCATTACATTCACAGGAAGCCCTGCCGCGCGCGCACGCAACGACATCGCCTCACCGATGCTCCCGGCATCTGCGCACAGAACGGCAATGACATTTGACAGATCGGCGGTCAGTGGATCGTCCGTGGCAAGTTCAATACGCGCGACGGCATCGGCATCCAGCCCTGTCACATCGTGAATGCCGTTTGTCGCATACCAGCGCACCTGCGCGCCCGCCGATAACAGCAGGCGCAGTTTCGCCCGCACAAGCTGACCTTGCCCAACCAGAACAATCGGTCCGGTCTTCAGGTCGAGAAATATAGGCAGGTAGCGCATACGGATTCCACTTCCCCAAGGAGGGGGTTGACCAGAATTATTTTCTATATATTGATCTTATCAGTCGCACAAAGAGAAAATTATTTCTTCTACACGACATAGCCACTATAGAATTTCCACCCCCGAAGGCCAAGCAAAAGAGATGCATCTTCTCCCGACTAACCACCCCGACATGAAAGCGCCTTCGATGGATCACCTCGACGAACTTGAGGCGCAGAGCATTTACATTTTTCGTGAGGCTTTCGCCCGCCTGAAAAAACTGGCGCTGCTCTGGTCACTTGGCAAAGATTCCAATGTGATGATCTGGCTCGCGCGCAAGGCGTTTTTCGGCAAGGTGCCTTTTCCGGCGCTGCATGTCGATACTGGCAAGAAATTTCCCGAGATGTATGCCTTTCGCGACCAGTACGCGAAAGAATGGGGGCTCGATCTGCGCGTTGACTTCTGTCCGCCGATTGAAGCGGTTGACCCCACACTTCCCCCGGCTGCGCGATCCGCTGCACGCAAGACAGAAGGCCTGAAACTTGCGCTCGCGAAATACGGCTTCGATGGCTTGATTGCCGGCATCCGCCGCGATGAGGAAGCGACGCGCGCGAAAGAGCGCGTATTTTCTCCGCGCGGTCTCGAAGGTGGCTGGGATGTACGCGATCAGCCGCCGGAATTCTGGGATCAGTTTAACGCCTCGCCACCACCGGGTGCGCATCTGCGCATTCATCCAATCCTGCATTGGACCGAAGCCGATATCTGGGCTTACACCCAGCGCGAAAACATTCCGATCATTCCGCTTTATCTATCGAAGCAGGGCAAGCGTTATCGCTCGCTCGGCGATGCCGACATCACCAATCCCGTGATGTCGAGCGCATCCAACATTGAAGAAATCCTGATCGAGCTAAACAATACGAAAGTGCCAGAACGCGCCGGACGTGCGCTGGACCATGAGACCGAAGATGCCTTCGAGCGGCTTCGTGTCGCCGGTTATCTCTGATGTCGATCTGAGCGAGCAATTCAATGAACATGCAGCTTCCCCAAACAACACTCGCCACTCCGAACGGCACGACACGTCCGCAGGTTCGCATTGTCATTGTCGGCCATGTCGATCACGGCAAATCCACGCTGGTCGGACGGCTGTTGCATGAAACCGGCAGCCTGCCTGACGGGAAGCTTGAAATGCTCAAGGCCGTCAGCGCAAGACGCGGCATGCCGTTTGAATGGTCGTTCCTGCTCGACGCATTGCAGACCGAGCGCGACCAAGGCATCACCATCGACACAACACAAATCCGTTTCCGCACGAAATCACGCGACGTCGTTCTGATCGACGCGCCAGGTCATGCGGAATTTTTGCGCAACATGATCACCGGCGCCTCACAGGCAGACGGTGCAGTTCTTATTATCGATGCGCTCGAAGGCGTGCGCGATCAAACCCGCCGGCACGGCTATCTGCTGCATCTGCTCGGCGTCAAACAGGTCGCCGTTGTCATCAACAAGATGGATCGTGTTGATTTCGATGCGGCGCGTTTCAAAGAAATTCAGGACGAAATTACATCGCATCTTGTAGGACTCGGTGTCACACCAGCAGCCGTCATTCCGATTTCCGCGCGCGACGGTGATGGTGTTGCCGAACACACCGCCAATATCGCCTGGTACAGTGGGCCAACCGTGGTCGAGGCGCTCGATGCGCTGACCCCAGCACGGCCGCTCGATGAGCTAGCGCTTCGGCTTCCGGTTCAGGCCATCTATAAATTCGACGATCGCCGCATTGTCGCTGGCCGTATCGAGGCTGGCAGCATCAGTGCAGGCGACGAAATTGTAATCATGCCTGCAGGCAAGATTGCAAAGGTCAAAACAGTTGAGAGCTGGCCGGTGACGCCACTGACGACCCGCCAGGGTGCGGGGCGTTCGGTTGGCATCACGCTTGATCGCGAATTGTTTCTTGAACGCGGTGACATCATCGCGCACACGCACACCGCGCCCCTCGATACCCGGCGGCTGCGTGCCCGCATTTTCTGGCTGCATGATACTCCGTTGACGCAAGGCGCATCCGTGCTGGTGCAACTCGGCACGATGGAAACGCGCGCCACCATTGTCGCTATCGAAAAAGCAGTCGATCCCGGCGATCTCGCCAGCATCGGCACATCCGCCATTGCCCGCAATCATGTCGGTGAAATCGATATCTCGCTCGCGAAGCCTGTCGCCGCCGATCCGTATCTGGAAAACCCTCGCACCGGACGCCTCGTCATCGAAGTCAATGGACGTATCGCGGGCGGCGGACTGGTGTTGAGTGTCGATGCCGGTCAACGTGCCATACCGGTTGATATCGTGCCGGTTGAATCGGCGTTGCGTGCAGACGAGCGTTCCGCGCGTTATGGCCATAGCGGCGCTGTGGTCTGGCTCACCGGATTGCCAGGTTCAGGTAAATCCACACTTGCGCTCGCACTCGAACGCAGATTATTTGGACGCGGCGGCTCACCTGTCATGCTCGATGGCGACACACTACGCGCCGGACTCAATTCCGATCTCGGATTCTCAGTGCAAGACCGCACAGAAAATATCCGCCGTCTGGCTGAGGTGGCAGGTCATCTTGCCCGCAATGGCCATATTGCCATTGTCGCAGCCGTTTCTCCCTCATCGGATGATCGTGCCCAGGCGCGCCGGGTCGCCGATGAACTGTTCCGCGAAATCTATGTGGCGACGCCTGCTCAAGTGTGTGAAAGCCGTGACCCGAAGGGCCATTACGCCAAGGCTCGCGCAGGCAATCTGCCAAGCTTCACCGGAATCGCCAAAGATTACGAACCACCTGCCAATGCAGAATTGATAATCGATACATCGGCGCGCTCCGTGTCTGAGGCAACCGATGAGATTGAACAACTGCTCGCGAGCACCGGCATTCTTTTCGAGGAAATGGCCGACCTCGCCGCCAATATCTGAACTCATAACCTGAATTTAAAATTTCAATTCACAGGAGACTTACCATGTACCGTACCCTGTTAGCTCTCGCCTTTAGCCTTGGTGTTATATCCAACGCTGGCGCTCAAACATCCAATACGCTGCTCAACGTGTCCTATGACATCGCGCGCGAACTCTACGTCGAGGTCAACGCTGCCTTTATCAAGCAGTGGAAGGCAAAGACCGGTCAGGATCTGACAATCAATCAGTCCCACAACGGATCGTCACGTCAGGCACGCTCGATTCTTGAAGGGCTGGAGGCCGATGTGGTGACATTCAATCAAGTCACGGACGTTCAGGTGCTCTACGACAAAGGCAAGCTGATCCCTGCCGATTGGCAAAAGCGGCTGCCGAACAATTCCTCGCCGTATTACTCACTTCCTGCATTCCTGGTGCGCGCGGGCAATCCAAAGAACATCAAGGATTGGGACGATCTGGTGAAGCCCGGCGTGCAGGTCATCTTCCCAAATCCGAAGACATCCGGCAATGCGCGCTACACTTATCTGGCGGCCTATGCTTTCGCGAAGAGCAAATACGGCAGCGCTGAGAAAGCCGATGAGTTCATCAGAAAGCTGTTTGCCAACGTGCCGGTATTCGACACGGGTGGACGCGCCGCAACCACAACATTTGTCGAACGCCAGACCGGCGATGTCCTGATCACTTTTGAGGCCGAGACCAACGGCATTCGCGATCTGGCAGGTGCTGACAAGTATCAAGTGATAGTGCCGTCGCAGAGTTTGCTTGCCGAATTCCCGGTCAGCGTTGTCGATAAATATGCTGAGAAACATGGCACCCAGGCATTGAGCAAAGCCTATCTGGAGTTTCTCTACACACCGGAAGGCCAGACCATTCTGGCCAAGCAGTACAATCGCGTGCATGACAAGTCCGTGGCCGAGAAATTCAAGGACAAGTTTCCTGCCGTGAAACTCATCACGGTGGAAGCCGAGTTCGGCGGCTGGGACAAGGTCAATGCCGACCATCTCAACGCTGGCGCCAAGCTCGATCAGCTTTTCGCTGCAAAGCAAAACTAAACGATAACTGTTATAAGCTGGGAATGACGTTTTGATTGGAAACTCTGGTGCGTAAACGCGTCATCCCCGGCTTCGGCCTCGCACTTGGCACGACCGTGCTCTATCTGGGCGCGATCGTGCTATTGCCGCTCTGCGCCTTGCTGCTGAAAGCATCCGGCATCGGCCTGTCCCAGCTGGGACTTATTCTGTCCTCACCGCGCACTTTGTCGGCGATTCAGGTGACCGTCACCATGGCGCTCGCCGCGACCCTCTTTAATGCGATCTATGGCCTGCTGCTGGCTTGGGTGTTGGCCCGCTATGAGTTTCCCGGCAAACGCATACTCGATGCCTTGGTCGATGTGCCCTTTGCGTTACCGACCGCAGTTGCGGGCCTCGCACTCACTGCATTATTTGCCAAGAATGGCTGGCTCGGCGCACCGCTCGACAAACTCGGTATCGCCGTCGCCTACACCCCGCTCGGTATCGCTATCGCCATGGCCTTCACCAGTATCCCCTTCGTCATTCGCACCGTGCAACCGGTCATCGAAGATCTTGGATCGGAAATCGAAGAGGCCGGACGTTCACTCGGCGCAACCGATCTGCAGATCTTATGGAAAATTATCTTTCCATCGATCTTTCCCGCATTCCTGGCCGGCTGCTCATTGTCCTTCGCACGCAGCCTAGGTGAATTCGGCGCGGTCATCTTTATCGCCGGCAATCAACCATTGCGGACGGAAATCGTCGCGCTCCTGACCTTCATCCGGCTTGAAGAATATAACTACGAAGCGGCGGCAACGATCGCGACCGTAATGCTGATCATGGCCTTACTCATGCTGATCGTTACCAATGCGGTGCAGGCCTGGCATCTGCGCTATCTCGGACGAGGAGATATATGATGTCACTCCTTCCGGCACGCAACAGCAATCAGGCCGCATGGATGCAGCACGCGGTGGGGGATGGCCCCATCGTCCGCCGCGTCATACTCACTATCGTCCTGGTGGTGACGGCACTGTTTCTGGTTGCGCCACTTGCATTGATCGTCACATCAGGATTGTCCTCCGGCGTTGGTGTTTTTCTGCACAACATGACCGAACCCGGAACGCTGCATGCAATCTATCTCACCTTGCTGACAGCGCTGCTCGTGGTGCCAATCAACATCCTGTTTGGTCTTGCCGCCGCTTGGACTGTGACAAAATTTGAGTTCCCGGGGCGAACCCTCCTGATTGCGCTGATCGAACTCCCCTATTCGATCTCACCCATCGTCGCCGGTGTCGCCTGTCTGTTTGTCTACGGATCGCAAGGACTGTTCGGTCCTCTGCTTGAACAACTCGGAATCAAGGTGATGTTCGCACTGCCGGCGATCTTTCTCGCCAGCATGTTTGTGACGGCACCGTTTGTGGCACGCGAACTTATCCCGTTGATGCAGGTGCAGGGTACCGATGAGGAGGAAGCCGCCGTCACACTCGGCGCCTCAGGTCTTGCCACGTTCTGGCGGGTGACCTTTCCAAATGTTCGCTGGGCTGTCGTCTATGGCGCGATCCTATGCAATGCCCGTGTCATGGGTGAATTCGGCGCGGTCTCGGTCGTCTCCGGCAACATTCGCGGCCAAACCACCACACTGCCGCTACAGATCGAATTGCTCTATCAGGATTATAATGTCGTGGGCGCCTTTGGCGCGGCGACAATGCTGACCGCGGTTGCCCTTGTCACCATCCTGATCAAGATTTTGCTGGAACGTTATGGCGAAAAACCGCAAAGCAGGTTGGCCCACCGGGCGCAGCCGCCAAAATAAACGCAAGGCTGCCGGAATAATCCAAGGCTGCCAATTTGAGGCGCCGTTGGCAACATCCATGAGGCGGGGAAAGGGACTTCTCTTTTGCCCGGCTTTGGCGTTAAAAACCCTCTCCATTTCCCTGAACCCCGAAACAGTGCGTCTGCCGCTGTTTCCCGTGAGATTTTACGATGAACCGTATCGATGCCCATGGACTAAAGATCGCTCCCGTCTTGTTCGATTTCATCGCCAAGGAAGCCACACCCGACACCGGCATTTCACCGGATGCCTTCTGGGCCGGACTGGCTGCGATCGTCGCCGATCTTGCGCCCGATAACCGCAGGCTGCTTGATACACGCGACACCCTGCAGGCCAAGATCGACGACTGGCATCGCGCTCACAAAGGCAAGGCATTCAATATGGATGCCTATACCGCGTTTCTCAAAGAGATTGGCTATCTGCAGCCAGAACCCGCGCCGAAGAATGTCGAGACGGCAAATGTCGATGAAGAAATCGCCACCCTATGTGGTCCGCAGTTGGTGGTTCCACTGACCAATGCGCGCTACTCACTGAATGCCGCGAACGCGCGCTGGGGCAGTCTGTACGATGCCTTCTACGGCACCGACGCAATCCCGCACGATCCGAGCGAGAGCGGTAAGGGCTACAACAAGGCACGTGGCGACAAGGTCGTCGCCAAGGCAAAGGCTTTTCTGGATCAGGCCACGCCACTTGCCACGGGCAATTACAGCGATGTCACCGCCTACAGCATCAACAACGGTCAGTTGGCGATCAAGCTCAAGAGCGGAGACACAACCACGCTGAAGAACAAGGCGCAGTTTGCCGGTTATCGCGGCGATGCGACAGCGCCCGAGGCTGTGTTGCTGGTGAACAACGGCTTGCACATTGAAGTCAAAATCGATCGTAGCAACATGATCGGCAAGGACGATCCTGCCGGGGTCGCCGATGTCATTCTTGAGGCAGCCGTCAGCACCATTCTCGATATGGAAGACAGCGTCGCGGCTGTCGATGCCGACGACAAGGTTCTGATCTATCGCAACACGCTGGGCCTGATGAAGGGAACGCTGTCGGCGGACTTCGATAAGGGCGGCAAGACCCTGCAACGCACCTTGAATCCCGATCGCGTTTACAAATCGCCCACGGGTCAGGATATCAAGCTGCATGGCCGCAGCATGATGCTGATCCGCAATGTCGGCCATCACATGTATACCGATGCTGTGCTGGATAGCGCTGGTCAGGAAATTCCGGAAGGCATTCTCGATGCCGCCGTCACTGGCTTGATCGCGCTGCATGATCTCAAGAGCAAATCGAAGGTACGCAACAGCCGTGCCGGCTCGGTCTATATCGTGAAACCAAAAATGCACGGTCCGGATGAAATCACACACACGGTCAACATTTTTGGCCGTGTCGAAAAAATGCTTTCGATAAAGACCAACACATTGAAAGTTGGCATCATGGATGAAGAACGCCGCACCACGGTCAATCTCGCGGCGTGTATTCAGAATGCCGCGCAGCGGATCTGTTCATCAACACCGGTTTCCTGGATCGCACCGGCGACGAGATTAATACCTCGATGGAAGCTGGCCCGATGATCCGCAAGAACGATATGAAGGCACAGCCCTGGATCAAGTCTTATGAGGACTGGAATGTTGACAAGGGTCTTGCCAATGGTCTGCCCGGCCATGCGCAGATTGGCAAAGGCATGTGGGCCGCTCCCGACAAGATGGCCGACATGCTCGCGCAGAAAATCAGCCATCCGCAGGCTGGCGCGACCACCGCATGGGTCCCCTCACCGACCGCAGCAACTCTTCACGCGCTGCATTACCATCAGGTCGATGTAACGGCGCGGCAACGCGAGTTGAAGAGCCAGACCCGCGGCAAACTCTCTGACATCCTGACGATCCCGGTATCGCAATCGAATTGGGCGCCGGACGACGTCAAACAGGAAATCGACAACAATTGTCAGGGCATTCTTGGCTACGTGGTGCGCTGGATCGACCAAGGCGTCGGCTGCTCCAAGGTTCCGGACATTCATGATGTAGGTCTTATGGAAGATCGCGCCACGCTGCGTATCTCGAGCCAGCATCTGGCGAACTGGCTACATCAAGGTGTCATCACCAAAGATCAAGTCATGGAAGCATTGAAGCGCATGGCCGCTGTAGTGGATCGGCAAAATGCCGGCGACCCGCATTATCAGCCAATGGCGCCGAAGTTTGATGGCGTAGCGTTCAAGGCTGCATGTGACCTGATCTTCAAGGGCCGCGAACAGCCAAACGGCTACACCGAATTCATCCTGCACGCGCGCCGCAAGGAAGCTAAACTGGCGGGTTGATCTGTCTAGCTGCAACGACACAAATCGTTCTTGGAACAATTGCGGCATTGCAGTGTTGCAATGGTCATCTCTTTCAAGAGGAGCTGACCATGGACTGGAACCGCATTGAAGGAAACTGGAAGCAGGTCAAAGGTTCTGCCAAAGAAAAATGGGGCAAGCTGACCGATGACGATCTCGATGTTATCGAAGGTCGCCGCGAGCAGCTCGAAGGCAAACTTCAACAGCGCTACGGCTTTACCAAGGAACAGATCCAAAAGGATGTGGACGATTGGTTTGGAACGCTGAGGTAAACCGCACATCATTTTTGTACCAATAAAAGCTCCGGAACATCATCTCCCGGAGCTTTTATTGTTTTGATACTCTTAGAATACTGCAAGATACTTGAGCATCGACACAATGCCGATGATCACCACGATGGCTTGCACGATTTGCTTGGCTCGGCCATCAATTGGCAGCAAATTAACAAGATAGAGAACCAAAATAACAACGACAAACGTAATCAATATGCTGATCAATAAAGACATAATGGGCCTCAATTTCTAAAACAAAGTGGCCTCTAAATGAAAATGCACTTATGTAACGTCACTGAACGGAATTTGTTCCGCAAATAGAACCGCCTTGTATTTATTGGCGATCGACGAAGTACCGTTGCACCGGTCGCTGCCCCCGCAAAAAATTCACAGATGCGCCACGTCGTGAGCTGCTATTGCTCGATGTTTCAAATCTGTTTTCATTTTTTCCGGCGATGACATCACCCCTACGTAAGGTGGGATCGTTCTCGGTCTTGATAGGAGCAAGTCCTCCGGGATCTTTGCCATTACAAGTGCATCCCGCCACAAGCTCATTGCGATATCGGAAAGCATTGGAAAGTGAAGAATAAGACTTACTCCCGCTGTAAGCATTCTGGATATTGTTGCCATAGAAAACCATAGTGGTGCTGGCAGGACAAAGATTGCTGCACATGGCAGCATTGGTCTGGATGTCCGATCCACTCAGCGGAAAATATCGTCCATCGCAGGTTCGTACGCAGTAGGCTGCGCCTGAACCATATGGAGCGCGTGGAGCAGCATGCTCATCATTGAATTCCGGATTGAATTCCGGCGCAAAAGGAAGTTGAACTGAAGGAGGCCGACGCTCAAAGAAGCCGCCGAAAAATGAGGAAAAGAAATCCCGTGCCTGCAGCGGCGATCCTGCCGACGCCATTACAAACGCTGTCACGACAAGGGCTGCAATAAGCTCCGTCCGAAACGAAATCGAGAATGACAGACCCAATGACGAAGTCATAACCGGCCTTTCGTTCCTGCTCGATCAAGATGTTAAAACAGTGATCTCAATGATGCGGCACGACTGACGCATAGGTTCATTGACGCAGTGGGCGCTTCAAATTTCGATGGATTAAATGCGCTGAAGGTTTGCAGGTTCCATCTTTCGCACCGCCGCAGATGCACCCCACATCTGCGTGATGGAACTTTGAACGCCCAGTACAGTTGATGTTGCAATAGCCGCCACTTTTTATCCGGCGAAAGCAATTGAACCCAAGTTTGAACCCAAGGGTGTTGTCATGACGCTCGGAACAATTCTTGTCATCATATTGATACTTATTCTTATCGGCGCGATCCCAAACTGGGGCTACAGCAATTCGTGGGGTTATGGACCCTCCGGCATTGTCGGTACCATTCTCGTGATCGTGGTTATCCTTATTCTACTGGGACGAATCTAATCAGATCAGAACGGGAGCACCATCGTGCGTCAGGATGATCGAGGTGAGTAACCGTCACCCGCTCCCTGCCAGGACTTTGCCGGATGAGGGAAAAAGCGAAAAACAGCCGATTGTCCGACGCGCGGATATCGTTGCGTTCTCGCTATCGGCGCTGTTATTGATCTGCATAGTCGCGGTTCTTTATGTCGGACGAGCGTTCTTTCTACCGACTATCACCGCTTTCGTGATTGGCACCATGCTGGCGCCAGCCGCGAAATTTTTTGAGCGGTACCGAATTCCACGCTCGCTCTCCGCAATCCTGATTGTGAGTACGACTTTTGCCGCGATTGTTTTCCTAATCGCACTGATTTCCGCGCCATTGATAGAATGGACAACGCGGTTGCCTGAAATCATCCCCCAACTCAAAGACAAATTTCACATCTTCGATCGGCCTATGGCGTTTTGGCGCCAGCTCCAAAACATGTTTGACGTGACGCCCTCGGCTGAAACATCGCTCCAATTTCCAAAAATAGAATGGGTCCAACCAACTCTCGAATTTCTGTCGCCAACATTCACGGAGATCCTGCTGTTTTTGGTCATCCTGATACTTTTTATCATGGGCTGGCCAGACCTTCGCCGCACACTTGTCTTTACCTTTGCCAGCCGTGAAGCGCGCTTGCGCACACTGCGCATCCTGAACGAGATCGAAACCAGTCTTGGAGGTTATCTCCTGACCGTGACCCTGATCAATCTGGGTGTCGGCATCCTAACGGGGCTGATTTGTTTCTTCAGCCATATGCCAAATTCGCCAGGATTGGGCGCGCTTGCAATGGCACTGAACTTCATTCCAATCATCGGCCCGGTCGCAATGTTTGTCATTTTGCTTGCGGTCAGCCTCATAACATCATCGAGCTTCCTTGCGGGATTGATCGCCCCGCTTTGTTTTGCAGTTGTAGCCTTCATCGAAGGTCATTTTCTCACGCCAACGATTATCGGGAAAAAACTGGCGCTGAACGCCCTTGCGATTTTCCTCGCCCTCGCATTCTGGACCTGGCTCTGGGGACCGATGGGGGCATTTTTGTCTTCACCGCTTCTCATTGTCGGCCTGGTCCTCAAGGAGCATCTGGTTCCGGACAATGACCCTCAAATGCCGGAACCTTAAAAGTCGCATGCATGGAACTTTTCAACTCCATAGGTGTTTGTGACTGTTCATTGTCCATTTCGTCCATTCGCAAAGGAGCTTTCAGATGCCGGGCACCGATGGCGACGCTTATGAGTATTTGCAAAAGGAATTAAATGCCGTGAAAAGTGATATCTCATCACTCACCGATAAAATCACCGATGCACTCAATACATTTTCGAGCACGACGCAAAACAAGGCACAGCGTGGCTTACGCCAGGCACGCTCAAATGTCGATGCTCTTGTGTCAGATCTTTCTGATCGCAGTAGCGCTGCCATCGATGCAGCCCAGGAAGCCGCTACGACAATTGAGGAAACTCTGGAAAATGCAATTCAGAAACGTCCCTTGGCGATCGTTGGTCTTGCGCTTGGTCTTGGATTTCTGATCGGTGTGACTTGGCGACGCTAAAGATTGGCGATGCTAAGATTTGGACGCGGATGTAATTTAAAGTTGATGATTTACCGGCAGCGCTTTTAGCGTTCTGACGAAGATTATTTTATTGATACTGAAACGGGGATTTCATGCTGCAGCGATTGATCGATGATTTTCGTGCAAGCACCCGAATGACCCTACGTCTGACGTCTCTGGCGGTGTCGACTGCAATTCTTCTTTTCATCATGACGGCATTTCTCTGCGCAGCCGCTTACATATACGTATATCAGCGTTATGGCGCGCTTGAGGCGTCTCTGGCCGGTGCAGGCGTATTCTTTGTGGCTGCCCTTATTACGGCAGCATTGTACTTTGCCGGCAAACGGCAGGGCCGGTCTGCCAAGGCTGCCGAGGCTACCAAATCTGCTACGCAAAGCAGCGCATTAAGCGACCCGATGGTTTTAGCCGCAGGATTACAGCTTGCCCGCACGATTGGCATCAAGCGCATGCTTCCGCTTCTCATCAGCGGCATCATACTGGGTGCAATGGCAAAAAAGCGCACTCCCCATACATCAATGGACAAGGAGAGTGCGCCATAGTTGGGGAAGAGCATCTATTGACGATCAAACACCTGGAAGATCAAACGCCTGGCTTAAATCCAAGAAATCCAAACTTCAGGTAATACAGCGGCCCGGAGGCAACAGTCTGACGATTGGTGTCAAGACACTCACCATCGGTTCACAGGCCACAGGAGTCCCCAGAGTTCCAGGCACCATGATCGGTGCTTTCATTATTTCTGGCGGCGACGTTATTTTTCGCATTGCATCTGCAGCATTGTTGGCAGGCACACGCATGGCAATTGAGGTAGCTGGCAGGTTTTGCACCTTGAATGAAATCGTTATGCCATCTGTCGGCACTGAGGCTCCAGCACCCCGGTCACCTTTGAGTGCCCGGTTCACATTTACAACAACCGTTGCACCATCAATAGTGACATCTTGCCCTGTCGTGGATCGCCCTGTCGTTGATAATGCAATCGATCCGCCTGACTGCATTGAAGTCAGAAAATTATTACTTCCGCCAGTTGCAGACTTACCTGGTAGATAAGTGGCACTGAGAGCCAAAGTGACTGCGGTGGCACCCAATGCTCCTGCAGCTAATATTCCTGAAGCCATCGGCATAATAATCGCCCCTATGCGTTACAGCATCGCTTATGCGTTGCACTGAAATCACATCGCAAAAAATATGCAGGTTCATAAAACAAGCTTTCCGTAAGTCATCCTTGAACAACCTGTTATTGAGCAACCGATTGTCCATCCTGATTGATAAGATTATTGTGAAGTCTGTATGGGGATGCCAGTCACGCCTTTGGGCATTCGAGTTACGCTTTTGGATTAAGAGGAAGCAGCCGTCCTCGATGTGCGGTGTCGGGAATTGCGCTGGAAAAATAGAGCCTGGCTAGCCACGGCAGAAACCATTGCTGGCTGGAATGGCTTGGAGATCAGAAATGCCGGTTCCGGCCGCTCGCCGGTCAAGAAGCGCTCAGGATAAGCCGTGATAAACACCACCGGCACCTCGAAATTACACAGCAATTCGTTGACCGCATCCAATCCCGAGCTGCCATCGGCAAGCTGAATATCTGCCAGGATCAACCCCGGCCTTTTCGCCCGCGCCAATGACACAGCATCAGTATGAGTACGCGCCACGCCAATGACATTGTGGCCCAGGTTTCTCACCAGGCTTTCCAAATCCATTGCAATGAACGTCTCATCCTCAATGATGAGCACATCGGTCGCGATCTCAGCGGCAAGCTCTCGTCCCGCCGCATCCGTCAATTCACGGATTTCCATGACATCCCTGTCCAGGATTTGAGCCACTTCCTGCTCCGAAAACCCTTCAAGCGACAGCAACAAAAAAGCCTGCCGGGCCAATGGCGTGATGTTTGAAATGCGCCGTTCTGAGACGGGCTGAGCTGCCAACTCGTCGACATTTTCGTTCACGGACACCGAATTCCAAATCTTCGTAAACAATTGGAACAATCCAATTCGAGGACCATAGCGTTCCTCAAGTAAGGAGGGATCCTGCAACAAAGCCTCCAACAGTGCCGCGACATAGGCATCACCTGAAGGCTGGCTACCCGTCAAAGCGCGGGCATAGCGCCGTAATAACGGTAGATGTTCAGCAACGATCTGGGATCGTGACATACCCCCTCCTTCGATTTTGGTGGTTCCGTTTTTGGTGGTTCCGTACTAGCACGTGGATATTACGCCCCAACCCGAGAAAAGTTCCCTCGGAGCGGGAACTTTCTGACGTAAGTTGCATTTAACATGACAAGCTGACCGCGCGAGAGCCTCAGACTGACCGCGCGAGAGCCTCAGAACCAATAAAGGCTGAAATTTAAAACACTTAAATTCTGAACTAGTGGGGAATGACGGAAATGCACCCATGAAAGACTTGAAGCCTTCACTAAACAGAACCACATCTGGAACAAGCAAAAGTGGCTTAAATGCCGAAATCCAGTCACGGATCGGCCATCAGTTGCGCGCGATGTATGACGACGTCATCAAACAGGGTGTGCCGGATCGCTTCGCCGACCTGATCCGGCAGCTGGATTCTTCTGCCGCTGCCGCCACTATCGCTGCACAAGAGTCTTCCGCGGAAAAAAAAGGGAGAGACTAATGCCTCTCACAAATTCGCTTCGCGATGACATTCTTGCATCTGTTCCAAGTTTGCGTGCTTTCGCAATCTCGCTTAGCGGGAATGCCGATCGCGCCGACGATCTCGTTCAGGAAACGCTGCTGCGTGCGCTCGCAAATATCAATTCGTTCCAGCCGGGTTCAAACCTGCCGGCATGGCTATTTACGATCCTGCGCAATTTGTTCCGTTCGGATTATCGCAAGCGACGGCGCGAGGTTGAGGATGCTGAAGGCAACTATTCCAAAACACTCAGGTCACAACCTGCTCAAAATGCACACCTTGAGTTTGAGGAATTTCGCGCGGCACTCAATAAACTGCCTCAGGATCAGCGTGAAGCTCTCATTCTCGTCGGCGCATCGGGTTTTTCCTACGAAGATGCTGCCGCCATCTGCGGATGCGCAGTTGGGACTATCAAGAGTCGTGTCAACCGGGCCCGTTCCAAATTGAGCGCACTGCTCTACGTTGATGGCGCAGAAGACTTCGGCCCGGATGATACAGTTCGCGCAGTCATGGGCGGGAGCGGCAATTAAGCCAAATTCTCGCACCCCAAATTAGTGCAACCCGCCGAATGCCCAAATGAGAAGAAGAATTGGGATCGGAATTCCTAAAAACCACAATAGCGCATAACGTCCCATGGCTGCCATCCTTATGATGATGAATTTATCATCATTTAATCCCGGAAAATATTTTTAGTTCCGCGATATCTGCTATCAAAAATAAGTCCGCAACTCTATTTCAGCGACAATGAAATCTGCTCTATGCGGTCCATTTCATTCTCATCAACGACGGTCTTCATCGGTGCGGTGAATTCGTAAACAAAACTTACATCTGTAAAATATCGTTTCGAGATGCCACCAAGCGCTTCCGGCACAACGCGATCCAGCAAGACAATTCCAAACTCGCTATCTGGACGCCGTGTGGCTGCGCTGGTGTTGAATTCCTCCCAATGGAAATTAAAAATCGCATCATCCGCATTACCGCTCACATCCCACTGAGCGACGACATGCGGATGCTTTCCCACCAAAGACAATCCTTCGTCACAATGTGAGGCCAGCTCGAAAAAGAGTAGTGCGAGACTTTGGGCTGCACGGGCACTTACGGTGATATCCGGTCCATTGATTTCTATACGATCCCCACAAGGAATTCCGCGTAAATCGAATAATCCCTTCAATTTGACGCCCTGCCACTGACTGTCGCTCAGCAGCGAGACCACATGGGCCATCGCATGAATGCGCCCGACCAAAAGCTCGCGAGCAATATCGATATCCGTCCCATGACGCATGCTTCGCGTGATAATGGACTAAATCACCGCCAGAATATTCTTCACCCGATGATTGAGTTCATTGATGACAGTCGTCAGACGGCGCTCAAAACCAATCCGCGTCTCGATTTCGCGGCTAAGTAGCATGTTGTTATGGGACACATATCCGAACAAACTGCCGAGGATAGCGGTGAGCACAAGTCCAATCGCCATGATAATGGCCGCCAACTCTTGCGCACGCGCCGTCGATCCGATCTTGGGATAATAAGCGAGCGTCCAGGATCTGTTACCGAACATCACTGTACGAAGCAGAGGTCCACTCGCGGTGTATTCTGAAACCGGAGATACCCCAGCCTCTCCTTCATAATTGATAATAAACTCCTTCGACACGTCGCGCGGATCTCGTAACGCCACGGAAAACAGGGGCCATTCACTATTTGTGAGCATCAAAGGAGCCAATCGATACCCCATCGTAAAAAATCCGGTGATATCCTCACCGCTTTCCGTTCGCACCGGCGCAGCAAGAACAATGCCAATGGGCCCTGCGGAACTCAGCAAGGCCAGCGGATCCGAGGCTGTGGGTTTTCCATCTCTCTGCGCGCTTGTCAGCATCGGACCGAGGACAGGATGGTTGTCAAATGTACGACCCACGAGAGCCTTTAAAATATCGCTCTGCGGCTCGACGGCCATCAGCACGTTCACGGGCTCATGGATGGCATCGAGATTGAGCGGCATATCGTCGAAATTGCGAATAAATGGTTTTGGAAATCCTGCTGATTTCAAATCAGCTACCACAGTGTTCAATGCAGATGGCGTCGCACGGCCAACCCAGCCCGCCACAAGGAAATCCGTCTGGAAAGCATAGATCGAAGAACGCAACGGCTGCAGGACATCCACCTTGTTCATCGAGGGAGAGCGAAACAGACCCACCGCAACGTGGCTTAATAATTCCCGTTCGCTAAGTCGTTCTTGAACAAGGCTGGCATGACTATCAATTCCGCGGGTGAGCGTGATCCTGTCGGCTGACAATTCCTGTTCATAGGCACGATAAGCCACAAGACCAGAGAGGAGGACTCCGATCGCCACTATCAATCCGATGATCACGACAAGGCGGAGCACTCATTCACTCGATAAAAATGAAGGATGAAATTGCCGCATCGATTGACAGGCGGCTGACGCATGAAAATACGGCATAAACACTGGACGATTAAGCATCGACACCTAAGCGCGCAGGAGGTAGGGATAATTCGCTACTCTTTCATCGAGACGGCATTCAAATAATTCGCAAAGCAAAGGAGTAATTCGCGCCACGCGGCAATCGTTCCAGTCGGCGAAGAGATTAAATCCGTTATGATCAACACAAGCTCTCACACAAGCATGCTCCCAGCACGGATGACTGTGACTGCATCCACGAAATAGAAACAACCTAGCAACGAAAGACGGAACTTTATTGGCAACAGGAAATGACAAATTCATTTCCCTTGTCCAATATTTTCTCGCCGCACGATCATCGCACATCCACTTTCGCAGGCATTATCACTTCGATCTTTGGCGGTGCTGCCAAGCAATTGATGGCAACACGCCCAAAAGCCTTCATATGATCGGCCTTGCGATGCAATTCGAGCGCCTCAGCATCTTCCCACTGCTCGACAAAAACAAGGCTGGTCGGGTCTGTAACGCTTTCATGCAAATCATAAGCGATATTACCCGGCTCCTTGCGTGTCTCCGCAATGCAAGTTTTTGCTGCGGCAATAAGTTCAGCACGCGCATCAGATTTTACTGTCAGAGTTGCGATAACGTAGATCAAGGAATCCTCCCCCATTTTATAATCTGCTTGACCGCCGGGCCTTAAGCACGAGGTCGCATGAACACGACGTCGTATTACGCCATGGAACCGCACTCTCATGTTTGCGCCAATACCTCAGGAATTTGCTGCGATTCAGATGTTAATGGCTCAAGCGCGCTGCGGGTAAAAAATTGTAAAAAATTAAAGGATATCGTCTATAGTTGTTCGGGAGCTAAGTGATTGATATAAAAAGATAATATAAATTATGAAAATGCCAGCCAGTTAACCTGTCCATATTTACCTTGAAAGCGCCGCCGACCTGTTCCATATCCCTGTACGACCTCAAATCGTCAGGTCTTTCGCGAGCCGCGTGTTCTGATTCCGTTTAACGGTTTCTGGCTTGCCCATCAGTTCCCTGAAAACGACGCCTCAACACGCGGGTGTCTCAGACACCCGCCCGGACCTGACACCCTGTCAGGTACGCGCTATGACTTATAGAAAGATATGCTTTTGACCTCTTTTCAGGATTTCGGCCTCGCCGATCCAATTTCGCGGGCACTTAAGGAAGAAAATTACCATACGCCCACTCCCATTCAGGCTCAGACCATTCCCATCGCGATCACAGGCCGTGACGTGATCGGCATAGCTCAGACAGGCACTGGAAAGACCGCATCATTTGCGCTTCCGATACTGCATCGTCTGCTCGAAAACCGCAGCAAACCTCTTCCGAAGTCATGCCGCGTGCTCATACTCAGTCCAACACGGGAGCTTTCAGGGCAAATCCTTGAGAGCTTCAAGACTTACGGTCGGCACCTCAAGGTCACCTTTGCACTGGCGATCGGCGGCGTTCCCATGGGGCGTCAGGTCCGCTCCGTGATGCAGGGTGTTGATATTATGGTCGCAACACCAGGCCGGTTGCTTGATCTGGTACAAGGCAACGCCCTGAAACTCGGACAAGTCGAATTTTTGGTCCTCGACGAAGCTGACCGCATGCTGGACATGGGCTTTATCAATGACATCCGAAAGATCGTTTCCAAACTACCCGTGAAGCGACAAACGCTATTCTTCTCGGCGACGATGCCGAAGGATATCGCAGAACTGGCTGAGCATATGCTGCGCGATCCCGTCCGCGTTGCTGTAACCCCAGTGTCGTCCACCGCAGAACGCATCACTCAACGCATCATTCAGGTCGATCACTCCGCCAAGCCTGCTATTCTCGCGGAACTGCTGAAGACAAATTCGGTGAACCGCGCGCTGGTGTTTACACGCACCAAGCATGGGGCTGACAAAGTGGTTAAAAGCCTTGTAAAATCAGGCATTCCTGCCGATGCTATCCACGGCAACAAATCGCAAAACCATCGCGAGCGTGTGCTGGCGGCATTCCGTTCCGGCGAGATCCGCACTTTGGTCGCAACAGATATCGCCGCTCGTGGCATCGACGTCGATGGCATCAGCCATGTGGTGAATTTCGATCTGCCGAACGTTCCCGAAACGTATGTCCATCGCATCGGTCGTACAGCACGTGCGGGAGCAGAAGGCACCGCTATCTCACTGTGCGCTGGTGAAGAGAATGCTTTCGTGCGCGACATTGAAAAGCTGATCCGCATCACACTGCCGAAAGAAGACCGCCGTACTCCAGGGCATCAACGTTCAGCTGAACGTTCAGCTGCACCCACCCCTCCGCAGCATCGTCCGGGCCGGCCCGCACCGCATGGGCATTCGACACGAGCACATGACGCAGCGCCTGGATCGAAGGGACCACGCCGGCGGCGTCGTTTTGGCGGCAACGGCATGCCACAGGCAGGCCCGCAAGAAGGCGGTCAGCACAACCCATCCCGCTCGCGGGACAAGAGCGAAAACATGCAAGGCGTCGCTTTCCTGCATCGGGAAAGTCGCCCCGCCCATGCTCAAAATCGCCCCGCCCAGGCGCAGCGCAAGCGCAATCCGCGTCCTCAGCGCTCATAATCGGTTGGGCTGATTTAGATTAGAGGACTTATTTAGATGAGAGGACTTGGAGAACTCTGAATGGCAAAAGAAGAACTGATCCAGTTCGAAGGACTGGTCACTGAAATCCTTCCCGATGCCCGCTATCGCGTCCAACTCGATGCCGGGCACGAGATCGTGGCCTATACCGCTGGAAAGATGAAGAAAAACCGCATTAAGACACTTGCCGGCGACCGGGTGACAATTGAAATGTCACCCTACGATCTTGAAAAAGGTCGCTTGATCTTCCGCCACAAGGACGAACGCCCCAGCGGCGGTGCCCCTCGTGGCGCTGGTCCGCCGCGCGGTCAGTTTCGCCGTAAGTAAGTTAACGGATGCCCTTAACCACGCGCGATCATTGTATCGTGCGTGGTTTGTAAACCATTCAAAATACGCAAAATTTACATGTCCCCAGGATTGTTTTGGGGTTCCACTTCACCTAGGATGGGAACCAATCGATCTTTCGGCCGGACGACATTAGCTATCCACCGGTACAGCCGGTTAACGCTGACGACCTCTTCCAAATTTCGATCTCACCAGCCCATTTTTTGATGGGCTTCTACGACACTTATCTTGAGAAGGACTACCCCGTGAGCATGGGAACAGTGAAGTGGTTTAACGCGACCAAGGGTTTCGGTTTTATTCAGCCAGATGATGGTGGAAACGATGTGTTCGTTCATATCAGCGCCGTTGAACGCGCTGGTCTTGGAACACTCCGTGAAGGCCAGAAGATCAGCTACGAAATCGTAGCCGATCGTCGTTCGGGCAAATCATCGGCCGACAATCTACGCGCCGCAGGCTGATTGAATTCGCGATCAGCGAAATTCTTTCAACTGAACATTAACAAGGAAAAGGCCGCGCTTTTGTGCGGCCTTTTTTGTTTGAGCGTTCGCACACGTAAAACCGGATACCGCTTTTGCTAATCGCTCTCTGGCGGGCGAGTAATCAAGGGTGCGTTACTGTCGTGGATTGACGAGGCCGCGTGTAGAATTCGTCGGCCAAGTTGATATCTGACGGCAGCACATACTTAAGGATCGGCGTATAGCGGTAGGTCACTTCGCTCCAGATCAGCTGCGTATTTTTAATAAGAAGGCCGGCGGGTACTGTGACGACATCGCCAGCCTTCAGCGGGATAGGAGGGGATCCCTCGCTCTCGGTCCATCCAACAGTGGCCCGGCCATTTGCATCGATGTTGATTGCGGATACACGAAGCGTCATCGGCGATGTTGGATAAGGCGTCAACATCGCTGGCCCCAACGCAAAGAAATTGGCGATGTCCAGATTGGTGGCTCTTGTGCCCTGCGATACAAGATCGGACAGGTCCGCGCCATCAATGTCACTTTGCGATCGATGGCTATAGCATTGTAGAATTCAACTGTGCCAATAAACAGCGACAGCATCAAAGGCAGGATCAAAGAAAACTCAATGGCAGCCGTACCGCGCATGTCAGCGCGCAACCCGGCGGCTGCGGGACGAATGAAATACCTGATTATTTGAACCGGAATCATGGTCCAGGTCCAGGTGCAGGTGCAGGTTCCACCCGGAATGCCGAAGTCGCGGTGAGCAGCCGCTTGGTGAAACTGGTGTGACTGGCGTTAAGGTCACTGTTTCCGAGATTGTAGCCGAACCCTGTTACGAAAAGCGGCCAGCTGTAGAAAACACGAACCACAACCATGGCACCTGGACCTCCAGGTGCATATGCGCAATTCGTGCATTGCCCCACGTTAAATTGGGGATCTACAGGCGTAACCGTGGTGCCTGGGGGATAACTCCTCACATCCACAGAGACATTGGAACAGCTGAAAAGCACCTGGACACGATTGCAAAGATCTTGCTTGAATTGCGCTCCCGTCATTCCGGAACTCTGCGCCTGGTGTGTGTATATGAGCCGCCCGGATCCTGCGTCCCGCTTTCCAGGATTTGACTCGCAAAAAACATCAATGCTGTTTCAACGAGCGCGAAAAGCAGCCCAAAAAATGGAAACGCAACGAGTGCGAATTCCACCGCAGCTGAGCCGCGCCGATTTTTGTAAAAACGGGGCCATACCCTGCTGATTATGGATATCGCAGACAACATCACTGCTCTCGGATCGCCTAGAGATAACTACCGCGAACACTAGGCTGGATTGATTGTTGAATGCTTGCATCCGATCGCAACAAACTGCTGGCCAGAGTTAACTGTTTGTTAAGCGGAATATCTTCCGTCAACCGCCGATCTCGCGATAGACATTCTGGCTTTCGCGCTGGGTGCCACGATAGATGATGATGGTATTTTCATCCGTATTGCTATCGTTGCCTTTCGGCGAACCGGCATCAACGAGATTCCGTAATGCCAGTGACAACGTTCCGCTTTGGCGGGAGCGGGCCAAAGTTTCTGCCTGTCTCGGTTTAAGTTCAAGCGTCGCCGTCTTACCAACGACAACCTTTTGCCCATTCTTTTCTTCAATGGTTTGGTCAATCGCGAGAATGCGTACATCACTGAGGACAATCTCGGAGGTGACGGCTTCAGCCCCTCCACCGCTGGAATCCCCGCTTTTTTGCCGCCGTGTCAGAAGTACATCAACTCGATCGTTAGGCAAAATAAACCCGCCTGCGCCGGTTTCAGCAGAAATTTCCGTCGAGACCGCCCGCATCCCGCCCGGCAGGATTGCAGCCATGAAGCCGGATCCGTTGCCCTTGACCAGTTTCGTTTCGCGGATCGGCTCGCCGGCCAAAAACGCCGAACGCACGATTGATCCGGTAATTTGTGTTGTTGCATCTGGACGGGCGCTACGCTGAATGAAGCTTGCACTCGCAGCCGAGGCGGGCCAGGACTGCCATTGCATATCCGCAGCCGTCATAGCCTGACCCAAAGGGATGTCACTTTTGGCGACAAGCACGTCTGTTGTCTCAATTTTGGCGACCGGTGCCGCAGGAGCCGGCTTGGAATCCGAGCCGCTCGCAAGATAGGCAGCAACGCCACCAGCACCAACGGCAATGGTCAGGACAATAATCTGCGCGGCCTTCATATGCTTTTACTCTCTATTCTAAACACACTACATCGTCGGCATTTGCGCCACGCACGACTGCGATGGTCCACCTACGTCACCCTGACGTTATTTGATGAATGAACGGCAAAACGACATGATGAATGAAATGCAAATGGGTAATGAAAATGGATTTCAAGGCAGCTGCAAAATAAAATAATGCAGGTGCAATACGGTCAATGTGCCTCATCAAGGCACGCGTAATGTGAGCGCTGTACATTCGGCGGCATGGACACAACCAAAAACATAATGTGGCACTGACTAAGATATATTGTCTGGCAAATTTTTGAGAAACAAATCCAGCCGGAAACAGAAATCCATATTTACTCAAAACAATATCACACCGTTAAACCGAAATTTACCGTGTGCAAGAAGGCGCGCTTACCCACGTCTTTCTGCAATCGAATTAACTGCGCTGCAATTCCTACCTTTTAGGGTCACCACATGGTCACGGTGCTTTCACGCCGGACCAATTCGACAGCCACGCTATATGGAGTTATCTAAATGACCAATCTCGTTGCTCGTTTTATCAAGAATGAAATCCGGTGCTACTGCGATCGAATACGGCCTGATTGCCGCCTTGATTGCGGCTGTGCTTCTCACCGTCGTGACCAACATCGGCCAAAGGCTCCTCGGGACATTCACGAGAATTGAAGGCGGGCTCCCGCAGTAATATTGCGCTATCTCAGCAATGAGCATAGCCTTAAAAGGAAAGGCTTCGGGAAACCGAAGCCTTTTTTACTTGTACTGGCGTTCTTGTATCGCGTTCTCGAGTTGAGTTGGTAGGCCATGCGGCAGCAAGACACTGAAATAACCACTATTGGGGTTCATATACTCAGTAAAACCGCGGGGAAAAACCCAGCCCTGATCGTTTGCGCGGCGCTTATTCTGGCGTCACTGACGATCATTCTCCGGATTGTCAGCCTCTGAGGCTGATGAGAATGCGGTGAGCTTTTTTCATCTTTCGAGGCACCCACATTACGCGGCTCTCACCTCAGGATGACGCTTCGGGCGGCTTAACATCTATCATGAACAACCAGAACTCTCTGCTGGCGTTTGAGCATTATTCATTTCTGAGGGATAGCTTGAGCCTGCGCCTGATTTATCAGACGCACATACAAGGTCCGGCAACCCATGATCCTCGATCTCGCACGTCTTTTTCTGTTTCCTGCACTCATCGCATTTGCCGCAGCAAATGATCTTTTCACCATGATTATCCCCAATCGCTTATCCTTATTGCTGATTGCGGGCTTCTTTGTTTTGGCGGGATTTGGCGGCATGTCATTTCAGGACATGGCCATGCATGCCGGCGCGGGCCTCATTATTCTTGTTATATCATTTACTCTCTTCTCCTTCGGCTGGATCGGGGGGGGTGATGCCAAAATCGCATCCGCAGTTGCATTGTGGTTCGGCTTTCCACACCTCATCGAATATTTGCTTTACACCTCGATATTTGGTGGCGCCCTCACCTTGCTGCTGCTCCAGTTTCGCCAATATCCATTGCCCGCTGTTCTCTCCTCTCAGCCGTGGATTTTACACTTGCACGACAAGAACACGGGGGTTCCCTACGGCATCGCGCTCGCCATCGGTGCGCTTATGATCTACCCGGAAACGGAATGGATGAAGAACGTGGATCTGACCCGCTTCATGGGTTCGTGATCACAGGCGGTAAACTACTTAATTGCACGATTTAGATTACGCCTCATTAACCATGCCTTGACGTTTAAATGGTCAAATCCTGCCACAGCGACGGAGCCGTCGTCGCGGCGTGATGTGGAAAGTGAAGCGTGATGAAGACCGCGCAGTTTGTTGTCCTGACCATAGCTGTCAGCGCCAGCGCCGTTGCCGCATATCCTGCAAAAAGCACGGATTTCCAAACAGTCCCCTCTCTACTGGTGGCTCTCATTCAGAAGCCATCACAGGGGCATCCGATATGAAATGGACTGAAAACAAGATTTCTTCGCGAAATCTCATCCTGCTTATCCTGTCGCTCGCGGCTGCCTTCGCGCTTTCGCTCAATCCGATGCTGATGCCGGTTATCGCCGGCGGAAGTCGGGATGCGCCTGCCACAAAGAACCAAATGAATGCCCGCTTTCTTCCGCTCGGCATCGGTAAATCCGTGGTTGTCGACCTGCCTGCTGATATCAAGGATGTGCTGGTAGCAGACCCAAAAATTGCCAATGCTATCGTTCGTTCGGCCCAACGCGCCTATATCATTGGCGCCGCCGTCGGCCAGACCAACATTGTTTTCTTTGATTCCGCAGGCCAGCAGATTGCCGCCTATGACATCGCTGTGACACGCGATCTCAATGGCGCTCGCGGAGCGCTTAAGAAAATACTCCCGCAAGCAGACATTCAAATTGAAGGCATCGGTGAAAGCGTCATCCTGTCCGGGTCCGCATCCACCCCGGTCGAGGCACAACAAGCACAGGATATCGCGCTCCGTCTTGTCGAGGGGAGACCCGACAAGGTCGTCAACAATATTTCAGTGCGTAGCCGCGATCAGATCATGCTGAAGGTGACAGTCGCGGAAATGCAGCGTGACATCGTCAAGCAACTCGGCATCGACGTCAGCGCCACGTTAAGCAATGGCACCGCCATCGTCGATTTCAACACTTCAAATCCGTTCACAGCTTTTGGCCGCCCACTGGCGGGAAATGCGATAACAGGCACATTCGGAAATTCGGTGACAGCAACGATACGCGCCATGGAGAGCGCTGGTGTTGTCCGCACGCTGGCCGAACCCAACCTGACAGCAATTTCAGGTGAGGCCGCCACGTTCATTGCCGGTGGCGAATTCCCGATTCCGAAAGGCTTTTCATGCGATCCCGTCACGCGCGCGTGTACAACTCAGGTCGAGTACAAGAAATTCGGTATTTCGCTGAATTTTACACCTGTCGTTTTGACGGAAGGCCGAAATCAGCCTCCGCGTCATGACCGAAGTTTCCGAACTCTCCAACGAGAATTCGATAACACTAGCTCAGGGCAGCGGAGCTTCCGCGCTTACAATCCCATCCATCAAAACCCGTCGTGCGGAAACGACTCTTGAAATTCCCTCGGGCGGGACAATGGCGATGGCAGGTCTTATCCAGGAACAAACCAAGCAGGCGATTAACGGCCTCCCTGGCCTTTCACAACTGCCTGTGCTCGGAACGCTGTTTCGTAGCCGCGACTTCGTCAACCGTTCAACTGAGCTCGTCGTCTTGGTAACGCCCTATGTGGTTCGTGCTGTCGCACAAAAAAAAATATCGCGTCCTGACGACGGTTTTGTCAGCGCTTCAGATCCGCAGTCGGATTTACTCGGCAACATCAATCGCATCTACGGGGTTCCTGGCCGCGTTCAACCGGTTCGCAATTATCGTGGCGCCTACGGCTTCATCACCGACTGAGTGGAACAAGGACGACATCAATGATCGAGCGAGTACCCCATTCCTGGCGCAATGTATACCTTGCAGTCGTCGTGCTTGGGGTATCAATGGCCTTGAGCGCTTGCACTCATACCAATCAGGAAGTGGCCAACACATATATTCCCGACGATTATCGTCAACGTCATCCCATCGTGATTCAAGAAGCCAATCAAGCCGTTGAGATTTTCATCGGTAGCGGGCGTGGTGGTTTGTCGACATCTCAGCGCGCCGATGTCAGGGGGCTTGCTCAATCCTGGCTTCATGAAGGCACCGGCGCAATTACAATTGACGTGCCAATACATACGCCGAATGCTCGCGCAGCGGCAGATTCCCGTCGGGAAATCCAGGCCATTTTCTCTGCCTCAGGCATTCCATCGAAAGGCGTAACAGTACGCAACTATCGCCCAGCCGATCCACGCCAGTTCGCCACCATCCGATTGAACTATTCGCGCATCATGGCGGATGCTGGACCTTGCGGCCTGTGGCCGGAAGACTTGGGCCCTTCAATCAAAAACAAGAACTATCTGGAAAATCGCAATTATCACAATCATGGCTGCGCCAATCAGCGCAATCTTGCCGCGATGGTCGATAACCCCTCCGATCTTGTGCAGCCGCGCACGGAAACCCCTGCCTATACAGAGCGCCGCAACATCACCTTCGGCCAGTATCGCCAGCGCGAACTCCTCCGCGCCTAATCCTGTCGCCGAGAAGGCCAAACTGAGCGACACAGCCAAATGATCAACCACGCGCGTCAGGATCAACAGGATACGATCAGCGTTGGCACGGAGGAGCATATCGCGCCCGCGCCGCGCGTTTCTGTGCAGGCGTTTTGCCAGACGGTCGAAACCGCGGCAGCTGTTCAAGCGGCCAGCGAAGACCGGCGCCTTGGCAAGGCTCATCTCAAAATTCAAATGGGCGGCATGGTGGCAGCCATCGAAGCCTATCGCACCGCGCCTACACCCAATGTGATCATTCTCGAAACCGATCCCCATAACGATATTCTCGCCGGGCTCGATCAGCTCGCCACCGTGTGCGATTCCGGCACCCGCGTGATTGTGATTGGCAGGGTCAACGACGTACAGCTTTATCGCGAACTGGTACGTCGCGGCGTAAGCGATTACGTGATCTCACCGGTCAAGGTACTCGATGTCGTCCGCGCGATCTGCAATCTGTTTTCCGTGCCGGAAGCAAAGGCCGTGGGACGGATTATCGCCATCGTTGGCGCCAAGGGCGGCGTTGGCGCATCCACCATTGCACACAATGTCGCCTGGGCGATCGCCCGCGATCTCACGCTGGATTCCGTCGTTGCCGATCTCGATCTTGCATTCGGCACAGCTGGCCTCGATTACAATCAAGACCCTCCGCAAGGTATTGCCGAGGCAGTTTTCTCTCCTGACCGTATTGATACTGCTTTCGTCGATCGCCTGCTTTCCAAATGCACCGATCATCTCAGCCTTCTTGCTGCACCCGCCACACTCGATCGGGTCTACGATTTCGGCGCAGAGGCTTTCGATTCGATCTTCGATATATTGCGCAGCACTGTGCCTTGCACAGTACTCGATGTTCCACACCAATGGTCAGGTTGGACAAAACGCGCTCTGGTCAGCGCCGACGACATTCTCGTTGTGGCAACACCCGATCTGGCAAACCTGCGCAATACCAAAAACATTTTCGATATACTTAAGGCGATGCGCCCCAACGATCGTCCACCGCTGTATTGCCTTAACCAGGTTGGCGTGCCGAAACGCCCTGAAATCAACGTCAGTGAATTTGCCAAGGCTATCGAAAGCCAGCCCATAGTGTCGATTCCGTTTGAGCCACAAATTTTTGGCTCAGCCGCCAATAACGGGCAGATGATCGCAGAGGTAGCTGCCAGTCACAAGGCGACTGAGATGTTTTTGCAGATCGCTCAGCGTTTGACGGGACGCGGCGAAGCCAAGAAATCACGCAGTTCATTTCTATCGCCCCTACTTGGAAAATTGCGAGGCAAATAAGTCTTCGCATGAGGTATTATCGTGTTTGGTAAACGTAGCGGAACAGATACCGATATCAGGGCCAGTAAGCCTGCGTCGGACTTCGTTTCGAACGTGGCCACGGGGGCGGCTGCACGCTCTTCCACGCCTGAGACTCTTTTAAATGTGCCCTCGCCGCCGTTAGCGCCCAACCGGCCGCCACCCGCTGAAGCACGACACACAGAGAGCTACTATGAGGTCAAGGCAACCATTTTCAGTGCCTTGATCGAATCCATCGATCTCTCGCAACTTGCCAAGCTGGATAGCGAAACAGCACGCGAAGAAATCCGCGACATCGTCAACGAGATCATTGCGATAAAGAATATTGTGATGTCCATTGCCGAGCAAGAAGCATTGCTCGACGATATTTGCAACGACGTACTCGGCTACGGTCCACTTGAACCGCTACTTGCACGCGATGACATCGCCGACATCATGGTCAACGGTGCCGGGATGATATTCATCGAAGTCAACGGCAAGATTTAACGCACCAGCATCCGTTTCCGCGACAACCAGCAACTGCTCAATATCTGCCAGCGTATCGTCAGCCAGGTTGGTCGCCGTGTCGATGAATCTTCACCGATCTGCGACGCCCGTCTTGCCGACGGCTCCCGCGTCAACGCGATCGTGCCACCACTGGCGATTGACGGCCCCGTCCTCACTATCCGCAAATTCAAAAAAGATAAACTAACGCTCGATCAACTCGTCAAGTTCGGCGCAATTACACCAGAAGGCGCCCAGATTTTGCAGATCATCGGCCGATGCCGCGCCAACATTCTGATTTCTGGCGGCACTGGGTCGGGCAAAACAACACTTCTGAATTGTTTGACAAATTATATCGACGATGACGAGCGCGTCATCACTTGCGAAGACGCCGCGGAGTTACAGTTGCAGCAGCCGCATGTGGTGCGACTCGAAACTCGGCCACCAAACATTGAAGGCGAAGGTCAGATCACAATGCGCGATCTTGTCCGCAACTGCCTGCGTATGCGGCCTGAACGCATCATCGTCGGCGAAGTCCGCGGCCCTGAAGCGTTCGATCTGCTGCAAGCCATGAACACCGGCCACGATGGTTCGATGGGGACGCTGCATGCCAACAATCCCCGCGAAGCCCTCTCACGTGCTGAATCCATGATCACCATGGGCGGGTTCTCGCTGCCATCACGCACCATCCGCGAAATGATCTGCGCCTCTGTCGACGTTATTATTCAAGCCTCACGTCTGCGCGACGGCTCGCGTCGCATCACTCACATCACCGAGGTGATGGGAATGGAAGGCGACACCATCGTGACTCAGGATATCTTCCTTTATGACCTGATGGGCGAAGATATTCATGGGAATATCACTGGCCGTCATCGCTCGACCGGGATCGGACGCCCCCGTTTCTGGGATCGTGCCCGGTATTATGGCGAGGAAAAACGTCTGGCTGCTGCGCTTGATGCTGCCGAAGTCGCTTCTACTGAGACCTAGAAAGCTAGCCGATGAACATCCAAACACTCGCACTGGTTTTCCTGACCACCGTTACCATTGGCGGCTTGGCATGGGTTTTTCTTTATCCGCTGTTATCGGGTGAAAAAAGAGCGGAAAAGCGCCGCACATCATTTGCACGCACTGAGTCCATCACACGACGAATAGAAGATCCAAGATCACAACGCTCGCGCCGTGAGCAGGTCGAAGAATCTCTGAAAGGTGTTGAGGAAAAACTCAAGCAAACACAAAAAATTTCACTGTCGATGCGCATTACACAAGCCGGACTTAAATGGACGAAACAGAAATTCTTGATCTGCTCATTCATTCTCGGTGTGATGGTTTTCCTCACCTTATTACTCTTTGATGTTGCATTGTTGGCTGCAGTCGGATTTGGGCTCGCTGCGGGTTTTGGACTCCCACGCTGGGTACTCAGCTTTCTAAAGAAACGCCGGGAAAAAAAATTCCTGGCGGCATTGCCCGATGCCATCGATATCATCATACGCGGTATCAAGGCGGGTCTGCCATTATTCGAATCGATCAAGGTCGTTGCGGCCGATACGCCAGAGCCATTGCGTAGTGAATTCAAGGCTATCATCGACACACAAGCCGTTGGCATGCCGCTCGGCGAAGCCTGCCAGCGGCTCTACGAGCGCATGCCTCTCCCTGAAACAAACTTCTTCGGGATCGTGATCGCAATTCAATCCAAAGCTGGTGGCAACCTGTCGGAAGCTCTCGCCAATCTGTCCGCAGTTCTACGCGACCGCAAGAAAATGGCTTCGAAAATTCAGGCGATGTCGCAGGAAGCCAAGGCCTCCGCCGGCATCATCGGCTCCTTACCGCCTCTCCTGATGATGATACTTTACATTTTAACACCAGAATACATTTCGCTACTTTGGACTCATTCAATCGGGCAAATCATGCTGGTGGGCTGCCTCATTTGGATGTCCACAGGCATCTTCGTAATGAAGAAAATGATCAATTTCGACTTCTGACGAGGGCGTCATGCTGGACCTACTAATCGGAAAACTACACGACGTCAGATTTATGACGATGTTGCTATCAGCAGTCGCCACAGGCGCAACGGCCTACGCACTCATCTCGCCGATATTCGTCCGCGATGAACTCTCCAACCGCATGAAGGCTGTTGCCAGCGAACGTGAACGTCTGCGGCAGCGTGAGCGCGAACGCATCATGCGTACCGAAAAAATATCCCTGCGGCAGTCACCGAAACAGTTCGTGATAAGAATTGTTGAGGATTTCAATCTTGGCAAATGGGTGGCGCAGGAAGAAGCCCGCAACAAACTGATAATGGCAGGGTATCGCGGTCAAGCACCATACATCACTTTTCTGTTTTTCCGTTTTGTTGCACCGATCGCTTTCCTGATCATCACGTCACTCTATGTATTTGTTCTAGCTGATTTCCAGCAATCTCTTTCGGTAAAGCTCGGAATATGTATCGGCGCAACATGGTGCGGAATGCAGGGGCCGATGATATTCCTGAAAAATATCATCAACAAACGGCAACTTTCAATCAAACGCGCATTTCCGGATGCCCTGGACCTGCTGCTGATCTGTATCGAATCCGGCATGTCGATCGAAATGGCCTTCCGCAAGGTCTCTCAGGAAATCGGCAGCCAGTCGATTGCCCTCGCCGAAGAATTCACACTGACCACTGCCGAGCTGTCGTATCTGCAGGACCGCAAAGTTGCCTATGAAAATCTTGCCATGCGAACCGGGCTTGAGGGCGTAAAATCAGTTTGTCTCGCATTACAGCAGGCGGAACGCTACGGCACACCGATTGGCGCGGCGCTACGGGTGATGGCGCAGGAAAATCGCGATATGCGCATGAGTGAAGCTGAGAAAAAAGCAGCAGGCTTGCCGCCAAAACTGACAGTCCCGATGATTGTTTTCTTTCTACCGGTACTGTTTGTAGTTATTCTTGGACCGACGGGTATTAAGATTTCAATGTTACGCTGACCGGCAGCGTCACGGATTTTTCGCGGCAAGCAACCAGGAAGAGAAAGAGCGCGTCAAAGCTTCACTCTCCCTGACGCCTGTCTCTATCTGACGACAGTACCGGTATAGCGAGGGCTTTCTTCCTGGTGAAGCATCTGCTTCAGATTAGCAACGTTCGCTTCGGCCTGATCGGCAGATCAGCCTTCACAATTGTTTCAGCCTCGGCGAAACGGCCCTGAAGACCAACGGCCAACGCCAGATTTTGGCGCACCCGCGCATCTGACGCACCACGACTGTAAGCCCTGCGCAAGGTAGCCTCTGCCTTCGATAGGTCTTTCGTCAGGACATAGGACATACCGAGATTGGATAGGACCGTGGATTCCTCGGGCATGATCTTCAAGGCGTTCGTATAATATTGGCGAGCATCGTCATGCCGTCCCATTTGGTCGAGTACAGTGCCTTGAACTGAAAGTGTGCGCCAATCCGGATTGGCTGGCGTGTGTGAGCGGGAGAGAACGTCGAAAGCCTGCTGGAAATTGCCATTGTCAGCGAGGGCACGACCATAAGCGCCCAGCAAAGCCTTGTCGCCAGGATTGGCGATACTTGCTTGCTCCAGCACGGCGACGGCCTGCTGGCGCTGGCCATTCTGGCGCAATGCCTGACCGTATTGCAGCCCGGCCTGTGCATTGCGCGGATTGGCACGATACCGCTCACCGAGCGCATCGACAGAGCTGCGGGGATCGGCTTCCGCTTTGGAAGTCATCGAACCCATGACTTCACGTAAATCCAAGGTCTTACAGCCACCAAGGGCACCTGCCAAAAGGGCAATAGCGGCAACGGACCCGAAAAGCCGGGACGACAGAAACGAAGAACCCATGGTACGTCCGTTCATCTGGCCCCGTCAGCACGCATCATTGCCGGCAGAATTTTGGGCCGGATCATTTCAGCAATAGACCGCTACCTCTAATGTCTGGTTAATTGGGGCGATCCCCACGAATCGCGTTGCCATACTGGGGCATCGCTTTCCAGCCTGAGCTCACATGCACCCTGCTTTTGAAACGTCGCCCACCGCCTCGGCCATTCCCATCACTTTCGTCACCAGATCAACCTGGGAACAGATCGCCGGCACACTTCCCATAGCCGCCCGACAATTCGCCCACGCCAACGCCTTTTCGGCAAAACCCGGCCAGTGCCTGACACTCCCGGCCAGCGATGGCGCTCTCGTCCATGTCTTGTTCGGCCTGGAGGATCAATCAAGCACCACGCGTGATTTATTCCGGCCCGGCCTGTTGCCCGGCCTCTTGCCTGCCGGGACCTATCGCTTTGCCAATACGCCTCATGATGTACATCTCGCGACGCTGGCTTTCGCACTCGGCAGCTACCGCTTTACGCGCTATCGCACCACAGACCTGCCCGGTGCACGGCTCGCGCCGCCGGATGGCGTGAACATGGTGGAAATCGCCCGCATCGTGAATGCCGCGACACTGGCGCGCGATCTCATCAACACACCAGCCAACGACCTGGGACCGGAAGAACTGGCACAGGCTGCGCAAACGCTCGCCGGGCAATTCGGCGCTACATACAAATGCATCGTTGGTGACGATCTTCTTGCCGCCAATTTTCCGCTTATCCACGCGGTGGGCATGGCCTCGCCGCGTGCACCGCGTCTGATTGACTTGACCTGGGGCGAGCCCTCCCATCCCAAAATCACGCTGGTGGGCAAGGGTGTGTGTTTCGATACCGGCGGCCTCGATCTGAAACCATCGAGCGGCATGCTCATCATGAAAAAGGATATGGGCGGTGCGGCCAATGTGTTGGCGCTCGCGCAGATGATCATAGATGCCAAACTGAAGGTGAGATTGCGCGTCCTCATTCCGGCAGTAGAAAATGCTGTGGCGGGAAATGCCTTCCGCCCGCTCGATATTTTTCCATCTCGCAAAGGCTTGAACGTCGAAATCGGCAATACCGACGCAGAAGGCCGGCTGGTGCTGGCGGACGCGCTGGCATTGGCCGACGAGGAAAAACCCGATCTTTTGATCGACCTCGGAACGTTGACGGGAGCAGCCCGCGTAGCGCTCGGTCCCGATTTGCCGCCGTTCTACACCAATGATGAAACTCTCGCCGCGGACGTTGCGCGATGCGCCACCACCAGCAACGATCCGCTGTGGCGGATGCCGCTATGGGCACCATACGATTCATGGCTCGATTCCAAGGTCGCCAACATCAACAACGCGCCATCGGGAGCTTTCGCCGGATCGATCACATGCGCATTGTTTCTGCAGCGCTTTGTCGAGCACGCGAAGAGCTGGCTCCATGTCGATATTTATGGATGGACGCCAACCGCTAAACCAGCACGACCGGAAGGCGGTGAGTGTCAGGCGGCGCGCGCCATCTATATGCTCCTGAGCGAACGCTATGGCTGATCCGCGCATCACCCCCGCACGATCCGATCTCGCTGCCCAGCATCTCGAAGGCACGGTCCAAGCCACGCGTTTTGTTGAAGGAAGCGAATTCGAGGTGTTCGATCCGATCGTACCTGTGCGCTGCGAACCATCACACGATGCCGCTCTCGCAACGCAGGCCCTCAAGGGCGAGCGGGTGATCATCTATGATCGCAATGGAGAAGGATGGGCATGGGGACAACTGAAATCCGACAACTATGTTGGATGGCTGCCGGATGCCGCGCTCGTGACACCGCGCAGCGCGCCGACGCACAAGATTACGGCGCTCCAGACTTTTGCCTTTCCGGGGCCTTCAATCAAACTGCCACCAGTTGAAAGTTTGCCGCTCGAAGCCACCATTGACGTGGTGAAACAGGATGGTGCCTTCGCAGTCACAAGTCAGCGGTTTTATGTGCCTTTGCAGCATGTCGCCGCACTCGATTTTCGTGAGCCAGATTTTGTTGCTGTGGCCGAGCGCTTTGTCGGCACACCCTATTTGTGGGGTGGCAAGAGTAGCTTAGGCATCGATTGTTCCGGACTCGTGCAAATTGCACTTGCTGCTGCGGGCATTCGCGCTCCACGCGATAGCGATATGCAAGAAGCCGCACTGGGAACGGCCCTGCCCTCCTCAGAATGGCAAAATCTCAAGCGCGGTGATCTGATCTTTTGGAAAGGCCACGTCGCGATTGTTCGTGACTATGAGAGCATCGTTCACGCCAACGCCCATCATATGATGACAGCCATTGAAGCAACGCGGGACGCCATTTCTCGCATCAAGGCAACAGGTAGTGAGATCAGCAGCATCCGACGCATGGGAAGATAAATAACGCAGCTATTGAACATCCGGCAACGGCGCCGCCTCGATATTGAAAGCCGCAGCGAACAGCGCCCGCGTGTAATCCGTCTTCGGATTTTTGAAGAGTTCGGATGCCGGACCTTCTTCCACCACCTTGCCATGGCGCATGACAATGAGGTGACTTGCGAGCGATGCGACGACGCGCAAATCGTGCGAGATAAACATGTAGGTCAGATCGTTCTTGCGTTGCAGGTCCCGCAAAAGATCAACCATCTGGGCCTGAAACAGCATATCGAGCGCGCTTGTCGGCTCGTCCAGCACCACAAAGCTCGGCTCCAGCACCGCCGCACGCGCGATGCTGATGCGCTGACGCTGACCGCCTGAGAATTCATGCGGATAGCGAAAGCGTGTCGCAGGGTCGAGACCGACATCCTTCAGCGCCTTGACAACCCGCGCCTCGCGCTGATCGCGCGTGAGATTTGGCTGATGCACGCTTAGTCCTTCAGCAACGATATCGCCGACTGACATGCGCGGACTCAATGCGCCGTAAGGATCCTGAAACACAATTTGCATGTCGCGGCGGAATCGGCCGCATGTCCTCGAACGAAAGGCCCTGTATGTCCTTGCCGAGAAAGACGACCGGTCCATTCGAAGAAATCAACCGTAGGAGCGCCAGGCCCAACGTGGTCTTGCCCGATCCAGATTCGCCAACCACGCCGAGCGTTTCGCCCTTGCGCACCGACAAATCGACACCATCGACTGCCTTGATGTGGCCAACCGTTTTACGCAACAAACCGCGCTTGATGGGGAACCAGACTTTCAAATCGTCTGTCGCAATCACAACCGGCGCATCCGGGCGCGGCGGTGCCGGATCGGGCTTTGGCTCAGCCGCGAGAAGCGCTTTTGTATAAGGGTGGGCCGCGGTCAAAATCTGTTCACCGGCCCCTCCTCAACAATTTTTCCTTTGTACATCACACAGAACACGTCGGCAATTCGGCAACGATGCCAAAATCATGCGAGATAAAAAACACACTCATCCCGAGACGGTCCGAATATCTGCAACAATTTCAAAATCTGCGCTTGCACTGTGACATCCAGAGCTGTGGTAGGTTCGTCCGCAATCAAAAGATCAGGCTCGTTCGCCAGCGCCATCGCAATCATCACGCGCTGCCGCTGTCCGCCGGACAATTGATGCGGATAACTGCCAAGACGGCGTCTCAGGCTCTGGAATGCCAACCTGCGTCAGAAGCTCAATCGTGCGCGCCTTTGCGGCTTGTCCTTTCACACCGCTGTGCAGAAAAATAACCTCACCGATCTGCGCTTCAATCGTGTGCAGCGGATTGAGTGACGTCATCGGCTCCTGAAAAATAATCGAAATATCGTTGCCACGAATCTCGCGAATTTCATTCTCACTCAGATCAAGCAGCTCGCGGCCCTTGAAACGGATGGCTCCGGAGGGATGCGACGCCGTGGGATATGGCAACAACTTCAGGACAGACAGCGCGCTGACAGATTTGCCGGAGCCGGATTCCCCCACCAGCGCCACGCATTCACCACGATTGATGGAAAATGAAATGCGATCGACCGCCACGCTTTCTGATCCACCCTGGCTGAAAGCCACCGACAGATCACGCACATCGAGCAACGGTTGGTTCAGTGCATCCATCGCGATCACCGGAATGTCTTGCGTGGATCGAAGGCATCACGCACGCCTTCACCAATAAAAATCAAAAGCGAGAGCATGATCGCGACCGAGAAGAACCCCGTAAAACCGAGCCATGGCGCCTGCACGTTAGCCTTGCCTTGCGACAGCAATTCACCGAGCGAAGGCGAGCCAGGTGGCAATCCGAAGCCTAGAAAATCGAGCGCGGTCAGCGTCATCACTGACGACGACACAATAAACGGCAGGAAGGTCATGGTCGCGACCATTGCGTTGGGCAACAAATGGCGGATCATGATGATCCGGTTGGAGACACCCAGCGCCCGCGCCGCCATGATGTATTCAAAATTACGACCGCGCAGAAATTCCGCACGCACCAACCCCACCAGCGACACCCATGAGAACAGCAGCAGAATGCCAAGCAAGACGAAAAAGCCAGGCACCAGCACCGACGATAAAATCAGCAAAAGATACAGCGATGGAATCGCGGTCCACACTTCAATGAAACGTTGAAAACCAAGATCGATCCAGCCACCAAAATAACCCTGCACGCCGCCCGCCGCGATGCCAAGGATCGATGAGATCATCGTCAGCGCGAGGCCGAACAGCACGGAAATGCGAAAGCCATAGATCAGACGCGCGACGACATCCCGCCCCTGATCGTCGGTCCCGAGCCAATTGTACTCAAGATCGCGGCAGCTTTTGAGGCCCTTCTTCTCCACCACCGGCTTGCACTGCGCTTCCGTCAAAAGCCATGTCGGCTTCGATGGTGCGGGCGTCGGCAAATCGAGATTGTGCGTGCCATAGGAATAGCGAACCGGCGGCCATAAAATGGTGCCGCCCTTTTCTGCAATCAGTTTCTGCAAATAGGGATCGCGATAATCCGCAGCCGTTTCAAAGTCCCCACCGAACGTGGTCTCTGAATAAGTCACAAAGGCGGGGAAATACAGCTTGCCCTCAAGCCTGATCAGGATCGGACGATCATTGGCGATCAATTCGGCGAACAATGAAATTAAAAACAAAACTGTGAATATGCAGAATGACCAATAGCCACGGCGATTGGATTTGAAATTTTTCCAGCGGCGACGGTTGAGCGGAGACGGGCTGAAACCATGTTGCACCGGCGGCACGACTTCGCCCAGCGGCGACAGCGCCGTGGTCTCAACCGGTTTTTCTGCCACCGTGCTCATACGTTCCGCGCCTCAAAATCGATCCGGGGATCTATCCACATATAAGCAAGATCGGAAATCAAATTGACGACCAGGCCGACCAGCGAAAAGATGAACAATGTCCCAAACACCACTGGATAATCACGGTTCAGCACACTTTCAAAACCGAGCAGGCCCAAACCATCGAGCGAGAAAATGGTTTCAATCAAGAGTGAGCCCGAGAAGAAAGCGTGGATGAACGCGCTCGGAAACCCGGCGATAACAATCAACATCGCATTCCGGAAAATATGACCATACAACACCTGCCGTTCGCTGCAGCCCTTGGCGCGCGCGGTCATCACATATTGCTTGCGGATTTCATCGAGGAAAGAATTTTTCGTCAGCAAGGTCATGGTCGCGAAAGCGCCAAGCGCCATCGAGATCAGCGGCAGCGTGATATGCCAGAAGTAATCGAGAATTTTTTGATACCATGGAAATTGCGCCCAGCCATCCGACGTTAATCCCCGCAATGGAAAGATGTCGAAAAACGATCCTCCGGCGAACAGGATGATGAGCAAGATCGCGAACAAAAATCCCGGAATCGCGAAACCAATAATGATGATGCCGGACGTCCAAACGTCAAACCGCGAGCCGTCCTGAATGGCCTTGCGAATGCCGAGCGGAATCGAAATCAGATATGTCAGCAACGTCATCCAGATGCCCAGCGACATCGAAACAGGTAATTTTTCCTTGATGAGCTGGATCACACTGACATCGCGGAAGTAACTCTTGCCGAAATCGAACCGCGCGAAATTCCATACCATCAGGAAAAAACGCTCATGGGCTGGCTTGTCGAAACCGAATTGTTTTTCGAGACTTTTCACGAAATCTGGATCGAGCCCCTGCGCGCCACGATATTTCGAGCTGACAGCATCGGCGGATGCTCCAGCCTGTGGCCGCGCAGCGATGTCGCCGCTTGATGAGCCGGAAATGCGGGAGCTTGCGCCGGTATCTGCCCCGGACAATTGCGCGATCACACGCTCCACCGGACCACCGGGCGCAAATTGCACCACCACGAATGACACAAAGAGAATGCCCAGCAATGTAGGCAACATCAGCATAATGCGGCGGGCTATATAAGCACTCATGATTATTTCGCCTGCTCTGGTTTTGCGGCTTTGGCCGCATCGAACCACCACAAATCAGGCACGCCGGCTGCAGTGGCATATCGCGGAATTTTTGGCGGATGTGCAAGCACATCCCAATAGGCAATCCGGTGCGTGCCGGAATACCATTGCGGCACCCAATAGCGGCCCGCGCGAAAGACACGGTCAAAGGCACGGCAAGCAATTTTCAGATCACTGCGATTGTCGGCGGCGATGATGCGCTCGATCAGCGTATCGAGAACCGGATTTTTGATGCCTGCGAGATTCTGCGAACCTTTGATATTGGCGGCTTGTGACGAAAAAAATGTACGCAAGGCATCGCCCGGAGTTGAGGCCATGGTGAAACGCTGAATGGCAACATCGAAATCAAAATCGTCGAGGCGCGCTCGGAATTGCACCGGATCGACGAGACGCACGCTGGCATCGATGCCGAGCACGGCGAGATTCTTGATGTAGGGTGCGTGATGCGCCTGAAAGGCTGGCTCATCGAGCAAAAACTCCATTCGGAATTGTTCGCCGTTTGGCAACCGCCGTTTCCCATCCTTGATCGTATAGCCTGCATCCTGCAGCAGTTGCGCAGCCTTGCGCAGCAGTGCGCGATCCTGTCCCGAGCCATCAGACACCGGCGGGATATAAGGCGATCCAAACACCTCATCCGGCACTTGGCCACGAAATGGTTCGAGCAATTTCAATTCTTCCGGTGGCGGGGATCCTTCCGCCATCAGATCTGAATTTTGAAACGGCGATGAGGTGCGCGCATAGGCGCCATACATAATGGTTTTGTTGGTCCATTCAAAATCAAAGGCTTGCGTTAAAGCTTCGCGCACGCGCGCATCCTTGAACTGCTCGCGTCGCATATTGGGAAACCAGCCCTGCGCCCCTGAAGGCGTTTCATCCGGCAAGGTCTCGCGTTTCACGCGATTGTCTTTCACCGCGGGAAAATCGTAGCGCGTGTTCCAGATGCGCGACGTGAATTCTTCGCGATAAATATAATTGCGCCCGGTGAAGCCTTCAAAAGCGACATCGCGATCGCGGTAAAATTCGTATCGCAACGAGTTCGAAATTGAATGCACCACGCGCCACCGGCAAATCTTTCGCCCACCAATCCGTGACACGCGCGTACTCGATGTAGCGCCCAACCTCAAAACGGCCCACCTTGTAAGGCCCGGAGCCGAGCGGAATATCGAGCGTGGATTCCTCAAAAGCTTTGTTGGCGTAATATTGACGCGAAAAAATCGGCAGGCCTGCAACATAGAGCGGCACGTCGCGTCCGCGCCTTTCGGCAAACGTCACCATGAGCGTGGCATCATCGAGAGCATCGGCCTTCATCACATCGCGCATTTGCTGACGAATGATCGGGTGCCCTTTTTCTTTCAGAACATTGATCGAGAAAGCCGCATCATGCGCAGTCAACTTTGTGTCATCATGGAAGCGCGCTTCCGGCCTCACGCTAAAGCGATAAGTCAATTGATCCGGCGAAATCCGCACCGAATGCGCCACTAGGCCATACATGGCATCGGGCTCGTCGCTCGCGCGCACCATCAGTGAAGCAAAGGTCTGCTCCATCCCCACTGCACCATCACCCTTGAGGATGAAACTGTTCAGCGAATTGAAGGTCTGGAACGACTGATTGTAGGAACGCCCGGAGGGAATCGTCGAGAACGCGCCTCCTTTCGGCGCGTTAATATTAACGTAATCGAAATGGTGAAAATCCGCCGGATACTTCAGATCGCCGAACGCCGACATGCCGTGCGATGACGGCCATGATTCCGGAGCACTCTCAGTAGCGCTCGCAGATCGCGTCCACAGAGCGGCAACCGCAGCACCACCGAAGGTGAGCGCATGACGTCGTGTGAAAGGAGCCATCCGCGTCAACCCCGTCAAGAACGCCTGCCAATCCTGTCCGCTTTGTCCTTGTCAAACCACCATAACGCGGGCAGGCCGGAGCGGCCATATTTCGGCAGCGGCGCATGACTGAAGCGATCCCAGCGTGCGTAACGCGAGAACCCGTAAGTAAACTGCGGCACCACATAATAATGCCATAGCAAAACGCGATCGAGAGCCTTCGTCGCAGCGACAAGTGTCTCGCGATCCTCAGCGAAAATGATCTTGTCGATCAGTTTGTCGACAACAGGGTTCTTGATGCCAATGGTATTGCGCGAACCTGGCACGTCGGCTGCCTGCGTTCCCCAGAGATCGCGCTGCTCGTTACCGGGTGATAGCGACTGCCCCCACGTATCGGTGATGATATCGTAATCGAAACTGCGCAGGCGATTTTGATATTGCACATCATCTACGGTGCGGACCGACACAGCGATGCCGAGACGCTCCAGCGATGGCTTGTAGAACAGCGCAATCCGTTCAGAGGGCGGACTTTCTACCAGAATTTCAACAGTGAACTGCTTGCCATTTTTATCAACCAGCTTCTGATCGCGAACCTCAAATCCCGCCTCGCGCAGCAGCCGTGTGGCCTGGCGCAGGTTGTCGCGCACCTTGTCAGGCGCGCCTCCAACCGGATTCTCGTATGGTTTGTCGATCAACTCCGGCGGCACCTCTCCATACGCAGCTTTCAGCAGTTCCAGTTCCTTGCCCGCAGGCACGCCGGAACACGCGAGCTCCGTTCCTTCAAAATAACTGTTGATGCGTTGGTACTGTCCATAGAACAGTTGCTTGTTCATCTCTTCAAAATCGAAGGCATAATTGAAGGCGCGGCGCACACGCCTGTCGCCAAATGGCTCGCGGCGCATGTTGAAGGCAAAGCCCTGCATGCGTCCTGAGTCGTTGATCGGAAACTCCTCAAGCACGACACGTTTTTCGCTCACCGCCGGGAAATCATAGGCGGTTGCCCATGCCTTGGCCGAGGACTCGATGATCCAATCAGCCTGATCGGCCTTGAAGGACTCAAGCGACACGGTCGTATCGCGGAAGAACTCGTAGCGTAATTCGTCGAAATTATTCTCGCCGATGCGCACCGGCATCTGCGCGCCCCAATAATCCTTCACCCGCTCAAGAGCGATGGAGCGCCCAGCGACAAAACTCTTGATGGCGTAAGGACCGGAACCAAGCGGCTTTTCCAGCGTGGTCGCGCCAATGTCACGCTTTTGTCCTTCGCTGTTGGTGCCTTCCCACCAATGTTTGGGCAGCACCGTTAATTCGCCGACAATGCTCGGCAATTCACGGTTGCCCGGCGCATCGAAGGTGAATTTGATCTCATGCGATCCGACTTTCTCGACCTTGATCACATGCTTGTAATAAGATGAGTACATCGGGCTATATTTCTTCAACGCCTCCATGGAAAAAATCACGTCTTCCGGCGTGACTGGTTTTCCATCGTGCCAGCGGGCTTCTTTGCGCAGACGATACGTCACCCATGAATGATCTTCGGGATGCTGGACTGCTTCGGCCAGCAAACCGTATTTGGTGGTGGCTTCATCCTGCGATTGCACCATCAATGTTTCATAGATCAGCGTCACCGCAGGCGCGATTGAGCCTTTCACACCGGCAACAGCGATATTGAAATTGTCGAATGTGCCGATGGAAATCTGCCGCGCGAGCCCACCTTTGGGAGCGTCCGGATTAACGTAATCGAAGCGCTTAAAGTCCGCCGGATACTTGATATCGCCAAACAGTGACAATGCATGCTGCCAGGCCGGCGCCGATTGCGCATGGGCCGCATCGATCAAGGACGTCTTCAATAAAGGAGCCGCCGCAACAAACGCGCCGCTTTGAAGAAGATGCCGCCGGGACATATTTCGGAAAATATTCAAGAGCAATAATCCTGCTGCTATGTCGAAAAATAAAGGTCCAGACCGCTTACATTTGGCGGGTCATGCGCCAGGTTGCCAGTGCAACGTCTGGACGGATTATGTCCGTTTTTAGATATGATGCCAGCCCGTTACGCCATCCTTTTTGCGGCGAAAAGTCCCAAGAACCTGCTCAAAGAGCACCAATGGTGGCCCCAACGCAAAACAGCCAGGATATCTTGCAAGACATCCTGGCCGTCAGTTGTGTTAAATTCCTGTCATCACGCCATTCAGTTGCTCGCCGCCTTGGGCAGAGGAACAGGACTGTCGGCCTGCGTGCGCAGATAATCGATGAGGTCCGCGCGCTCGCTGTCCTTGGAGATACCGGCAAAGCTCATCGCGGTGCCAGGAATGAATCCCTTCGGCGAGGCAATGAAACTATTGAGATCATTGAAGGTCCATTTGCCGGGCTTGCCCTTCAGCGCGGCGGAATAATTGAAACCGGCCTGCGCTCCGCGATCGCGACCCACCACGCCATAAAGATTCGGGCCAACCTTGTTCGGACCGCCCTTCTCGAAAGTATGACAGGACGCACACTTCTTGGCGGCAGCCGCGCCCTTCTCCACAGAAGCCGTTTGCAGCAGCTTCTCAATCGGCACGACCGGGCCTGCGGCAGCGTCCTTAGCCGCGGTGCCAGCATCTTCCTTCACAGCGATTTCAAAGCCCGGCTTTTCAGGTTTTACAGGGGCAAAAATCGCGTTGGCCGCAAAATTCGTGATAAGCAGAACGAGGCAGGTGCCAAGCACGGCGCCCATGATCTTGTTGAGTTCGAAGGAGTCCATTTCAGTCAGGCCCCGGACCGGAATTTCGACGTGTTACAGCCGTTTCAAACGGCCATGAGTTGCTGCCAGAATCAAGCGTTGCACCGCAAACCTGACAGCGGCGTTGAGATAACGGTTTGCCTCACCAATGGCAACCCGTATAAACGCGCGACCCCTTGAAAACACCTGCCATTTCCTCATCAATTTCGCCGCAAAGCTCACAACCTTCCCCATGACCGATCCGTCCATATTGGTATTGATTCCCGCGCGCATGGCAGCGACCCGCTTGCCCGGCAAGCCGCTATTGGACATTTGCGGCCTGCCGATGATCGTTCATGTCGCCCGCGCCGCGCAAGCAGCCCAAATCGGCCGCGTGGTGGTGGCCACCGATGCACGGAGATTGCCCACGCGGTTGTTGCCCATGGCTTTGAGGCCATCATGACCCGCGCGAATCACCCCACTGGTCGGACCGGATTTTCGAGGCGCTGCAAACCCTCGATACAGCAAACCAAATCACCACTATCATCAACGTGCAGGGCGATTTGCCGACCATTGCGCCCACTGACATCCGCGCGGTGCTGACACCGCTGGCTGATCCAATGTCGATATCGCCACACTTGCAGCCGTGATCCGCAAGGACGAGGAACATACCAATCCCAACGTCGTGAAGGTTGTTGGATCGCCCCTTGGCCCCAAGCGGCTGCGCGCGCTCTATTTCACCCGCGCGACTGCGCCGCATGGCGAAGGGCCGCGCTACCATCACATCGGCCTTTATGCCTATCGAAAAGCAGCCTTGGCGCGGTTTGTGACATTGCCTCCCTCGCCGCTTGAGATGCGCGAGAAGCTCGAGCAGCTTCGCGCGCTTGAGGCCGGAATGCGGATCGACGTGAGCGTGGTTGACAGTGTACCGCTGGGCGTCGATACGCCTGATGATCTTGAGACCGCGCGCCAGATGTTGGCGGGGACCCCATCATGACCAAGCCTGACCTTAAAAAGTCCGATTACAAAAATCTGAAAATCGCCTTCCAGGGCGAGCCCGGCGCAAATTCGCACATCGCCATCACCGAGGCTTATCCGGGCGCGCAGCCATTGCCTTGCGCCACCTTTGAAGATGCGCTGTCCGCGATATCAATGGGCGAAGCCGATCTCGGCATGATCCCGATTGAAAATTCGGTCGCAGGGCGCGTCGCCGACATCCACCATTTGCTGCCGCAGTCAGGCTTGTTCATCGTCGGCGAATGGTTCCTGCCGATCCGCCACCAATTGATGGCGCCGCGCGGCGCCAAACTCGGCGATATCAAAAGCGTCGAAAGCCATGTGCATGCGCTGGGCCAATGCCGCCGCATGATCCGCAAGCTTGGAATCAAACCCATCGTCGCGGGCGACACCGCAGGTTCGGCGCGCATGGTTGCAGAACGCGGTGACAAACAATGCGCCGCGATTGCATCGCGTCTGGCTGCGGAAATCTACAATCTCGATATTCTGGCCGAAGACGTGGAAGATGAAGTCCACAACACCACGCGCTTTGTCATGCTGGCGCGCGATGAGAAATGGGCCGAACAGAATTCCAAGCCGCTGATGACCACGTTTGTGTTTCGTGTGCGCAACCTGCCCGCCGCGCTTTACAAAGCATTGGGTGGTTTCGCCACCAACGGCGTCAACATGACCAAGCTTGAGAGCTATATGGTCGAGGGCAATTTCTTCGCCACAGAATTTTATGCCGACGTGGACGGACATCCAGACGACCGCGGGCTCGCCTTCGCGCTGGAAGAATTGCGATTCTTCTCACGGGAATTCCGCATTGTCGGTGTCTATCCGGCGCATCCCTTCCGCGGCACATTTTCGGAAAAGACGGAATAGACGCGAGAGCTCTATCATTACGAAAATAAGAAAGCCTGGTGGAAACACCGGGCTTTTTTCTGCGTCATTGCCGGACTTGATCCGGCAATCCATCTTCTGTGATGGACGCGGGTCAAGCCCGCGTATGACGAATGAAAACGCAAAAACCCTGGCAGCGATGCCCGGGGCTTTTTGTATTCGCAATAGTTTAGGCAGTGAATTTATTTAGTAACCCCGCAACCAAATTCCCACTTTTTACAAACGAAAGATCGCGTCTCCCAATCGGGAATGGATTTTCTAATAAACATTATATCTTCGCGGCGCATAAAATTTATAGACTTACTCTGCAAGTCTACAAATATGGCTCCTTTTTCAATCAAGCGAACCAATCGAACCTCTCGACTTACATACTGGTCTTTATGGCGCAGTTCATAAATATTCTTGCTGCGGATTAAGTCAGTATAGGCCTCATCGCGTCCTATTCCGTAAAATAATATCATAATCGCAGGCAAGCCGGCAAATATAACTCCCGCAGGCTTTGTCCTGAAAGATGCAAAACTTTCGTAGCTCAGAATGTAAAATGATAAGCGCGTCCAAAGAAAGCCTCCTAACATAAACAGAGGCAATCGATTGACTTCTGAAGAAAACAATAAAGCAATACAGGCCAGGACAGACCAAAAAATTTCGTCTTTCCAATTTTCGATGAAACGTCCCCAACGTGACGTGGCAATTTTTTTTACTTCAAAATCATCTGAGCGTAGCAAGGCTATGTATATTCCGAGAATTGCAAGTAAAGTGATAAACGCTGGTCCAAGCCATAAGATCAACACTGAAAAATAGTCATATGTGGTGAAGAGCGATTGCAATTCTGGGCCGATTACGCCGAAATATGCCCACTCGTGCGACACGACCAAGCAAATCGCAATAAACGTCGTTATCGCTATGAGCGCAGGAAATTTCTCGAGATTCATTAGTAAGCTTTCAGATAATTGTGCTTGGCATAAGTCGACATCATGCACTGCGCCAAGGGGGCTTTGATAGGGGCTAGTGTTGCCTACATTTTATGTCGATGAAACAGGATTTACAGGGGAAGATCTGCTTGATGCAGATCAACCTATTTTTGTTCAAGCTACAAATGACTTTAGTGACCTCGAAGCGCAACAAATCGTGGAAACGATTTTCGCGGGAGTATCGAGCGGAAGAGTTAAAGCACAGAAGTCTCTCTCGAAAACCCGCACATCAAGAACGCATAGTCGAGTTTATTAGCTATCTAGTTAGCGACCTTCGGCGATCTGCCACTTGGATTGCGCACAAAGAATACGCAGCAGTAACCTTTGTAGTTGACTGGTGGATAGAACCGCTCACCTCCAAAATGGGGTTTAACCTTTATAAAGACGGGGCCAATCAGGCTCTAGCCAACATGCTCTTCATATGTCTTGAAGCCTTGTGGGATTCAAAATTTAGACGAAATGTATTGCTCGCATTTCAAAGAATGTTCCGATCTCGAACAAAAGAACGCTTTGACGAATGTAATAATTTAATCCACAGAGCAAAAAATACCGCACTATTTGACGATGCACGATCCGACATCATTCAATACCTTTGGTCTTCTTTCAATTTATTAGGACACAAGCACGTCTTGGAATTGCCTGAGCGCGTTATGGATCTAGCCCTGCCAGGATTGGTTCGGATTGGACACAGTTGGCGCGAAAAACATGAAGGTCCTTGGGAGCTTGTTCACGACCAATCCTCTAATATGGCAAAGAAGCAATGGCTCTGGGATCGCATATCGAATGTAGATTTCGATAACGCTCAATTCGATGGCCCACATGGGCCAGCCATTTTTCCTATGAACGTCATAGCAACCAAATTCGTGGATTCAAATATCAAGAAACAAATTCAACTGTGCGACATACTGGCTGGCGCAACCTCAGCATGGCTTCGCCTTCCTAAAAGCGATCCCTACCGCGAGAAATTAGAACAGGCCGGAATTAATAAGCTAGTGATTGATGGTATTTATCCGAGTAGCGCCGTTTCGCCAGAAGAATTGGGCAAGAAAGGATGGGACGGAAACGAAATTATCGAATGGATCGGTAAAGCGAATAGACATTCGTCCTATTCCGCATGAAACAACAGATACCAATTCTGCTTCGACGCTCGCTCATCACCGGGTCAAGCCCGGTGATGAGCGGATGAGGCGCTTCTTGCTGGGCTTCTCAAGCTGCTGCAACGCCTGCTCCAATAAAATCTTGACCAGAGATGAGACCGTGCGCCCGTCGGCCCTGGCCAGGGTCGCCAGTTTTGCACGCATCTCCTCGGTGCAGCGAACCGTAATCGTTGCGGTCTTTTTCACAGGGCCCACCCAAGCGGATAAACGCACATGCCCTAACGCGTAAAGGAAGGCAACGTATACATGGTGCACAATGTCACTCATTGTAGACGTAAGAGGAATGAAGACGAGGTGATAAGAAAGAGAACTCAGAGCGGGTAAGTCATTCGCGCAATCCACACATGGATCGAGATATGGATCGAGACATGATCGCTTCTTGGTTTGGAGGTCAGGCGCAGCCGGATGTCATCCTTGATGCGGACGCATTGCAGGCGGCACTCGGCGATCAGGCCTATGACGCGGCGCGCCACCGCGCGCGCGAGGCCCATGCGGCCCATGTGCATTGGGATGCAGTACGCCGGGAGATCGGGCGGCGGACCCACCGCTCGTTTCTCGACACCGCCACGCGAATGCTGGGCCGTTAGCGAGCGTAATCCGGTTCAAGCGATCCGCGCACCGAAGTGTCCGTGAGCCACGTCACCGTTGCCGCCCTCAGAGGCATGACGAAACCGCGGCCCTGCGACATGGCACATTCTGCTCTCTCCCCCCTTGAGGGGGAGAGGTGGAGAGGGGGGTCAGTTTCACGATCAATATTTGCGGTTCACCCCCCCTCCCTGACCCTCCCCCGCAAGGGGGGAGGGGAACGGAGAGATTGCGCTTCGCTTCATGCGGGCTACAAAAAACTCGTCATGGCCGGGCATAGCCGTCGAAGGACGGCGTCGCTTCGCTCGCCTATGTGCCGGCGATCTCGATTAATGGAGCACCATGCCCCCACCTCGTCATGGCCGGGCTTGACCCGGCCATCCACGCCTTTTCAGCATAGCCAAGACGTGGATCACCGGGACAAGCCGGGTGATGACGGCAGAGTGTGGTGATGCATCGCGGCTCTGAGGACGAAGTCGCTCCGCTCCATCCTGGCTACAAACGCCCGCTCACTTGACTTTCCTTGCGCTAGGATTATATTCCTTTCATCCCGTCTCACATGAGGGGCGGTTCGCGACGTCACAAGACGCGAGGCGGGATGCGGTGGACGCAGCAGCGTTAGGCGCAAGTGGGGATCAATAAAGCGGACACCTTACCCAAGGCGTCCGTGCGTTGGTTTTTGCTTGCGCAGACGACGATGGTGCTGCGGACGGCCCAAGTTGCATGATCCTGGCGCGGCGGCCCGTGCCTTCGACTTACGGTGGTGCCAGCACCGGACACCGGGGGTGATGCAAAGCAAGCCGTAAAACCATTGCGTGCGGAACGCCGGATGTGTCCGGCGTGTTCGTGGTGATTACGCTCGTGTGCTCACTTCACTTTTGCGCACGAGGCTGCGGATGCGTTGCGCATCCGGCGTTCCGCGCGCCCTCATTTAGGGCGAAGGAATAATTTTGACGACGGGCGCCCCCGCGCCGGCACAATAACAGGGGCGATGTCGCACGCGTGGAGGTTGGCGCGTGGACATAGGGCTGTTTGACAATTGAATCGGGATGGGATGCGTGATGCCTCAACGCTCTCAGTCGTCATCACCGGGCTTGACCCGGTGATCCACGTCTTAATGGCCCCACAACAAGCAAGGCGTGGATGGCCGGGTCAAGAGGCCCAGCGGCCATGAGAAGGAAGAAAAGCGACACCCTCACGCAGCAGTTCGCTTACCGACACCAAAAACATCCGCGAGCAGGCTATAGGACCGCTTGCGGGCGTCGTGATCGTAAAGCGCCGTGATGACCATCAACTCATCGGCTTCGCTTGCGGCAATGAGTGGCGAGAGTTTCTGCATCACTGCTCGCTGGACTGCCGACAAAGAACTTCGCGCGATTACGCGCAATGTTCGCCCGCTCCGCCTCGCTGTAAGGATAAGCCTGCGCTTCCTCCACACTCGGCAACGGCAGGTACTGGCCACGATCGCGGCGCAAGCAATTCAAATCCATCGATGATGCGAGACGCTCGGCCTCCTCATCGGTTGGCGCAATCGCGGCTGCAACCGCCAGAATGCCATGCGGCTTGTCGCGCCAGCGCGAGGGCCGGAAATGCGAGCGATAATGCGTCAAGGCATCGACGGCATCATGGGATGCAAAATGATGCGCGAACGCAAAGCCCATTCCGACCTGCGCGGCAAGCTGCGCGCTGTAGTCGCTCGAACCCAGCAGCCAGATCGGCGGCAACGGCGTATCATCCGGCATCGCGACCACGTTGTTGAAAGGATGGCCGGGTGGAAAATCGCGCGTCTCCCACAGCATGAGTTCGTGCAACCGCTCCAGGAAATCGTCACCCTCCCGCGCCTCCAGACGAGCGCGCAACGCATAAGCTGTCGCCTGATCAGTGCCAGGCGCGCGGCCCAAGCCCAAGATCGATACGTCCGGGGAACAACGCCTCCAGCATTTTGAAACGTTCGGCCACCATCAGCGGCGCATGATTGGGCAGCATCACTCCACCGGAGCCGACGCGAATATGTTCCGTGACCGCTGCGATCTGTCCGATCATGATGTCCGGCGCGGGCGACGCCACCGAGGCCAGATTGTGATGCTCCGCCAGCCAGTAGCGGACATAGCCGAGCCCATCGACATGGCGCGCCAGATCAATGCTGTTGCGCAGCGCCATGGCAGGCTTGGTGCCGGTGGTGACGACGGAAAGATCGAGAACGGAGAGTGGGAGCATGGCGTCAAGCTAACCGCTCAGCGCTGCGGCACAAAGGGTGGCTGTTGGCAGGCCGGTGCTGCAGCCTATATGATGGGACGTTTAAAAATATCATTGAGTAATTTACAATTGCCCACCATATTTCCGGCAAATTTCCTACTTATGATTTGGCAAAATGCTCGGTTTTTCTTGTAAAATAGGGATTTTTATCCAGATCGGATTGCCCACTATGAGTTATTTTTGAAAGAAAAATTGAATAAAACACTATAAAGTGGGCAATTTCCCATTGAATTTATGGCCTTGGTGGGCTGTTCGCTCCAGCCCTTCCGGCCTACTCTCAAAAACATGTTGTGCATGACTGCCAGTTGGTACGAGCGAGGGTTGGTATGAGTGAGTCTTGGTCCGGCTCTCAAGCGCAAAAACTCCCCACCATTTCCTTCGAGTTCTTTCCCGCCAAAGACCGAAGACATGGAGCGCAATCTTTGGGACGTCATCAGCCGGCTTGCGCCGTCGCGCCCAATTTCGTTTCCGTCACCTATGGCGCAGGGGGCTCGACCCGCGAGCGCACGCACACGACCATTGCCCGCATTCTGACTCGAGACTTCACTCCCGCCTGCGGCGCATCTCACATGCGTGGATGCCACCCGCTCCGATATCGATGATGTCATCGCACATTATTATGAGGTCGGCGTCCGCCATATCGTCGCCTTGCGCGGCGATCCGTCAGGCGGCATTGGCGGCACATACACGCCCATCCCCAAGGCTATCAGACATCTTCGCATCTCGTTGCGGCTATCAAGCGCAACCATCCCGACATGGAAATCAGCGTCTCCGCCTATCCGGAGAAACATCCCGAAAGTCCCAGTCTCGATGCCGATATCGATTTACTAAAAGCGAAGGTCGATGCAGGCGCGACCCGCGCTATCACGCAATTCTTCTTCGATAACGATCTCTATTTCCGCTATCTCGATCGCGTGCGCGCGGCGGGAATCAATATTCCTATCGTACCGGGAATTCTGCCCGTTCAGAATTTCACGATGGCGAGCAATTTCGCCAAACGAGCCGGCGCCACGATGCCAAACTGGCTCGCGAAAAATTCGAAGGCCTCGACGACGATCCTGAAACTCGCAAGCTCATTGCCGCGACCGTTGCCGCCGGGCAGGTCAGAACCTTGCCACGCGCGGCATGGAGACCTTTCATTTTTACACCATGAACCGCGCGGATCTCGTGTTTGCCATCAGCCACCTGCTCGGCATCCGCCCGAATCGCGCGCAGAAAGCTGCCTGATCCCATGACAATAAAACTTTCGCCGCAAGCTATACGTTTTCGCGAACTGGCTCGCAAGCGCATTCTCGTGCTCGACGGCGCCATGGGGACCATGATTCAGGAACTGCAGTTCGACGAGTCCGCTTTCCGTGGTGAACGCTTTAAGGATTTCCACCGCGACCTGCGCGGCAACAACGATCTGTTGATCCTTACCCAACCGAAAGCCATCGAAGATATTCATGTGGCCTATCTGCGCGCGGGCGCGGACATCGTCGCCACCAACACCTTCTCCTCGACTTCCATCGCGCAGGCCGATTACGATCTTTCCCATATTGCCTATGAAATGAATTTCGAAGGCGCAAAACTCGCCCGCGCCGCAGCCCAACGTGTATCAGCTGAAGATGGCAAGCCCCGTTTCGTCGCAGGCGCGCTCGGACCGACCAACCGCACCGCATCGATTTCGCCAGACGTGGCCAATCCCGGATTTCGCGCCGTGACATTCGATGATCTGCGCCTCGCCTATAGCGAGCAGATCAATGGCCTGCTCGATGGCGGAGCGGACTGCTTTTGCTGGAGACGATTTTCGACACCCTCAATGCCAAAGCCGCACTCTACGCGATCTCGGAAATCTCGCAAGCGCGCGGAATTCATGTGCCGGTGATGGTCTCCGGCACCATCACCGACAAATCAGGCCGGTTGCTGTCCGGCCAATTGCCTGAAGCCTTCTGGCATTCGGTGCGGCACGCGCGCCGCTCACAATCGGGTTTAATTGCGCCCTCGGCGCCGAAGACCTTCGCGCGCACATTGCCGACATCGGCCGCGTCGCGGATACACTGGTTTGCGCCTATCCCAACGCTGGCCTGCCAAATGAATTCGGGCAGTACGACGAAAGCCCCGGAGTACATGGCGCGGCTAATCGGCGAGTTCGCCCAATCTGGTCTCGTCAATATGGTCGGCGGCTGCTGCGGCACGACACCCGACCATATCGCCGCAATCACCGCTGCAGTCGCCCCGCACAAGCCGCGTCATAGTCCCGCAAATCAAGCCGCACCTTCATCTTTCAGGCCTGGAGCCATTTTCGCTGACGTCAGACATCCCCTTCGTCAATGTCGGCGAACGCACCAATGTCACAGGGTCCGCACGTTTTCGCAAGCTGATCAAGGCTGGCGATTACACGGCGGCGTTACAGGTTGCGCGCGATCAGGTCGAGAACGGCGCGCAGGTCATCGACGTCAACATGGACGAAGGCCTGCTCGATTCCGAACAGGCGATGGTCACATTCCTCAACCTCATCGCCTCGGAGCCCGACATTGCACGTGTGCCGGTGATGATCGATTCCTCGAAATTCACGGTGATCGAGGCCGGGCTGAAGTGCGTTCAGGGCAAGCCCATCGTCAATTCGATTTCCATGAAAGAAGGCGAGGAGAAATTTCTCCAGCAAGCCACCATTGCACGCCGCCATGGCGCTGCGGTCGTCGTCATGGCATTCGACGAAACTGGCCAGGCGGATACCTTCCAGCGCAAGACCGAAATTTGCAAACGCGCCTACGATATTCTGGTCGATAAGATTGGATTCCCGCCGCAGGATATCATTTTCGATCCGAATATCTTCGCCATCGCCACCGGCATCGAAGAGCACAACAACTACGGCGTTGATTTTATCGAAGCGACACGCTGGATCAGACAAAATCTGCCCCACGCCCACATCTCAGGCGGCGTCTCGAATCTGTCGTTCTCTTTCCGTGGCAACGAACCGGTGCGCGAGGCCATGCACTCGGTATTCCTTTATCATGCCATCAAAGCCGGCATGGATATGGGCATCGTCAATGCCGGACAGATGGTCATTTACGATGATATCGATCCGGAGCTGCGGGCAGTTTGCGAGGATGTCATCCTCAATCGCGACCCCGGCGCCTCGGAGCGGCTGTTGGCATTGGCTGAAAAATTCCGTGGTCAGGAAAACAATCCAAAGAGCAGGACCTCGCATGGCGGGAATGGCCCGTGGACAAGCGCCTGGCGCATGCACTGGTCAATGGCATCACCGAATACATCGAGACAGACACCGAGGAGGCACGCGCGGCTGCCCTGCGCCCGCTGGCAGTGATCGAGGGCCCGCTGATGGCGGGCATGAATGTTGTCGGCGATTTATTCGGCGACGGGAAGATGTTTTTACCCCAGGTGGTGAAATCGGCGCGCGTGATGAAACAAGCGGTCGCCTATCTGATGCCGTTTATGGAAGAAGAAAAGAAACGCAATGGTAGCAGCGACAATGGAAACAGACGCAACTCCGCCGGCAAGATCGTGCTCGCCACCGTGAAAGGTGACGTGCATGACATTGGAAAAAATATCGTTGGCATTGTGCTCCAGTGCAACAATTTCGAAGTTGTCGATCTTGGCGTCATGGTGCCTGCGGCCAAGATTATCGAAACAGCAAAAACTGAACAGGCTGACATCATTGGCCTGTCCGGCCTGATCACCCCCTCGCTCGACGAGATGGTGTTCCTTGCCTCGGAACTTGAGCGGCAGGGTCTCGATATTCCGCTTCTGATTGGTGGCGCAACCACAAGCCGGGTTCATACCGCCGTGAAAATCGATCCAGCCTACACGCGTGGGCCTGTGGTTCATGTCAATGACGCAAGCCGCGCAGTTGGCGTTGCATCTTCACTGCTATCGTTTGAGAAACGTGAAGACTACGCCCGGGACATCCGTGCCGATTACGCAAAGATTTCTACGGCACATTTCAAAGCCCAGCAGGACAAGAAGCGACTCTCACTCGCTGCTGCGCGCGGCAATGCGTTGAAAATCGACTGGACCGCAGCACTCCCGCCCAAACCGTCGTTCATCGGCACGAAGTGCTTCAACAACTATCCATTGGCAGAATTGATCGACTATATTGATTGGACGCCTTTCTTTCAGACCTGGGAATTGACCGGACGGTTTCCGGCAATTCTCGATGATCCGAAATCCGGCCCTGTCGCCCGCGCGCTTTACGATGATGCTCGCAAAATGCTCGACCGGATCGTGCAGGAAAACTGGTTCCAGGCATCCGCCAGTATCGGATTTTGGCCTGCAAATGCCGTCGGCGATGACATCGTTGTTTACAACGACGAGTCGCGAAAGACGCCGCTCGCCACGCTGCATACATTGCGCCAGCAACTCGAAAAACGTGAAGGACGCCATAACGTGGCGCTATCGGACTTCATTGCGCCGCAGACCAGCGGTGTTCCCGATTACATTGGCATGTTCGTTGTAACCGCAGGAATCGGTGAAGATGTCATCGCCGATCGTTTCAAGAACGCCAATGATGATTATTCGTCAATCCTTGTGAAGGCGCTGGCAGATCGCCTCGCGGAAGCTTTCGCCGAGCGGATGCATCAGCGCGTGCGCAAGGAATTTTGGGGTTACGCGCCTCATGAAACTTTATCCCCGAGGAATTGATCCTCGAACAATATCAAGGTATTCGCCCCGCGCCGGGTTATCCGGCGCAACCCGACCACACCGAGAAGGCAACGTTGTTCCGCCTGCTCGATGCCGAACGCACCGCAGGCGTCACATTGACGGAAAGTTTTGCAATGTGGCCGGGCTCCTCGGTCTCGGGACTTTATTTCAGCCATCCCGAAAGCCACTATTTCGGCGTCAGCAAAATCGAGCGCGATCAGGTGGAAGATTATGCTGCACGTAAAGGCTGGACCGTGACTGAGGCCGAACGCTGGCTGGCGCCGGTGCTGAACTACATTCCGTCCACGCAACCCGCTCCCTCACTTGCAGATTCAGATGCGGCCGATGACGTGTCGTCGCATCCCACTGGGTGCAATTGCGCATTTCATTTGCGGTATCGCAAGAAGATCGCGCGAACCGGATAGAATGCCACAGAGTTGGTCAGATCAACCTTCACCCGGATCGCTTGCGAGCAACCTTTGACGGCCTGTGACCAGCCTGCAAGTTTTCGCGTTCGTGTTATTTCGCTCATGTTCGGCTTAAAGCGATGCTCAAGACGCCAATTGTCCGCAAACTTCTCAGGCTCGGGATAGATGCCGGCACCGAGACCCGCAAGATAGGCTGCGCCAAGCGCCGTTGTCTCCTGAATCATCGGGCGATCGACCGGCGCATCGAGCAGATCGGCAAGACGCTGCATGGTCCAGTCTGAAGCGGTCATGCCACCATCGACACGCAGCACGGTATTTGCGGTCTTTCGCCTCCGGCCAGTCGGCGCGCATCGCCGCCCGAAGATCGTAAGTTTGATAACAAACACTTTCCAGTGCAGCGTGAGCTAATTCCGCCGGCCCCGTGTTGCGGGTTAATCCGAACAGACCGCCGCGTACATGCGGATTCCAATACGGCGCACCGAGACCGACAAATGCTGGCACCAGATAAACCGATTGCAAGGGATCGGACTTTATCCGCAAGCGGCCCGGCCTCGTTCGCATGCTTGATGATGCCGAGACCATCGCGCAGCCATTGCACAGATGAACCCGCTACAAAAATCGAACCTTCCAGCGCATAGGTGCGCTTGCCATTGAACTGATACGCGATTGTCGTCAAAATTTGTTTTTGAGATGCCACTGGTGTCGATCCAGTGTTGAGCAGCGCGAAACATCCAGTGCCATAAGTTGATTTCATCATACCAGGCGTAAAGCAGGCCTGGCCGATGGTGGCCGCCTGCTGGTCTCCGGCGATGCCGCGAATAGCGATCACGCCGCCGAACAGACTCGGCTCACTCTCGCCGAAGTCAGCCGGAAGAATCCTTGACCTGCGGCAGCATCGAACGCGGCACCCGCAAGATTTTCAGAAGATCGTCATCCCATTCACCGGTATGGATGTTGAACAATAAGAGTACGCGACGCATTGGTCGCGTCGGTGGCGTGGACTTTACCGCCCGTCAGCCGCCACAGCAAATAGCAATCCACGGTGCCGAACAGAAGTTCGCCGCGTTCAGCACGTGTGCGTGCGCCGGGAACATGATCGAGAATCCACGCAATCTTGGTGCCAGAGAAATACGGATCGATAATCAGTCCGGTCTTTGCGACGATGGCTGGCTCATGACCTTCCGCTTTCAGTCTGCGTACAAATTTCAGCCGTGCGCCGGTCTTGCCAAACAATGGCCCGATGGACGGCCTGCCCGGTTGACACGATCCCACACCACCGTGGTTTCGCGCTGATTGGTAATACCGATAGCGGCGATGTCGGAGCTTTGACATTCGCTTTGCGCAAAGCTTCCCGGCAGGTCGTGACAGTCGAAGTCCAGATATCTTCAGGCTCGTGTTCGACCCAGCCGGAGGCCGGAAAATGCTGAGGAAATTCCTGCTGCGCCTGTGCCGCGATCGAAATATCCGCGCGAAACACGATGGCCCGTGAGGACGTCGTGCCCTGATCGATGGCGAGAATATGAGATGCCATAATGTATCCTCGAATGATTTATGCTTTAGGGCCTAGCCGCAAGCAAACCGATTGTGCCTGTCGCCGTCAACCATGCGTGAATCGCGCAAAATAAAAGAGCCCCGCGTGCGGGGCTCTGGTTCAATACAGTTGCGTCGGACTTTCAGACTGATCTTATCAGTCCTTTAGCAACCCGCCCTGTTCGCTGACCCGGCGCAGATGATAATCGGCATCGCCAAACAGGCTTTCGATCATCGTCAGCCGCTTGAAGTAGTGGCCGATCTTGTACTCCATCGTCATACCAACACCGCCATGCAACTGGATCGACTGCTGGCCAACATAGCGCGCGGAACGCCCGATCTGAACCTTCGCGGCGGCAACCGCTGTTGCGCGCTCCTTCGCATCCTTGAAGTCCCCCGCCATCGTCGCGAAGATACGACATGCTGCGCGCCTGCTCCAGCGCAACAAACATGTCCGATCCGCGATGTTGCAGCGCCTGAAAATTACCGATCGCGACGCCGAATTGATTGCGGGTCTTGATATATTCGATCGTGGTCTTGAGCGACTCTTCCATCGCGCCGACTGCCTCGGCGCAGAGCGCAATACGCGCATCGTCCACCACACGCTCAATCAGCGGCAGCGCATTTTCCGTCATCACCAATCGCCGCATCCGCACCGACCTCAACGCCTGAGAACGTAACGTCTGCCGCGCGCAGGCTATCCTGCGTCGGATAACCCTTGATATGACGCCCTTGGCATTTGACGGCACGAGGAACACCCCGATCCCGGTCCGGTCACGTTGCCCACCCTTGGTCCGCGCCGTGACGACAGGGTATCGGCGGTGTCACCATGGATGACGACGAACTTCTCACCATCGATCACCCAGCCCGAACCTTTTTTTTGGCGGTCGTCGCAACATCTGCAAGATCATAGCGGGAATTTTTTTCAAGCTGCGCAAACGCCATCGTTTTCGACCCATCGATGATCGACGGAAGGTAGGCTGATTTCTGTGCGGCTGAACCTCCATGGCGAATAAATCCGCCACCGAGAACACAGTGGCAAGATAAGGCTCAAGCACAGAGCATTGCCTAAAGCTTCCATCACAATCATGGTTTCGATGGCGCCTGCACCAAAACCGCCATCCTCTTCGCTGAACGGCAGACCCAGCAAACCCTGTTCGGCAAACTTGCCCCACAGGCTTTTGCTCCAGCCTCCTTTTTTTGCCGCGTATTTCTTGCGTTGATCGAAATCGTAGGACTCGCTCGAGCAGACCGTCGACGCTTTCCTTGAGAAGCCGCTGCTCCTCGGACAAATCAAAATCCATTACCTCAATCCTCCAGATCGCATGCCCTTCACCATTCGCTCAGGAATGAGCTGATGATGGCAAAGCAAGGCACATCACATTAAGTCGTCAATCACAAACCAAGACGGCTTTGGCGATAATGTTGCGTTGAATTTCGTTAGAGCCGCCATAGATCGACACCTTGCGGTAGTTGAAATAACCCGGTGCGACTTGCGTGCTCCAATCGGCAAGTTCGTTGCGGCCAAACTCTTCTTCCGGGATGTATGGCGCTGCGAACGGTCCTGTGATCTCAAGCAACAGTTCGGTAATGGTCTGCTGGATATCGGAACCCTTGATCTTGAGGATCGAGGAGGCCGGATCCGGTTTTCCTTTGCCGTTTTTGTTTTCGTTTGCAACAACCCTCAATTGCGTCAATTCAAGTGCCTTGAGCTCGATCTCGGTTGCCGCCAGTTTTTCGCGAAAACGGGGATCTTCAATCAAAGGTTTGCCGCCTGATTGCACTTTGAATGCCAGGATCCTTGATGCGGCGGATGCGCTCCTTCGACATCCCAACACGCGCGATATTGGTGCGCTCATTGCCAAGCAGAAATTTGGCGTAATCCCAGCCCTTGTTTTCTTCGCCGACGAGATTGCTGACCGGAACCTCAACATCGTCAAAGAACACTTCATTGATTTCGTGGCCACCATCGATGGTCTGAATCGGACGCACCGTGATGCCGCGTGTTTTCATATCGGCCAGAATGAAGGAAATGCCAGTCTGCTTCTTGGCTTCTGGATCGGTGCGGCAGAGACAGAAAATCCAGTCGGCATATTGCGCCAACGTCGTCCAGGTCTTCTGGCCATTGAGGATGTAAACGTCACCCTTCCGCTTGGCTGTCATCTTCAGTGATGCGAGATCAGATCCCGAGCCCGGCTCGGAAAATCCCTGGCACCACCAATCATCGAGATTGGCGATGCGCGGCAGATAATATTTCTTTTGTTCCTCATTGCCGAAGGTATAGATCACCGGCGCGACCATGTTGACACCAAATGGTAACGGCGAAGGTGCAGGAGCAGCCTGAAGTTCCTCAAGAAAGATATATTGCTGCACAGGCGTCCAGCCCGTGCCACCGTATTGCTTGGGCCAATGTGGGACAGCCCAACCTTTTTTGTTGAGAGTGCGCTGCCAGTTGACCAATTCGTCCTTGCTGACATGGCGACCTTCGATAATCTTTTGCCGGACTTCAGGTGGAACGTTCTCTTTGAAGAAGGTTCGCACTTCGTCACGGAAGGCCAGTTCTTCCTTGCTGAAATTGAGATCCATAGGATTCTCCTTATGACTATGAGAAGGCAGGCTGATCGTTCCGATCGCACCACGCCATGTAAAATTTATTGAAGGATTTCGAACAGGCCTGCCGCACCCATGCCGCCACCAACACACATGGTCACGACGACCATACTTCGCCTTGCGGCGACGGCCTTCGATCAACACATGCCCCACAAGCCGCGAACCGGTCATGCCGTAGGGGTGGCCGACCGCGATCGAGCCGCCGTTGACGTTCAGTTTTTCCGGATCGATGCCCAGCTTGTCGCGGCAATAAATCACCTGCACGGCGAAGGCCTCGTTCAATTCCCACATGTCGATATCCTCGATCTTGAGCCCGTGGCGCTTGAGCAGCCGCGGAATGCCAAAGACCGGACCGATGCCCATTTCATCCGGCTCGCAGCCGGCCGACGACGAAACCACGGAATATGCCAAGCGGCTTGAGGCCCTTCTTGGCGGCCAGCTTGTCGCTCATGATGACCGCAGCACTGGCGCCATCCGAGAGCTGGCTTGCATTGCCGGCGGTGATGAAGCCGCCCTCACGAACAGGCTTGAGACCCGGCAAGACCTTCCAGCGTGGTTTCGGGGCGCGGACCTTCATCCTGTGACAGCGTGATATCCTTGAAAGATGATCTGCGCCCGTTGCTTTGTCGGCGACGGCCATCTTGGTCGTGATCGGCGCGATTTCGTCCTTGAAACGGCCGCCCTGCTGCGCGGCGGCGGTGCGGCGTTGGCTTTCCAGACGGAATATTCGTCCTGCTTCTCGCGCGAAATGCCGTAACGTCTTCGACACAACCTCGGCTGTATCCAGCATCGGCATGTAGACGTCGCGACTTGATCGCCATCAGCTCGCGGATCGACCTCATGAAACTTGTTTATGACTCATTCTGCACAAGGCTGATCGATTCTCCGCCACCCGCCAACAGCATTTCGACGCCGTCGATAGATCACCGAGCGTGCAGCAAGCGCGATGGCCTGCAGGCCCGAGGCGCACTGACGATCAATGGTTGTGCCCGGCAACGCTCGCAGGCAAGCCCGCGCGCAGCAATGCTTGCGCGCAATATTGCTGCCTGTTGTGCCCTGCTGCAGCGCTGACCCATCACCACGTCCTCCATTTCAGCCGGCATCGATCTTGGCGCGCTGAAACCGCTGCTGAAATAGCGTGGCCAAGCAGCGTCGCGACTTCGGTGTTGTTGAGACGCACCACGATAGGCGTTGCCGATAGGCGTGCGTGCGGTGGAAACGATGACGGCTTCGGTCATGGATGACCTCCTGTTGCGGGTTGTTGTGAACGTTGTTGGGTGCGCAGCTCATGGCGCGACAATTTCCCGACACTGGTTCGGGGCAATTCTTTCACGAATTCGACGGCTACCGGCAATTCGTGTTTGCCAAGCTTGCCAGTCAGAAAAGCGCGCAATTCATCGATGTCGAAAGGCTTGGCGCTGGCGCGCAAAATAACAAATGCCTTGGCCGCCTCACCGCGATAATCGTCAGGAATGCCGATCACAATGACCTCCTGAACGGCAGGATGTTCGTAGATCGCTTGCTCGATCATCTGCGGATAGACATTAAATCCACCAGAGATGATCATATCCTTCTTGCGGTCGACGAGATAAAAATAACCGTCGCTGTCCATGTAGCCAATATCGCCCGTCAGAAAACGATCCCCGATAAATGCTTCGGCGCTTTCTTTCTCACGCTTCCAGTAGCCGCGGGTCACGTTCGGCCCCCTGACGCGGATTTCGCCCGTCTCTCCGATTGCCAGCACTTGTGTCGGGTCTTCCAGCGAGACCACATCAATCTCAATGCCAGGCAACATGAGGCCGATAGATCCAGGCTTGTCGGGCCCTTCCGGTGGATGTCCCGTGCCTGGCGAAGACGTCTCAGTCATACCCCAACCGCTCTTCAATTTGAGCTTGGTTTTGCGCTCGAAAATTCTAGCGACCTCAACCGGCAACGGCGCACCACCCGACCCACAATAAGCAAGCGACGACAAATCGCGATTATCAAGATCCGGAAGATTGGCAATTGCAATCCACATGGTCGGCACACCGGGGAATGCCGTTGCCCGTTTGACTTCGATATCGCGCATCACGGCTTCGATATCAAAACGTTGATGCAGAGAGATCAAGTCGCCGTACTGCAGACTCCGCAGCAGAATAACCGTCAGTGCGTAGATATGAAACAACGGCAGAACCAGAATAATACGTTCGATCGTATTCCGCTCCGCCCGTGTTTTGGCGCCCCACACATCGTAGATGGAGACTGCCGATGTCAGGTTGCCGTGAGTGAGCATGGCGCCTTTCGGCAACCCCGTTGTTCCACCGGTATATTGCAGCAGCGCGATATCGTCGGCACTGACTTTCGGCCACTGCGCCAGCGGCTGCGCATCCTTCACGAACTCTCTGAAGGTCATAATGGCTGGATTTGAGGTACCGCCGTCTGCGGATTGCCTACAGCACCCCAAGTTTCGTGTTCGCAGACAATCAGGCGATCAAGCAAACCCTTCTCAAAAAATTTGAGAGCCGTCGGCAAAAGGGGCGACAAGTTGCTGGTAACAAGGATGCGCGCACCGCTGTCCGTGAGCTTGTGAGCTAGCGCCCGCTCACCATCGAGCGGACTGAGATGCACAATGCGCGCACCGGCCTTCAATCCGCCAAAGAAGTTAATGGGATGATCTGGCGCGTTGCCAAGGAACAACGCTATCGACGTGTCTTTGCCATATCCAGCGCGAAGAAAAGCTGATGCCGCGACATCAGCCTTAGCCTTCAACTCTTCAAAGCTGATCGGACGCTCCCGAAATTCAATCGCCGTGCGCGATCCAAAATCGGAAGCCGCCTTAGTCAACAGATCTGGCAGCGTACCGTGCGGGATCGGTACATCCCAGCGTACACCCTCTGGATAGAACTGCTCTCCAGGGCGCATTCGCTTAGCCTCCTTTGGCGAGAGACGCGAATGTTTTACCTTCAGCAGCAAGTCGCTTGAGCAGGGGTGCGGGCTCAAGCGATGGATCGTTCGTCTGTTTGGCATAATATGCCAGGCGGTCAGCGATCTGTTTCAAGCCAACCTGATCGGCATAGAACATCGGGCCACCGCGATAGACCGGCCAACCATAACCATACAACCAGATCACATCGATATCGCTCGGGCGAGACGCAATCTTCTCCTCGAGGATTTTCGCACCTTCATTAATCATTGGGTACATCATGCGCTCGAGAATTTCATCGTCGCTGACAACACGACGCTTGAGTCCCAAACGCGTGCAGGTCTCATCGATCAGGTTCTCGACCTCGGGGTCCGGCAATGGCGCGCGCGAACCGGCCTCATACTTGTAATAACCCTTGCCGGTTTTTTGCCCGAAACGCCCAGCTTCGCAAAGCGCGTCCGCGATTTCCGACTTGATGCCGCGATCTTTGCGCGAGCGCCACCCGATGTCGAGACCCGCCAGATCGCCCATCGCAAACGGACCCATCGGCATGCCGAACTTCGTGACTACGGCATCGACCTGCTGAGGCAACGCGCCCTCAAACAAAAGCTTTTCTGACTGTTTGGAACGGGCCGCCAGCATGCGATTGCCAACAAAGCCGTCACAGACGCCGACCACCGCTGGCACCTTGGCAATACGTTTGGCAACGGCTACCGCAGTCGCAAGCACATCCGGCGCGGTCTTTTCGGCGCGCACAATCTCGCACAGCTTCATGACATTGGCGGGACTGAAGAAATGCATACCCAGCACGTCCTGCGGACGCTTGGTGATAGCAGCGATGTCGTTGATATTGAGATAGGACGTGTTGGTAGCAAGCACTGCACCGGGCTTGGCGAATTGATCGAGCTTGGAGAAAACTTCTTTTTTGATTTCCATCGTCTCGAATACCGCCTCGATAATGAGGTCCGCATCTTTGACATTCTCAATGCCAACCACGCCCTGAATAAGCGCCATTCGTTTGGCCGGCGCATCGGCGGGAATGCCACCGCGTGCCGCAGTTGCTTCATAGTTTTTTTGGATGATGCCGAGGCCGCGCTTGAGCTGCTCGTCCCCGGTCTCGATTAAAGTCACTGGTATGCCAGCATTGGCAAACGACATCGCGATACCACCGCCCATGGTGCCCGCGCCAAGAATGGCAACGCTATCTACCTTACGCGGTTTGGTTCCCTCCGGCATGCCAGGGACTTTCGTGGCTTCACGCTCGGAGAAAAACGCATAGCGCTGCGCCTTGGACTGATCTCCGCTCACCAGCCTGACAAAAGACTCACGTTCCTTTTTCAGCGCCTCATCGAACGGCACGTCTAATGCCCAGCTCACCGCTTCGGCGCAAGCGAGCGGCGCTTCGAGACCTCGATTGCGTTTATTTGCGGCAGCAGCCGCGTTGGTAAAGATTGAACGGTCCGCCTTTGCTGCGGCAAGCTTGGAATTGTCATCACGCAGCCTGCGCAAAGAACGTTTTTCCGCAAGCAGCTTGCGTGCGAAAGCTTCGCCGCCAGAGGCCGGGCCTTCCACGATGTCATCGATCAATCCATTCTTGAGTGCTTCCGATGCGCCAATCGGATCGCCACTAACAATCATCTTCACAGCAAGTTCAGGACCAACCGCGCGCGGCAAACGTTGCGTGCCGCCCGCCCCCGGCAACAGACCGAGCTTCACTTCAGGAAGACCAAGCTTCGCATCCTTGGTGGCGACACGAAAATGACAGCCCAGCGCGATCTCCAGACCTCCGCCAAGCGCCGTTCCATGAATTGCCGCAACGATCAGCTTCGGGACAATTTTCAATCTCAACAATGACTTCCTGCAGACTTGGAGATTGCGGCGGCTTGCCGAACTCCGTGATGTCGCTCCGGCGATGAAAGTACGTCCTGCGCATGCAAGAACAATGGCCTGGACCTGTGAATCCGCAGCAGCATTTTTGACTGCTTGTACAATCCCCTGACGCACCGCGGCACTAAGAGCATTTACCGGAGGACTGTCGATCGTAACGACTGCGATTGCGTCATGACGTTCCACCTTGACCACTTCGCTCACGCAACTCTCCTTGTGGCTTATTTTTAATACTCTTGCAGGTTGATTTTACAAATTCGCACTGCGGAATTCAATTCCACACCTTGACACGGAGGGATATTTTGAAGCACGTGCCTTGTCAACGAAAACGGCGGTCCATAGAGCGGCAACTTATGAAGCGGACACAAAAGAAAAGCGCGACTGATCGCAGCTTTGTCGTCGCGCTCTCGCGAGGTCTTGATGTTCTACGCGCTTTTCGTCCCAATGACGGACTCCTTGGCAATCAGGAAATTGCGGCCCGCACGAATTTGCCCAAACCAACCATTTCGCGGCTAACCTACACACTTACAAAGTTGGGTTATCTTACACAGGTTCCCAGGTTCGAGAAGTATCAGCTCGCACCGGCCGCCATGGCTTTGGGATATGCTGCGCTTGCGAACATGGGCATTCGTCACATCTCTGATCCCTATCGCGATCAACTCATGCATGAGACTGGCGGCGCAGTAGCCGTTGGCGCACGCGACCGTCTTAGCATGATCTATTTCGGGCAAAGCCGCAGTGAGTTGACGGTTGGCGTGCTGCTCGATGTCGGCTCCAGGGTTCCGATTGCAACTTCAGCGATGGGACGCGCTTACTTGTGGGCACTGCCTGAAGATGAACGCACTGCTTTATTGCAAGACATAAAAGAACACGTTGGCGGACGTTGGTCGAAAGTACGAGATGGAATTGAACGCGCGGGGGAGACAGTCGCAAAACATGGCTTCGCTATCTCCGCGGGCGAATGGCAGAGCGACATTCATGCGGTTGGCGTTGCTCTGAAATTGAGTGATGGCACAGGACCCTATGCATTCAATTGCGGCGCGCCAGCCTTCAAGTTCACTGAGGACCTTCTACGGAATGATATTGGACCGCGCCTTGTTGCGATGGTAAGAAAAGTTGAGGCCTCATTGACCGGAAGCGTCAATCGTTCAGATAATTTCGAAAACAAAAAAATAAAATCCATGAAATCAAAATCAATGAAGTCATTGGGAGGGGAAGTTGCGCGTATTGTTGAGGGGATCGGATAGTCGCTTTCATTGCGGCGCCTTATTGCCTTGCCATGCGGTCCAAATACATAAGGGCTGTGAAGCATGATGAAGGCTCAGGTTGCGCAAGGGCATAATCCCTTGCTCGCTGTTCGCGACGTCAGCGTTGTGTTCGGCGGCATCATAGCGCTGAATGGCGTATCATTCGATATGAAACAGGGCCAGATTCTTGGGCTTATCGGCCCAAACGGCGCTGGAAAAACCACACTCTTCAACTGCCTCAGCAGACTTTACCAGCCAAGCAAGGGCGATATTCTGATGGAGGGGCAGAGCATTCTGCATCGCCAACCATCACAGATCGCCGAAGCCGGAATCGGCCGCACTTTCCAGAACGTCGCCTTGTTTCAACATCTATCCGTGCTCGATAATATTCGCATCGGCGGTCATGCACGCACCAACAGCAATATCGTCAGCGACGCATTGAAATTGCCAAGTGCGCGGCGGGAGGAACGCCGCCTCAATGAACGTGTCGATGAAATCCTGACTTATCTTGATCTTCATGACGTGGCGCAGCGACCGGTCTCAGGTCTTCCATTCGGAACCCAAAAACGCGTCGAACTCGGACGTGCACTCGCCGCCGAACCCAAGATCCTGCTGCTTGATGAACCCGCTGGTGGTCTTAATCATGAAGAAGTTCACAGCCTGGGCACGCTGATCCGCCGTATCCGTGACGAACGTCAAATCACCGTTTTGCTTGTTGAACACCATATGGGACTGGTGATGTCGATCGCCGATCATGTCGTTGCCCTCAATTTCGGCAAGAAGCTTGCTGAAGGCACGCCTGCTGCGGTGCAGACAAACCCCGACGTCATCAATGCTTATTTGGGGAGCAAGGACGCATGACACCGCTGCTGACCATCAAAGACCTGCGCGCGTATTATGGCCAGGTGCAAGCCCTGTATGGTTTGGAATTTTCGCTGAAGGAAGGCACCGTCACGGCTTTGCTTGGCGCTAACGGTGCAGGCAAAACCACGACCTTGCGGGCGATCTGCAACATGGTTCGCTCAACTGGCAACATTGAATTTCAAGGTCAGTCCCTCGCAGGCCGTTCCACTGAGAATATAGTTCGCCTTGGTATTGCTCATGTTCCTCAGGGCCGCGGCACTTTCACCAACATGAGCGTCGAGGAGAATCTTCAGCTTGGCGCCATTACGCGCGCTAAGAAAAAGGAGACCGAGAGCGACATTGAACGCATGTACGGATATTTCCCCGTGCTCAAACAGCGGCACCTGCAACAAGCTGGAACATTGTCTGGCGGTGAACAGCAAATGCTCGCGGTTGCCCGTGCATTGATGCTGCGTCCAAAGCTGATGCTGCTCGATGAGCCGTCATTTGGTCTGGCGCCACTGATCGTTCGCGACCTCTTTAATATCCTAGGCAAGATCAACAGCGAGGATAAAGTCACAATCCTTGTTGTTGAGCAAAACGCTCAACTGGCGCTTGAGATCGCGGAGCAAGCCTACGTCATCGAAACCGGACGCATTGTGATGTCAGGATCCGCGACTGAAATCGCGAATAACGAAGACATCCGCAAATCCTATCTCGGATATTGAGGAAACAGCCATGGAACTTTTTACCAATCAGTTGCTGGCTGGCATTGCGACCGGCGCGATTTATGCCTGCATGGCTCTTGCAGTCGTCATGATCTATCAAGCCATCGGTGAATTGAATTTTGCACAAGGCGAAATGGCGATGTTCTCCACCTTTATCGCCTGGCAACTGATGCAGTGGGGACTGTCATTCTGGCCGGCCTTCATTCTGACATTGGCCATTTCGTTCATTGGGGGCGTCGTCATTGAACGCATCCTGTTCAAACCATTGGGCAATGCCCCGGTGCTGGTATTTGTCGCAGGATTTATTGCGCTATTTGCGATCGTGAATAGTGTCGCAGGTCTCACTTGGGATTTCACAATCAAACAATTTCCCTCGCCATTCGGCTCAGGAGGATTCCTTGGCAGCCAATTGATCAACAAGCATCAGGTCGGCATGATTGGCGTGACAATTGTTTTGCTGGTTCTGCTCTTCATCTTTTTCCGCTACACGCGCGTTGGCCTTGCCATGCGGGCAGCCGCATCATTGCCTGAATCGGCACGGCTAGTTGGCATTAATACCAGTTGGATGGTCGCGCTCGGTTGGGGCATGGCAAGCGCGATTGGCGCAATTGCCGGCATAATGATCGCTCCAGTCGTGTTCTTGGAGCCCAACATGATGGGCGGCGTGCTGATTTACGGCTTCGCCGCAGCCGTTGTTGGCGGCCTCACCAGCCCGTTCGGTGCAGTAGTCGGTGGATTTCTGGTCGGCATCTTTGAAAACCTGGTGGGAACTTATATCCCCGGCGTCGGCAACGAACTGAAACTGCCGATGGCTCTCGCACTCATCATCGTCGTACTAATTGTCAAACCTGCAGGCTTGTTTGGCCGCAAAATCGTGCAGCGAGTTTAAGCATGAGCATCGTCCAGAACTCCGTCGCCAAATCACCGGACGTCATCACTGTACCGAAGAAATCGATGACACTTGGTACGACCGCAACACTTGTTGTCTTCGCACTTCTGCTTTTGGTCCCGTTATTCGTAAAGAACTTCATCATCTTTCAGATGACGATGTGGTTGATCTACGCCATCGCTATTCTGGCGCTCAATATACTCACTGGCGGCAGCGGCCAATTCTCATTGGGACAGAGCGCTTTCTACGCAGTAGGTGCCTATACAGCAGCCATCATGATGGAGCACATGCACATCAACTATGTGCTTACTATTCCAATAGCAGGCATCATCTGCTTCATCTTCGGCTTTCTGTTCGGCTTCCCCGCTTTGCGGCTGAGCGGTCTCTATCTAGCACTTGCAACCTTCGCGCTCGCGATCGCGATGCCTCAGCTACTGAAATTGAATTTTCTGGAACATTGGACTGGCGGGGTGCAAGGCCTCGTCATCACCAAGCCGGACGCCCCGTTCGGTTTGAAAATGTCTCAAGACATGTGGCTCTATTACTTCACACTGTTGATCTCAACCGCAATTTACATCCTTGCGAAAAACCTGCTGAACTCACGTTCCGGCCGCGCGATGATGGCAATTCGCGACAACCAGATCGCAGCTTCCGCCATGGGGGTCAATCTATCGCTCTACAAGACTCTCGCATTCGGTATCAGTGCTGGTTTCACCGGCATTGCCGGTGCACTCGGCGCCATTGTCGTGCAATTCGTCGCGCCTGATAGCTATACGATTGCGCTAGCGATTGCGTTGTTCTTGGGCATGGTTGTCGGCGGCGTCGGCTGGCTGCCAGGCTCACTCGCCGGTTCGGCGTTTATCGTATTCGTGCCAAATGTTGCGGAAGGTATCTCGAAAGGTCTTTCGGGCGCGGTTTTTGGAATTTTCCTGATCATAGTGATTTTCCTGCTCCCTCATGGAGCCAGGCAAGTTGCATACTATCTAGAAGCCAAGTTTCATAAAATGAGAAAGAGCTGATGAAAAACTGACGCTAACAGCCTTCGCTACTGCAAAAACTCGGATCAATTAAATTCAATCAGTCACCTAAGTATAACGAGACAGAAAAATTTAATTCCATTGCAACATGGATAGAGAGGGCTTTTTGTTGAATGGTGCGCGGCAAAGGTATTCAATACTGCCGAACCAGAGCGAGATTTATTTCAAAAAAGTGAAAATAGTAACAAACCAAGGAGGAATATGATGATCGTCACCCAATCCTGGCGAACGGTTTTTTCTGCTGCCGTTGCCTTGTTTGCCCTGACAAGCACTGATGTGTTTGCCCAGAAAAAATACGATACAGGTGCAACCGACACCGAAATCAAAATCGGCAACATCATGCCTTACAGCGGACCGGCTTCCGCCTATGGCGTCATCGGCAAGGTTCAGGCGGCATACTTCGCGAAGATCAATGCCGAAGGTGGCATCAATGGCCGCAAAATCAATTTCATTTCCTATGACGATGGTTACAGCCCGCCAAAAACTGTCGAACAGGCTCGCAAGCTGGTCGAAAGCGACGAAGTTCTCCTGATTTTCAATCCCCTTGGTACGGCCTCAAATTCAGCTATCCAAAAATACATGAATGTAAAGAAGGTGCCGCATTTATTCGTCGCAACTGGCGCCACCAAATGGAATGATCCAAAAGATTTTCCATGGACGATGGGTTGGCAACCCAACTACCAGAGCGAAGGCCGCATCTACGCAAAATATCTTATGAAGGAGAAGCCTAACGGCAAGATCGGCATTCTTTACCAGAATGACGATTTGGGAAAGGACATGCTTAAAGGCCTCAAGGATGGACTCGGCGAAAAAGCAAAGACCATGATTATCGCTGAGGAGTCTTATGAGGTTACAACTCCGACAATCGACGCACAGGTCGTCAACCTGAAATCCAAGGGCGCCGATATTTTCATGAGCTTCACAACTCCCAAATTCGGCGCACAGTCCATCAAGAAAGTAGCTGAACTTGGATGGAAACCGCTGTTCATTCTCAATAACGTGGCAGCATCTATCGGTAGCGTGATCAAACCGGCAGGTTATGAAAATGCACAGGACATTATCTCGGCGAGCTATGTCAAGGATGCAACCGATCCTCAGTGGAAAGACGATCAAGGGATGAAGAACTTTAGAGCATTCCTTGCTAAACATTATCCCGAAGGTGACGTGGAAGATTTATCGCTGCTGTTCGGTTACAACACCGCTCAAACCATGGCTCATGTGCTCAAGATGTGCGGCGATAATCTGACCCGCGAAAACATCATGAAGCAGGCGGCAAGCTTGAAAGATGTCCAGCTTGAAGGCCTTCTTCCGGGCATTACCCTGAAGACCAGTCCGACAGACTTCGCTCCAATTGAGCAACTTCAACTGATCAGGTTCAAAGGTGAGCTTTGGAAGCAGTTCGGCGATATTATCGACGGTGCGGTTGGCGGCTAGCCGTACTTCGCTACTGCAAAACCTAGTTTAATTCGCAAGAAAAGGTGAACCCTCTGCAACATCGTTGCAGAGGGCTTTTTGTTGAATCATCTGCATCAAAGGTATTCAATACCTACAAGCCACAAAGGAGTTTCCAAGAATAAAAAAGATTTAACAGCAAGGAGGAATATGATGATCGTCACCACATATTGGCGAACAGCTTTTTCCGTTGCAATTGCTTTACTTGCCCTGACAAGCCTCGATGTGTTTGCCCAGAAGAAATACGACCCAGGCGCAAGCGACACTGAAATCAAGATGGGCAACATCATGCCTTACAGCGGACCGGCTTCCGCCTATGGCGTTATCGGCAAGACCCAAGCGGCATACTTCGCGAAGATCAATGCCGAAGGCGGCATTAACGGGCGCAAGATCAACTTCATTTCCTATGACGACGGTTACAGCCCACCAAAAACTGTCGAGCAGGCTCGCAAGTTGGTCGAGAGCGATGAAGTTCTTTTGATTTTCAACTCACTGGGTACAGCGTCTAACTCGGCGATCCAAAAATATATGAACGCAAAGAAGGTGCCGCAGTTGTTCGTCGCCACCGGCGCCACCAAATGGAATGATCCAAAAGATTTTCCATGGACAATGGGTTGGCAGCCCAACTATCAAAGCGAAGGCCGTATCTATGCAAAATATCTTATGAAGGAAAAGCCTAACGGCAAGATCGGCATTCTTTACCAGAATGATGATTACGGAAAGGACATGCTTAAGGGCCTCAAGGATGGACTCGGCGAAAAAGCAAAGATCATGATTATCGCTGAGGAATCTTATGAGGTTACAACTCCGACGATCGACGCACAGGTCGTCAACCTGAAATCCAAAGGCGCCGATATTTTCATGAGCTTCACAACTCCAAAATTCGGCGCGCAGTCAATCAAGAAAATAGCCGAACTTGGATGGAAGCCGCTGTTCATTCTCAATAACGTCGCGGCATCTGTCGGTATCGTGATCAAGCCGGCAGGTTTTGAGAATGCACAAGACATCATCTCGGCATCCTACGCCAAGGATGCGACCGATCTTCAATGGAAAGATGATCCAGGAATGAAGAACTTCGATGCGTTCCTTGCGAAATACTTCCCCGAAGGCAACCGGGAAGACGGATCTGTGATGTATGGTTATAATGTAGCCCAAACTATGATGCATGTACTCAAGATGTGCGGCGACAACCTGACCCGCGAGAACATCATGAAGCAAGCAGCAAGCCTGAAAGGTGTCCAGCTTGAAGGCATTCTTCCGGGCATTACCCTGAACACCAGCTCGACAGACTTTGCTCCAATTGAGCAACTTCAACTGATGAAGTTCAAAGGCGAGCGTTGGGAGCTGTTCGGTGACATCATCAGCGGCGAGGTTGGCGGCTAATACCAACCTCAATACAATAATAGCTAAAAAGCCCTCCGCGCACCCCGCGGAGGGCTCTTTTCATGATTGAACAGTCATGCGATGTCTGGTGGATCGAAACGATAAAGACCTAAAAAGTATGATCAACCGGCGTCCCCTTCTCCGTACTATTTTCGATGCCGCCGTTGCCGCGGCGCATCCCGATAAAATTCTTGCTGCGCATTTGCCGCAGGCCCCACACGGACGTGTGATCTGCCTCGCTGCCGGTAAAGCAGCTGCTGCGATGACCGCAGCGGCGGAGCAGCATTATCTCGATAATATTGGCCTCGATCCTGCGCGGCTGTCGGGCCTCGCGACCACGCGCCATGGCCATAGTGTGCCAACGCGACGGATAAAAGTTATTGAAGCAGGTCATCCGGTCCCTGACGAAGCCGGTCTAAGGGGCGCAGATGAAAGCCTGGAATTTGCGGGAAGCGCCGGGACAGACGATCTGGTTCTGGTGCTGTTGTCGGGTGGCGGATCGGCAAACTGGATTGCACCCGTGGAAGGCATTTCCTTTGCACAAAAACAGCAGGTCACAAAAAAACTGTTGCGATCCGGCGCACCCATTTCCGAAATCAACACCATTCGAAAACACTTATCGCGCATCAAGGGTGGACGCCTTGCCCGCGCTGCCTATCCCGCGCAGATCGTAACACTGGCGATCTCGGATGTTCCGCACGACGATCCGGCAGTCATTGCTTCAGGGCCCACGGTACCGGATTCCACCACACTCAAAGATGCCCGCGAAATCATTGTACGCCGCGGCATTGATCTCGACGATGCCGTTCGCCGCGCGCTTGATAACCCAAAAAACGAGAGCATCAAGCCCGATGATGAAGCCTTCAGGCATACACGCTACGATCTGATTGCCCGACCCAAAACTTCCCTCGATGCCGCCATCGCCGTGGCACAAAAAGCCGGGTATGACATCATTGATCTCGGCCCCGATCTTGAAGGAGAAGCACGCAATGTTGCCGCAGCTCATGCGCAACTTGCATTGAAAGCTCATTCCGAAGGTCACCGCGTGGCGATTATATCAGGCGGCGAACTCACCGTGACAGTGCGCGGTACTGGCCGTGGCGGCCCCAATCAGGAATATGCGTTAGCACTGGCAGATTTACTGGTCGGAACGCCGGGCATTTCTGCGCTGGCAGGCGATACCGACGGTGCAGATGGTGGTGCGGGTCAATCGACTGACCCTGCAGGCGCTTTGATCGACCATCGTACCTTCACAGTCATGCGCGAACTTAAGCTAAATCTAAAGGCCTATCTCGACAATAATGACGCAACGGGATTTTTCACCGCAACCGGCGATCTCCTGCTGACCGGACCGACACTAACGAACGTCAACGACATTCGAGTCATTCTGGTCGATCCTGAATAACGCTATACGCCAGGATAAGGAGCAAGCATTGCGGACACAGGTTGCGATCATCGGTGCGGGGCCAGCAGGATTACTGCTCGGGCAACTCCTTCACGTCTATGGCATCGAAACTGTCATCCTTGAGCGCAAGGATCGAAGCTATGTGCTGGGCGAATCCGCGCCGGCGTTCTCGAGCAAGGCACCGTCGGACTTCTGGAGGAAGTGGGTGTCGCGACGCGGCTGCATCAAGAAGGCCTCATTCATGATGGCATCGAACTGGCCTTTGGCGGCAGCCGCCATCGCATCGACATGAAGACAGCAACCAACGGCAAAACGGTGACGATCTACGGTCAGACCGAAGTGACGCGCGATCTAATGGATGCTCGCAATAAAGCCAAGCTCATAACAATCTATGATGCTGAGGATGTGAGCCTGCACGACTTCGAGAGCGATCATCCACGGGTTCTCTATGTCAAAGACGGTACAAATCACGAAATCGTCTGCGATTTCATCGCAGGCTGTGACGGCTTTCATGGCGTCAGCCGGCAAAGCGTGGCGCCTGCGGCGATCAATCTTTATGAGCGAACATATCCATTTGGTTGGTTGGGCCTTCTGTCCGAGACGCCGCCAATCTCACCAGAGTTGATTTATGCCAATCACGAACGTGGCTTCGCGCTATGTTCGATGCGATCGCACACCCGTAGCCGCTGATTATATTCAGTGCACGCTCAACGACCACGTCGATCAATGGCCGGACAGCCGGTTTTGGGATGAGTTGAAACGACGGCTGGACCAGGAGGCGGTAGATCATCTCGTCACCGGCCCTTCGATTGAAAAAAGTATCGCGCCGTTGCGAAGCTTCGTTGCTGAGCCGATGCGTTTTGGCCGGCTGTTTCTGGCCGGCGATGCCGCGCACATTGTCCCACCGACTGGCGCAAAGGGTCTGAACCTCGCCGCCAGCGACGTTCATTATCTATCGCAGGCCTTGCGCGAATTCTATGCGGAAAAATCCGATGCTGGAATCGACAATTACTCGCAACTAGCCCTTGCGCGCGTGTGGAAAGCTGAACGTTTCTCATGGTGGATGACGTCGCTTCTGCACCGCTTTCCCGATACCGATGTTTTCAGTGCGCGCTTGCAACTTGCGGAGCTGGATTATCTTGTCAGCTCGCAAGCCGCAACGATCGCGCTATCGGAAAATTATGTCGGCCTACCCTATTGATACGATACAGGGCAGCGTTGTCAAAAATAGGTGGTTATGCCGTCACTGCCGCAAGCTCACCTTCGTCGTCAATATCGTCAACCGGACTGGCGAACGTACTGAGCGGTTTGGTCGAAAGAGTGATCGAGCGGCGAGAACCCGAACTTGGAGCAAGAACTGACGAAGGAGCCTCGCGCGATATCGCGTAAAGAGTAGCGCCGACAGTGCCGCCCTGCTCGATCAAATCGCCTTCGGTGCACGTTGCAGCGATCACAAGACTCATCGAGTGCATATGCGCCCGGCGATAACAGAACAATGCGAGCATCGCCCGCACATCTGGTGACACCGATTCCACCAGCGCAGGCAAACCATGTTCGCTGGCGCGATAAAGGCTGCCGAGTAATTCCTCGCCGACAGGGCAAGTGTCATTCTCAAATACATTACGGTTAGGCCACATTGCGATTCTCCCCCGGAAGTGAAGATGCAATGCAAATATTAATGGACCGTTAACCATACGCGACAGGCGTGGGTGCTGACATTATAGATAGAAATGGTGCGCCTAATTTCTGAACGTCGCTGCCTCTGAAATGCGAGCGCGATTGGTGCGATAGCTGTTAGCGGGGTGGCTTTCATCAGGAAACCCAAACGAAATCCCACACACCACACGCCGGTCTTCGCCAAGACCGAGATGATGACGAATAACATTGGAATAGCTGGCAAGTGCAGCCTGAGGAATCGTGGCGAGCCCGGCCGCCTGCGCGGCAAGCATGAAATTGCCCACATAGGCACCGCAATCGATGGCACCATAGACACCGAGTGCTTCATCAGTGGTGATAATCGCAACATGTGGCGCGCCGAAGAAATGAAAATTCTCCAGCATCTGTTTCTGATAGGCCGCCTTATCTCCCCGTGCAATTCCAAGCGCGTTGTAGAGCTGAAATCCACTCTCGCGGCGACGCTCAAGATAAACGCCGCGATATTCGCGCGGAAATGGAAAATCCGGCGTAACCGGTGCAAACTCACTTGCAGTTTTGTACATGACTTCAGCAAATGTACGCGTCGCATCGCCACTGAGAATCGTGATCTGCCACGGCTGACTGTTGCACCAGGACGCAGTTTTCTGCGCCGCCGCCAGCACACGCTCGATTACCTCGCGCGCAACAGACTGCGACTTGAATGCACGGCACGAATATCGTGCCGTGAGCAATTGCTCGACAATTTCGATTTGAGACGTGGCGCTCATACCGCGACCATTACCTCGGTGCCATGCGGATGGCACCATCAAGACGAATGGTCTCGCCGTTCAACATTGGATTTTCGACGATATGTACCGCAAGTGCGGCATATTCGTTCGGATCGCCAAGGCGCGCTGGATGTGGCACTTGCGCACCAAGACTTCTTGCGTGCCTCTTCGGACAATCCCATCAGTAACGGCGTCAGGAACAGGCCGGGCGCAATCGTCATCACACGAATATTGAGTGAAGCGAGATCGCGAGCGACGGGAAGTGTCATGCCGACGATGCCTCCCTTGGAGGCGGAATAAGCGGCCTGACCAATCTGACCATCATAAGCCGCGACGCTGGCAGTGTTGATAAAGACCCCACGCTCTTCATTGATGACCGGCGCGGACTGCATGCGCTCGGCGATGAGGCGAATACAATTGAATGAGCCGATCAAGTTGACCTTGATAATGCGGGAAAAATGATCGAGCGGGTAAGCACCGTTTTTGCCGACGGTCTTCACCGCGCCACCGATGCCCGCGCAATTGACAAGCACACGGATTGGCCCGTGCGCAGCTTCGGCTTTATCAATCGCGGCCTTGACTGGTGCCTCTTCCGAAACGTCGCCGGTCAAGGCAAGACCCTTGATTTCAGCGGCAACTTTTTCGGCACCCTCCTGGTTCATGTCGATCACTGCGACCTTGGCACCCTTGGCTGCCATAGCACGTGCAGTAGCTGCGCCAAGACCAGAGCCACCACCGGTCACGAGAACTGAAATATCCTTAAGCTGCATGAGTTTCTTCCTGCTTAAAAATGAGAGTGATTGTTACGAAACTTGAGGTGACGTTTTCTGCGACCATTGCGATAGAAGGTCGGCGGCGCTTATCGGCTGAACGGCAGCCGACCCCTGGATCGCCGAGGGTGTGTGTGAGAAGCGGGGCGCCGGCGCGGGCTGCAAACCACCATCAGCGACAATGTAAGTTTGGCGCGCGGCAAGATGCGGATGAGAGGGGGCCTCAAACATACCGATAACAGGCGCAGCACAGGCGTCAGTGCCGTTGAACAACTCGGTCCACTCATCACGCGTTCTGGTCTTAAATACGGCTGCCATTTTATGACTTAAGTCCGGCCATTGATCGCGGTTCATCTGATCATCATAACAATCGTTCTCAAGATCTGCGAGCTTGCGTAGCTCCGCATAAAATTGCGGCTCAAGCGCGCCAATCGCCATATAGCGGCCATCCTTGCACTCGTAGGTGCGATAAAAGTGCGCGCCGCCATCCAGCAAATTGGTGCGCGGCTGATCGCTCCAACGTCCTGTCGCATGCAAACTGTGAAACATTGTCAGCATGCTTGAGACACCATCGCACATCGCGGCATCGACTATCTGGCCCTTGCCGGAGGCCCGCGCCTCGATCATTGCCGCCAACACGCCGACGAGAAGGTAGAGAGCCCCACCGCCATAATCGCCAACGAGGTTGAGCGGCGATACGGTATCGCCGTCGGCAGAACGGAACGAATCCAGCGCACCGGTGATCGCGATATAATTGATGTCATGCCCAGCCGATTGGGCCAATGGCCCCGACTGACCCCACCCTGTCATGCGACCATAGACAAGACGCGGATTGCGCTGAAGCGCGACGTCCGGCCCGAGGCCAAGCCGTTCCATCACTTGCGGGCGGAAGCCTTCAATCAAGATATCCGCAGCGGCGATAAGATCGAGCACCTGCGCAACATGATCGGATTTTTTGAGATCCAGCTCAACGACACGCCGCCCACGATTGACGAAATCCCGCGCATCACGCTTGCCCTGCCCCGGGCGCACGATGGACACAACATCCGCACCCATATCGGATAGCAGCATCGATGCGAACGGGCCTGGCCCGATGCCGGCAAATTCAACGATGCGCACGCCGCGTAACGGCCCTGTTGCCATCGACCGCCCATCCATAAACGCTCTCCAACATTATCGAGCGATGATTACGCGGCTGTACTACTCACTTTTCGCGCAGCCATGTCTCCACCAATTTCACATCTGGCGGCTGCGCATAGCCGGTCGTCCACATATCGACAACCCACTCGGCATGAGAGGCGCTCTCTATCAATACTGCTGTGTTGTGCGGCAGCTGCATGGCGAGGATATTACCCCGGTAACTGGGATTGCCAACAGCGTGATGTTTTAAAAGTCCCCATTCCTGCAAGACCAGTAACAAACTGGCCGTGTTGCGCGTCGTGTCCCAGCAATCGAAATTATGGGCATCGGCCTGATTGCTAATATTGGCGCGCGCCACGCGCGTTGTCGTGCCAATCGACGGCCCAATTCTGCGGTCAAACCAAACGACAGCTTTTTGCACTGCTGCACGCTCAGTCACAGGCGAAGCTTTGCCGGCGGCCAAAATCTGCGTCAGAGCTTTTCTATCGGCATCGGTAAAATCAAGAGACGCGCGGCGCCTGCAAACGAATCCGTAACAGACCGTCATAGATGTCGCCGATGGCGGGTCGATGGATACGGAAGAATACAGCTGCATGATTTCAGGGCTTAACTGAATTGCATGAGCTGAGGGCATACCGCCCAACATAACCAGCGCGGTTACAGCTAAATTGAAGCGAGAAAACAATCGAAACACTTACGAACCTCAGTCTTGGAGACCCAGCCTTGGAGATCCAAGTTTCAACAGATGACCGAAACCTCTCCACCATGTGGCAAAATCGCAAATTTGTCTATCGGACATCGCCCGATTTCAGGGGTAAGATTGGTGAGCTCCAGTGAGGGATGCCATGACAGAAGTTCAAGGCTCAGCTCCGATATTTAAGGCACCCTATGCGGCGGACGATTGTGCAATCGCCGCGCAACTTCTCGCACAGCAATCTCCCCTGACACCGGAGGCAAATGCACGGATCGACCAGACAGCCACACGCTTGATCCATGCCATTCGCTCTCAGGATCGTGGTTTTGGCGGTGTCGAGGACATGTTGCGTGAATTCGCGCTCTCCACCAAGGAAGGCCTTGCGTTGATGGTGCTCGCCGAGGCGCTGCTTCGCGTGCCGGATACTGCAACCGCCGACCGTTTTATCGAGGATAAACTCGGACAGGGCGATTTCGCGCATCACCGGACAAAATCTGAGACCTTTTTTGTCAATGCTTCTGCATGGGCGCTTGGCGTATCCGCCCGCGTCATTCAGCCCGGCGAAACGCCACAAGATATTGCAAGCAAGCTTGCCAAGCGGCTCGGTCTTCCCGCAGTGCGTGCCGCCACCCGTCAGGCCATGCGGCTGATGGGTCGCCATTTCGTGCTCGGTGAAACAATTGAGGCCGCGCTGGAGCGTGCGGCAAACGATCACGTTCATGGCCGTCGCTATTCGTTCGATATGCTGGGTGAAGGCGCGCGGACCACTGATGACGCACAGCGTTATTTCGATTCCTATGCCGCAGCTATCGAGGCTATCGGTCGCACCGCAGGACATAAATCATTGCCTGACCGTCCCGGCATTTCCGTGAAACTTTCCGCGCTGCACCCGCGCTATGATGCACTCAATCGCGTAAGAGTTTTATCGGAACTGGTGCCTCGGCTTATCGAGCTTGCACGCCGGGCGCGATCCTTCAATCTCAACCTCACTGTCGATGCCGAAGAAGCCGACCGCCTTGAACTCTCACTTGATGTCATCCTTGATGTCATCGCTGCAATTTTTGCGGATTCTACATTGGCAGGCTGGGAAGGGTTCGGACTTGCTATCCAAGCCTATCAAAAGCGCGCAAACGCTGTGATCGATACCATCCACGAACTGGCCATGCACCATAATCGGCGTGTGATGGTGCGTCTGGTCAAGGGCGCGTACTGGGACACTGAAATCAAACGTGCGCAGGAACGTGGCCTTGATGACTATCCGGTATTCACCCGCAAGGCGATGACCGATCTCAACTACATCGCATGCGCACAAAAATTGTTGATGCTGCGGCCGCGCCTTTTTTCACAATTCGCCACCCACAATGCATTGAGCGTTGCGACCATTGTTGAAATTGCAGGCAGCGAAGATGGGTTTGAATTTCAACGCCTGTACGGCATGGGTAATGCGCTCTACACGCAATTGCGTGAGGACAGGCCCGCATTGGCTTGCCGCACCTATGCACCGGTCGGCAACCATCGTGATCTCCTCGCCTACCTGGTACGTCGCCTACTGGAAAATGGTGCCAACTCATCGTTCGTTGCGCTCGCGGCGGATGACTCGGTACCAGTGGCAAAACTTTTGGAACGCCCGCAATCCATCATAGGATCGCCAGACAATGCAAGACATCCCGCCCTGCCATTGCCGCGCGATCTTTATTTGCCGAGGATCAACTCGCGCGGCATTGAATTCGGCAATCGCGCAGCGCTTGATAATTTATTGAAAGCTGTAGCGACGGAAATTCCGTTCGCTTCAGCCATGACCACCCAAGATGCTACGCCCAGCGATGCCACCAAGGCTGCCACAGCTGCGCGCATGGGGTTTTCAACCTGGAGCAAAACGCCAGCTGAGATGCGCGCGCAAGCATTGGAACGCACTGCTGAATTGTTTGAGAACAATCAGCCACGGTTGATTGCCCTCTTGCAGAGCGAAGGCGGCAAGACCATCGACGATGCGGTATCGGAGGTTCGCGAAGCTGTCGATCTTTGCCGTTATTATGCAAGCGAAGGCCGAAAGCTATTTAGCCATGACAGCGCCATGCCAGGGCCAACCGGAGAAAGCAACGCGTTACGGTTGCGCGGGCGCGGCGTGATCGTGGCGATTTCACCATGGAATTTTCCGCTCGCGATCTTCTCGGGTCAGGTGGCCGCAGCTTTGATGGCGGGAAACGCCGTTGTTGCCAAGCCCGCCGAACAGACCCCAAGGATCGCAGCAGAGGCTGTGCGATTGTTCCATAAAGCCGGAATCCCTTTGTCTGTCTTGCATCTTGTGCAGGGCAATGGCCACATCGGTGCAGCACTTGTCACTCACAGCGAGATTGCGGGCGTGGTATTTACCGGCTCCACGGAGGTCGCACGCAAGATCAACCAGACGCTCGCCGCAAAGGAAGGCCCGATCATACCGTTGATCGCGGAAACGGGCGGCATCAATGCCATGATCGTTGATGCCACCGCACTGCCTGAGCAAGTCGCGGACGATGTTGTGGCATCCGCATTTCGGTCCGCGGGCCAGCGTTGCTCGGCGCTACGATTGCTGTTTGTGCAAGACGATGTCGCTGACCGTATGATCGGGATCATTGCTGGCGCAGCACGTGAACTCAGCATTGATGATCCGCGTGATCCAGCAACCCAAATTGGGCCGGTGATCGATGCAGAAGCCAAGCACCGTCTCGATGCATATATCGCCCGCATCAAGATATCAGCGCGCACCCACTTTGCAGGGACAGCACCTACATCTGGCAATTTCGTCGCGCCGCACATTTTCGAACTCGCCAGCGCAGATGACCTCACCGAAGAAGTGTTCGGCCCCATCTTGCATGTGGTACGCTATAAGGCCGACGATCTCGACCGCGTGCTGCAATCGATAGAAAACTCAGGCTATGGATTGACGCTAGGCATCCATTCCCGCATCGACGGGACCGTCAATGATGTGATTGTTAGGCTTCAAGTCGGCAACATTTACGTCAACCGCAATATGATCGGCGCCGTTGTCGGCGTGCAGCCGTTTGGCGGTTATGGCCTCTCAGGCACAGGCCCGAAAGCTGGCGGACCGCATTATCTTCCGCGCTTCGCCACCGAACAGACCATTACAATCAACACCGCGGCGTCCGGCGGCGATGTCACGCTCATGACCGAGGAATAGGCTACAAATTACCTTGGGGGCAAATTCATGCTGCACGCATCTTTTCACATAGGCCGTTCAGTGCCCTGTTGACGATGCTTTTTTCAAAACGAATCTGCCGCCAATCGAATGATGATGGAATAATCCTGAAACCTTGTTTACGAAAGAGCCCGATCATCAATTCATTATCGCGGAACGTATCGCCGAAGAGTGTCAATGCACCCAGCGAGGCAAGGCGGCATTCAATATCGCCAAGAAGTGCGCTTCCAATGCTTTTTCCCTGCCATTTGTCGTGAACGGAAAGACTGAATTCAGCTGCGCGCGAACATGGATCGAATGAATAACGCCCTTCAGCGATGATAGTTTGAATTCCCTCTACTGTCGCTTCAGCAACAACGGCAAAACGATTTTCATCACCCACATGAAGGGTTCTGTCGAGTTCAAAGGGCGACAACTCGCTGGCTGCTCCCATCAAACGGCGGTAGCGCGAAGTTTTCGACAGCGAACGGAAGTAATTCTGCAGGGCTTGCGCATCCCGTGGTTCGACGAACCGCACTGTCAACAACTGGCCAGTACGCAGCCGGAGGGTATCGGTGAAACGGCCCATATTCTTCTGACTGGAATGTTCCGAATAAAAAGCAACCATGACACGAACCCTGAGCTTTGTTGTTTCAAATTATGGAGCGTCACGTCCGCCAGAATGGCTTTTCGATTTCGTAGAGCTGATCGCTCCGCGACAATCCAACATCGTGCAAATCCCGCTCGGTCAAACGCGCCAGTTGCTTCCGGCTGCGGCTTCGTTAAATCCAGGTCCGGAGCAGCTCCAAAACTGAATGGGGAGGGCTTGAGCACTTGTTATTATAATGACTATTTGTCATCGAATGAGCTGTGGCGGCAGGCATAACATCCTCCCTTAAATGCAAAATAGACTTCAAATCTCCGATGAAATGAGAGCCGTGACAAACGAGAGTTTGTCCGCTTTAATATGAGATAATGTCATGTATAGGGAGAATCGAAAATGACAGCCAAACTCCCCTCCCTCAACGGGTTACGCGCTTTTGAGGCCGCCGCCCGCCACTTGAGTTTCACCAATGCCGCAATTGAACTGAACGTCACTCAGACCGCGATCAGCCATCAGATACGGCGATTGGAGGAAGAACTTGGCATCCGCCTGTTCGTCCGCAAAAACCGCGCGCTCGCCCTCACACCACAAGCTGCGGACTATCTACCCGGCATCCGCGCCGCATTTCAGGATATGCGCACAGCAACCGATCGTCTGCTGCGCAATGACAACGATCGTGTGCTGACAGTGAGTACGCTCACTTCACTTGCCGCCAAATGGCTTTTGCCGCGCCTTGCGACATTTCAGGAGAAGCATCCAGACATTGACGTCCGTATTACAACGTCAGCAGAGCTGGTCGACTTCAAGCGCGGCGACGTGGATGCAGCGATCAGATATGGACGAGGGCAATGGCCGGGCTTGCGTGCCGACTGGCTGATGGCCGATCAGTTATTTCCGGTTTGCAGTCCGGCGCTATTGAAAGGCGAGCGGCCGCTGCGGCGTCCGGAAGATATCGCGCATTTCACATTGCTGCACACAAGCGGCGGAACCAGCGACGACTGGCGGCAGTGGCTTACGGCTGCCGGTCTTCCCGCGCATCTCTCCCAAACCCCAGGGCTGACATTCGATTTGATTTTCGTCACCTTGCAAGCTGCAATTGACGGCATTGGCCTCGCAATTGGCCGCACTGCTTATGTCGAAGATGACATAGCCAAAGGACGCCTGATCGTACCATTCAACATCACGTTGCCTGCCGATGCAGGCTTTTACTTCGTCACGCCACAAGACAAATCAGTTTCACCGAAACTGAATGCCTTTCGCGAATGGCTGAAGGCGTCTATGCCGCACTAAACTATGACGCAACTGTAATTCTGCTCCTTGAACCTTCAACTGAACGCCGCAGCAAAGCAAACAAACTGCCGCCAGTGATCGCGCCGAGAAAATAGATAATTACCACAAGCAAAGCGAGCGGCATCTGGATACTGAAATTCAGGAGTGACATCGTCACCGTCTGAAAATTCTGCGCGGCAAAAATGATGGTTACAGCAGCAAACACAATGATCATGGTCAGATAAACCCATCGCATGGCTCCCCCCTTTTAATGTTGGGCACTCGTTTCTCTAATTGGTTCTGACGTCCGACGCTTTAGACCTAGACCGAGGCCGATCCAGCTGACGCCGGCGAAAATCAGATCAATACCGAGGAACAATCCCAGTATGTAAAGGCTGGAAACCGGCCAACGCGCCAAAATCATCAGACCGAGAAGAAAGGTAATCACTCCAGACAGAGCGACCAGAATCCAAGGTGTGCCTTCTTTCATGCTGAAAGCCAAAGCAATGCGCATGACGCCAGAAACAACAAGCGCAGCACCCAACATAAGTGTCAGCACCACTGCACTCAAAAGCGGGTTCGTAAAAGTGACAAACCCCGCCACGATGTATAACGCGCCGAGCAGAAGCCAGAGGAAGAACTTCCCCCAGGTCTTGATTTGGAAAGCATTGATGACTTCGGCAATGCCGGCGACCAGCATCATGACGCCGACGATCAACACGCTTGCAACCGTCGCCAGAACAATGCTGCCGAAAGCGACAACCCCTGCGATCACATAGATAACACCGAGCGCGACGATCCAGCCCCATTTGGCACGCAACGGGGCCAGTCCTGACGCCAGGCTATGAGGTTCTTGAATATGGGAGGTGCTGGTCATGACAATCCACTCCGATTAACCGGTTCCTGGATGCGACCCTCAACAATACCACATAATAAGCCACTGATGCAGCGTGCAGGCGCCTCACTGTCATCACAGGCTTGAGAGCGACGGGCGATGATTTACTTGCACTTATCGGCAACGTGTATTCACCAAGAAATCCTGATCACTAAGCGTTGATCTTTTCGAATTAGCGGCGAGCTGGCTGCAGAAATGAAATAGAATTCACCACCTAAATGCATTCTACAGTTTCAAATCCGGAGGGTGCACATGCAACAAATTGCGAATACTCACTGGAATCATAGCCTGCGGTTCGCGACTGCAACTGCGGTTGCGGGGCTTGCAGTCGCAGTCGTCGCGCTGAATGCCTTCGCGCAGGCACCGGCCGGGCACGGTGCGTCGCAAGATCACGCCACCACGATGGAATCGGACGACCTGAAGTGGATGGCGCCTGCTACCTACGCCCCGGGTGCCCAGTTCGCAGTTATAAAAGGCGACCCGTCGAAAGAGGGCATGTACGTTGTTCGTCTTAAGTTGCCAGCCGGATTTGCCATCCCGGCTCATTCGCACCCGAATGATGAAAATGTCACCGTCCTGTCAGGCAGCTTCAACATCGGAACTGGCGATAAGCTCGATAAGGAAAAAGGTACGCTGGTCAAAGCTGGCGGATATTCGTATGTCGCGAAAGGCATGACTCATTATGCATGGGTCACTGAAGACACAATTCTGCAGCTGCATGGGATGGGGCCGCAAGGTGTGACCTACGTTAATCCTGCTGACGATCCGCGGAAGAAATAACGGAAGAACACAAATCGAACAGCGCTCGCTGAGGCAAGTGAGTAAGCAGTGATTCTTAAAAGTAATGGCGCGCCCGAAGAGATTCGAACTCCTGACCCCCAAATTCGTAGTCTGGTGCTCTATCCAGCTGAGCTACGGGCGCATTTCGCAAATGACAGCGGCTAGGTAAGCCCATCGCGAAGAAGGCCATAGCTACCGGCTCCGCCTTGGCTTGGCAAGGTCCGAAGCCAGGCTATTTTGCAGCAAAAATCCTTAAGATTCAGGCGCGCGCACGCTCCTCGCGCCGACTGCTCAATTCAACGGCGCGATCGGGAATGGCAATGCGGAACGTGGCCCCGATGGTGCCCTCTACAAGCCGCAGATCACCACCATGCGCATGGATCAGTTCCGCAGCGATAGCGAGACCAAGCCCGGTTCCGCCTTCGCGCAAAGACCCTTGAAATGCCTCGAACAGATGCTCGCGGGCTTTTTCGGGCACGCCAGGGCCAGTGTCTGAAATTTCCAGGATCGTTACCGTGCCTTCACGGCGACCGGTGATGCGGATTTGTTTCTGCATCCCTTTCGATTTCCCGCTATCCAGTGCCTGGACAGCATTGCGCACCAGATTGAGCAATAACCGGAACAGCTGGTCGGGATCGGCATCGATGGTAAGGCCATTCTCAATTGCATTAATCCATGTAATCGCGCCGTCAGTGGCATCGCTGCCGAATCCTGCAGATTCACGCACTTCATTGAGCACCGGTTCAACAAGAATCATGCGGCGATCAGGCGGCGCCTCCTGCGCCCGACCATAGGACAACGTCGACTGGCAAAATGCGATGGCACGCTCCAGCGATCGCATCAACTTTGGCGCAAAACGCTGCACACGCGGATCCGGCACGCTGGCGAGTTGATCTGATATCAGTTGCGATGAAGCAAGTAGATTGCGCAGATCGTGATTGATTTTTGATACTGCCAGACCAAGTGCTGCGAGGTGACTTTTCTGATGCAGCATCGACACGAGATCGCGCTGCATATCGGCAAGTTCACGCTCGACCATGCCGATTTCATCGCTGCGGCGGGACGGCGTAATAATGCGCGCGGGACTCTCCGGATTTGCGTGGAATCCGACGAGGTTCGCAGTCATGCGCCGCATCGGCTGCACAAAAAGATAATGCAAGGCATAATAAACGAGGCCCGCCGTGATCATGGCAATCACCAGCGACATCAGCAAGACATTGACCGAGAAACGATACATCGCATTTCGCAACGGCCTCTCGTCAACCGCCACCTCAAGGAATTGACCACCGTCCGGCGCAGGCCCAGTGATACGAATGACCTCATCACCATTGCGCATCATCATGCGGAACGCATCGATAATGGCGGAGCCCACCGTAATCGAACGCATGTCAACGTCATATGCGACCGTGGACGGCATATCAGCTACAGCCAGAAGATGACGCTGCTGGCCGGTCTTGATCGCGACTGCGCGCGCGCCAATACTGGAAAGAATTTTTTGCGCCAGGTCTTCGGGGATCATTCCATTCGGCGCAGCATCGAGCACCAGCACAGCGGTGCTTGCAGCTGCCAACCGATCGTTGAGTTGATTGATCCGGAAATTGGCGATCGAAGGAACGTAGATCAGGATTTCCGCAATCAGGATAAAAGGCAGCGTCAGCAATAAAAGCTTGCCGGACAACCCAAACCGCCCCCTCGGCCGCGGCCGGGATGGTGGCATATCCAGTTCCTGGTCATGCATTGACATCATCAATGGCTGCCCACCCAACGCTGGAAACCCTTGAATTCAGGATGCGCTCCTGACCCGTTCGGGTCAAATCCGGAAAGCACCCGGAAAATAGTCCAATTCCCCTATAATACGGCCAAGTTACGTTTCATCCTGAACGCTGGCTACTCACCCTTCAGGCTAAAGCCAAAGATTGACGAAAACAGGCAGCTCCCGTATAAGCCCGCCTAACTGTCCGCAATGGCCCGGTTCCGACCGGGCCGGTGCATTTTGGGGCCCAAACGGCACCTTGATGCACTGAAAAATGGTCCGGAATTGGGCCGACATTGTCGGATTTTATCATTTTAATCGGCGAATTGCCCGGTCAGCGGAGAACGCCCGTGAAGCGGACCTATCAACCCAGCAAACTGGTGCGCAAGCGCCGTCATGGTTTTCGCGCGCGTCTAGCCACCACTGGCGGTCGCAAGATTCTTGCTGCGCGCCGTGCACGTGGCCGCAAACGTTTGAGCGCCTAAACAGCCTCTTTTTCCAGAGACCGTATTCTTATGTTTTTAGGCGCCGGTTGAAATTATGGACCGGTTGAAGCAGCGCGCCGATTTTATTGCAGCCGCCAAGGGAGCGCGCATGGCTAGCCCGGCCTTTGTGGTACAGAGCCGGCCCCGCGACGATACCGGACCGGTCCGGGTTGGCTTCACCGTGAGCAAAAAAGTTGGCACCGCTACGGAGAGAAACCGCGTTCGCCGCAGGCTTCGCGAATTGGTGAAACGGCTGGATGCCATATCCATGCGCCCTCATCATGATTATGTGGTAGTGGGCCGCAGGGCTGCACTGGAACGCGACTTTGGAACCATGCTCGAGGATCTCCGCTCGACACTCCAGCGCCTCGAACATCAAAATTCGAAGCGTCGCGGACCACAGGACCAACAATCTTTTTCAATCGAACCCAAGCAGAATGACGAGACCTGAACGATGAACGATAATCGCAACACCATCTTCGCTGTCATTCTGTCAGGCCTTGTATTGATCGGCTGGCAATATTTCTACAGCATCCCACAGATGGAAAAACAGCGTGCCGCTGAAAAGGCGCAGAGTCAGGCCTCAACCCCTCCTGCACCGGCCGGCACGCCTGGGATCGATCAACCGGCCCCAAAGCAGTCAGCGCCCCCCGCGCAAGTCGTAAGCCGCGAAACCGCGATTACCGCCTCGCCGCGAATTAAAATCGATACGCCAAGCGTCAACGGCAGCATCGCATTAAAGGGCGCCCGCATCGACGATATCGCTTTGGTCAAATTCCGCGAGACAGTCGATCCTAAATCACCCGCGATCGTGCTGTTTTCGCCATCCGGCACCAAGGAGCCTTATTACGCGGAATTCGGATTCGTTCCTGCGGCAGGCGCAACGATCAAAATGCCGGATCAAGACACCGTGTGGACGCAGGAAGGCAAAAACACTCTGACACCGGCAACACCGGTTACGCTGACCTGGAACAACGGCACTGGTCTGACTTTCAAGCGCACCATTTCCATCGACGACAAATATCTCTTCACCATCAAAGATGATGTCTCCAATATCGGCAACGCGCCGGTCACGCTTTACCCGTTTGGCCTGATCTCACGTCACGGAACGCCAGCCGTCTCAGGATATTACATTCTGCATGAAGGTCTCGTCGGCGTACTCGGCGATCAAGGCTTGCAGGAATATGGCTACAAGAAAATCGACGAGGCCAAGTCGGTCAGCTTCAAAGTCACCAATGCCTGGCTAGGCATTACTGACAAGTATTGGGCGGCGACGCTATTGCCAAACCCAGCCGCATCACAACAGGCGCGCTATTCGTCGAATCTCGTAAACGGCACGCGCACCTATCAGACCGATTATCTGCTCGACCCGATGACAATCGCAATTGGCGGCAACGCCAGCACGGCAACCAGCCTGTTCGCGGGCGCCAAGGAAAGTGCGACGGTCGATGCCTATGATAAACAGCTCAAACTCAATCGCTTCGAACTCCTGATCGACTGGGGTTGGTTTTATTTCATCACCAAGCCGATGTTCTGGCTGATCGACACGCTGTTCAAGCTGGTCGGCAATTTCGGCGTCGCGATTCTGCTTGTGACGGTCATAGTCAAAGCAGTGTTTTTCCCGCTGGCCAACAAGTCCTATGCCTCGATGGCCAAGATGAAGGCCGTGCAACCACAGCTCGCGGCGTTGAAAGACAAGTATCCTGACGACAAGATGAAGCAGCAGCAGGAAATGATGGAGCTCTATAAAAAGGAGAAGATCAATCCTGTCGCGGGCTGCCTGCCCGTCGTGATCCAGATTCCGGTCTTCTTCTCGCTCTACAAAGTGCTGTTCGTCACCATCGAAATGCGACATGCGCCATTCTTCGGCTGGATCAAGGATCTGTCCGCACCGGACCCAACCAACCTGTTCAACCTGTTCGGCGTGTTGCCATTCGATCCCACCCATCTTCCGGTTGTCGGGGCTTACCTCGCGCTTGGTGCCTGGCCGATCATCATGGGAATCACGATGTGGTTCCAGATGAAGCTGAACCCCACACCGCCAGATCCAACGCAGAAGATGATCTTCGACTGGATGCCGCTGATTTTCACTTTCATGCTGGCCTCGTTCCCTGCTGGCCTCGTCATTTATTGGGCCTGGAATAACCTTCTGTCCGTCGTGCAGCAGGGCTACATCATGCAGAAAAATGGCGCCAAGATTGAACTGTTCGATAATCTGAAGGCGGTCTTCGCCAGCAAAAAAACGACATAAGTTTTCCCGACATCCTAACTCCGCGCCAGGAGTTTATTAAGCAGTTTCCATTTTGCAGTTTCATTGGGCAGAACCTTCGCATGACCACCGACATTGATGCGGAGTTGATCGAAACTGGCCGGAAGCTGTTCGCAGGTGATTGGCAATTTTTCTGGGCCGCACCTTCCATTGAGACTTTGCCACCGATGGCCGGCGTGGAGATCGCCTTCGCGGGACGATCAAATGTCGGGAAATCAAGCCTCATCAATGCCCTGACCAATCGCAATGCGCTGGCACGGACCTCGCACACACCGGGACGTACTCAGGAACTGATTTTTTTCGAAGTCCCCGCATTATCCAGCAACGCTACAACTCATCTGAGACTGGTTGACATGCCGGGCTATGGCTACGCCTCCGCACCGAAGGCCAAGATCGCCTCATGGACCTCGCTCATTCATAATTTCCTGCAGGGCCGCGCCAATCTCGCTCGCGTTTATGTGCTGATCGATGCCCGCCACGGCTTCAAGGACGTCGATACCGACGTCCTGAAGACGCTGGATAAATCTGCTGTGAGCTATCAGGTGGTCCTGACCAAAGCCGATCAGGTTAAACCAAATGACCTAGACGCCACCATCACCGCGACAATCGCGGCGCTTTCACAGCATCCGGCCGCATTCCCTGGAGTCCTCGTGACATCCTCACACACCGGCGCCGGAATGCCCCAACTACGTGCCGCCATGGTGCGCCTCCTGCGAGAACGTACCGGATGATGAAAGGCGCAGCTTTGCGCTCGCCGCCCAATCGGCTAGAACGCGAGTGACCCGTCGATAAACAGAGACCAGCCCATGATCGATCTGCCCCACATCAGCCCACAAGATCAGGCCCGGATTCTTTCCGAAGCACTGCCACACATGCAACAATACGATGACGAAACCATCGTCATCAAATATGGCGGCCATGCCATGGGCGAGGAAGCGCTCGCCAAACAATTTGCCCGCGATATCGTGCTGCTGGAGCAAACCGCGATCAACCCGGTGGTGGTGCATGGCGGCGGACCGCAGATTGCAGCAATGCTCACCCGGCTCGGCATCAAATCGGAATTCGCCGCCGGCCTGCGCATCACTGACGCTGCAGCTATCGAAATTGTCGAAATGGTACTGGCCGGTTCGATCAACAAGCAGATCGTAAGCCACATCAACGAGGCTGGCGGCAAGGCCGTCGGACTGTGCGGCAAGGATGGCAACATGGTCACTGCCACCAAGGCAACCCGCACCATGGTCGATCCGGATTCCAACATCGAGAAGGTTGTCGATCTCGGTTTTGTCGGCGAGCCTGACAAGGTCGATCTTACATTGTTGAACCAGCTTATCGGTTACGAGCTGATTCCGGTGCTGGCGCCGCTTGCCGCATCGAGCACTGGCCAGACCTTTAACGTCAACGCCGACACCTTCGCAGGCGCTGTTGCTGGCGCCTTGAAGGCCAAGCGCCTGCTGCTTTTGACCGATGTGCCCGGTGTGCTCGACAAATCCAAGAAGCTCATTCCAGAACTTTCAATCAAGGATGCACGCAAGCTGATCGCCGACGGCACCATTGCAGGCGGCATGATCCCCAAAGTCGAGACTTGTATTTATTCGCTGGAAGCCGGTGTCGAGGGCGTGGTCATCATCGATGGCAAGACACCGCACGCCGTGCTGCTAGAACTGTTCACCGATCAAGGCACCGGTACACTAATCCACAAGTGATGCGCCAGAGCACATTTTTATCAGTTGTCGTGGCCGGACTTGTTCTGGCTATCGCGTTGACAAGCGAAGCTCGTGCGGATTTCAAAATCTGCAACCGCATGAGCTATGTGGTTGAGACTGCCATCGGCATCGACAACAAAAACACCACCGCAACGCGGGGCTGGTTTCGTATCGATCCGGCAAAATGTCGCGTGGTCGCACAAGGCACGCTTGATGTTGAGCGCATTCTGCTCCACGCGCGCGCATTACCGGTCTATGGCTCATCACCCGAACTGCAAAATGGCACTGACAATTTTTGCGTCGCGTCGAATGATTTTGTCATCGCATCCGCACGCCAGTGCCGTAGCGACCAGACCGCCGTGCCATTCACCGAAGTTAAGCCCACCATCGCTGAGGACGGCAATCAAGTGGCGTATCTTGCCGAAGGCGCTGAATATGATGACGAGCAGGCACGGCTTGCCGGAATCCAGCGTTTGCTCGTCATTGCAGGATATGACGCGGCTCCCATCGACGGCGTCGATGGCCCCAAGACACAGGCTGCGTTGAACGCCTTTTTGAAGGCTCATAGCCTCACTGCAGCAGCACCGCAGGCGACAAATTTCTTCGACACCATCATCGATACCGTTCAATCGCCTTCCTCAACCGGCCTCACTTGGTGCAACGACACGCAGTATCGCGTAATGGCCTCGATCGCCCTCGATGATGGCAAAGCTTTAACCAGCCGAGGCTGGTACCGCATCGAACCAGGTCGATGCCTGCATCCCGACATCATGGGGCGGCCACGGAACATCTACAGTTTTGCGGAAGCCGCCGACCATGACGGACGAACCATCAAAATTGCAGGCAAGCCATTAAACTGGGGCGGCAACACCATGCTTTGCACCCGCGAAACCCAGTTCGAATTTTCTGAACAAGGCGATTGCTCGGCACGTGGCCTCACTACGAGTGGGTATGCAACAGTAGATATGAACAATGGCGCAGGCCAGACGTTGCGATTTGGAATGCCATGATGCACAAGCCGCAACGTAACTTCGCCCATATTGAGACATGGGTGTTCGATCTCGACAACACACTTTATCCGCACCACGTCAACCTTTGGCAGCAGGTGGACGTGCGCATTCGGGATTTCGTGGCTGATTATCTCAAGGTTTCGAAGACTGAAGCCTTCAAAATCCAGAAAGACTATTATCGACGCTATGGCACCACCATGCGCGGCATGATGACGGAACATGGCCTGCACGCCGAGGACTTTCTGGAATATGTGCACCAGATCGACCATTCGCCACTTGAGCCTAACCCGGCAATGGGGGCGGCGATCGAAAAATTGCCTGGCCGTAAATTGATCCTCACCAACGGATCACGCGCACATGCCGCGAAGGTGCTGGAGCGGCTCGGTATCGAAAAACATTTTGAGGATGTGTTTGATATCGTTGCCGCCGAACTTGAGCCAAAACCCGCACACCAGACCTACCAACGTTTTCTCAAGCGTCACGATGTTAATCCGGTGTGCGCGGCCATGTTCGAGGATCTCTCGCGCAATCTGGTCGTCCCGCATGATCTCGGCATGACGACTGTGCTGGTGGTGCCCGACGGGACCAAGAATGTGGTGCGGGAGGACTGGGAGCTGGAAGGGCGAGATGCAGCCTACGTGGATCATATAACGGATAATCTGACAGGATTTTTGGTGGCACTCGACGCTACGCATTGAAGTCTTAGCAAGTCTTTGGCAAATCATCGCCCCCGCGAAGGTGGGACATCTCGCCAAGGCGCTTTCTTCCCTCTCCCCTTGTGGGAGAGGGAAGCGAAGTTGAGCGAAGCGAAACTAAGCCGGGTGAGGGGTATAGATTATTGTGACGACGCCCCTCACCCGCCCTCGTTTCACTCGGGCACCCTCTCCCACAAGGGGAGAGGGAAGAAAGTACCCACTGCTTGACTCATGTCCCCTAAATACCGACAAAAGCTCTGTTTACATTCTGCATATGTGAGTCCACGAAACGCTTTCGTCTTAAGGAATAACAATGTCTCTCTCCTCTCTCGAAACAACACTGAATGCGGCCTTTGATGCCCGTGACACCATTGGGGCCGCAACCAAGGGTGAGGTTCGGGAAGCCGTGGACCATGCGCTCGACCTGCTCGACAAGGGTGAGGTACGCGTCGCGCAGCGCCAGACCGATGGCAAGTGGCATGTTAATCAATGGCTGAAAAAGGCCGTGCTGCTGTCGTTCCGCCTCAATGACATGGGTCCAATTTCCGGTGCGCCGGGTGGCGCGAACTGGTGGGACAAGGTGCCGTCGAAATTCGAGGGCTGGGGTGAAAACCACTTTCGCGCCGCCGGTTTCCGCGCGGTGCCCGGCGCCATCGTGCGTCGTTCGGCCTACATTGCCAAAAACGTTGTGCTGATGCCATCTTTCGTCAATCTCGGTGCTTATGTCGATGAAAGCACCATGGTCGATACGTGGTCCACAGTCGGCTCCTGCGCCCAGATCGGCAAGAACGTACACATCTCCGGCGGCGTCGGCATCGGCGGCGTGCTTGAGCCATTGCAAGCGGGACCCGTCATCATCGAGGATGATTGCTTTATTGGCGCGCGCTCGGAAGTGGCTGAGGGTGTGATCGTGCGCAAGGGCGCGGTGCTCTCAATGGGCGTATTTCTTGGCGCGTCCACCAAGATTGTCGATCGTGAAACGGGCGAAACCTTTATCGGCGAGGTGCCATCGTATTCCGTCGTGGTGCCGGGCTCATTGCCAGGTAAGCCGCTTAAGAATGGATCGCCCGGCCCTTCACTTGCCTGCGCCGTCATCGTCAAGCGCGTCGACGAGAAAACCCGCTCCAAAACCAGTATCAACGAATTGCTGCGAGACTGATGACAACCGATTCCCTTTCCATCGCCCGCGATTTGTTGCGCTGTCCGTCAGTGACGCCGGCGGATGCAGGCGCACTTAGTGTGCTTGAAAATCTCTTGAAGGCCGCGGGCTTCGACGTGCACCGTGTCACTTTCAGCGAACCGGGCACCGCAGACATCGACAATCTTTACGCCCGCATCGGAACGACCGCGCCGCACCTGACCTTCGCCGGTCACACCGACGTGGTGCCGCCGGGCGATGCCGCGGCATGGTCGCACGATGCATTCGCGGGCGACGTCAAGGATGGCGTTCTCTATGGCCGTGGTGCTGTCGATATGAAAGGCGCGATTGCTTGTGGCGTTGCCGCTACGCTGGGTTATCTTGCGGCAACCGGCGGCAAACCTAAAGGCTCGATCTCGTTCCTGATCACCGGCGACGAAGAAGACATCGCGGTCAACGGCACCATCAAGCTTTTGAAATGGGCCGCCGCGCGTGGTGAGACATTCAATCATTGCCTGTTAGGCGAACCAAGTAACGTCAACGAGATCGGCGATTGCATCAAGATAGGCCGGCGCGGTTCACTTTCCGGCACACTCATGGTCGAGGGCACGCAAGGTCATGTTGCCTACCCGCATCGTGCAGCCAATCCAGTTCCTGATATCGCGAAATTAATCGCAAGCTTAAGCGGTGATCCGCTCGACCAAGGCACCGATCACTTCCAGCCATCGAACCTCGAATTTACCTCGGTGGATGTCGGTAATCCGGCATGGAACGTCATTCCGGCACAGGCACGCGCGCGTTTCAACATCCGCTATAACGATTGTCACACCCAAAGCTCGCTGAAGGCGCTGATCGAAGAACGCCTGATGAAGGCAAACGGCAACCGGATCAAAGCGCATATCGTCTGGGAGCCATCGAATGCGGATGTATTCCGCACGGAGCGTGGTGCCTTCACCGATCTCGTTATCGCCGCTATCCAGGAAGTGACAGGCCGCAATCCTGAACTGAACACAGGCGGCGGCACCTCAGATGCCCGCTTTATTACCGATTACTGTCCCGTGCTGGAATTCGGACTGGTCGGTCAGACCATGCATCAGATTGACGAGCGCACGTCTGTTTCCGACCTTGAGAAACTGACGGCCATCTATCGCGGCGTGCTGGAGCGATATTTTGCGTGAGTTAAGCGCAGCATGAGCGGCAAAATCCTCATTCTTACGGCCATCGATACTGAACTCTCCAAGGCGCGCGCGCCTTCCGGCGTCGAGGTGATCTATACCGGCGTCGGCAAGGTCAATGCTGCAAGCATGACCACGTTGGCGCTGCTCACGCTGAGACCGGCACTCGTTGTCAATTACGGCACGGCAGGCAAGATTACCAAGACGATCCATGGCCTCGTGGAAATCTCCCACGTCATTCAGCGCGACATGATGGCCATGCCGCTGGCGCCGCGCGGGCAAACACCGTTCTCGCCTGAATGGGACTGTTTGTCTTCAGGTCACGGCGACGCGATTTGCGGCACCGGTGACAGTTTCGTCACCTCCACCGATCCATGGCTGATGGAGAACAAGATTGACGTGGTGGATATGGAATTGTTCGCCATCGCGCATGTCTGCGCACGTCATGGCATCCCCTGGCGCGCCTTCAAATTCATCACTGATGAGGCCGACGACAATGCCGCCGACCATTGGAACGAAAAGGTCTCCCATGGTGAGGAGCTGTTCTGGGATACGTTGAAAAAATTACGCGCTGACACTTCTCCCCTATCCACATGGAGAGGGGAATAACGATCAATACTCCACCCGCACCAGATAGAGCCCATCCGGCGGGGCGACAGGACCACAGGCTGCGCGGTCACGGGCCTCAAGCGCACGCCTCATATCATCGGCGGTCCAGCGGCCATGGCCGACCCACACCAGCGAACCGACCATTGAACGGACCTGGCTGTGCAGAAACGAACGCGCCGAAGTGGTGATGTTAACGTTCTCACCGTCGCGCGTGACATTGAGCACATCGAGAGTTTTCTCCGCGGACTTCGCCTGACATTCTGTGTCACGAAACGTCGTGAAGTCGTGCTTGCCGACCAGAACCTGCGCAGCTTCGTGCATTGCATCCACATCGAGTGTCCGCGCCACACGCCAGACATGACCGGCATTGAGCGCGAGATTCGAGCGGCGATTGGCGATGCGATAAAGGTAATGTCGTTTTATTGCGGAGAACCGCGCATCGAATGTGTCCGGCACAATCTCCACCGCCAACACAGCAATCGGGTGTGGGCGCAGATGCGCATTCAATCCGTCGCGAACGGTATTTGCCTTAAAGTCTCTGGCGATGTCGAGATGAGCGATCTGTCCCAACGCATGGACACCAGCATCGGTGCGTCCGGCGCCAGCCACGCGTACATCCTCGCCGGTCATTGCTTTCACAGCAACCTCAAGCGCGCCCTGCACTGACGGGCCATTCTCCTGAAATTGCCATCCACAGAAAGGCGCGCCGTCATATTCGATGATAAGTTTATAGCGAGGCATCAGCCCACCCGCATTGGCGGCTTCAGCGGAGTACCAAGCAGAAATTCATGAGCCTTCATCGGCTGCTTGCCGGCACGTTGCAACTCCAGCACGCGGATTGCACCGCTACCGCAGGCAACGGTCAGTTGATCGTCGAGCAATTCGCTTGGCGCACCAGATCCTTCTGCAAGAATACAACGCAAAATTTTTACACGCACAGGCTCGCCTTCGAGTACCACCTCGCACCACGCGCCTGGAAATGGCGACAGACTATGACAATGACGCAAGACCTCGCGCGCGGACTTGGTCCAATCGATGCGCGCCTCAGCTTTGTCGATCTTGGCTGCGTAGGTGATGCCCTGTTCACTTTGTTTCGTCAGTTGCAACTGATTGCGCTCCAACGCACCCATTGCTCGCACCATCAAGTCCGCACCAAGCGGCGCCAGCGCGTCATGCAAATCGGTCACGGTCATCGTATCTGTGATGGCGATACGCTCAGCCATCGCAACATCGCCGGTGTCAAGCCCCGCATCCATCTTCATCACCATGGCACCGCTCTCAGCGTCACCTGCCATGATCGCGCGGTTGAGCGGCGCGGCCCCGCGCCAGCGCGGCAATAACGAGGCGTGCAGGTTGAAGCAACCAAGCGGCGGCGCGTCGAGAATATTTTGCGGCAGGATCATGCCATAAGCCACCACCACCGCGGCATCGGCATTGTGCGCACGGAACGCAGTTTCGGCATCCGATGTCTTCAATGTCGTCGGTGTCAGCACGGGAATGTTGAGCCGCCGCGCCTCTTGCTCGACTGGCGTTGCCTGTAATTTCATCCCGCGTCCGGCAGGTTTCGGCGCGCGCGTATAAACAGCTGCGATCTCATGGCCATGAGCCACAAGCGCAAGTAATGTCGGCACCGCGAAATCCGGCGTGCCCATGAAAATCAGGCGAAGGGACATAACATGCCCGGCTATTTCGCCGCAAGCTTGGCGGCCTTGGTGAATTTCTTCAGCACACGATCACGCTTGAGCTTGGAAAGATAATCCACAAACAGCACACCATTGAGATGATCGATCTCGTGCTGGATGCAGGTGGCGTATAGACCGTCCGCGTCTTCCTCATGAATTTTACCATCGATATCCATGAAGCGTACACGCACCCGCGCAGGCCGCTCAACTTCCCCGTAATATTCAGGGATCGACAGACAGCCTTCCTCGTAAACCGACAGCTCTTCAGAGGACGAGAGAATTTCCGGGTTGATGAAAACGCGCGGATTGGTCTCGCCTTCCTTCTTGGCGATATCCATGGTGATCAGACGCAGCGGAATCGCGACCTGAATGGCGGCAAGCCCGATACCTGGCGCGTCATACATGGTTTCAAACATGTCGGCGGCTAGCGCGCGCACCTCCGCCGTGATCGCCTCAACGGGTTTTGAGACAAGCCGAAGGCGCGGATCTGGAAGACTGATGATTTCACGAATGGCCATCTGCGCCGATGTAATGGGTGCACTTGTCAGGGTCAAATCCGCAGACGACAGAGACCTTTTCGGCTCACCTCTTCGCCGATTTACCTTCTGTTAACCATAGAAATTATGGGTTTGTTAACCCTAAATGTTCTGCATTCGTTCGCGAATAGCTGCCGAATCGCGCTACAAGGATGACATGAACGAAATTCTTTTTATTGCACTCCTCGCAATCAGCGCACTGGTATTGGTTCTGGTTCTGATCATCGCTGTTGTGGTTGCGCGGACAGGTAGCAAGAACGGGGCCCTCGCAATTGCCCAGGAGGTGCGCGCTCACGAACTTGAGACACGCCTTGGCGAGATGCTGCGTGCACAGAGTGAATCAACAGGGCGCGTCGATGCTATTAGCCAGGCCCTTATTAGCAGACAGGCGGACATGACCCGTGCCGTCAACGAACGGCTCGATTCGGTAACCCAAAAAGTTGGGCAATCGATGGAACACACTACGCGCCACACCATGGACAGTCTGCAAGCGCTGCATGAACGCCTCGGTATTATCGATAACGCGCACAAGAACCTCACTGAGCTTACTTCGCAGGTAACGACCTTGCGTGACGTGCTTGCCAACAAGCAATCGCGCGGTGCATTCGGCCAGGCGCGCATGGAAGCCATCGTGCAGGATGGCATGCCGAAAAACTCTTACGCGTTTCAGCATACACTTTCGACCGGCAAACGACCCGATTGCGTGGTGTTTCTTCCTGATGGGCGGCCTTTGTGCATCGACGCCAAATTTCCACTCGAAGCCGTGACCGCATTGCGTGACGCGCGGAGCGAGGAAGAAAAAAAGCAAGCCACTCAGCGGCTACGACAAGACGTGATGAAGCATGTCAGCGACATCGCCGAAAAATATCTGATCCCCGGCGAGACGCAGGATACCGCACTGATGTTTGTGCCGTCAGAGTCGGTTTACGCAGAAATTCACGATGGCTTCGATGATATCATTCAGAAGGCCTATCGTGCGCGCGTCGTGCTGGTATCGCCATCCTTGCTCATGCTCGCAATCCAGGTGATGCAGCAGATCTTAAAAGATGCGCGGATGCGCGATGCCGCCGACCAGATCCGCACCGAAGTGATGAGCATGTCAGACGATCTCAGCCGGTTGCGCGAGCGCGTCCTGAAATTGCAAAATCACTTCGGGCAGGTGAATGAGGACGTGCGGCAAATTCTGATTTCTGCCGACAAGATCGAAAAACGCGCCGGTCGCATCGAGGAGCTTGACTTCAGCCACACGAACGAACCGACCGAAACAGTGCGCGTCGCACAAGTGGCCGGTAACGATCTATTTCCACCGCAATTACCACGCAAACTGCAGGCGGGGAATTAAAACTGCTCTCCATCTTCCCGCGATTGGGGAAGTCCGGGTAAACACGCATTCATGCCAACTTCTGAAACCGTCAAAAATATGACTGCGCGCCCCAGTACCTCCTGGCGCGAGGCGCTGGCGGTCTATCTGCAGCGGCGCATTCTCATCGTCCTGTTCCTTGGCTTTTCGTCGGGGCTTCCTTTGGCCCTTTCGGGTTCGACACTGCTGGTATGGATGCGCGAGTCGGGAGTTAATCTCGAAACCATCGGATTGTTCGCGCTGGTTGGCACGCCCTACACCTTGAAATTTCTCTGGGCACCATTGGTCGATGCGCTGCACGTGCCCATCCTGACACGACACCTCGGCCGCAGGCGCGGCTGGCTGGTCTGCGCACAGCTGCTGTTGATTGCTTCAATCCTGCTGCTCGCACTCACCGATCCGGCACGCTCGCCATTTTATGTCGCGCTCGGTGCGTTGCTGGTGGCCACAACATCCGCGACACAGGACATCGTGGTTGATGCATTCCGCGTCGAGAGCCTTTCTGAAAGCGAGCAGGCGGCAGGTATGGCATCCTATGTCGCTGCCTATCGCATCGGCATGCTGGTCTCGACCGCTGGCGCGTTGTTTCTGGTCAGCGCGTTTGAAAATGGCCTGCCGCGCTCCTCCGCATGGATGTGGAGCTATGTTGTGATGGCCGCGATGGTGTTGATCGGCACCATCACCGCACTCGTCGCGACCGAGCCCGAGACATCACACCATACGGGAAAAGCACGCCGCGGCGAAAGCGCGTTCCGCCGTATCTGGAACGCTGCAAATGGGGCTTTTTCGGAGTTTCTGACACGCAAACATGCTTGGGCGGTCCTTGCCTTCGTGGTGCTCTACAAATTCACTGATTCATTTTCCGGGACAATGACAGCGCCGTTCGTCATCGACCTGGGATTCACGCGCAACGATTATGCAACTATTGTCAAAGGCGTCGGCCTTGCGGCAACGCTGCTCGGCGGCTTTGCAGGCGGCTTTGTCGCACGTGCATACCCCCTGCAAACGAGTCTCTGGATCGGCGGCGTATTGCAAGCTGTCGCCAATTTCTCGTTCTCATGGCTCGCTATTTCCGGCAAAAGCCAATGGGCGTTGGCGTTTGCCATCACTGCGGAAAATTTCACCAGCGCCATCGGCACCGTGATTTTTGTCGCGTATCTTTCCGCGCTCTGCAAAAATCCTCTTCACACAGCTACACAATATGCGTTGCTAACGGCACTCGCAGCCGTCGGCCGCACCTATCTCTCCTCGGGAGCTGGCTATGTAGCCAACGCAACCGGCTGGCCGGCCTTCTTTGCCATCTGCGTATTGGTGGCCGTGCCAAGCCTTTTGTTGCTGGCATGGCTGCAAAACCGCAAACATTTCGGCACACTGGAAAAGAACTGATTGCCGCAGATTATTTTAGCGGACCTGCCTAACGCTTCGTCACCACACTCCATTTGCTGACGACAGCATCGCTCATCTGATCTGCAGTCTGCGCGCACGACATCTCTTTGACGCGCAAGGCGATGCTCTTGCCGATATAGGGCTCCAGCACTGCCACTTCCGCATCGCTGTTGATGACAATCTCGAATGTCTCCGGCCCAGCCTCAAGATTGCACAGACCCGAAGCGCCTGGCAGGCGACGAGGCTCGCTGGTCAGTTGATAGGTGGTCGAGGGATTTTTCCTGGAGCCGCTCTGCATCGCGGTCAATTCGCCTGATAATACATCACCAGCCTGAATTGGTTTGGCCTTTTGATCTGCGAATGCTAGGCGTGAAAACGTCAATGCGAAACAACACATCACAACCGCTGCAGTCACAATTCCAAACCCGCGGCGGGAAATCGGCATCTCCAAGCTCAGACCCTTCTTCTCATTATAAATTAAACTGCTGTCAGAACAACGTCCGCTGACGCATCGCCGCTGATAGCGTACCTTCATCGAGATAATCAAGCTCACCACCCACCGGCACACCATGTGCGAGCCGCGTGACCCGTACATTGGCATCTTGCAGCATGTCGGTGATGTAATGCGCTGTGGTCTGGCCATCGACCGTGGCATTGAGCGCCAGGATGATTTCCGTCACACGCGGATCGTGGGCACGCGCCACCAGCGCATCGATGGTCAAATCCTGTGGACCAACACCATCGAGCGGCGACAGCGTCGCGCCCAGTATATGATAAAATCCATTTGTGGCATGAGCACGTTCAAGCGCCCACAAGTCGGCAACATCCGCGACCACAACGATGATCGAGGGATCGCGACGCATATCGGTACATACCGAGCAGGGATTTTGTGTGTCGATATTGCCGCATGTTTTGCAGACCTGAATTTTCTCGATTGCCACTTGCAACGCCGAGAGAAGCGGCGTCATCAGCGCTTCACGTTTCTTGATGAGATGCAGTGCTGCGCGTCGCGCCGAACGGGGACCAAGACCTGGCAACCGTGCAAGCAGTTGAATCAATCGCTCAATTTCAGGACCGGCAACCGAAGAAACCATGTCAGGTAAGACCTAATCCAGGTGGCAGGCCGAGCCCTCCGGTAAGAGCCTGCATTTTTTCCTGCATCGCGGTTTCCGCCTTGCGGCGCGCATCGTTGAGTGCGCTTACAAGCAAATCCTCGAGAATTTCATGTTCCTCAACCTTCAGCAGCGATGGATCGATTGTAATGCCCTTCACTTCGGTCTTTGCCGTCATCCGCACCGTTACCAGACCGCCGCCGGATACACCCTCGACCTCGACGTGCTCAAGCTCCTCCTGCAACGCTTTCATTTTCGACTGCAACTGCGATGCCTGCTTCATCATACCGAGAAAATCAGCCATGATCTGTCCTCATTTTTTCATTCGATCTGGCGGTTTTTTTAGTTGTCATCATCGGACGTGCCGATGCTGTCCTCGCCCGGCGCATCAATATCCGCATTGATATCTACGTCTGGCGCCAGACGACGTACATCGATCACCTGCGTGCCGGGAAACTTGGCCAGCACCGCCTGAACGCGGGGATCTGTATGCACACCAAGTGTCAGTTTATCTTTCGCGGCCTGCGACTGCGCACGCAAGGTCGGCTGACCTGGCTCGTTGGAAACGACCACGGTCCAACGTCGGCTGGTCCATTGCTCAAGCTTGCGCGACAGCTCATTGATGATCGATCGAGCTGCTGTTCGTTCCAGCGCAACTTCCAGACGGCCATCTTCCATTCCGACGAGCCGTAAATCATTTTCCAGCGCGGATTTGATCTGCAGATCACGCTTCTCGGCAGCTAACGCAACCAGCTCTGTGAAGCTTGAAAGCTTCAGTTGCGGCACGCTCGGTGAACTCTGGACTAGCACGGGCGCGCTCATCTGTGGACGCGTCGCCGGCTCACCGTTTGAGCGCGCTACAGACGCAACCCCACGCGCAGACAAGCCTCCATGCGAAGACGAAATATTGGCAGACGAAACATTGGCAGACATTGTGCCAACTGGCGCACCGCGCGACACACTGCTTCCCGCGAGTGGAGGAGACGTCGCGCTGTTCGGGTCAATCAGTCTGATCGCCTCGTCTGGCGTCGGCAGGTCCGCGACATAAGCGATGCGCACCAGCACCATCTCGGCTGCCGCCTGCGGCCGGGTTGCGGCCTGCACTTCGGCGATACCCTTCAACAGCATCTGCCACATCCGCGACAGCACCCGCATCGACAGCTTGGCCGCGAAATCGCGACCTCGCATGCGCTCAGTCTCACCAAGCGCCAGATTATCCGCCGTCGCCGGAACGACTTTGACGCGGGTAATGAAATTCACGAACTCGGCGAGATCGCTCAACACCACCACTGGGTCGGCGCCGGTGTCGTACTGATCGCGAAATTCCTTGAACGCACTGGCTATATCGCCGCTTGCAAGCGATTCAAACAGATCGATCACGCGCGTACGGTCGGCAAGACCCAGCATCTGCCGCACATCCACGGCGCGGACTTCACCTGCTGCATGGGCGATCGCTTGATCGAGCAGTGAGAGTGAATCGCGCACCGAGCCTTCTGCCGCACGCGCGATCAATCCCAGAGCTTCAGACTCAGCCTTGACGCCTTCCTTGTCTGCGATGCTCGAAAGATGGGTCATCAGAACATCCGCATCGACACGGCGCAGGTCGAAACGCTGGCAGCGCGACAGCACCGTGACCGGCACCTTGCGGATTTCAGTCGTTGCAAACACAAACTTGGCGTGCTCGGGCGGTTCTTCAAGCGTCTTCAGGAAGGCGTTGAACGCCTTCTCTGAGAGCATGTGAACCTCGTCGATGATGTAGACCTTATAGCGCGCACTGGACGGCGCGTAGCGTACCCCGTCAGTGATCTGACGCACATCGTCTATGCCCGTGTGCGATGCCGCGTCCATTTCGAGCACATCGATATGGCGGCTTTCCATGATCGCCTGACAATTCACGCCAGGTACCGGCATATGGACCGTTGGACCTTTCACAGATCCATCAGGCAATTCGTAATTCAAAGCGCGTGCAAGAATCCGCGCGGTCGTCGTTTTGCCGACACCGCGCACGCCGGTCAAAATCCAGGCTTGAGGAATCCGCCCAGCCTCGAACGAATTCGAGATGGTCCGAACCATGGCTTCCTGGCCAATCAGATCGTCGAATGTGGTGGGGCGATATTTACGAGCGAGAACGCGGTAGCCATTGGGCGCAAACGAACTAGTGGGCGCAAACGAGCTGGTCGCGGTGGAACCAACCAAATCGGTCTGAGCGCTCTGGGTGGTCCCGGAATGTCCAACATCGGTCATCAAGGGGATCCGCGATTATTCTTGCCAAGCCATGTTGCGCAAAGTCATGTTGCGGAAATCTGTCGCCACGGATCTCGCACACATGACGCCGATCCAGACGCAGCAATGAAGAAGTAGGAGACTGACGAGCGACCCGATCCGGACCTCGTTAGGGCTGCTTCCTTCCGGACCTGACCCGATTGGCGAGTGGCTCGTCCACCGCCAATCTCCCACCCCTATTTGGGGCCAAAACCGGCAGAAAGCAAGCGCAGGACCTCCCCGCATACCGTGTTGTTTAGTCGGGGGAAAACCCTTAGCACCCGCCCCGTGACGGGAGTTGTTTACAGAGCCGCTCTCTGCAAAGCTGCCCAAAATATCTGGAAAACACATATGTCCACCGCCGCCTGGTCACTTAGCTCCACCCTCGAAAAAGATACGATCAATATCGGCGACTTGCCGCTCTCGCGGGTGCTCGTGATTAAGGATGCAAACTATCCCTGGTTGCTGCTGGTGCCGCGTCGCCTCGATGCCATCGAAATTATCGATTTAAACGAAATTGAACAGGCGCAGCTGATGACCGAAATCACCCGAGTCGCGCGCGTGCTGAAGGACATCACCAAATGTGACAAGTTGAACATTGCGGCGCTCGGCAATGTGGTGCCGCAACTTCATGTCCATCTCATCGCCCGGCGAAACACCGATGCCGCCTGGCCGCGTCCCGTGTGGGGTGTGGTGCCTACGCTCGCGCATGATCCCCAAGAGCTTGAGACATTCATCGGCGCCCTGCGGCGCAAAATCTGGTTGAGCTGACATCAATGACATCCAGCGAATCATTCCCACTCGGACAACCAGCTTTCGTTTCTCATTCCATCGATCGTGCGGCCTATATCCGCACCGATGCCGAAAAACTCTTTGCGCTGGAAACCCATCGCGATGCGCGCGCGTATGTGGTCTATCGCGATTTACTTTTGGTCACGCAAGGCGCAGATGGTCCGCGTGCTTTGCTGACACTTGATGAGGCGCGCAAATTTGGCGCCAATCCGGGCACCATTTTTCTGGGACTGAGCCATGGCGCAGCGATCTTCGGCATGGGCATCAGTCAGACTGCAGCGGAAGGCTTAGTGGGGCGCAACGATGTCGCAGTCGAAAATCTGCGCGTCATCGCCATCAACGGCGCGATCCCGGCAAAAGAACTTTCCACCATTGCCATGGCAAAATCATTGGTGAGCTGGCATCAGCGTCATGGGTATTGCGCCAATTGTGGTGCACGCACATCCATGACCCAAGGCGGCTGGAAGCGTGATTGTGCGAGTTGCAAGGCGGAGCATTTCCCGCGCACCGACCCGGTCGTTATCATGCATGTCACCTCCGGCGACAAATGTCTGCTCGGCCGACAAGCACAATTTCCACCCACAATGTGGTCTTGCCTCGCGGGCTTCGTCGAAGCCACTGAAACCATCGAGGACGCCGTGCGTCGGGAAATTCTTGAGGAAGCCAATATAAAATGCACCGACGTGCACTATTATGCGTCTCAGCCATGGCCCTATCCATCGTCCCTCATGGTCGGCTGTACGGCTCGCGCCATCACCACCGACATTATCGTGGACAAGGCTGAACTTGAGGATGCCCGCTGGTTCGACCGCAGCGAAGTCGCTGCCATGCTGGGCAAACACCATCCGCAAGGCCTGACCGGGCCGCATCCTATTGCAATTGCGCATCATCTTGTGGCGAATTGGCTCAAGCAATCGCCTTAAACGGCCATCTGAACGCAACCCGATTATGGCATCATGATTATGTCAATGATCGGCCATATGATTTGGCATATCGGCCATATGATTTGGCATAATGTAATTGCAAAAATGCAAGACTGCCAGGGACTGGATGTTTCAGGTTCCAATGATTGGGAACAACCTTACATCTGAGCAATTGTTTTCCATTCAGTCCGGCAAATGGAGCGTGAGGGAGCAAGCATGAATATACGCCGCTCAACACCTGCCACACCGCCAAAGATTTTTTGCATCGGCATGCCTGTCCGCGATCTGGTGTTTCGTGTCGACGATTTACCTGCACGCGGCATGAAGAAACGCGCAACGCATTACAGTGAATTCAGCGGAGGTAACGCTCTCAACGCTGGCGTTGCCATCGTCCGGCTCGGTGGCCGGGTGATGATGAGCGGACCAATGGGGGATATAAAAGAAAAAGCAAGCGCACATATTTTCGATGATATGGCGCAAGAAGGTATCGACGGTAGCGGCATGGTGCACATGCCAGGACTGGTCACGCCAATTTCCAACATCATGATTGATCCCAGCGGCGAGCGAACCATTGTCACCTATCGCGATCCCGCTCTGTGGAAGGTCAAGCTGCCAAGCGCCGATATACTGCTTGAGGATTGCGATGCGATTCTCACTGAAAATCGCTGCGCTGAATTTGTGACCGATATCTGCGTCGAAGCTAGACGGCGCGATATTCCTGTTGTGATCGATGCCGATCACATCATGTCACTGCGGGAAGGGCTTCTGGTGGCATCCTCACACATCATCTTTTCGAGCGAAGCCCTGCACGCCACAGCTGGTAGCGCCAACGATGTCGAAGCACTGCGCAAGATCGCGGAACTCACACCCACTTTCCTGGCTGTCACCAACGGCGCCCAAGGCATGACCTGGCTTGACGAGCAGCGGCAGCCACATCACATGCCATCCTTTCCGGTCCACACTGTGGATACATTGGGGGCAGGTGACGTATTCCATGGCGCGTTTGCGCTTGCTGTCGCCGAGCAGCAGCCGCTTGAGGCCGCGATGCGCTTTGCTTCCGCTGCAGCGGCCTTGAAATGCACCCGCTTCGGTGGCGCCTTCGCCTCTCCACAACGCTCTGAAGTTGAAAAGCTTTTGGCGGAATCCGCAGCAGCATTAAAGCAGGCGGGCTAGCTTCTTGAATTCCTACCAAATGGCCATTGCGCTAGAAGATTTTTCTCTATATTAGGACTTTCAGCCATCTATATGGAAGAATGTTCTAATGAACGAAGCTCCCATCGTTCCTGATAGCCATCGTCGCCTCGATGCCATCGATCGCAAAATCCTGACCGTATTGCAGGACGATGCGTCACTATCGGTTGCCGAAATCGGCGACCGTGTTGGCTTATCATCGACCCCCTGCTGGAAGCGCATCCAACGCCTGGAGGCCGAAGGCATTATCCTGCGCCGGGTGGCACTCGTCGATCAAAACAAAATCGGTCTTGGCATCACTGTGTTTGTCTCGGTGGAAAGCGGCGACCATTCCGATGCCTGGCTGAAGAAATTTGCTGAGGCTGTCAGCGCCATGCCGGAAGTGATGGAATTCTATCGGATGGCCGGAGATGTCGATTATATGTTGCGCGTTGTGGTCGCCGATATGCAAAACTACGATTTGTTCTACAAAAAACTTATCAGCGCGGTGGCGCTGAAAAACGTCACCTCCCGCTTTGCCATGGAAAAAATTAAATCCATAACGGCGCTGCCAATACCTGCGGCAAGCACGGCATAGACCGCATTTCAGCGAGCTTTTCAAAACTCTGAAAACAAAAAGCACGGCCTGATTTCCATCAGGCCGTGCTTTTGATTTCTGTAAGAACCTTTAAGTCAGTACTCAGAACTTCCAGATCAGGGCACCCCGCGCAGTGTGACTTTTGAAACCTACGTTATAGACATCGCCGGGTGCAGGGGTGAAGTCATGGCTGCCGTAGTCATCGTAGAGATATTCGGCTCGCCCAATCAAATTGGGCGTAAACATATGCTCCATACCACCGCCAATCGTCCAACCCGTCAAAACGGAGGAATGGGCCGTCGGCGAGCCGCCTTCGCGGAATTCAAAGTTTGCCAACGCAAGACCGCCAGTGACATAAACCAACGCTGTCGGCAGAAGGGTGTAGCCCAGCCGTGCACGAATGTGCCCATTCAAATTTACTTTGTAATCATTAGGAGTCAAAATACTGGGTGTTGGCGGCGGTGGTGGTGGTGGTGGTGGTGGTGGTGCTACAGTGCCCTTCCCACGCAGGTTCGTAACCCCAAAATCACCTTCCAAACCATAAACGAAAGCACCAGTTTGCCAATTTACGCCCGTGAGCAGACCACCGATTGCGGCATCCATTGTCACGCTGGCTTCCGTCAGCACCCCATTGTCGATAACGCGCGCGCGAGCCCAGTCGTAACCGCCATGAACGCCGGCATAAAAGCCCGACCAGTTATAGGCTGGCGCTGCCAGACGCGGTGGAGCCTTGTAGACCGGAGCGGACATATCCGCAGCTAGCCCTGGGCCACTTATAAAGAGAGCAACCACCGCACTTGCGAGTAAAGATTTTTTCACCGTGATCTCCAGTCTGACGTGTTCTTTGCATTTTCTTAACACTTCAGAACCAGCTGAGGCTGTAGCTTTAAGGCCACACTGAAAGGAAAATTGCGGTTTTCCCCTCCGAAAGGGCCCGCTCAAATCTTCTGATTGTACTCGCCCACTTCCGGGTATGGCCGCAGCACCGAATCCATAGCCTCGAACATGTCGCGCATGCGCTGCTCGGACACCGGACTTTCCACCACGACCACCAGTTCCGGCTTGTTGGACGAAGCTCGCACCAGCCCCCAGCTGCCATCTTGGCAGGTCACGCGCACCCCGTTCACCGTAACAAGATCGCGGATTGGCTGGCCCGCGACCTTTGCACCTTTGGCTTTGGCGTCCTCGAAGTGCTTCACAACTTTCGCGACGATGCCGTATTTAACCTCATCCGCGCAATGCGGCGACATGGTTGGTGACGACCATGTTTTGGGCAATGCATTCTTCAGATCCGACATTTTCTTGCTAGGCGCATGATCGAGCATTTCGCAAATAGCGATTGCGGACACGAGACCATCGTCATAACCGCGTCCAACCGGTGCGTTAAAAAAGAAATGCCCCGATTTCTCAAAGCCCGCCAGCGCGCCAAGCTCGTTGGTGCGCCGCTTCATATAGGAGTGTCCGGTTTTCCAATAAGATGTATGCGCACCCTGTTTTTGCAGGACAGGATCGGTTGCGAACAATCCCGTTGATTTCACATCCGCCACGAACTGCGCATTCTTGTGAATAGCCGACATATCCCGTGCCAGCATGACGCCAACCTTGTCCGCGAAAATTTCCTCACCGGTGTCATCGACAACACCGCAGCGGTCGCCATCTCCATCGAAACCGAGACCGATGTCTGCTTTATGCGCCAATACCGCATCGCGGATCGCGTGCAGCATTTCCATGTCTTCAGGGTTTGGATTGTATTTCGGGAATGTATGATCGAGCTCGGTATCCAGCGGAATGACTTCGCAGCCAATCGCCTCCATCACTTTTGGTGCAAAAGCTCCCGCAGTGCCATTGCCGCACGCAACCACGACCTTCAACTTTCGTTTCAGTTTCGGCCGCTTGGTGAGATCGGCAATATAGCGCGCGGGAAAATTCTCAACGAATTGGTACGAGCCTGCAGGCTTCAGCTTGAAGTCGGCGTTGAGAACGATCTCTTTTAGCCGCGTCATTTCATCCGGCCCAAATGTGAGCGGACGATTGGCCCCCATCTTGACGCCGGTCCAACCGTTGTCGTTGTGAGAGGCGGTGACCATAGCGACGCAAGGCACATCCAGGTCGAACTGCGCGAAATACGCCATCGGCGTCACCGCAAGCCCGATGTCATGGACCTTGCAACCCGATGCCAAAAGTCCCGAAATCAGCGCGTATTTAATCGATGCCGAGTAGCCACGAAAATCATGAGCGGTCACGATTTCCTGTTTCGCACCCATCTCGCCGATCATGGTGCCAAGCCCCATGCCCAGCGCCTGAATGCCCATCAAGTTGATTTCTTTGCCGAACAGCCAGCGCGCGTCGTATTCGCGAAAACCGGTTGCCTTCACCATCGGCTCGGATTCATAGGCATATGTGTTCGGAACGAGTTCCGGCTTCGGCTTAGGGAACATTCAAGGAGCCTCGCGCAAATATAAAAATCAGCCTTTAAAGCATTTTTCGACAATGTGGAAAGCGATTTACCGCAAAACAATACCTAAAATATCACCTGCGCGTGCACGCGCAAATTGCTTTGCAAATATGCACGGCCTCACGCCGTAACACGAGGGTAAGATAGGGATTAATTTTTAGGAATGAATTGCGGCATCCAAAAGACAGATGGCGAGAGCTTATTGCTCCATCACCAGCTTGCTGCCGGTAAATTCATATCGCCTGAGCTTGGACAAAAACGATAGGCCCAGCAGATTTTCCGACAGTGCCTCGTCAGGCAACACCAGGGCATCGACATCGCGCACGATAAGCCCTCCCACTTCCACCATGGCGAGCCGCGTATGCGCAGCCTTAACCGAACCGTTAGCGGTCTTGACGGTCGTGGTGTAATCGCCACGCGAAGGCCGCACCCCAATACGCGCGGCAGAGCGTTCATTCAACGCGATCACCGAGGCGCCTGTGTCCACCATGAAATTAATCCGCTGGCCATCGATTTGACCATCCGTCTGGAAGTGACCGCGCTGATCACGTGGCACAATAACGCTGCGCACGCTGGCCTGGACCGTATTTGGCTGCGCCTTCTCTGGCTGGGACACAAATACATTCATAAATTTTTCTTGCAGGGATTTCGCTGACGCAGATTCTTGCGCAGCTTTTGTCTGCGCCGGAACTGCGCTCGACAGCTCATCGGCAAACTGGGCCATGTAAGTGCCAGACACAGTAATAATGGTCGCGAACATCATCATGCTGCGCATGGCACGCCTACTTTCTGACCAACCGAATGTTGACCGATCTCATCATACCCGCGCTGTGAGTTGGGTCTCACAACCACGGCAAAAGGACCTTTTCGGAGAAAATGGTGAGTGAAAGGTTAATGGCGACAGCGCGCGTGGCTTCCTTCCCTCATAAAATCTGGAAAATATCAGCGTCGATTCATGTACCGCGCGGTTTGACACGGCGCGTCGGCAACGCGCTCGCAGGGTCTTCCGGCCAGGGATGGCGGGGGTAACGGCCACGCAGATCGGAACGCACGGCAACGTAACTGCCACGCCAAAACCCTGGCAGGTCGCGCGTGACCTGCACCGGTCGGTGCGCGGGTGACAGCAACTCCACCACCAACGCAATTTTTCCCTTCGCAATCGATGGATGAACATTGAGCCCGAACAACTCCTGCAATCGCACCGAAATTTTTGGGCCTTCTGGCGCTTCGTAATCGATCGGCAACGATGTTCCTGTTGGAGCCTCAAAATGCGTCGGCGCTTCGCGATCAAGCCGCGCGCGCAAATCCCACGGCAACAGTGCCATCAATGCGTCTGACAGATCGCTTGCGGAAAAATCTGCAAGCGACGTCTTGTTGAACAACGCTGGCATCAGCCATGCCTCACGACTGTCCACTAACGCCGCGTCCGACAAATCCGGCCACTCGCCACCTTCTGCACCCCGCAAAAACATTACGCGATCGCGCCATTGCTTCAACGGCTTCGACCATGGCAATCGTTCCAGCCCTGCCGCGATGAGGCCATCCGCTAGTACGCGCGCCGTCTCCCCCGAGGGCTGGATGGAGAGTTGCCGCTCGGACAATGTGATGGCGTGAAGTTTTTTCTTGCGCCGCGCCCGCAACGCCATCGCGTGACGGTCGAATTCAATCTCGTCAATGCTCTCAATATGGGCGGCGAAGCGCGCTTCAATGTCATCCTGCGTGATTGGCGCAGCCAGCAGAATGCGCCCGTTCGCCGCTGTCCCCGTCAATTCCGCGACCGCAATATAAGGCACACGCGCCAACGCCGAGGTTTGATCGATAACGGCGCCACGCCCATTCGCCAGCACGAACGATCCATTACCGCGATTGCGCGCCACGCGATCAGGATAAGCGAGAGAAAGAATTGATCCGGTCGACATGCCCATTTGCTCCCCTCCCCCTTGTGGGGAGGGGTTGGGGGTATTCACATTCACTTGTGACGCCCAGCGCTGCACCAGCTGTTTTGCACTCATCGCACGCTGCGAGCGGTCGCGACGGAAGTGATCGAGCCTCGCTTCGAGATCGACACTGTCGCCACCCAACCCGCGTTCCGTGAGAATGGCCGCAATGTTTGACGCTTCCTGGCCTACGCCCAAACGATGTGAATCCACGATCATGCGCGCAAGTCGCGGCGGCAATGCCAATGCGCGCAGATGGTTGCCTTCCACCGTGATGCGACCGGCATCATCGATTGCATCGAGTTCGCGCAGCAATGCACGCGCTTCCGTCAATGCCGGCAATGGCGGCGGATCTAGAAACGCCATATTTGAGGGATCGCTAACGCCCCAATGCGCAAGATCGAGCACCAATGACGACAGATCGGCGGAAAGAATCTCCGGTCGCGTATAGGCTTCAAACGAAGCTGTTTGAGGTTCGTCCCACAGGCGGTAACACACACCGGGCTCGGTGCGCCCGGCACGCCCACGACGCTGATCAACCGCCGCGCGCGAAGCCCGAACGGTTTCCAGCCGCGTCAACCCGATGTCCGGCTCGTAACGCGGCACCCGCGCCATCCCGGAATCCACCACGATCCGCACACCCTCGATAGTAAGCGATGTTTCCGCAATCGATGTTGCAAGCACCACCTTACGATGCCCCATCTGTGCGGGCGCAATAGCGCGATCCTGCACGCCCGCTTCCAGCGCACCGAACAACGGCACAATCTCAATATTCGGATCGTTGACACGCTCAGTGAGAAAACTTTGCGTACGGCGGATTTCAGCAGCTCCAGGAAGAAAGGCAAGCACCGAGCCTGGATCGGCACGTAAGGCCATGGCGATGGCATCGGCCATCTGGCGTTCCAACGGCGCATCAAGCTTGCGGCCAAGATACCGTGTGTCGACAGGAAACGCACGGCCTTCGCTGGCAATCACCGGCGCATCGCCGAGAAGCTTTGCCACCCGTGCACCGTCTAACGTCGCTGACATTATGAGAATACGCAAATCATCGCGCAGACCACCCTGCACATCGCGCGCGAGTGCAAGCCCAAGATCGGCATCCAGAGAGCGTTCGTGGAATTCGTCAAACAGCACCGCAGCAACGCCGGTCAGTTCAGGATCATCCAGAATTTGCCGCGTGAAGATGCCTTCGGTCACGACTTCGATGCGCGTCTTGCGTGATATTTTTGAACCAAAACGCACGCGATAGCCAACAGTCTCACCGACCTTCTCTCCAAGAGTTTGCGCCATGCGTTCCGCTGCGGCGCGGGCCGCAATCCGGCGCGGCTCCAGCACGATGATTTTTTTGTCGACTGCCCAGTGTTTGTTATTCGACGTCGCTTCAAGCAAAGCCAACGGCACCCGCGTGGTCTTGCCAGCACCCGGCGGCGCGACAAGCACGGCGGTATTTGTGCGCGCAAGTGTCACCGTCAGTTCATCGAGAACCGCATCAATGGGAAGGGGAGTGTCGAAAATCATGATAGAAGTGCGGACTAAACCGCCCCGCGCCCGACGCTCTCATACACAAAGCCGAGTGCCTCCATGTCCTCACGCCGGTAGATATTCCGCAGATCAACGATAACGGGCTGCGCCATCTCGCGCTTGAGCTGCTGCATATCGAGCGCGCGGAACTGCACCCACTCGGTCACGATCACCAGCGCATCGGCATCCTTCGCGCAGGCATAGGGATCGCTGCTGTATTCGATATCCGGCAGTTCATGCTTTGCCTGCTGCATACCAACGGGATCGTAGGCGCGCACCCGCGCACCGAGATCGAGTAAGCCGGTGATAAGCGGAATTGACGGAGCCTCGCGCATGTCATCGGTCTCCGGCTTGAAGGTCAATCCCAGCACACCGATTGTCTTGCCGCGCAAATTACCGCCAAGCACAGTGGCGACTTTTCGCGACATGGCCCGCTTACGGTTGTCGTTGACAGCAAGCACTGCCTCGACGATGCGCAGCGGCACGTCATGATCGAGCGCGGTCTTGACCAGCGCGCGCGTATCCTTCGGAAAACACGAGCCACCGAAGCCCGGACCTGCATTGAGAAATTTTGACCCTATGCGATTGTCGAAACCGATGCCGCGCGCAACTTCCTGCACATCGGCGCCGACTTTTTCCGACAGATCCGCCATCTCATTGATGAACGTAATTTTGGTCGCAAGAAAAGCGTTCGCGGCATATTTGATAAGCTCAGCGGTGCGGCGTTCCGTGTACATGATCGGCGCCTGATTGAGATAGAGCGGGCGATAAACCTCGCCGAGCACCTTGCGGGCGCGCTCATCGCTGGTGCCAACCACAATACGGTCCGGATGCTTGAAATCGCGAATTGCGGCACCCTCTCGCAAAAATTCCGGATTGGAAGCGACCGCTACATCCGCATGCGGATTGGTTTCGCGAATGATCCGCTCGACCTCATCACCAGTGCCGACCGGCACGGTGGATTTGGTGACGACCACAGTAAAACCTTGCAGCGCCCCGGCAATGGCGCGAGCCGCCGCGTAAACGTAGCTCAGATCCGCGTGGCCATCACCGCGCCGCGACGGTGTTCCGACCGCAATGAACACGACATCGGCCTTGCCGACCGGTTCCGCGAGATCGGACGTAAAATCGAGACGACCGGCCTTTACCGAGGTGGCGACCAGACGATCCAGGTCGGGTTCGAAAATCGGAATCTCACCGCGATTGAGTGCTGCGATCTTACCGCCATCGGTATCGACGCAAGTGACGCGATGGCCGAAATCCGCAAAGCAGGCTCCCGAAACCAGCCCAACATAACCTGTGCCGATCATGGCTATGCGCATGAATAACGTGTCCGAAAAATTTAAAACCAGGTGGCGTGACTTACATCCGCGTCATACCGGTATTGATACCTAAGGCATAGCATTTGTTTGCGTAAAGGCGTCAAACCTCTCAAAAGGGGTGTCAATCGGGCAGAAAATCCTTAAGTTGCGGCCATGCCGAACAAACCAGATCAAGCACCGAAATCCGCACCCGTCAAAGCCCCTACGAAAGGCGATCATGTCTTTCTGGTCGATGGCTCGTCCTACATTTTCCGCGCCTACCATGCCCTGCCACCACTCACCCGGAAATCGGACGGTTTACAGGTCAATGCCGTGCTCGGTTTTTGCAACATGCTGTGGAAACTGTTGCGCGAGATGCCGAAGGACAACCAACCAACCCATCTCGGCATCGTGTTCGATAAATCCGAAGTCACTTTCCGCAACAAGCTCTATTCCGACTACAAGGCCCATCGTTCCCCCGCACCTGACGATCTCATTCCACAATTCGCGCTGATCCGCGAGGCAGTGCGCGCCTTTGAGCTGCCGTGCCTGGAACAATCAGGCTTCGAGGCCGATGACCTGATCGCCACTTATGTGCGCGAGGCCTGCGAGCGCGGCGCCACTGCCACCATTGTTTCATCGGACAAGGACTTGATGCAGCTCGTGACCGACTGCGTCACCATGTACGACACGATGAAGGATCGTCGCATTGGCATTCCTGAGGTAATTGAAAAATTTGGCGTGCCGCCAGAAAAAGTTGTCGAGGTGCAGGCGCTGGCGGGCATCTCGGTCGATAATGTGCCAGGCGTGCCGGGGATCGGCGTCAAGACCGCGGCGCAGCTCATCATCGAATATGGCGATCTGGAAACCCTGCTCAATCGTGCAGGCGAAATCAAACAACCAAAACGCCGCGAAGCCCTGATCGAGAATGCCGAGAAGGCACGCCTCTCGAAGCAGTTGGTCATGCTCGACGATAAAGTGAAGCTCGATGTGCCGCTCGATGAACTCGCCGTGCACGAACCGGATTCGCGCAAGCTGATCGCGTTTCTGAAAGCGCTGGAATTCTCAACCCTGACGCGGCGTGTCGCCGAGTATTCGCAGATTGATCCATCGGATATTAATGCGGACGAGAAATTGAAGAGCGCGTTTGCGCAGAGCCCTGTATTGGATTCACCTTCGACACTGCCTCTCGGTGGCGAACCCGATACACGGGCGATGGGCACCTTGTTTTCTCCTTCCCCTGTGGAGGAAAGCCAGGGAGGGAGGGCTTCAGCTTCCAAGGTGGACAGAGCACCCCGTAGCGCTGCCCTCACTCCTCAAGCACTCTCGGCAGCACGTATTGAAGCTGCCCGCGACCCGAAAATCGACCGCAGCAAATACATCACCATTCGCACTCTCAATGAACTCAAAACGTGGATCGCGCGCGCGCATGAAATTGGGCATCTTGCACTCAACGCCCAGGCGACCAGTTTCGATCCGATGCAGGCGGAGCTATGCGGCTTTTCGCTTGCACTTACGACCCATGAAGTTTGCTACGTGCCGCTGGCCCACAAGCAGAGCGGCGATGGTTCAGGACTTTTCGCCGGCGGCATCGCACCGAACCAAATGACCGCGCGCGACGCGCTCGCGATACTGAAACCGTTGCTTGAGGACGAAAGCATCCTCAAGATCGGCCAAAATTTGAAGTTCGATGTATTGCTGACTGCCCAGCACGGCGTTGAGATGCGCTGCATCGACGATATTGTGTTGATGTCCTATGTGCTCGATGCAGGCCGCGGCTCACACAACATGGACTCGCTGTCAGAAAAATGGCTCGGTCACAAAACCATCGGTTTTAGTGAGATCGTTGGCACCGGCAAAAACCAAGTGTGCTTCGATCAGGTGGATATTGGCAAAGCCACGGAGTATGCCGCCGAGGATGCTGACGTTACCTTGCGGCTGTGGAACGTGCTCAAGCCACGGCTTGTCGCCGAGCGCATGAAAACCGTATACGAGACACTTGAGCGCCCGCTTGTCACCGTGCTGGCGCGCATGGAGCGTCGTGGCATCATGGTGGATCGCCAGGTGCTCTCCCGGCTCTCCGGCGAATTCGCACAGGAAGCAGCACAGCTTGAGACCGAGATTCGCGACATCGCGGGCGAGCCGGTAAACCCTGGCAGCCCGAAACAACTCGGCGATATTATGTTTGGCAAAATGGGCCTACCGGGCGGACAGAAGACCAAGACTGGCGCATGGTCCACCGGCGCATCGCTGCTGGAAGACCTTGCCGAAGAAGGCCACCAATTTCCACGCAAGATTCTTGATTGGCGTCAGGTGTCGAAACTCAAATCCACTTACACCGATGCCTTGCCTAACTACATGCACCCGCAAACGGGTCGCGTGCACACCTCCTATGCGCTGGCCGCCACTACCACAGGACGACTGTCATCGTCCGAGCCGAACCTGCAGAACATTCCAGTGCGCACTGAAGACGGCCGCAAGATCCGCCGTGCGTTTATCGCGACACCCGGCCATAAACTGGTCTCGGCGGACTATTCTCAAATTGAATTGCGGCTTCTCGCGGAGATCGCCGACATTCCTTCCCTGAAGCAGGCGTTTCAGGACGGCGATGACATCCACGCCATGACCGCGTCGGAAATGTTCGGCGTACCTATGAAGGACATGCCGGCTGAAATCCGCCGCCGCGCCAAGGCTATCAATTTCGGCATCATTTATGGCATTTCCGCGTTCGGCCTTGCCAATCAGCTCGGCATTCCGCGCGAAGAGGCAAGCGCCTACATCAAAAAATATTTCGAACGCTTTCCAGGTATCCGCGCCTACATGGACTCAACACGCGATTTCTGTCGCGAGCATGGCTATGTCGAAACGTTGTTCGGGCGCAAATGCCATTACCCGGATATCAAAGCAAGCAACGCCTCGGTTCGCGCCTTCAACGAACGCGCTGCAATCAATGCGCGCCTGCAAGGCACTGCCGCCGACATCATCCGCCGTGCCATGATCCGCATGGAGGATGCCCTCGCGGAAAAGAAACTTGCGGCCCAGATGTTGCTGCAAGTCCACGACGAGCTCATCTTCGAGGTCCCGGATAGCGAAGTTGAAAAAACATTGCCTGTCGTGCAGCGCGTGATGCAGGATGCACCTTTCCCGGCGGTATTATTGTCAGTGCCGCTTCACGTGGATGCCCGCGCCGCGCACAATTGGGATGAGGCTCATTGATGAAGATCATTGCAATTTCTGGCAGCCTTCGCGCAGCTTCATCGAACACCGCAATACTTCGTGCCGCCGCCCGACTTACTCCCGCTGGCGTGAACATTTCGCTTTTTGAAGGCATCGCAGATCTCCCATTTTTTAATCCAGACCTCGACGATCCCGATCATAATGGCGCGCAACTGCCTCATGCTGTCACTGCTTTTCGCTCCATCATAGGCAGCGCTGATGGGCTTCTGATTTCCAGCCCCGAATACGCGCGCGGCGTTGCCGGAGTTTTGAAAAATGCGCTCGACTGGCTAGTGGGAAGCCTTGAATTTCCAGACAAGCCTGTGGCGCTGATCAATACCTCGCCACGCGCGACACATGCACTGGCATCATTGACGACGACGTTGGAAACCATGTCGGCCCGACTGGTTCCCGAGGCATCGATCACAGTCGCGCTTCTGGGTGCGGCAAAAGATTCGGACGGCATTGTTGCCACCCCGGAGCTTGCGGAACCCTTGCGCGCAGCCATCAGGCTTTTTGCCGATGCTATTCAGTCGAACCAGCACCCGGCATCCAGTTAGCTGCAGAATTTGGTACAAACTCGGCGATCCGTTGTTGATGGCCTGACGCCGCAGTGGCATAGCACTGCAAGCTCCCTTACATTATGGGCTTCAAAGAAGAGAAGAACCCGTGTCCAAATCCGCCTCCCGCGCCCGCCTTGCAGATATCATTCGTGCCCGCTCGTTTGGACGGGGCGAGATCACGCTGGCCTCAGGCCGCAAGAGCGACTTCTATTTCAACCTCAAACCCACCATGCTTGACCCCGAGGGGGCGGCGCTGCTCGCTGAGCTGACGCTGGAAGCACTCAAGGATGATCAGGTGGATTATGTCGGCGGCCTGGAAATGGGCGCAGTGCCGATCGCAGGCGCCATCGCGCAATTGTCCTGGATGAGGGGTCATCCGATCGGCGCAATCTTCGTGCGCAAGAAACCGAAAGAACATGGCGCACGTCTTTCTGTCGAGGGACTGACAAAAACCGAGAGCCTTCATGGCAAGCGCGTCGTTGTGGTTGAGGATGTCACTACCACGGGTGACTCAGCGCTGAAGGCGGTCGAAGCGGTGCGCCAAGCTGGCGGTGAGGTCGTGCTGGTGCTCACCATGGTGGACCGCGAGGAAGGTGCTACGGAAACATTCGCCAAGGCCGGCATGCCATTCCGCGCGCTCTACAAGGCGGGCGAATTCTTGACGACGCGAACTTAATCCCACGCCCTTAAGTCCAAACGTCTTATTACCTCCGCTGATTTCATACCCAGGACGTATCATGACGGTTGATTCGCCAGTGCGCATTGCACACCACGCACAGATATTGTTCGCAGGAGCCTGCGCCCTCCTCGCCATCATAAGTCCCGCGCCCGCGCTTGCCGCCGAAAGCCTGAACGGCGCAGAACTGTCCGTAGTGTGGGCGCTGCCATTCGCCGGTATTCTTCTGTGCATCGCCACTGGACCGATGTTCTACCCTCATGTCTGGGAGCATCATTTCGGCAAATTTACTGCATTCTGGTCTGCGCTGATCGTTATTCCGCTTATCGCAACTATCGATCTCGGCGTTGTCACCACCACCCTCGCATATACGGCGTTACTCGAATATATGCCGTTCATTCTATTGCTGCTGGCGCTGTTCACTGTTGCTGGCGGCATCTACCTCGAAGGCAACCTGCACGACAGCGTATTTACAAATACCGTGCTGCTCGCAGCGGGCACGTTGATTGCCAGCCTCGTTGGCACCACGGGAGCTGCGATGATTCTGATCCGGCCGCTGATCCGCGCTAATGACGACCGGCGCTACAACGCGCATGTTGTGGTGTTCTTCATTTTTCTTGTTGCCAATATTGGCGGTGCGTTATCGCCGCTCGGCGACCCACCGCTGTTTATCGGCTTCCTCAAAGGCGTCGATTTTTTCTGGACGACGAAACATCTATGGCAGGAAACGCTCATCGTCGCGGCCATCGTGCTCGCTGTGTTTATGATGATCGATCTTTACATGCACCATCGCGAAGGCCGCTTTACAAAGATCAAAGACCCCACACCGGATAAACCGCTGAAGCTTCACGGCATGATCAATCTCGTACTGCTCGGTGTTATCATTGCAGCTATTCTCATGAGTGCTCAGTGGAATTCAGGCATAGCCTTCAAGATTCTTGGCACCGAGCTTAAGCTCCAGGACCTATTGCGCGATGTAATTTTCCTGATTGTCGTGCTCGCATCGGTGAAGCTTACGCGAAAGCAAGATCGTGACGCCAACGGTTTCACCTGGGGGCCGATTCAGGAGGTCGCGATCCTGTTCGCAGGCATCTTCATCTGCATCGTACCAGTGATAGCAATGCTGCAGGCAGGCACCCAAGGCCCGTTTGCATCGTTACTTACGCTTGTGACCAATGCCAATGGCAGCAGCAATCCCGCTGCCTACTTCTGGCTGACTGGCGGGCTGTCATCGTTCCTCGACAATGCGCCGACCTATCTGGTGTTCTTTCAGCTCGCTGGTGGCGATCCGCAGACGCTGATGAATGCGCAGCCTCGACACTTGCCGCGATCTCAACGGGCGCGGTCTTCATGGGCGCCAACACCTATATCGGCAATGCGCCGAATTTCATGGTCTATGCCATTGCGCGGAAGGCCGGCATAAGGATGCCGAGCTTCTTCGGCTACATGGTGTGGTCGGCACTGGTGCTGATCCCGACATTTATCCTCGCAACTTTTCTGTTCTTCCGGTCCGTTTAAAAATCGGGCAGACGCTGCCTATGACAATCTCAATGCTCATCAAGCAGCGTTTGCCGAACGGCTACATTCCACGCTGCGGTGCCGCCTGCAACAAGTCCTGAAGCTGCTGTTTGTAGAATTTGGCCATGCTTGTGGTGCCATGGCCCCGCGTATCATCACTCGCCGGGATGAGATACAGCTGGCCATTTTTCACGCGCTTGATTTCACGCTCCATGATGCCTGTTTCTGGTGGATTGCGCTCATCATCCGCTGAATTGATCGCCAGTAGCACCGCCTGAATCCGTTCAAGACCAGGCGAAGCATTGTAGTCGCGTGATGAGCCCCACTGATAGAGAACATCGTTGGCATCCGCATTGAGAGGTGCTGCGAGACGGTCACTGACAAATTTGTCAGCTGCCGCACCCGTCGGCGCTGTTTTTTGATATGCCAGCGAACCGCCATTGGTGGCGATATTGAAAAAAAGGCTGGCGATTTTCATGAATTTCGGCTGCGTCGTGTAGTTGCCATTATTCCATTCCGGATCGTTGCGAATGGTCTCGAGTAACATCCGCCGCAGCATCCAATTGCGGCTCGCCATTTCACTGGGCTGAGAAGCCATTGGCACCAGAGCATCCATAAAGTCCGGATACTTTGCTCCCAATAGCCAGGTATTCATGCCGCCCATCGAGTTACCAAAAACAAGGCGTACATGATTAATGCCAAGCCCCTCCTTGATGAGCCGATACTGGGCTTCAACCATGTCGTCATAATTGTATTGGGGAAATTTCATCCGCAATCCATCAGACGGCTTTGACGAGCGGCCATGCCCCACCGCATCCGGGATGATGATGTAGTATTTGGCGGCATCCAGCGGCTGGCCGGGGCCGAACAGTTCGCCTGCGAATGCCGGCGTCAGCATGCTGGCGGCCGAGCCTGTTGTACCGTGCAAGATCACAACGGGCTGCCCCGAAGGTTCGCCAACAGTCGTGTAATGCAGGCGCAACTCCGGCATTACCTCGCCAGTATGAAATTTAAAATCCCGCGCAATCCATTCGCCGTCTTTCGGAGCCGGATAATCGGCTGCCCCAGCGGAAAAAGATGTCGCAAAAGAGGTCAATGCAAATGCGACCGCCGCCACGCTAAAAAATTTCATGCGAATCCCCCACTTTATGACCCGGACGAAATCCCGCTGCATCGAACGTGCGCTCTGTTCCGGTTGGCGGGAAAGCTATCGTAACAATTCGCTGCGGGGAAGTGGGCTAACTGGCTTTACGCATGCGTGAGGACGAGCGGCCCTTTTTGGCCGCACGACGAGGTGACGATGAGGTCTTGGAGGATGGGGACTTGGTAGATTGAGGTTTGGAAGATGGAGACTTGGAGGATGGGGATTTGGAAGAAGATTTCCCTTCTCCACCTTTCAGGCTTTTGCGTAACGCCTCCATAAGATCAATAACGTTGTCGCCGCGCTCGGCACGCTTCGGCATTTCGATTTTTTGGCCTGAAGCTTTGCGCTTGATCAGCGCCTTCAGCGCATTCTCATATTCATCTGTGAATTTCTCCGGCTCAAAGTGCGCCGCCTTTGTCTCCAGAATGTGCTCTGCCAATTCCACCATATCTTTGGAAATTTTGGGCGTCATAATATCATCGAAGAATTCGGTTTCATCCCGCACTTCATAAGGATAGCGCAAGGTGGTGGCGATCAGTCCCTTGCCCCTCGGTTCGAGGGCCACCATATGCTCGCGATTTGACAATACCACTCGTGCCAGCGCCACGCGTTCCTTATTTTTCATTGCATCGCGGATCACAGTGAATGCATCGATGCCAGCCTTGCCATCGGGCACAATATAATAAGGATGATCAAGATAAAGCTGATCGATCTCTTCACGTGGCACGAAACTGTCAATGTCGATTGTGTAATTACTCTCGATCTGTATCGCTTCAAGATCTTCTTTCTCGATGGGAACATAGCTGCCTTTGGCGACCTCGTACCCCCTTCCTTTTTTCTCCTTATCCACGATATCGCCAGTCTCAGCATCCACCATCTGTTGCCGCAACCGGTTACCTGTCTCAGTGTTGATCATGTGGAAGCGGGTTTTTTCCGCAGTCGTCGTTGCAGGGTAAAGCGCCACCGGACATGCGACGAGAGACAATTTCAGCGACCCCTTCCAATAGGCACGCGGCAACATGGCATAACTCCTGCCAGCTATTCATGGAACTTCAACCGGTATTCTGGGTTTTCGTTCCATCGGCCACGATACCCCATTTACAAACTGCGCATCCGAGGGAATTCGCCATGCCCTCCCCCAAGCTTGCCACTTACCGCACTAAACGGGATTTTTCGCAGACCCCGGAGCCGCGCGGTCAGATCGAAATCGCGCCATCACCGCATCGACGCTTCGTCATCCAGAAGCACGATGCAACACGGTTGCATTATGACCTGCGGCTGGAGCTTCATGGTGTTTTCAAATCATGGGCGGTGACGCGTGGCCCTTCGCTCGATCCACAGGACAAACGGCTCGCGGTCGAAGTCGAGGATCACCCTCTCGATTATGGTGATTTTGAGGGCACAATTCCCAAGGGCCAATATGGTGGCGGCACTGTGCAGGTTTGGGATCGCGGATACTGGCTGGCTAATAACCCCGATGAAGGTTTGAAAAAGGGCGATCTCAAATTCGCACTTGAGGGCGAAAAATTGCATGGCGAATGGGTGCTGGTACGAATGAAACACGACCGCAATGGCGGCAAGCGCACCAACTGGCTGCTCATCAAGCATCGCGACAAATACGCAAAGACTGGCAAAACCAACGACATTCTCGATCATGATAAATCGGTCGCGTCGGGGCGCTCGCTCAAACAGATCGCAGAAGGCAAGGGGCGAAAGCCAACGCCATTCATGCTCGACAAGGCAACAACAAAAATTGCACGAGCTGACGCCGTTTGGGATTCGCGAAAAGGTTCCGCCGCCGACGCGCGCAAGGCATTACAGTCTCAACAACCGCGATCTCAACAATCAGAGCATGCACCTCAAACACACGGGCGCAAACGAGGCGCACAGCATGCGATGCCAGATATGATCGCACCGCAGCTTTGCACCCTCGTTGCGCGGCCACCTTCGCAACAGGGCTGGATCCATGAAATCAAGTTCGATGGTTACCGCATGCAACTGCGGATCGAAAACGGTGACGTCACGCTGAAAACCCGCAAGGGCCTCGATTGGACAGAGAAATTCTCCGCGATTGCAAAAACCGCCAAAGCCTTGCCGGACATGATTATCGACGGAGAGATCGTTGCACTCAATCATAAAGGCATACCGGATTTTTCTGCCCTGCAAGCCGCATTATCTGAAGGTGATACGGACAATTTGATTTTCTTTGCGTTCGATCTGCTGTTCGCGGAAGGCGAAGATCTCCGCAAGCTGCCGCTCTTGCAGCGGAAGGAGACGCTGAAAACTATCTTGCAGCAACATCATGCCAAGAGGACCAGCACGATCCGCTACGTCGAACATCTCACCACCGGCGGCGATGCCATTCTCAGATCAGCCTGCAAAATGTCAATTGAGGGTGTGGTATCCAAACGTGCCGACGCATCTTATCAGTCAGGCCGCACCCACAACTGGACAAAAGCCAAATGCCGCGCAGGCCATGAAGTTGTTATTGGAGGATGGAAGAGTACTGGCAATAAATTCCGCTCCCTCATGGTTGGCGTTTATCGTGACGGGCATCTGACCTACACGGGTATTGTTGGCACTGGCTACGGACATGACACGGTAAAACGCCTCATGCCTGCGCTTAAGGCTGCTACCGCCAATACGAGCCCTTTTACTGGCGACGGCGCACCATCCGGCGGGAAGAACATTCACTGGCTGAAACCTGAACTTGTCGCCGAGATTGAATTCGCCGGCTGGACTGAATTAACATGGTGCGGCAGGCGGCATTCAAGGGACTGCGCCAGGACAAACCCGCCAAGGAGATCGAAGCCGAGAAACCAACGCAAAAGGCTACACCCGATCTCGATATCAACATTAGGGAGAAGACATCGCGGAAAGTTCGCACGAAGGCGCGCGAGAAAACTTCCGTAAACGGCAAAGCCACCGTGATGGACATTACGATTTCAAAACCGGACAAGCCGCTGTGGCCGGACGATGGCGAAGGTCATCCGGTTACCAAGCACGATCTCGCAGAATACATGGCGACGATTGGCAAATGGATGATCGATCACATCCGTGGCCGGCCATGTTCGATCGTGCGGGCGCCTGATGGGATCAAAGGCGAAAAATTTTTTCAGCGCCATGCCATGCCAGGCATGTCACATCTGATCACACAGGCGAGGGTTTCCGGTGACCGCAAACCCTACCTTCAAATTGACCGTATCGAGGGACTTGTTGCCGTCGCCCAAATTGGTGGCCTTGAACTGCATCCGTGGAATTGCGCGCCCAATGCTTACGACACACCGGGACGGCTGATATTCGATCTCGATCCAGCGCCTGATGTTGCATTTTCCGAGGTTATCGCCGCCGCAAAGGATATGAAGGCGCGCATCGAAGCGCTCGGCCTTACGGCATTTTGCAAAACCACTGGAGGCAAGGGATTGCATGTCGTGACACCACTCTTGGCGACACCAAAAGAGGCGGTCACATGGAAGGATGCAAAAGCGTTTGCGCAGGCCGTGTGCCAACAGATGATGGCGGACGCGCCGGAATTTTATCTCATCAACATGTCGAAGAAACTGCGCAAAGGTAAAATCTTTCTCGATTATCTGCGCAACGATACCAAATCGACGGCGGTTGCGCCGCTGTCGCCGCGCGCCCGCGAAGGAGCAACCGTTTCAATGCCCCTCACATGGGCGCAGGTGAAGGCCGGTCTCGATCCGAAGCGCTACACAGTGCGCACCGCGCCCGGCCTTCTGAAAAAAAGCAAAGCGTGGCAAGACTATCCGAACGCAGCACAGTCGCTCAAGGTGGCGATCAGAAAGTTAAGCAACTAGAGTATAATTTTTCAACTTGACGCGACAAAGCTCTGGACCCTTACTCAGAGGCGCCAAAAAAACTTCAATTTGAGATAATCCTAACTGCGAAAATCGATGCTGCGAAGAACGACACCCGCCGGATTACCCTCTAGCTCGGCATTGCGGAACTTCAGGAGCGCGCGTTTTTCGATTAGCTCGCGCAATCGCGTAAATTGCGCCTCGCGCTGCTCGGCTTTGCACTTTGTCGACCCCTCGAGATCATCCATTGCAGCCGTGCTAATAGCGCACGATACCTCAGCATCACCTTCCACAATCGTAAACAGAACGACCATGCGGTTGAAATCGTAAGTTTTGAATCCGCCTTGCGCGAGCGCCATGTTAAACGATCCACCAGATGAGCTGCCGCAGCCTGCGACAAGCGTTCAGATTTTCCGCTTGGCCGGAGGCGGGTTCAACTCTGTGATTTTACGAAGGCAGTCCGCCTCGGTCTCATGAGGTCCGGTGACGAAGGTTCCGCTGACCTTTGTGCTATACCAGCCCAATTCAACACCAAGACGGCGCGACTCTTCCGATTTGACATGGCGTGGCGATAGATTTTGCATTTTAGTCTCCTCTTGCATCAGGTTCGTGCTCCCGCCGAATGCAGAGGCTGCTACCTATTTCGCAATTGACGCATAACAAATCTGTCACGATTGATCGGAAAGCCGCGCGAAGTCAGCCAAAACGGCAGCGACCAGCTTACGGTGCTGGGAATCGTGAGTTCCCAGCGCATCTGCGTACAGATTCAGGACATAACGCGCTTTAGCCGCAGCCTCTAACCATGAGGTCGCCGGCGTCGCGAGCAACTGCACTTCGATCTCATGTTGTCGATCGCGAAGAGCCTTTGCGTTACTCTCGACATCCGCTAGCACGCGCCGAATGTCTGTCGCCTTCTGCGCCGCCATTCCCCTGTGCTTGTCGAGATCGATAGGATTATCGTTCATAGGGAAACGTCCGCATCAATTCGCTGCGCATCCAACAGATCGACCGATCCGATGGAGATCATGATCGGCGCTGTAATCGAATATAGGCTGACGGTGCGCCCTTTCGCTTTGAATAGCTATCTATTTCTTTCGCGCCTGAACGCCGCAATCGGCACCATTATAAATCCAAACCTTGTATCGGATCGATTCATAACCATATCTCTGACATGCTCCGATATATCTTTGGGCATGTTTTAAAGGATCGTTCGATGTCAAATTCGCCATCAGTTGCTGCCGATACACCGAAGCCCACCGCGCCTGGCAGCGATGCGACGAAGCCGGCTCCTCAGCAGAACCAAGACAACAAAACTGCCGAGGTCAAACCAAACGAACAGCAGAAATAACATTCAAGCTGCTCGATGACATCGAAGGCTCGGCGCATTGCCGAGCCTTTTTGTTTCGAGGTGGCAATCACCTCGCAAACAAAAGGGCGGCTCGATGAGCCGCCCTTTTTGCATTCATCCCCAGCAGAAAATTACTCCGCAGCAAGCTTCATTTCTGGTGCTGCGGCGCGGACATCGGCATCGACGTGTTCTTCATAATTCGCAAAGTTCTTCTGGAACATTGCGACAAGGTTACGCGCCGTCTTGTCGAACTCGGCCTTGTCCTTCCAGGTGTTGACTGGATCGAGGATCTCGGCAGGTACGCCTGGCAACGCAGTCGGCACCGCGAAACCAAAATACTTGTCGGTGCGGAATTCAACGTTACGCAGTGAACCATCCAGCGCCGCAGTGAGTAGCGCCCGCGTCACCTTAATGGGCATGCGGCTGCCGACGCCGTACTTGCCGCCCGTCCAACCGGTGTTGACGAGCCAGCAATCGACATTGTGCTTGGCGATCAGGTCGCGCAGCAGGTTGCCATATTCGGACGGATGGCGCGGCAGGAACGGCGAACCGAAGCAGGTGGAGAATTCGGGCTGAGGTTCGGAACCCAGGCCACGTTCTGTACCGGCCACCTTCGCGGTGTAGCCCGAAATAAAGTGATACATCGCCTGCGCCGGCGTCAATTTCGCAATTGGCGGCAACACACCAAATGCATCGGCGGCGAGCATCACGAGATTCTTTGGCTGACCGGCGCGGCCAGTCAGTGATGCGTTCGGGATATAATCCAACGGATACGCCGAACGGGTGTTTTCGGTTTTTGAGCCGTCGTCGAAATCCGGTAAACGGGTGACAGGATCGAGCACCACGTTCTCGAGCACGGCGCCGAAGCGCGAACTCGCGGCATAGATGGCAGGCTCGGCTTCACGCGAAAGCTTGATGCACTTGGCGTAGCAACCGCCCTCGAAATTGAAGATGCCGTCCTTGCCCCAGCCGTGCTCATCATCGCCAAGCAACGTGCGGTTTGGATCGGCCGAGAGTGTTGTTTTTCCAGTACCTGAGAGACCAAAGAAAATAGCCGAATCGCCGTTCGGGCCGACGTTGGCCGAACAATGCATCGGCATCACGCCCTTCTCAGGCAGATAGTAGTTCAACGTAGTGAAGACTGATTTCTTCATCTCGCCAGCATATTGCGAGCCGCCGATGAGAACGATCTTGCGAGCAAAATCGATGGCGACAACGTTCTCGGAGCGCACACCATGACGCTTCGGATCGGCCTTGAAACTTGGCAGATCGATAATTGTCATTTCGGGAATGTAGCTCGCAAGCTCGGAATGCTCAGGGCGGATCAGTAGCGTGCGAATAAACAGCGAATGCCAGGCAAGCTCGGTATAGACGCGCACCTTGATGCGGTTGGCCGGATCGGCGCCACCGTACAGATCCTGCGCGAACAGCGTCATGCCTTCGCTGTGTTTAATGAAATCATCATAAAGCGCCTGGAATTGCTCCGGCGTGATCGACTGATTGTTGCCCCACCACATGGTTTTGTCGGTGAGCGCATCGCGAACTGTAAATTTGTCTTTCGGACTGCGGCCGGTGAACACACCCGTTTCAGCGGACAGCGCACCCTCAGCCGTCAACACCGCTTCATTGTTGCACAGCGAATGTTCGTACAGCGCAGGCGTGCCGAGATTCCAGTGCACACCTTTGAGATTTTTTAAACCAAATTTATCGGCGCCGAACGCCCCGTTACGTACACCCGTTTCTTGCACGAAATACTCCTTTAGAACCCGCGTGTTGTTTGTGCAGTTAACCCCTCTGCACCCGTAACTATACCGTCACGGCCTCAATCCGACGATCTAATAGTGGCCAACGCATGAATTGCCAAGCCGATCCAAGAATATTTGCTTTATTCCGCCGCTGGAGTTTTAAATCACTAAATTCAAAAGATTTTGCAGGGCTTACAAGTCAGGGGCGCGACCCACGTGCCTGATCGGCCAAGACTTTCAAAATCTGCCGCAACGCACCAGGCGTAGCGATGCGCTGCGGAAATATCAGGCGCAGCGTGCGGTCTTCTGCCTGTAGATCAAATCCTTCAGGGTCACAGCCCGTACAGCGCCAATTGCCAGGTTCAGCGCCAAGAAGCTTGGTCGCATAAAGGTTCATGGTGTCGGTATGATCGGCATTCATGTGGGCCAGAATATCTGGCTCAGCCTCAAGCAGCGTGTCCGCGCCGGCCAGATTGAGCAAGATGTCACTTGCCGCAAGATCGATAATCCGGCCAAAGCCCGCCACCAGATGAACACCGCTCGGCCTGATCTGAAAAAACATGAAATCCGCAAAATTGACAAAGACTTCCGCCGATGGATGGGCTGCAAGATATCGTCGTCGCAATAGCGCAGCATCCACCTCCATCTGCTCGGCAATGCCTGCGAGCATCAACCGGGCACCCTCCAAGGGGTCGCCAGATGCTCGCTCGTCCAACATCAGCGACACCCTGGCATCAGCCAAAATGTTCTGGGTGTGAACCGCGAGTCGGGAAATCAGCAGGATTGGCGCGCCGTCGGGGCTTGAAGCGACATTGACCAGCGAGCAATAGGGGTCACCCGACCCGGCCATAAGGGTTGCCAGCGCCCCTTGACGGCTCCGGCGCAACAGGGACCTGGTCAGGCTAATAGCGTTGAAATCTGCGGTTGGTTTCATCGGCAATATGACTGAATGACCTGGAATCTCTCTGAAATGACGATTTTCTCAGCCAAAAGAAACGATCCAGCCAAATAAAGGGGGTTATCCCGTGGCACTAATGGTTCTATACTATAGTCCACAGGTGGTTAACTGTATCGGTTAACATGGTCACATTTCAGCCCAGCTTGCGTTGCTCGTTGGCTACCCGAACGCCTTGTTTCACGGCACCCTGATTTAACTGATCGATCCGTCGATCGCCGCATTCACGACTTCCGTTTCGGAAAGCAGGCTCATGCCCACAATCGCTTTGGTCGATGACGACCGCAACATTCTCACATCGGTCTCGATTGCGCTGGAAGCTGAAGGCTACCGGATCATGACCTATACGGATGGCGCATCAGCTCTCGATGGATTCAAAACGAGTCCGCCTGATCTGGCTATCCTCGACATCAAGATGCCGCGCATGGACGGAATGGAAACGTTACGGCGGTTACGGCAGAAATCCGATCTGCCAGTGATCTTCCTCACCTCAAAGGACGAGGAAATCGACGAACTGTTCGGCCTCAAGATGGGCGCCGACGATTTCATCCGGAAACCTTTTTCGCAACGGCTTCTGGTGGAACGCGTCAAGGCAGTTTTACGCCGCGCCGTGCCAAAAGATCCGACAGTCACGCAAAAGGAAATTGATGCCAAAGCGCTGGAACGCGGGCTGCTGCGGATGGACCCCGAGCGTCACACCTGCACCTGGAAGAATGAACCGGTCATTTTGACCGTCACAGAATTTTTGATCCTGCAGGCGCTGGCAACCCGGCCAGGAGTGGTCAAAAGCCGCAACGCCCTGATGGATGCCGCCTACGACGATCAGGTCTATGTCGACGACCGCACTATCGACAGCCATATCAAACGGCTGCGCAAGAAGTTCAAGGCCGTGGATGATGAATTCGAAATGATCGAAACCCTTTACGGTGTGGGGTATCGGTTTAAGGAAACTTGACTGATCAATTCCGTGGGTTTGGTCACAACGCATCTCTGCGCTAGAATGCCGGCCTCCATGAAACAACCGGGCAGTTTGACCATTGCTTGATCGAACGCAGCTTGATCGGAGCCTGGAAGTCGAGGGCAGAATTCTGCCCCTTGCTTCGGATGTCGACGATGTCGAGAGCGCCCCCGAGGCTTCGGGGCGAAGTTTGCGGCTTTTCAAACTTCTCGCGCGAGCCGGTCATTATGTCTTCGCCCTCACCTTCTCCAGCCTGACGAGGCGTATCGTCTCGCTGAATTTGGTTGGCCTTATCGCACTCGTTGCCGGTATTCTTTATCTGTCGCAATTCCGCGCCGGCCTGATCGACGCGCGCGCGCAGAGTTTGCTGGTGCAGGCAGAAATCATCGCCAGCGCCATTGCCGCATCTGCAACCGTCGAAACGAACACCCTTACGATTGATCCCGATCGTTTGCTCGATCTCAAACCTGGCGAAAGCTACGGTCCGAATGATGAGATTTTTTCCGGCATCGATTTTCCGATCAATCCGGAACGCGTTGCTCCGGTCCTGCGGCGTCTGATTTCGCCGACCAAAACGCGCGCGCGTATCTATGATCACGACGGCGTACTCACGCTCGACAGCCGCAATCTGTACGGCCGCGGCGATGTGCTGCGGTTCGAGCTTCCTCCCCCATCGAGCGACAAGCCTGGCATCTTTGAGCGGACAATGATCGGTGTTCGCACCTGGCTTAATCGTGGTGATTTGCCGCTCTATCGTGAACTCGGACCCGAAAATGGCACCGGCTATCAGGAAGTGCAGCAGGCGCTTGACGGCAAAAAGGCGAGCATGGTGCGCATTAACGAGCGTGCCGAGGTCATTGTTTCGGTGGCTGTACCCGTGCAACGGTTCCGAGCCGTGCATGGCGCCTTGATGCTTTCAACGCAGGGCGATGACATCGATCAACTGGTGACGGCAGAACGGCTGGCGATTTTAAAGGTGTTCGGCATCGCCGTTGGCGTGATGACTGTGCTGTCATTGCTTCTGGCCAGCACCATCGCGGGACCGGTTCGTCGTCTGGCTGACAGCGCGGAGCGTGTTCGCCACCGCATCAAAACGCGCGTCGAAATTCCCGATTTTTCCGGACGCAGCGACGAGATCGGCCATTTGTCGGGCGCACTGCGCGCCATGACAAATTCGCTCTACAACCGGATCGAAAGCATCGAACGCTTTGCCGCCGATGTCGCGCACGAATTGAAGAATCCTCTTACATCGCTGCGATCGGCAGTCGAGACACTCCCGCTGGCCCGCACCAACGAAAGCCGCACGCGGCTGCTGACTGTCATCGAACACGATGTACGCAGGCTGGATCGTTTGATCACGGATATTTCCGACGCCAGCCGCCTCGATGCGGAATTGCAGCGGCAAGACACCGCACCTGTCGATATTCGCCGTTTGCTTAATACGCTGACATCAGTTGCCAATGAAACTCGTCAGGGCACCGATGTGAAGGTCGATGTACGCTTTGAAGGGAGCCCGACCGATACATTTTCCGTTCCAGGCCATGACTCACGTCTGGGACAAGTCATCGCAAATTTGCTCGCCAATGCGCAATCGTTTTCCGAACCGGGCAGCAAAGTGCATATTATTTGCCGCCGGCGAAAATCCAATATTGAGATTGTTATCGACGACGAGGGTCCTGGCATTCGGTCAGACGCACTCGAAAAAATCTTTGAGCGATTTTATACAGATCGGCCACAGCAAGGTTTCGGACAAAATTCCGGGCTCGGCCTGTCGATTTCAAAGCAGATTGTCGATGCGCATAGTGGTCGCATCTGGGCGGAAAACCGCGCGGGCCGGATCGATGCAGAAGGCAATGCGCATGTTATTGGCGCGCGCTTCGTGGTGCGGTTGCCTTCAAGATGATCACCAACGCAACCGCCAGCGTTCATGCATCCGCCGTGCTGGTGGATGACCGCGCGATCTTAATACGCGGCCCCTCTGGTTCCGGCAAATCACGCCTTGCCTTCGATCTCATTCTCGCTGGTCGCGCCGGGCAATTGCCCGCGACCACTCTGATTGGCGACGATCGTCTCCGTCTTGACGTGGCGGATGGACAACTGAGGGTCCAGGCCACTCCTGAACTCGCAGGAATGATCGAAATTCGTGGACTTGGAATACGTAAATGCCCCTTCGTGGATGTGGGCATTGTCGGCCTCATCGTTGATCTGGCAGCCGATGATGCCGAACGCTTGCCCCCAGCCACCGCGCTGCGAATAGGGGTGGAAGGAGTGGATTTGCCACGAATTTCAGTTGCACCAGGTTATATGGCCCTGCCTTTGGTTGTAGCCTTCCTTACAACAACTTAAGGTTATTAAGGTAAATTGGTGTTCGAAAGGCTAATTGTCTTAAAAGAATTGGCAGCCATATAAGCTATATTATAGCTGCTGAGTGACCGATGCCGTGCCCGTATTTGGGGTTCTCGCATTAAAAACCCCTTGCGCCGGGACTTTGAATGGTCACATGTGGCGTTTTCGTGCGGTGCATCAAAGCACCCGCGAGGAGTCTTCAATGATTGGTCTAGTACTGGTGACCCACGGGCGTCTTGCCGATGAATTCAAGGCGGCGCTTGAACACGTCATGGGTCCGCAAAAGCAGATCGAAGCGATCACAATTGGCGCGGAAGACGATGCCGATTTGTGTCGGGGCGATATCATAGAGGCTGTCAAGCGCGTGGACAGCGGCGACGGAGTGGCTATTCTTACCGACATGTTCGGAGGCACGCCGTCCAACCTTGCGATCTCTTGCATGAGCCGGCCCAAGGTCGAGGTTCTGGCAGGGATTAATTTGCCCATGCTGGTCAAACTCGCGAAAGTTCGCGATGATCGGCCACTCCCCGATGCCATCGCAGCCGCTCAAGAAGCCGGCCGTAAATATGTCACCATCGCGAGCCGGGTTCTTGCTGGCAAATGACACAGGCGTCGGACGATCAGACTGCGCAGGCCGGTGCAATCGTTCGTGAAATACCTATTGTCAATAAACGTGGCTTGCATGCGCGGGCATCAGCCAAATTTGTACAAATGGCAGAACGGTTTGACGCAGACCTCACGGTCACACGTAACGGCGAAACCGTTGGTGGCACGTCCATCATGGGTCTGATGATGCTGTCGGCGGGGATCGGAACTTCGATTGTCGTCTCCGCCACAGGCCGTGAAGCGCAGGCGGCCATTGATGCCATCGCCGAACTCATCGCCAATAAATTTGACGAAGAGTGACATAACTGCCTCGCAGGCGTTACTGACGCGCTGGCGGCACGAGCCAGATTTTCCAGCGCACTGCCGGACCGGCATTCCCATGGAAAAAGCGTTGCGCCCCTAAATCCAGCCTCTCGGCATTTTGTGCATTAGCATTCATCCAGGCTTCGCAGACCGGTAAGCGATAGTCCGTCGTATCGCAGATCCCGATAAAGCCAAGCCGTCTCGCTTCTTCCAATGAAGTTAAACCGGATGTCCAAACCGTCCAGGGCGTCAACGTCAGCGGATGATCTGGACTATAAAAAGTCATCAGCTCGCCAGCTTCAGTCGTTGCCACAACCACCGTCCAACGTGAATTGAAACGGGTCCGCCATACGTCCGTCAATTGTTGCGCAAACTGCGATGTCGGGTTGAACGTCGAACCGACTTCGGGCTGCTGCCTGATGCTGCGCATTGCAATCATGGGCGCCGCCATCAGCATGATAAGCGTGAACACCAGCCACATTGACATGAGGCGCATCAGTGCCATCTGCGTGATACGCAGCGCAGGAATTGCGATCAGCGCCAACGGGGTCAGGAAGAACAACGAGATGCCCCAGTCGGTCTTCATGTAAATGCCAAATATCACGGCGGCAATCGGCGGCACGAGGCCTACAATAATCTGGATAGCCCAAACATTACATGCTTGCGCGAAATCGACGCCTGAATTCGGATCACGCATCCACGGGCGCTTGAGCGAAGCGATAAGTCCGCGAACCAATCCTGTCTCGCGAATGAAGCGCCACGACCACGGCCTCCACATCAGTGCAAGGCCCGCCAAGGCAACCGGAAGCAGCAACAGCCCAATGTTGTGCGCGACATATGTCAGGACAAGCCACGATGTTTGCGCGAACGTCCGCGATCCATAAACATCGCCGGCGTAGACCAGCGGAAGGAAATTAGCCTGTTGCAACCACCACAGGTGAGGCACCATCGCAAGCACGAACGTCGCCAGCGCCACCCATGGCATCGGCGAACGCAACAAATTCATCCGCTGTGGATGAATCAGTGCCGCAAGCCCGACAGCACCGATCATGGTCAGCACCCAGTACTTCGTCATCATCGCTGCAGCGGCGGCAAGACCGAGCCATACGCCGGAACGAACATCGCGCTTTTCAAACGCATGCAGATAGGCCAGCACCACGAGCGGCAGCGTGACGAGTTGCAGCAGATCTGCGTTGTATTTAAAGCCCTTGAAATTAAAAATCGGATAAATCGCCAGCATCACGATGCTGAACATGGCGCGGCGGCGGTCCACCACACGCACCGCAATCAACCAGCAGATGACGAGACCGCTGCCAATCGTCGCCATCGCCAGCGCATAGCTCGACCAATCCGCGACCGGGAAAACTTGAAACCAGAGACCTGCGATCCAGCCCGAGAGCGGCGGATGTTTGCCATACCCAAGCAGGAATTTCTGGCCCCAGGCGAAAGCTTCGGCGACGTCCATATGGACGTCCTGGGCACCTTTGAGCGCCGTGAGAATGACGGTCCAGAGCAGCCCATGCACAACCGCGAAACCGGCGGCGAAATAGAAGCCCGCGGTTTTGTCGCAAGCCGCCGCCGCAATCCAGGCTGCGATCCGGCCCATCGCGGAAACATGACGCGCACGCGCCTTCTGCCGCGATTTTGATCCCGCGTTCTGTCCGGTGGCAGTCTGTTCCGCCGCGATAGAGGTCTTCAACATGCGCGGACTGTGCCCGGATTTGGCTCAATATTCAAACATTGTGAGCGGCGTGAAGAGACCTGGGCAACATCAAAATCCACCATGCTGGCCAAGCCGGAAGTCTTGCGGGGGCAATAAGGCAGGCCAATTATTTTCAGCATTTCCTGCAGCTAAGTGGGATTCCACTTTGCCAGAAAAATCCCCAGATGCTATCCCGCGCCTATGACAACAATCCCTATTTCCAACATCCGTAACTTTTCCATCGTCGCCCATATCGACCATGGCAAGTCCACGCTCGCCGACCGGTTGATCCAGACCACCGGCGGGCTGCAAGAGCGCGAGATGAAGGAACAGGTGCTCGATTCGATGGACATCGAGCGTGAGCGCGGCATCACCATCAAGGCGCAGACCGTCCGCCTCAATTACAAGGCCAAGGACGGCAAGGATTACATTTTCAACCTGATGGACACGCCGGGCCACGTGGACTTCGCCTATGAAGTCTCGCGCTCGCTCGCCGCGTGCGAAGGCGCGCTCTTGGTGGTGGACGCCAGCCAGGGCGTGGAGGCGCAGACACTCGCCAACGTCTATCAGGCGCTCGACAACAATCACTGAGATCGTGCCGGTCCTCAACAAGATCGACCTGCCCGCCGCCGAACCGGACCAGGTGAAGCAGCAAATCGAAGACGTGATCGGCATCGATGCCTCCGACGCGGTGATGATTTCCGCCAAAACGGGGCTCGGTATCCCCGACGTACTGGAAGCCATTGTCACGCGGTTGCCACCGCCGAAAGGCGACCGTGATGCCACGCTGAAGGCGCTGCTGGTCGATTCCTGGTACGATGTCTATCTCGGCGTCGTGGTCCTCATTGCGCGTTGTCGATGGCGTGATGAAGAAGGGCCAGCGCATCCGCATGATGGGCACCAACGCGGCCTATGATGTGGAGCGAGTCGGCTTCTTCACCCGAAGATGCACAGGTCGATGAACTCGGCCCCGGCGAGATCGGCTTCATCACCGCTGCGATCAAGGAAGTCGCCGACACGCGGTCGGCGACACCATCACCGATGACCGCAAGCCCGTCACCGAAATGCTGCCGGGCTTCAAGCCAGCGCATCCGGTGGTGTTCTGCGGGATCTGTTCCCGGTCGATGCCGCCGATTTTGAGAAGCTGCGCGGTGCAATGGGCAAGCTACGGCTCAACGACGCCAGCTTCTCGTATTGAGATGGAAACCTCCGCCGCGCTCGGCTTCGGTTTCCGTTGCGGTTTCCTCGGGCTGCTGCATCTCGAAATTATTCAGGAGCGGCTCTCGCGCGAATTCAATCTCGACCTGATCGCCACTGCCCCATCGGTGATCTACAAAATGCATCTCACCGACGGGCACGAGAATGAGATTCACAATCCGGTCGACATGCCGGACGTGGTGAAGATCGCCGAGATCGAGGAGCCATGGATCAAGGCAACAATCCTGACACCGGACGAATATCTCGGCAGCGTGCTGAAGCTGTGTCAGGAGCGCCGTGGCAATCAGAAAGAACTCACTTACGTCGGCGCCCGCGCGATGGTGAAATACGAATTGCCACTCAACGAAGTGGTGTTCGATTTCTATGATCGCCTGAAATCAGTCTCAAAGCGGTTATGCGTCGTTCGACTATCACCTCACCGATTACAAGGCCGCCGATCTGGTGAAAATGCAGATCCTCGTCAACAACGAACCGGTCGATGCGCTCTCGATGCATCGTGCACCGGGCACGCGCGGAAGGCCGTGGCCGCGCGATGGTCGAGAAAATGAAAGAACTGATCCCGCCGCACATGTTCCAGATTCCCGATTCAGGCAGCGATCGGCGGCAAGGTGATTGCGCGCGAAACGGTGCGCGCGCTGCGCAAAGACGTGACCGCAAAGTGCTACGGCGGCGACATCACGCGCAAACGCAAGCTTCTGGAGAAGCAGAAGGAAGGCAAAAAGAAGATGCGGCAGTTCGGCAAGGTCGACATCCCGCAGGAAGCTTTTATCGCCGCGCTGAAGGTGGATAGTTGAGGAGATGGCGATGGCCGCACTCTCGGTCGTCCCCGCGCAGGCGGGGACCCATAACCCCAGAATTCGCTAGTCTCGTAAATCCGCCCTCATCGCATCTATCAAACCTCGGAAAGCCGCGTTTCTTTTCTCCCTCGGCCCTTCATTTGTATCAACCACTTCCTTCGCATAACGCATAACGCCGCTAGAACCAAATAATTCACACCGCGTTTGCCACAACGCGTAGGCCTTGGATTTTTCATTCGAGGGATTTAAGGCCGCATCATGCAAAGAGTTCAGCAAACCTAAGTACGCCTCGCGTTTTTCCTGATACCATCAATCTCGGGTTATCGCTTTACGATTTATAAAATAGTCGGCGACGGACTTAAGTATGAACCAAGTCCAAGTCCGGCGATAAGCGGTATGATCCAGTCCATAAAGCCCCATATTGTTTATTGATACGTCCGCTTCCCAGCGTAATTATAGCATTTGCCGGTTAATGTGACCTATGTCCTCGAGCATCTAAGATTGTTTATTTCCAGCTTCTGAATAGCCTTTGAATAATCCCGCACATCACTGGGAATTTGACTTGTATCACGTCTACATTCTTGCGAGCCGAAAACACGGAACGCTGTATATCGGCGTAACCAACAGCATCCGCCGCAGACTGGAGATGCATCGTTCCGGCCACGGATCGGAATTCGTCAAGAAGCACAGAATTCATCGCCTCGTGCATCTTGAAGAATATCAATCGCCTGAAGATGCAATCCGCCGCGAGAAGCAATTGAAGAAATGGAATTGAGACTGGAAAATTCGGCTTATCGAAAGCGAGAACTTGGATTGGAGCGATAGATCCGATCTTTTGACATAACTCAGTGGTTATGGGTCCCCGCTTTCGCGGGGACGACATATGAGCCCCTTCTGCCCAATGCGACCGACTCTTGACTTATCGATATAATGATTATATTCCTAGTGCCTCTGTCCATCCTCCACGCTCATGACGCGGAGGTTTGAACAGATACCGTCACCCCTCGTTTCAGGGCGGCAGATGGAGCGCCGGGAGGCGCAGCGTTCGGGCGGAAGGCCTCGCAAACCTTCTTGCATCAGAACGCGCGCGCCTCGCGAAGCGGGACTCTGCACTCCCGTTTTGAAAAGCGCGCGGGCGAACCCTCGCAAGGTTCGCATAAGGGTGCCTCGCAAGCACTCTGGCGCCTCCCGGCGCTCCATTCATGTAATGGAAAACGGGTACAAGGCATTCCGCGCCTTCGGTGAAGCGGAGGCAGATCACGCCGCAAATGCAGCCTGGTCTTTTTGGGAAAGAGTTTTTTTGGGGTAAGAGTTTTGCCGGAAAAATCTCGCCGCGCGTCCGGCGCTTACGCCACCAAAACAGCGTTTACTTGCATGTCCCGTGCATCTTGCAAATGACGCTGGGCGAGCAGAAGCTTTGTGATCTCGGCGTTCGGCCGCGCGGGGCTGAACAGGAAGCCTTGTCCTTCATCGCAATTTTCCACGCGAAGGCAACTCAGTTCAGCTTCGGTCTCGACGCCTTCCGCTGTAACTGTCACTCCAAGTCCCTTACCGAGACTGATGATTGAACGCACGATTGCCTGCGCATCCTGGCTGGAGCCAAGATCGTGCACAAACGAACGATCGATCTTGATCTTGTCGAACGGAAAATTGCGTAGATAGCTCAGCGACGAATATCCGGTGCCGAAGTCGTCCATCGAAATCCGCACGCCTAGCGCGCGCAAGGCATGGAGCGTTGAAATCAACTCATCGCTCTTGTCGAGCACGACAGTTTCAGTGATCTCAAGCTCGAGCCGGCGCGCCTGCAAGCCCGAAACCTTCAATGCATCCATGACCAAGGCAAAAAGATTACCGCTGCGGAACTGCAGCGGCGAGAGATTCACCGCAATCCGCACATCGTCCGGCCAGCTCGCGGCATCCATACAGGCGCGGCGCAGCATGTAGGCCCCCATCGGATGGATCAACCCCGTTTCTTCTGCAACCGAAACGAATTCGGAAGGTGGAATCATGCCACGTTCAGGATGCGGCCATCGCACCAGCGCCTCAAAGCCAACAATGCGACCTGCCTTAAGATCAATCAAAGGCTGATAGTAAGGCTGCAGCACATCGTTCTCGATCGCGGTACGCAGACCGATCTCGGTCCGGCGTCGCGTCTGCGCACGCGCATTCATTCCTGATTCGAAAAAGCTGAACGTACCAGGACCTTCGCTCTTGGCACGCGACAGCGCCATGTTTGCATTCTGCAGCAGTCTTTCGGACGCATCACCGTCGCCCGGCGCGATCGCGATGCCAATACTGGAACCGCTGAGAATGGTATGGCCTTCAAACAGATAAGGTTCGCTAATGGCATCCAGCAGACGTTTAGCGAGAATGCCAACATCCTCGGGGCGAGAAACGCCTGCCTGCACAACGGCAAATTCATCGGAACCCAAACGTACAATGAAATCTTCCTCGCGCAGCGAGGATCGCAACCGTTTGGTGACAGCTTTGAGCAGCTTGTCACCCATGGAATAGCCCAGTGTATCGTTGATGTTTTTAAAATTGTGGAGATCGACAAACAACACCGCGACCATGTCGCCGCTGCGACGAGTGTGAACGAGCAATTCTTCAAGGCGCGTGTGCAGCAAGGCGCGATTTGGCAATTCGGTCAGGCTGTCATGCTGCGCCATAAAGGCAAGCCGGGATTCCGCACGTTTGCGCTCAGTAATATCTATTGACGCCAAAAGTACGGCTGGTTGGCCATCAAAAACCAATTGGCGGGAATAGACCACAATGTCGATTAATGAGCCATCTGCTTTGATATGCTTCCATGTACGCGCGCTGTTCTCAGCATCTGCTGTATCGCCTGCCCATGGCGGCACAGCGTCAAATGCCTGTATGTCGAGGATCGAGCGTTCTTCAAACTCGGCGCGCGTATATCCGTATTGGGTGATTGCTGCATCGTTGACGCTGATGATATGTCCACTATCTTGCAAGCAGACAAGCATCGACACAGGGTTGTCATCGAACAGCAGACGGAGCGAGGTTTTGCTCTGAACTCAGGCCATTAACATCGCTGTCCGATTTTTGCGCACCAGGAGCCGCAACCTTCATCTTCACACGCGCATGAACGGCCTTGCCAAAGCCCGTGAAGACTTTGCGGCCTTTTGCAATCGGCGCAACCTTCAAGCGACGCATCTGTGATACAGCCTGAGTGCTCGTCTTGGTCTTGCTGATTTTTATTTTTGGTTTTGGCCGAGCCTTCGGTATCACATCACTGCCCTTGACTACGCTTGCATCGACTGCCCTTGCATCCTGCGCAGACAGTTTCAGTCAAAATGTCTGAAAAAACAGTGTCTTGATAATGGACTTGGTATGCATGGAGACAACACACCGTTCACCCTAAGGGGTTGATTGCGTTAAAAGCACCCCACACGATGCTGCGCGTGCAATAAACATGGTTAAGCCCTCGTAAAAATATGCCACCTTGCGTATCTTGCAGACACAGCCTTGCAGTATAAGGCGCTCATGATGCTGGCGCGCTTGATTCTCGCTTTAACCCTGCTGCCTGCCGCCATCGCAGCAGTCAATGTCGCTCACGCGCAGGACAAGGGAGCAGTCGATCCCAAACCGTTACCGGCACTGACAAATCCGGGTGATCCAAAACTCGCAGCTAAAGAACTGTTCGGCCGCAAGTTGACGCCAACCTCACTCGCCATGCACTCCATCGGCTTTTATGCAAAGGGCTGTCTTGCTGGCGCGCAGGCATTGCCGGTCAATGGAGAAACCTGGCAAGTGATGCGCCTGTCGCGCAATCGCAATTGGGGGCATCCCGACATGGTGGCACTCCTTGAGCGATTGTCCGCCAAGGTGCCAAAGGTTGCAGGCTGGCCGGGACTTCTCGTCGGCGATATGTCACAGCCGCGCGGCGGGCCTATGTTTACTGGACACGCGAGTCACCAGGTTGGCCTCGATGCCGATATCTGGCTGACGCCGATGCCAAACCGGCTGTTAACCCGCAGCGAGCGCGAAGAGATGTCAGCAGTCAACATGGTTGCCGCCGACCGCCTCGATATCGATCCCAAAACCTGGACACCGACGCATCTCCCGGTCATCCGCGCTGCCGCGCAAGAGCCCCAGGTTGAACGCATCTTCGTTAATGCGGCGATCAAGAAAGCACTTTGCCGCGAGGCGAAGGGCGACAGAAATTGGTTGTCCAAGGTGCGACCCATGTATGGGCACGACTATCATTTTCATGTTCGCATCAAGTGCCCAGCCGGCAGCACCAATTGCGAATCCCAATTGCCTCCGAGCGAGGGGGAAAGCTGCAGCGCTAGCGACCTTGCTTATTGGTTCAGCGATGCAGTGCTGCATCCAAAACCACCCGTCATTCCGCCGAAGCCCAAGCCACCGACAACCTTGGCGGACCTTCCACGCGAATGCCGTCAGGTGCTGCTTGCCCCTTAAAAAAGGGTCACGGGCCTTTGCATCCAGCAACCGATCTTGTAGGCTTTGATTTGCGATCCTTCCGCCTTCCGTAAGCAGGCTGAAGATGTCGGAACGGCGCTTCCGCATGTCGCCCCCTCCAATACCATTGGCTCGCGCATATTTTAGTGACGAGCGATCCAGGGAGCGCCAGGATGCCCCACCTCTATATCGTTCTGACCGCGCTATACGCGATAGCCTTCGCCTTGCCGGCATCGGCGCAAGAGAAAACATCCCAACAAAATCTCACCGTATTCGCTGCGGCGTCGATCAAGAATGCGCTGGATGAGGTCAATGCTGCTTACACCGCAAAAGCAGGCGTGCGGATCGTGACGAGTTACGCCGCAAGTTCTGCCCTCGCCAAGCAAATCGAACAAGGCGCTCCGGCCGATATTTTCTTATCTGCCGACACAGAGTGGATGAACTACAGCATCGGCAAAAAGAATATCGACGAGCCAACACGCATCAACCTGCTTGGCAATAAACTCGTGCTGATCGCGCCGAAAGATTCAAAGATCGAACACGTTACGATGACGCAAAATTTCGATCTCGCAAAACTTGCTGGGGATGGGCGCATCGCAACAGGCGATGTGAAAGCCGTGCCAGTTGGCAAGTATGCCAAAGCAGCGCTGGAGAAACTTGGCATATGGCAAGCGGCTGAACCAAAATTTGCCATGGTGGAAAACGTGCGCGCGGCGCTCGCGCTGGTGGCACGCAGCGAAGCCTCTCTGGGCATCGTGTATGAAACCGAGGCCAAGGTTGAACCCAGCGTGAAGATTATCGGCACTTTCCCGGCGGATTCGCACCCGGCAATCATCTATCCGATGGCGGCAACATTAACCGCAAAATCAAATGCTGCCGGTTATCTCGCTTTTCTGCGCTCAGAGACGGCGAAGATAATCTTCGAGAAATACGGTTTTACTTTTTTGATTAAACCAGCATCGTGACCCGCCGTGTTTGAACTCTCCTCTGCCGAGTGGACTGCGATCAACCTTTCGTTACGTGTCGCTATGGTGGCAACACTGGTTGCCACGCCGCTCGGCATTGGCGTGGCATGGTTGCTGGCGCGCCAGAACTTCTGGGGAAAGTCAGTTGTAGACGCGGCGGTTCATTTGCCGCTGGTGTTACCTCCAGTCGTGACAGGGTACCTGCTGCTGCTGACATTTGGACGAAAGGGACTGATTGGCGCATGGCTCGCTGACCACCTTGGACTCGTGTTTGCCTTCCGCTGGACGGGTGCGGCATTGGCCTGCGGCATCATGGCATTTCCTTTGCTGGTGCGCCCGATACGGCTTTCCATTGAAGCGGTGGACCGTAAGCTTGAACAGGCTGCAAGTACGCTGGGAGCAGCCCCTTGGCACGTGTTCCTCACCGTCACCCTTCCATTGGCACTGCCCGGCGTCTTCGCTGGCATGGTGTTGGGCTTTGCCAAAGCCATCGGCGAATTCGGTGCGACCATTACATTCGTCTCGAATATTCCAGGCGAAACCCAGACAATCTCCTCGGCGATGTATTTGCTGATCCAGACGCCAGACGGAGACGCGGCAGCATTGCGGCTGGTGATCGTCTCGACGATGATTGCCATGGCAGCTTTGATTGCATCCGAAGTGCTGGCTCGCCGCGCCACACAGCGTTTGCACGGTAACTGACCATGCTGTCTGTGGATGTCGTCAAACAACTTGGCGAACTGACCCTTGCTGTATCGTTCAAAAGCAATGGCCTTGTCACCGGCCTGTTTGGCAGCTCCGGCGCAGGAAAAACATCGATCATCAATATGATCGCTGGCTTGATCATTCCGGATCGCGGCACGATCACGTTGGACGGCGAAACCATTGACGACACCGCATCAAACTTTCATCTGCCGCCACATCGCCGCCGGATCGGCTACGTATTTCAGGATGCACGGCTGTTTCCACATCTTAGCATCGAGCAAAATCTCAATTATGGTCGACGCATGAATGGCCTTGCTCACGAGGCAATCCATTACAAACGCATTGTCGAGATTCTCGATATCGGCCATCTGCTCAAGCGTCGCCCTGCCAAACTCTCCGGCGGAGAGCAACAACGTATAGCGCTTGGCCGCGCATTGTTGGCAAAGCCTCGATTATTATTGCTCGATGAGCCGCTGGGATCGCTCGATGAGAACGCAAGGCGGACATTCTGCCCTACCTTATTCGTCTGCGTGACGAGGCGAGTGTGCCGATGGTCTATGTCAGCCACGATGCCGGCGAAATGCGGCTGCTGGCTACCAATGTTGTCATATTGAAACGTGGGAAGATCACGGCGTTCGGCGGAATCGACATATTGCCGAATGTTAGCGCAACGCCGTAATCGCCTTGGCAAGATAATCCAATCCCTGCACAAGCGACGGCCCACCACACAGGGTATATCGTCCGGGAAGATTGATCCGCCGATTTTCACCATAACGCGCCAGCAACGCCGGATGGGTAATAAACAAAGCACTCTGGTCGGTAGCTTCACGTGGCGGGTCTTGTAAGACCAGAACATCTGGCCCATCGATCAACAACTGCTCCATTGGTATGAAACCGCTAAATCCTCCCGCCGCATTCAGCGGCGGGCGCAACCCGGCAATAGACAGCATATCCGCGGCAAGAGTGGTTGGTCCTTCACTATACCCGCCACGCAACACGAGGAGCGCGGTCAAAGGCTGTTTCACAGCTGCTGCAGCCAGTCTTGCTTCTGCCTGCTCTAGCGCACGTGCGAGCGCTTCACCGCGGTCGGGATGGCCGACTAATTGTCCGATATCGCGCGCCTGTTGACGTGCCATCGCAAGATCGCTGATGAGACCGATCTCGACGACTTTAATCCCCATCGCATCGAACATCGCGTGGGTCGGACGATGGCTGGGCGCAACCAAGACAAGATCCGGCGCGCGGTTGACGACGGATTCGGCCTCCCAATCAAGCCGCGGAAATGGTGCCGCCTGCTCCGTCATCACCGACAGCATCGGATTGGTGGCATAGGGGGAAAGACCCGCAATCTGGGATGGGTCAGCCAGTGCGAGCAGTAGCTGATCTGAACAGAGATGGAATGACACCACACGTTTGGGTGCTTGCTGGGCCTGGGCGCGATTCGCAGCACCGCACAGGCTGGCAAGCACAGCCAAAGCGGCCCCTATAATGATAGTTCTCTTGATCATGGCATCCTGTTATGCCACGGCCAGAATCCTAAGTCAGCGTCCATTACCGCCGTGCTGTTTAGAGAAGCTGCAGAGAAAGAGCAGGATGACCATCGATAACAGAGGCAGCTGGCTGACCATGGCCCTCATCGTTCTGGTGGTGGCCCTGTTTGCGCTATCGCTGATGACCGGCCCTGCATATTTGTCACCCCGCGCGATCATCACCGCGCTGGTTCCGATCAGGGCGTTGCAACCATCATCGTGCGCGACATCCGCCTGCCTCGGACATTGCTGGCAATTTAATAGGGGCCACATTTGGCCTGGCAGGCGCCTCCCTGCAAGGGTTGCTGCGCAATCCGCTGGCCGAACCATCGCTATTCGGCGCGCCACAGGCAGCAGCCGCAGCAGCGGCAACCCTCATGGCCTTCGGATTAGCCAACGCCATTTCACTGGCCGTGCCACTCGGCGGCATCGCAGGCGCATTGCTATCGGTCGGCGCGCTGGTTGCGATTGCGGGCAGACGAGCCTCATTAACAGTAACGCTACTGGCGGGACTTGCTCTTGCAAGTCTTGCGGGTGCAATGATCGCGCTGATTATCAATCTTGCACCCAATCCCTACATCGCACTTGAGATTGCATTCTGGCTGCTCGGCTCCTTGCGAGACCGCAGCATGGAGCATGTCTGGCTTGCTGCTCCCTTCATGATCGTAAGCTGGGCCATACTTGTTTTCAACGCAGGTGCGTTTCGTGCCCTTACACTTGGTGAGGATGCGGCAGCCTCGCTCGGTGTCAATGTCGAACGTACGCGGTTCCTGGTGGTAGTGGGTGTTGCACTGGGTGTCGGTGCAGCCGTTTCTGTCGCGGGCGCCATATCGTTCGTCGGTCTTGTCGCGCCGCATCTGGTGCGAAGATTTTACGGATCGGACCCCGCCCGCATTCTGCTGCCGGCATCACTCACTGGCGCAGCGCTGCTGATTGCTGCCGATATTACCGTCCGGCTGGTTCCTGGCTGTATTTGAGATCAAGATCGGAGTTGTCACCGCAATAATCGGCGTGCCATTTTTCCTCGCCATGATCTTCCACGAACGCCGCGCGTTGGAGGACAGCACCCAATGAAATCGACTGCCGCACCTCGTCTCGCATCCCACCATGTGACCGTCATTCGCGGTCGTCGCAAAATTGTCGATGATGCCAGTGTTACGCTGAATGCTGGCGAGCTTACGATTCTCGCCGGCCCCAACGGCGCGGGTAAAACCACACTGGTGCGTGCAATGGCCGGCATCACGTCGTGTGACGGAACGGTGACGTTTGATGGCCAGGATTTGCACGACATGTCACCTCGCGCACGGGCACGTGCCCTTGCCTATCTGCCGCAAGGTCATGAATTTCATTGGCCCATGAGCGTGGACAGCATCGTTGCGCTGGGGCGAGAGCCCCACGCCGATCCGTTTTCCCGCAGGTCGGCTGCCGATCGCATGGCCATCCAACACGCGATGCAGGCCACCGCGATCGAGGAGTTTGCGGCACGGACGATCACAACGCTCTCGGGAGGGGAGCGTGCACGCGTCGCAATCGCGCGCGCACTCGCAACCGAGGCTTCGGTTCTTATTGCGGACGAGCCAATTACCTCGCTGGATGGGCGCCACCAGCTTATTATCATGGATTTACTTCGGACTACTGCGCGCCGAGGTGTGGCGGTTCTCGCCATTATTCACGACCTGGCGCTGGCTATGCGTTTCGCCGATCGCGTAATCCTGATGAATGAGGGACGCGTCGTGACCAACGATCTCCCTTCGCTGGCACTTACACCTGATCGTATCGCCGATATTTTTGGCATCTCGGTCAACCGCGTCGAAACACCGGACGGCCCATTGCTGATTCCATCGCGCGCACTATAGATTTGCTTACGCACCCAACAATGACGACCAGGTGCGCCGCAGCTTGCGCTTGACAGCATCGATGCCCGTTGGCGCTGGCCGCACATCTTCCTCGTCTTCTGGAAGACGCAAGCCCACGAGATTAACCCGATTTCCGCCGATGCTGCGCGCGACAAGCACGATGGTATCGAGTGGCAACGTCGCACCGACGCGCGGCGCATGATCGAGATGAATATCGAAATAATCCGCTAGCGTGAATTGGGCATCCTTCGCATCGACGGTCACGCCGTAAATCTCCGCAACCGCGCCCAGTGTCACCTCGCCCGACACCATGAAATCACCAAGCAGGTGCGGATCAGGTGCGGGTGTCGCCAGCATATCTACAAAAAACCGATCAAGTGCCGCCGCCTTCTCGGGCGGCGCGAGCAAATAAATGTAATCGCCCTTGACCACTGGGGCTGCTTCGCTCGGCGAGAGAATCTTTTCATCGCGAATGACAAGAGTGGGTTTGGACCAGGACGGAATAAGTCCACGGCGCAAGAACAAGCTATTGGCTCGCACCGGATAACCGACCAGTTGCTGTTCAAGTTGGCCTGGCAAATCGAGTTCGATGCGGCGTGGTCCGCGGTCTATCCGTGGCAGGGCGACATGAAGACGCCGCGCCGCAATACCCATTGTCCACCCCTGCAGCAGCAGAGAAGTCAGAACAACCACAAATGCGACATCGAAATAAATATGTGCATGCGGCAATCCCACCAGCAATGGGATCGAGGCCAGAAAGATCGCAACCGCACCGCGCAATCCAACCCAGGCAATGAATGTTTTCTCACGCCAGTTGAAGCGAAATGGTGCGAGACAGAGCAAGATTGCAACTGGGCGCGCTACCAGCATCAGCACCAACGCCACAGCTATTGCTGGCAGCGCTGTTGCAATCAATCGCTCGGGCGAAACAAGAAGACCGAGCAACACGAACATCACAATCTGTGCCAACCAGGTTGCAGCATCGAGAAAGGCGACCACGGAATTATGCGCACGCGTTGGCCGATTGCCAATCAAAATGCCGGCGAGATAGACCGCAAGAAATCCCGAGGCATGAAATATCTGCGCGATGCCGAAAATGACGAGAGCTGCAGTCGTCACAAATGGCGCATGAAGGCCCTGGGGCAAGGCGACACGGTTGAGGCCCAGCACGACAAGTCTTCCTCCAACGAAACCGATAACTGCTCCCAGCAGAGCTTCGCGCAGGAATTCAAATGCCACATGAGCAGAAGTGCTTTGTCCGAGGGACAGCAACTCAACGAGGATCAAGGTTAGAAAGACTGCGAAAGGATCGTTGGTGCCGGACTCGACTTCCAGGGTTGCACCGACACGCGGACGCAGACGAAGCCCTTGGGCGTGCACCAGCAAAAACACGGCTGCGGCATCGGTAGAGGCCACCACTGCGCCAACCAAAAGTGCCTCGGTCCAGCCAAGGTCAAGCGCATATTTAGCAACCGGCGCCGTGATCAGCGCAGTGAGCAAAACACCGACCGTCGCGAGCATAACTGAAGGCCACAGCACAGCACGGATGCTTTGAACCCTGGTCTTCAAACCACCGTCGAAGAGTATCAACGCCAGCGCCACTGACCCCACTAGATAGGTTGTGCGCACATCGTCAAACCGCAGGCCACCGGGGCCATTCTCTCCCGCAGCAATGCCAACGAACAGGAAGACCAATAGCAGTGGCGCGCCAAAGCGCAGCGCTAGCAGGCTCGACAGGATGCCTGCCATCACAAGCACGGCGCCGAGCAAAATGGCGATGCTGACCGAATCCAGGGAAATCATGGCCTGAATTTGTCCATGTATTCGTCTGCCTTCTCAAATCCTTGCATTTGCATGCTTATCGCTGTCGCGCCCTGGTGCAACCCATTTGTCCACCACATCACAAATGTGCCGGATTTGCTGGTGTTAAGTCGCCGGAAGCGCAAAATGGCGGCAGCCCTCGCGACCCGAATATGGAAATCTGGTGTGAATTTCGAATCACACGCGGGAAATTTCTGTTTCAGCGTAGCCTACTCAAGATGAGACACCATAATGGACTGGATAATGGACTGGGATGAACTCTACGAAATGCTCGTGACCGCAACCCGCTCGCTCGGCGCGGAAGTTACGTCTCCATGGTTTTACACCCAGCTTGGCATCATCATAGCATCTGCTGGAATCGCACTGGGATTAGCAGCTGCCTTGCGTAGGCGCATGGACATTCCTTCGCTCTCCATGGGCTGGCCTGCGCCTGCGCGCCTGTTCGTCCGGGTGCTAACGCAAAGTGCGGCGACAGCGATCTTCGCTGCGCTGATGGGATTCACGCGCATAACAATGCTCGCCATCACATGGCCGAGCCGCAGCTATCTCATCGCCACAACAGCGAGTCTCTGCAACAGCGTGGCTCATCATCCGCCTGGCAACCAGCCTCATCCGCAATGAATTCATCGTTCGCGTGGTATCTCTGGCCGCATGGATGATTACTGCGCTTAGCATCATCGGCCAGCTGGAACCGGCACTTACCGCGCTCGATTCTATCTTCATCATGTTTGGCTCACTGCGCCTCACCCCACTGTTGGTGATCAAGGTCACGGTATTCCTCGCCCTTGCGTTGTGGCTCGCCAATGTCGCCAGCAATTTTCTTGAGACCAGGATCAGTCGTTCTCGCGATCTAACGCCGTCCGTGCAAGTGCTGTTGATTAAGCTCGCACGCATGCTGCTGATGGTGGCAGCCATCGCAATAGTGATGGGATCAATGGGCATCGATCTCTCGGTGCTTGCGATCTTCTCCGGCGCGATCGGTGTTGGTCTTGGTTTCGGCTTGCAAAAGATCGTCGCGAACTTCATCAGCGGTGTCATTCTGCTTGCAGACAAATCCGTGAAGCCGGGCGATCTTGTCACCATCGGTGACAATTTCGGTCGTATCAGCGCGATGAACACCCGTTATATTTCAGTGGCCGCAGGAGATGGGCGTGAAATCCTGATTCCGAATGAAGACCTCATTACTCAAAAAGTCGTCAACTGGACCTACACCGACAAAAACACTCTTGTGAAAGTTAATTTTGGCACGAATTACGATGCCGATCCCGCGCTGGTTTGCAAGCTTGCTGTTGGCATTGCCACAAACACACCACGCGTGACCAAGCTGAAGCCGCCAAGCTGTCTGCTGGTGGAATTCACTGAGGCTGGCATGAAATTTTCGCTGACCTTCTGGATTGCCGATCCCGATGCCGGCATGGATAATGTTCGCAGTGATGTGATGCTGGCCCTGTGGACGGCCTTCAAGCACGAGAACATCCGCGTGCCTTACCCTGTGCGGGAAATTCGCGTCCGTGGCGGCGCGCTGCCAGTGGAAAATACGATTGAAATCCAGAGCTGAGTTTATGCAATTTTCCGGTGAACTTGTTCCGGCCACACTGGTGCGGCGATACAAACGATTTCTCGCAGACGTCGAACTGACCGATGGAACGCTGTCTCACCGTCCATGTTGCCAATCCCGGTGCGATGACCGGCCTGCAGGCACCCGGCGCCCGTGTCTGGCTCTCGAAATCGCCCAATGCCACACGCAAATTACCCTATTCATGGGAGCTGGTGGAGGCTGATTTCGGCCACAGCGCTGAGCTTGTGGGTGTCAATACGATGCATCCAAACCCTATCGTCGCGGAAGCACTCGCTCACGCGCCTGATCCCGGAACTGGCTGGCTATGATACCATTCGTCGCGAGGTCAGATATGGCCAAGTCATCAACGGTAAGGGCTCGCGTGTCGACTTTCTGCTTGAGCATCCGGGTCGATCGCCCTGTTATGTCGAGGTCAAAAACGTGCATCTGATGCGACAGCCGGGCATTGCCGAATTCCCGGATTCGGTGACCGCACGCGGCGCCAAACATCTTGACGAACTGGCTGGGATGGTGGCGAGCGGCGCACCGCGCAGTGATGCTGTTTGTGATCCAGATCGGCTCAGCCAAGTCCTTCGCTCTCGCCCGCGATATCGATCCCGCTTACGGTCGGGCATTCGACAAGGCCCGCGCCGCAGGCGTCGAAGCCCTGGCATGGACTTGCAAATTGACCCCGCAAGAAATCACCTTGCTGCAACCAGTGCCTATTCAGCCGTGAAAAGCTTTTCTCAACCAAACGCTGACACCCGGCTTGCGCCGGGAACGCTATCCACTAAATTAGATAGGCAAATAGTCCTTAATTGATCTCTTGGACCATGGATTAGCTGGCCAACCATCCACCCCTCACATTCAAAAGATGCGAATGAATTACGTCGAAGCCACCGAGATCTCTCTCCGCAAGACCGGCCAGATCAAACTGCACGGGCCTGGCGCATTTGCCGGCATGCGCAAGGCTGGGGCGCTGGTCGCGAAGTGCCTCGACGAACTGGTCGGCAATCGTCCAGCCTGGCCTCTTGACCTCCCATATTGACGATTTCGTGCGCAGTTCGCCTTCGATCATCAATTCCTATCCAGCGACGCTGATGTATCGCGGCTATAGATATTCCACCTGCACCTCGATCAATCACGTGGTTTGCCATGGCATGCCGGGAGACCGCCTGTTGAAGGAAGGCGATATCGTCAATGTCGACGTCACCTTCATTGTCGACGGCTGGTATGGCGATTCCAGCCGAATGTATGCGGTTGGTGAGATTTCGCGTCGCGCCGAACGGCTGATCGACGTGACTTATGAAGCCATGATGCGCGGTGTCGCGGCCGTGAAACCAGGTGCGACCACCGGCGATATCGGCCATGCGATTCAAAGCTTCGTCGAACCGCAGCAGATGAGTGTCGTGCGCGATTTTTGCGGCCACGGCCTTGGCCGGATGTTTCACGACGAACCCAACATCATTCACGTTGGGCGCCGGGAGAAGGCGTAGCGCTGAAACCTGGCATGTTCTTCACCATCGAGCCGATGATCAATCTCGGCAAGCCGCACGTAAAGGTTCTTTCGGACGGCTGGACTGCCGTCACGCGTGATCGCTCATTGTCAGCACAATTCGAACATTCGGTCGGCGTAACGCAGACCGGAGTGGAGATTTTCACGCTTTCTCCCGGCAAGCTCGACAAGCCATCTTTACAAGCACGACCCTAGGGTTACGCATACTGCATGGTTACAAATGCCCCCAATCACGGCATGCTCGCAATTTTCCTGATGCGCTCACATCATGTCCACGAATTCGATAATCCATACCGAAAGTCTGGTTTCGCCGAATCACCGCATTATCACGGCCATCGTGAACGGCTGCGGGAACGATTTCGCGATGGCGGGCCAGATGCTCTGAGCGATTATGAATTGCTCGAAATGGTGTCTGTTTCGCGCACTGCCGCGGCGAGATGTGAAACCGCTCGCCAAGGAGCTGATCGGAAAGTTCGGCTCGTTCGCTGAAGTCGTTCACGCGCCGGAGACTGCGGTTGCAGGAAGTCAGCGGGCATTGGCGATGCAGCCATCACGGAAATCAAGCTGATCGCGGCCACTGCCAGCCGCATCGCCAAAGGACAGTTGAAAGAACGCCGGTGTTATCGTCGTGGGCAACGGTGATCCGATTACTGCCGTGCAGCAATGGCGTTCGCAGACAAGGAGCAATTTCGCATCCTGTTTCTGGACAAGCGGAACCAGCTCATCGCCGATGAAGTGCAACAGGTTGGCACCGTGGATCACACGCCGGTCTATCCGCGCGAGGTCGTCAAGCGTGCACTGGAGTTATCGGCGACCGCTGTCATTCTGGTTCACAATCACCCCTCGGGCGATCCAACGCCTTCCATCCGCGGATATGCAGATGACAAAATCGATCATCGCCATCTCCAAGCCCGCTCGGGATCTCGGTTCACGACCACATTATCGTCGGCAAAAATGGCCATGCCAGCCTGAAGGCCTGCGGCTGATATAGCCGGAGGGTTATTCAACTCGACCATAGGTTTGATCAGCACCCTCGGCGTGGATACCTGATCGAGACAAACACAGCCCGCTATTGTCGAGTGAGAATGAAAGGATCGGCACTGTCCGGAATGCGGCGCCACTGGGCATTATCATCAGCCTCGAAACGCCATGTCTCGCCCTTTGCTGATATCAGCAACAATTCACCACGCTCGATCCGCCAAATCGCCGGCTTGAAATTCGCTATGAGCGGATCGCACCGCGGCTTAAGATAGACATCGAAACTACCAGGCGCAGTTTCAGTGTTAGTCAATGTCAGACCACAGATCGTATTGCCGTTACCGCGCACCATTGACCAGTCGCCGATCAACTGGTCGGCGGATTTCGACAGTGCTCGTGCCGCTGCAAGATTTGCAACAAATAGATACCTTCACCTGTACGCAGTCCCTCGAAAATGCCGCTCTCGACTTCGGTCACATCGATCACCGACTGTCCTGCGGCATCCTGGAAACGTACGATATCGAGACCCTTGATGCTCCATGACGCGATATTCTTGGTGAAAGGAAGCACCTCGCATCCCTTTTCAAGCTCCAACTTCAGACCCTGCAGCGCAGGCTCTCTCTTGAGGGTGATGACACAAGTCTTGTCGCGACCAGCCGTGGAAAGCTCCCACTGCCCAATCATGTCATTGGTCAAGGACGTCGCATTCTGCGCCTGTACAGCCGAGCCGCTGAAAGCCATTGCTAACAGCACAATCATTCCGACCCATTGGGCCAGAGATTGCGCTGGTAGAATGGCCTTCGTCCAGCAACCCATACTCAACGGCCTTTGACAGGAGTTTCAACGATTGGTGTCAGTGGCGGCTTGCCGGCAAACCATGCTTTGAGATTATCGACAACGAGTTGGTCCATCGCATTGCGTGTCGTGACTGATGCGGACGCAATATGAGGAAGCAACACCACGTTCTGCATGGCGCGCAATTCGTCTGGCACATTTGGCTCATTAGCAAACACATCGAGGCCGGCAGCCATGATGGTGCCGTCCTTGAGCGCCGCGATCAACGCCACTTCATCGACCACCGATCCACGCGCCACGTTGATCAGAACGCCGCGTGGTCCAAGTGCTTTCAATACATCCGCGTTGATCATTTTCGCGGTAGACGCACCGCCTGGCGTGATGGCGATCATCGTATCGACATCCTTCGCCATCTCGATCAGGGTCGGATAGTGCTTGTACTTCACGCCCTTCGCGGGGTTGCGGGAATGGTAGACGACCGGAACCAGCGATGCTTCAAGCCGGCGCGCAATGGCCTGCCCAATGCGGCCCATGCCAACGACTCCCACAGTGCGATCGCGCAACGAACCTGGACTGAGCGGAAGATTTTGCGTGGCCCATAATCCGGCGCGCAGAAAACGATCCGCCTTGATGAATTCGCGTAGCGTTGCAATCAGAAGCCCAAGGGCAACGTCAGCAACTTCCTCAGTCAGCACATCAGGTGTGTTGGTGACCATGATGCCATGCGCGCTGGCATATTTGGAATCGATATGATCATAGCCGACTCCAAAGCTGGAGACGATTTCGACTTTTGGAAATTTCGACAGCACAGTCTGATCCGCCAATACCAGCCCTGTCACGGCGACGCCGCGGGTCTTCTCCGCAACGGCAGGGGTCAGTCGCTCCAAATCACGCTGATTTTCAAACTTGTGAAGGACAAACTGCTGCTCTGGAAAACCCTGATGGATAAGAGGTTTCACCGGTCCATAAACCAGCAAGTCGATCTTGTCTTGAGAAGCATTTACAGCAGCCATCAATTTTCCTTTCCAAGCGCACTTTCGTGCCAGCGTCGTAGCACAAAATACGATACCAGCGAGAGGGACATAACAAGCGAGAGGGATGTAAAGAATGACGATTTGGGCCCAGACCATTCAGGCAAAGAGCTATCATTTTCCAAACCGCAGGTTCAGCCGACACCTTTGTTCTGCTTGATGAATTGCAGTGTATAGGCATTGCGATAATCGAGATCGCGACGCGTCACGCCAGCGCGCACCATCTTACCATAAAAATCAGCCATACGTTCATCGCTCATTGCGCCAATGCCGTTTTGCAGCGCGTCACCAGAATTCACAAGGCCGTACTCTCTATCTTCTCAATCGAATAAGCCAGATGGGCATCGCTTATCTCAAGGATTAAGTTTCCTGCAATCAGCGCATTGCCTGGTCTGCTGTCGCCATACAGATAATTATACCAGCCGAGAATTGAGGCATCGACAAAGCGCTGCACAAGGTCTGGGTTCTTTTTCGGAAAACTCAATACGCGTCTCGATCAGCGTCGAATAGCTATTAAAGCCGTAGTCGGCGAGCAGAAAGACTGTCGGTTTGAATTTCGCCTGCTGTTCAATTGCGAAGGGCTCGGAAGTGACATAACCCTGCATCGCGCTTTTTTTATTGAGCAGAAATGGCTGTGTGTTCGAAATATAAGGTTTCACTTTGTCATCGCTGATTCATATTCCGATTTCAGCCATTGGAAATATGTCGGCATACCCTCCTTCGATACAAAATAGCGCCAAGCGCTTCAGGTCCTCAAGTTTTCGTAACCTTCGGGTCGCGGATGGTCAGAAAAACCTGAGGGTCTTTCTGGAATATGGCGGCACAGTCACAACAGGCACCTTATTCGCCACAGCATCGAATGATTGCAGCGTATTGGCGCTCATGAAAAAATCGAGCTTGCCAGCGACCAGCAGCATACGGTTGTTCACGTTGGGACCACCGGGCACCATCGTCACATCAAGGCCGTAGCTTTTGTAGGTGCCATCAGCCATAGCCTGAAAAAAGCCGCCATGCTCGGCTTGAGCGACCCAGTTGGTGCCGAAAATGAAACCTTATCGAGCGTTTCTGGCTGTTGCGCGGCTCCTGGAAGGGATGCCAATACCATCAAGGCCAAACCGGTTATTAACGCTCGCAGTAAAAGGTTTGGGGTCATTACCTGCATTTCACTTGATCATTCTGGCCGATGATTTATATAGCTTACGACAGTCCAGCCTCATGATATGACAGTTCAGATCCGGCGGGATGGTCAGGCTACCCTGCAAATGCAGTCAATGGCAGAAGAAGTCCCTGGAATGTCCTCTCCAACAGCCTTTGTCACAGAAATTTTCACACAATGACCTCCATCCAACCTCCGCATGACTGGACTGAAATTCATTGGCCGGAGATCGACAAGACTGCGGCATCTGAATGGATTGCGGTGCTTCCCTTAGCCGCGACCGAGCAGCATGGTCCGCATCTTCCACTCGGCACTGACGTCATGATTGCCGAAGCGTATCTTGCCCGTGTCCATGATTTTCTGCCCGGGAATATTCCTGCGACATTCCTGCCCGTGCAGCCGATTGGTATTTCCACGGAACATATCGCTTATCCGGGTACGCTCACGCTTGCTCCCGATGTCGCATTGAAAAACTGGATGGCATTGGGAGAAGAAGTTGCGCGCGCAGGGATTAGGAAACTTGTGATGGTGACAAGTCATGGCGGCAACAGCGCGGCGATGACTCTCATCGCACAGGAATTGCGTGCCCATCACGGCATGCTTGTGGTGACGACTGGCTGGAACCGTTTCGGAGTGCCGGATGGCTTATTCTCCGATGATGAATTGCGTCACGGCGTTCACGGCGGGGCGATAGAGACATCGATCATGCTGGCATCCTGTCCGCAGCATGTACGCAAGGACCAGATCGCAAATTTCACCCCGGCCTCTGTTGCCATGGACCGTGATTTTCGCTGGCTCTCCACACATCGTCCGGCACCATTCGCGTGGATGGCACAAGATCTTCATCCGAGCGGTGCCGCTGGCGATGCCACGCAGGCTTCATCCGAAAAAGGCAAGCTATTGATCGACCATGGCGCACGCGCCTTCATCGAACTGTTGGTCGATGTCGCAAAATTCGAGCTCAGTCATTTGGCAAATCAGCCAACATCCGCCAGATAGCTTTCAACAGGCTCAACGGCGAATACTGACAGCCAACATTGGCCACTCCAACATGGCCACTCAATGTACCCCGGCAAGGGCAAACGACTTGGCCTGAGCCAAATCCCACACATCGCGGTAATGTGGATTTCTGCTTCCCTCCAGCAACTCTCCAGGACGAAGCTGCGGATAAAGCTCAGTGAACGATACTACTTCCGTGCTTGCGAGGCGATGTGAGAAATGGACTGGTTGGATTTCCTGAGGATGCTGAAGACCGGACGCGGCAAGCAACTCAGCCAATGCCTGCAGGGTCGCACGATGATAATTGTAAACGCGTAGCGCCTTATCCGGCACCACAAGAGCCCGAAAGCGTGTCGGATCCTGCGAGGTTACACCGGTCGGGCAGCGATCAGTATGACAACTCAATGACTGGATACATCCCAGCGAGAACATGAAGCTGCGTGCGGAATTGCACCAATCGGCGCCAATTGCCATGGCACGCGCAAGATCGAAAGCAGTCGCCACCTTGCCGGCCGCACCAATACGAATCCGCTCACGCGCGTTGATGCCGATCAGTGCATTATGGACAAAATTAACACCTTCACGCATCGGCATGCCGAGATGATCCATGAATTCGGCTGGTGCCGCGCCGGTGCCGCCTTCGTTACCATCGACGACAATGAAATCTGGATAAATCCCGGTTTCAAGCATCGCCTTACAAATCGCCAGAAACTCCCAACGATGGCCAATGCAGAGCTTGAAACCCACAGGCTTGCCACCGGACAATCTGCGCAGTTCGCCGATGAATTCCATCATGCCAACAGGCGTGGAGAACGCCCGATGAAAAGCGGGTGAAATACAATCCTCCCCGACGGCAACGCCACGTATTTTCGCAATCTCCTCGGAAACCTTGATGGCGGGTAACACGCCGCCATGACCGGGTTTCGCGCCCTGGCTGATTTTCAACTCGATCATTTTGATCTGATCATCGTTCGCAACTTGCGCGAACAGTTCAGGATTGAACGTGCCGTCGCGATGGCGGCAGCCGAAATACCCCGAGCCGATTTCCCAGATCAGATCGCCACCATTCTCGCGGTGATAGGGACTGACTCCGCCCTCGCCGGTATCGTGTGCGAAATTTCCTTTTTTGGCACCGCCATTCAGCGCGCGAACGGCGTGAGGGCTGAGGGCCCCAAAACTCATAGCCGAGATGTTGAACACCGATGCCGAATACGGCTTCCTGCAATCAGGTCCTCCAATCGTGATGCGAAAATCGGGATTGGCAGGCGGCTTTGGTGTGACCGAATGGTGCATCCATTCATAACCGTCACCGTAAACATCTTCTTGAGTACCGAACGGTCGCTTGTCGAGCACCATCTTGGCGCGTTGATAAACGATTGCCCGTGTATCGCGGCTGAACGGTTTGCCATCCTTTTCGCTTTCGAAAAAATATTGCCGGAGTTCAGGGCGTATTTCCTCAAGCAGAAAACGGATGTGCGCGGAAATAGGATAATTTCTGAGGACCGCGTGATTCTTCTGGAAAAGATCGTGGATGCCAAGACATGCCAGACCTGCAAAGACGGCAATCGGAATGAAGACCAGCGGCAAAAGTTCGTCATCCCAAACGGCCAGACCCGAAAGCAAGGTGGTAATGACAACGCAAAGCGTGAGAATGAGAAACCGCGGCGAGAAGGGAAGCATGAGAGCTTGCATGGGAACCTCAAGGTGCCCGGCGAAAATTCCTCGCATGACAATGCTGGATGCGACGGGAAATTATGGCCGAATTGCCAGTATCAACCACGACGTCCTAATTTAGCATTTATCGGAGTGGGCACGAAACTGCCATCCGATGAATGCATGCAGGTAATGTTGCAAAGCAATATTTGACTGACGACCAGGTGTTGCTGAGAAAAATTTCCTTTCAGCCTCTTGGAAAATTTCAAATTTATGTTGTCGCAACCTTCATGATATCCAAGGTTCCGCGGAAAATCATATCCGCTGCGATATAGAGAATGATTGCCAGGCCGATGTAAAAAATCCATCGATAACTCTGAAGAAGCCGCGCAATGAAAGAGGCGGCAACACCCATCATCGCGACAGAAAGCACCAAGCCAAAGATTAAAACCACCGGATGGTCGCGCGCCGCCCCCGCCACTGCGAGGACGTTGTCAAGCGACATGGAAACGTCAGCCGCGATGATTTGTGACGTGGCCTGGAAAATTGTTTTCCGAGGTTTGTCTTCGATATTTATTCCACCGACCGATTCGCGAGATTCATTTGCTTCAATGGACATTGCGGAGGAGGCGCGCAACTCTCGCCACATTTTCCAGCATACCCACAACAAAAGAATCCCACCCGCAAGGAGGAGGCCAACGATCTGCAGAATTTGCGTCGCCACCACGGCGAACAAAATACGCAGTATCGTCGCGCCAACAATACCGATCAGAATTGCCGTGCTTCTTTGCGCCTGAGGCAGGCCTGCAGCAGCAAGGCCGATGACAATGGCATTGTCACCTGCAAGCACGAGGTCGATCAGAACGACCTGAAAAAATCCGGTCAGCATCTCTGGACTGAGAAATTCAAACACGGATCACATCCCCTTCCTTGAAAAGAGAATGGCTCCGTGTTCGACGCTTTCTGGCAATACCCTAATGTAGAGACGGGATTTACCGATACGTGCGCAACCTTGCATTATCGAAAACGGGCCACTCCAACTTGACTCCAGTCCGACATCGCAGCTTGTTGACTGCCAGAGGGGCCCGGCCTGGTAAATCGCTTTTACAACGGCGTATCCGAATGTTGTTCAATCAATTGCTTGAAAAACAATGCCACCTGATCCGGCTCACTGAAGATTGCCGCCGCACACCCTAGCAAGGTGAATGCGCCGGCGATGTCCCACAACGTTATATTTTCAGAATCTCTGGGAGCGTGGATTGAGTGGGCCATCAGAGCAGCGATCCCTGCATCCAGGAAAAACAAAAGGCTAAATGCCGGCAGGAAAAGTCCGGGGCCCAGCAAGTGAACGATCAGAAATGCAGGAACCGCGATCAGAATACTCAGGAATAGAAGTATGCCACGAGATTCCAGAGAGGGAGCCTTTCTCTTGATCCAGCTTGTATGCAAAACAGTCATTGTTTCCCCCGGCAATGTGCACTGGGTAACAAGAACGCCTGCGGCAACGGCGTTATTGAGCTAACCAACCATATCAAAAAGAACTTGTGCTCAGAAAGGCCACTTAGCTGCGCAAAAATGTCACGGAGTTTCAAGGTTGTCCCAGCAGCGACGCTCTCGTGCGGCTATAAGCTTGAAACAGCCATAATGCGCATTCAGCGCAAGATGCGAGTGATCACCGGATGCGCAATGCATGATTGCAAATAGAGACGCTGGCGATCCCGGGAAGACTCGAACTTCCGACCTGCGGTTTAGGAAACCGCCGCTCTATCCGGCTGAGCTACGGGACCGGAGCATATTCCGGCTAAGCACGCCGGATGCCGCTTCATAGCAGGATGATTTGCAGCTCGCTACCCTGGCGGCAGGCCTGAATCAGTCAATCATCCTCTGCGCATCACGCTGCACAGAACGACGAAGGCAGGGCCAAAGTAACCCGATTTATGAAAGAATGTTGATCGCGACAGACGCGCCCGCGTCAATTGTGGCTGCGCCGATGCCAATGGCAACACTGTCCACACCGCCCGTGTCGATCTGCTGAGCATGGATTGCGTCGCCCAGATCCTGAACGGCGAAAATTCGAGCCATCTAATACTTTAGCCCTGTACGAATTAAGTCCCGGAATTTACTTGAGATTTACTTGAGCCCAAAATCCGGTCGGCCATTTGCCCAATTCCTACAACCATTATCAGGACTTCAAAAACCTCCGTCAGGACGGTCGGATAGCTCTTTACAAAAGGGCTGACCACCAAAATCCGAAATGGACGGTGAGGCTTAAAATCCCTGGTACAAAGGGATTTGTCGTCAAGTCAACCAAGACCACCGACGACTATGAAGCTCGAAGATTTGCAGAAGATCTATACTACCAACTGGAAGGTAGGGCTCGACGAGGTGAACCAATCAATGCCCCATTGTTTAGACGTGTGTTTGCTGAGTGGTCGGACACCCAGAGCGTAAATCGACACCTTCGGTCTAAGAAGTACGTCAACGGTAACGTCCGACGTGTCGAGATATGGCTACTACAGTACTTCAGTGACGAACTGATCGACGCACTGAATGAAAACACCTTGGGGGACTACATCGAGTGGCGTTTCGGGTGATCTTCCTGCTTTCAATAAAGGCGGGGCTTCGAGCTAAGGAAATAGCGTCCCTTACCTGGGATATGATCACGGATGCCGGTGGGGAATTGGGAAAGGTCATCTGTCTCACGGACGAGGCCAGCAAAGGTCAATCTGGTCGGACTATTCCGATCAACGAAGGCCTACGATCAGCCTTGAGTGAATTGAAGCAATCCCGACCAGCTTCATTTGGATTTGTGATCTCAACGGAGCGATCCAACCGAACTTCACCCCAAGCCATCGTGAACCTATTCTCACGATGGTATGAGTACCTTGGTTTCATGGGATGCTCCAGTCACAGCGGAAGAAGAACCTTTATCACTAACGCCGCGAGAAAGATCTCCAGCGTGGGTGGATCGATTAGAGACGTTCAGATTCTTGCAGGTCACAGCAATCTAAGGGTCACTCAGCAATACATTGAAGGCGAACGTGATGCTCAGCGAAGAGTGGTGGAGATACTGTGAACCAGCGATTATTGCTTGTGATCTCCATCGCTCGGACTGGCCCAGCCCTAAATATTAGACATCTCAGTATCGACGCGCACATTTAATAGCGTCCCGTATCCTTAGAGTTACCCTCGAGGCCCTGCGGAAATCCCGGTGGACTGAGACACCGGTCGGAGCATCTGGGTCAACGACCTGATGTATCTTGGAAATGAACGACCAAAGCAGGCAACGGTCGTACTTCTAAACGAAGCTTGCGAGAGGCGGGATAGTGACCGTCGAGGGTTGGTGTGATCGGAAGGATCGGTCCACCGAGAACCCTGCGTGGATAAGCAGAGGATAAAGGGTCAAACCGCACCACCTGACCCCACCAGTAATGGTCCCTCTGATCCTTCTGTATCCGAAGCCACTACACCTACAGGCTCGGTTCGTCGCTTTGTCCCCCGGGGGCAAAGTGATGTCCTCTCCACGGCCCTACAGAGAGAATTTAGATGGTTATTGGAGATATAAAAATTTAAACCAGTTGATCCGAAGGCTCACCCGAACGAAGTGAGGGTGAGTGAACAAATTACTATTGTCTTTTCTATCACGTGATATCGTTAAAACGCGCTACGTTGAACCTCGGCTCGACGACTTCTACCTCCTCTACGATGTCGGTTTCACTTAGAATGGAATCAGGGGGATCGGGCATGGTGAATTGTTGTCGCGCCCGCTCGATCAGTTCTTTGAAGCGGTCTTCCTGCCCGATGAAACTCAAAACTTCACGAACACGATCCTCGCCGCTGTTGACGTCAAGATCGACCTCGTCGTCCGCGTATCCGAAAGCACGGCCCGATTGTTTTGCCCGCAGCCTTTCCTCACCGATGATCTTACGGGCTGCGCGTCGAAGCTCCTCAAGCACGCGCTGGTTCCATCGAGCAAGTTGCTGCTGGTATAGTGCTTCATCTACGTCTCGTTGGTCGACAACCTCGACCCCCAGCCGTCTCAACTCGTCGAGGTGTTGATTTACTTCTGAAATCTTATCTCGCCTGCAACTTATATTAATGGTCGCATAAACCCCGTGTGGAAGATGGGGCGTTGTTCTGAGTGCTGCTCCATCAACCGAGATGCTCGTTGTTTTTCGTAGGGGAAAAACCCAGATCAGACGATCTTCACCCGACCTATCCGGCTGGTCGGACAAAAACGGATCAGCAGACAATTCGACGATGCCGGAGTAGACGTATCGTCCTTTTTCGAAAACCTCAAACAGATGAATCAAAGAGCCACTACGTTTTGAATTGGCCAGCGTCCTGTTCTGACGCGTCAACTTCTGCGCACCTGAGGCTCCCCGCCCAACAAAGTGCAGTACGCCATTGATCCAGGTGTTGGTATAGCTCGCGTCAGTGTTGTTTGAGACGAGTACAATCAGATTTTTAGCAGTGTTGACCCGTATTCCGCCGGTATTTCCAACCCCAAAAAGTCTGCACAAAGTCTCGTTATCAATAGCTTCTCCCTCTCTTAGCATCAGTCCTCTTCATTCGCTTCAATATCAGGCTGTGTCCATCCGTAGTGGTCGTATAGAAATGACCACCCCTTTATTTTACCACGCTGGGATGAAATAGCTCGGACCTTATTCAATTTATCGGCATCGAGCTCATAGATGTACGTCGTCTGTCCACCTCTAATGAATTTAGAGCGGGTCTTACCGACGGATGAAAGTTCCAGTCCCACAATCTTCAAAACGGAGCTGAGCTGCGAAACTGCATGGTCCTTGCTCTTCCGAACCTCCGCATCGAACAGGTTCTCAATAACGGGTTTCAGCTCACAAACTTTGGCAAAGAATTCCGAAAGATCATACATGGAAAGCTGCTTTGTCACGTGAAACTTACCGTTTGAAAAAATCGGTGTAAGCTTCAAAAGCTCAAACAACAGCTGGCTGATCTTTCGCTCGTCGCGCAGGAACCGCGACGCAAGCCCAAATTCTGCATGAGTTGGAAGTCCCATCCTCACTCTACTAGAGTGATTCTCAGCGTAAAGTGCGAGTGTTTCAAATCGCCGAACGGCGATGCGAAACCGACCACGATCGTCCAACTCGATCAATTGCTCCGTCAACGGCTCACGGTAAAAAAGTTCGATGCGTGTTCGCGCTAAACGTGTGCGCTCGTAGGAAGTTACCTCCTCGTTGGATTGTATCCGCTCATCAATGTCATTGAATTCCTCAATGGTTAGAGTTTTCGCAGCAACCAGTTTGTCGATATTCTTCCTTCCCGCTAAAAGTCAAAATTTAGAAAACCGCCGCTCTATCCGGCTGAGCTACGGGACCGGAGCATATTCCGGCTGAACATCGCCGGATGCCGCTTCATAGCAGGATGATTTGCAGCTCGCTACCCTGGCGGCAGATCTGAATCAGTCAACCACCCTCTGCGCAATCACGCTCCCGCGAAACGAAGAAATGATCGCAATTCCCTCTGTGGCAGAGGCCACGGAGGCATACAGGTGCCGACGCGGCACAGCTGCATTGCATTGCGTTTATATCTGCGTCTGAGGCGACAGGAGATGGACGATCAGAAACCAAAGACATCACAGCCTCGAAAAGAGTGGTTGCGGTTTAATCTAAAGCAATCACTCTTTAGGCGGCGCGCATTGCCTCGAGAAATTTGTCGACCTCGCTCTTCAGACGCGTGCTTTCCACCGACAAGGATTGCGCCGATGATAGCACTTGGCTTGATGCCGATCCGGTTTCCCCCGCGCCACGGCTGACGTCGTTTATATTGCCTGCAAGACTGTTGCTGCGTTGGGCCGCATACTGGATATTCCGGGAGATTTCCTGGGTCGCCGCATTTTGCTCCTCGACCGCGGATGCTATTGTCGAAGAGATTTCCGAGATCAGGTTGATGGTCGAGCCTATCTCCTTGATCGTATCCGCCGAAACCTCAGTTGCCGACTGGATACCTGCGATCTGTAGACGGATCTCCTCTGTGGCTTTTGATGTCTGCGCCGCCAGGGCTTTGACTTCCGAGGCGACGACCGCAAATCCGCGTCCGGCATCGCCGGCACGTGCAGCTTCGATGGTAGCATTGAGTGCAAGCAGATTTGTCTGTTCGGCCACAGCGCTGATTAATTTTACGACATCGCCAATTCGTGACGCAGCGTTAGTGAGCTCAATAATGTTGCTATTGGTTTTTTGCGCCTGCTTAACGGCCTCTCCGGAGATCCGGCTCGCCTCCTGCACCTGACGGCCGATTTCTTGCACCGACGAGGTGATTTCTTCGGTGGCGCTTGCGACCGACTGCACATTGCCGGATACTTCCTGAGATGACGCTGCGGCCTCTTCCGAGATTTTTCCGGTCGCTGGGCGGTTGTTGTCAAAGTGTTCGCAGCAGCTTCCAGTTCAGTCGAAGATGACGACAAGGAGCCGATGAGTTCGCTGATTGTCGCCTCGAATTCGCGTGTGATGTTGTCGACCGGTTGGGCCCGGACGATCTTGGCACTGGCGTCTGCCGATGCTCGAATCATCCGTGATTTTCTTTGCAACCAATGCTTCCTTAAACATCTGCAATGTGTCAGCGATAGCACCAATCTCGGTCTTGTTTCCCTGATGTGGTATGACAGCGGTCAAATCGCCATTCGCCAACGCTCGCATTGGCGTTATAATGGACGTGATGCCCTGCATAATATCGCGCACGAGATAGAAGCCGGCGGCCGCGGCCAGCAAAATGCTCAGTGCAAAAATGCTGACGATCAGCTTGAATGCCAGAGCATAAGCCTCTTCTGCATCCTGCGTAGCCACATTGGCGCCTGTTTGATTAGAAGCGACATCTTTTTTCAAGACCTCATCTATAATTTGCGCAATTGGAGACGTCTTGTTGACGAGCAGGTTACTGGCCTTTGTAACGTCGTTTTCCTTACCTGCAGCATCCATAACCTCGCGGGCCGCGCTCAAATATCTGCTCCATTCCCGCGTAAGCGTCCTCATACGTTTCCCGCTCTTCCGGTGAGTTTACGAACGATTTGTAATTCTTGAGAAAAACGCGCCTGATCTTCAGTGACACCGTCGATAGCCTTTGCTGCCGCCGTCTTTCGAGCCGGGTCGGCTTCCAGCACGAACTGCCTTAAGACAGCCCTGTATTTCTGGGTGTTGGTCCGCAAGTCTCCAAGGGCACTTATGCTTGGTAGCCAATTGGTGGCGATATCCACCGTATAGGAATTAATTGTCCGCATCTTGCCAATGGCCAATAGGCCTATGCCTGCCAGGATGACCAGCATAAACGCCATGACAAAGATCATCTTCTATGCGGATGGAAATTTTGTAGAACATGAATGCTCCCTACCCTCCGGACAAATTATCCGGCGGTTACCAAATGCAAGTTGAGCAAAATGAGCCCCCGAACACCGAAGCGTTTGTTTCTGTGTTGATGAGTTCTATTGTTAGAAAGTGTCTAAACTATCGGTGAATGACTTGATGTAAGCGCTGCTCCAAATTTGTGCAGCTTGCAAAAATGAGTGGCGCCTGCCTCGATCGGAGGGCACATCAGGAAAAGAATGCTTGCTGAGAATTTTCCTAGGTTTCAAAAAATTGACGGCATATCGGTCGCCTAGAACATCCAGAAGAAAAGATAGAACGCAACTAAGGATATTCTCAACGATCTCCAGAAGTTCAATATTTCGATAAGCGATGATACGATAAGATATTGGCTGAAAGCCGCAGTGATCATTATCATTATAATGGGTGATCAGCCGAGTTTGAGATGTGAACGCTCTGCTCAACATTTTTCTAACACTGAATATTTCTGATGCACTGGAAAGGCCTAGATTACTTTGATCAATACCGCAGGGGTTCAACCTTAATGTCAGATGGGACGCTCGGTAACCTGTTTCCGATTTTTACTCAGCAGCTTTATTTTTTGGGCAATGGGTTTTTCTGTTGGTCGGCTGCCTCGGAAAATCGGCTGAGTGGAGGACCAGGTAACAGAATGGAATAGCTGACTTTTTACTTCAGGTTTACTCGGGATCGTGGTCCCGAGTTGCTGAATCTGGTCAATGGCTCTTGGGCGAATCAAAATTTAGGAAACCGCCGCTCTATCCGGCTGAGCTACGGGACCGGAGCATATTCCGGCTAAGCGCCGCCGGATGCCGCTTCATAGCAGGATGATTTGCGGCTCGCTACCCTGGCGGCAGATCTGAATCAGTCAACCACCCTCTGCGCATCACGCTGCACAAAATGAATTGGAAATGATCACAGGTCCCTCTAAGGACAGAGGACAAGGAGGCAGGGCCAAAGTAACCCGATTTATGAAAGAATGTTGATCGCGACAGACGCGCCCGCGTCAACTGTGGCTAAGCCAATAGCAACGTCGCCAATGGCAACACTGTCCACACTGCCCGTGTCGATGCTGAGCATGGATTGCATCGCCCAGATCCTGAACGGCCTGATCCGTGTCAGATGCAGCACGTTCAGCTTCGGTGGCATCCTTATCGCCAGCATGCTTGGCCTTGAGCTTGCGTACCGCTTCCTCGATCAGACCTTGACCTCACGCGCAGCCTCTTTGAACTTTTCCAGCACCTCCCGCTCGCCCCGTGCCTGCGCGAACTTGGTTGCCGTCTTCGCTGCAGCATCCTGATAGGCTTGCGCGGTCTTTTGTCGCGCAGCGTCAGTATTGGACTCGGTCGTTGCGCGAGCGATTGGGTTCGCGTCGGAATCCGCTTTGCTGTCTTTACTTTCCGAAGTGGAAACAGGGGATTTTTCATTCGTGGATGTTGCTCCGGCGGCACCCGTTGCAGTTTGCGCGCTTTGACCGGCTGCCGCTTCGGGGGTTGAACCTGCCGATGGCTGGGCGCCTGATGCCGACGGCCGGAATTCGTTTGCTGCTGGTGCCGCCGGCGCCGCCACCGATTGACCGGCAAGAGCAGATGCACCGCCACCCCCTTCGCTCGCGACTGCAGCGCCATATTCCCGGGCGGCAGCGCTGATTTCCTGTGCAATCCGCTTTGCCTCGCGAGCGATCGTTTTTGGATCGCCTGTCAATCCTAACGAGCGCAATAATCGGAGTTTTGTGCGGGCTTGTTCAAGCTTTTGTAGAGCGGCTGCTTTGCGGTCGGCCACAAATTGCTTCTTCGCCTGACTGAGCGTTCTGATCGAGTCGTTCGCCTTCTGCTGTTCATCGGATTGCACCTTCGCCTGATCGAGCGTGCGGACCGCATCGCTCGTCTTCCGCTGTTCATCGGAGAGTGGTTTGGCGAGAGGATTGTTCGATGACGCAGCGGAATTCGCCGACAGAACTCCGCGGCCGGAGTTCAAATCCAAAACGGATTTCGTCTTCAACAAAAGCGCATTGGCTTGATTGCTGGTGGCTTGTTTGCCGAAATATGATGTAACAGACACCATGTCAGCCTCACCGTCGATACTTATAAAGTGAGCAAATCAGAAGGTTGTCATAGTCTCATTTAACAGAAGATAAAAACCAGAATATTTTTAAAAATGATCTATATTTCAATATGTTAATAAAGAGCAGCCGACAAAAAAAGGGGGGTCTCTCGACAATACTCAGCTCAGAACAGCGGAACCGAGCACACAAATGCCAGGACACAAACACATGACGTTACAGACGCCGTTTCTTAGCAGGGGGAGACAGATATCTTTCTACCCGGTCTGGATCGCAAATGACGCCGCTGCTCTCTCCGTTCACCGACAGTTTTCTTTTCAGCTTCCCTCCTGAGGAATACCATCCAACTCTTGAGACACCATGACTTGACATCTTTGACTTGGCATCTTTGCGGTAGCACCACTGTTTTGGCTTGCCGCTCTGTTTCGCCGGGGCGTGGTGTCTACTTCAGACCGGGAGGAAACCATGGGACGCAAATTCGTCGATTGCCGTGAAATGCCTGGTGGATGCACGCTCGCGATCAGTGCTGACACCGAGAATGAACTGCTGGAAGCTGCGGTTCAGCATGCCGCCACCGCTCACAACCATCCGGACACGCCCGAACTGCGTGATCAACTCAAACTAGCGATGAGAGACGGAACACCACCAATCGAGAGCCCGCGTCATGCAGCATAACTTTCTGAGTTAGCATCAGTGACGGGTAATAACGACCTCAAGGTACTCGCTGGGCACCACCATCGAGCTATCCCCTGAACGGTTAAATTGATTGATGAGTGCTCTGAGATCGCTCTCAAGAGCGGCCTGGGCTGCCGGTTCGAGAGTGGCAAACGCTTTGAGCACCGGTCCATAGTATGTCTTAAAAATCTCGAGCCAATGATCCGGCGATCGATATCGAAATACGAAGTTCCGTGGCACGGCCTCGATGGAAGAGGCATGCGCTTCGAATAGTTCGCCAATGCGTTCCCGCGTTCCCCACAATGCTGGAGACTTCGTACCTGCAGGCGGCGGCAGGTGCTTACCGATGGTCTTGAAGAGCTGGCCGATGAAACCGTTTGGCGTCCAGTTGGCCAGGCCGATCTTGCCACCGCGTTTGCAAACACGAACCATCTCATCTGCCGCACGGTTCTGGTCGGGAGTGAACATCACTCCGAAGGTCGAGAGGATCACATCGAAACTGGCATCCGAAAAAGGCAATGCTTCTGCATCAGCTTCACGGATCGTGATGTTGAGCCGTTCAGCAGCAGCACGTTCACGGGCGCGTTCAAGTAGCGCTGGCACGTAATCGGTGGCGACGACATCACACCAGCGGGGAGCGGCCAACGAGGCATTGCCATTGCCTGCGGCAACATCGAGTACTTGCTGTCCCGCGCGAATATCCAGGGCTTCGCACAAATCCTCGCCAACAATCTGGAGGGTTGTGCCTACAATGGCATAGTCACCGGACGACCAAGCTCCTTGCTGGCGGGCTTTAATCGTTGTCAGGTCAACCTGACTTTGCTTCGTCTCATTGGTAACGGCCATGTTTCCATCTCCGTGCCAACTATTTTGATCCTGCAATGTCTCTGCTGGCACCGGCGAGGCAAGGATCGCATTTGGCAAAACCTAGGTCCCAAAACTTAGGTCTCATAAGTATTGATTCCAACCGTTCAAAAATAAAAACTCCGGCATCTCAGCCGGCGTTTATTTAATCCAGGAAAACAACACCCCACATAGCTATGCGTAATCCTATTCATCGGCGAATCTCGCACATCAACAAGTGATTACAGTAGTGATACAGTTTCTGAATTGATCCTTGTTAAAGGCGGCAAAGTATAGTTCATGAGCGGTGAAGCGTTTTGAACCACCTATGAAAGGGCTAACTTATGAGTCTATGTTGGAGGTTGCTTTTGCGGCGCAGTAAAGGTTGAAGTCACCGGCGATCCGGTAGCTATGGGCTACTGCCATTGCAGTTCATGCCGTTCATGGAGCGCCGGGCCGGTGAATGCCTTCAGCCTCTGGCCACAAGATAAGGTCAAGGTCACATCCGGTACAGAAAATATCGGTACGTACTCAAAGACCGATTCAGCCAGCGCCAGTTCTGCAAAAAATGCGGCGGCCACCTGATGACCGGTCATGCGCCTGTGGATTGGTCCATGTGTACGCGGCAACGATCCCAACTCTGAAATTCACGCCTGCCGTTCATGTCAATTACGCCGAGACCGTGCTGCGCATGAAGGACGGCCTTCCCAAGATGAAGGATTTTCCTGCTGATTTGGGTGGCTCCGGCGAGACACTTCCGGAATAACGATAAAGGGTAGTTTAGCCCTTAAATAAAAGGCCCCGAAATTCCGGGGCCTTTTATTGCATTTCACAAAACACGCTGGTTGGAACTGCACCGCTTTCATCAAAAGTGCGTCGAGCACATTCATCAATCTGAACATCAGCCAACAAACGCTTCAGACGAAGTTCAGCCTGCCTCACTTAACGTGATCACGATCATCGGCGCCGCCGAGCTTTCCATATACCAAGGAGATCTTGATGCGTAACTTAAATCAATTCCTCACAATGACTGCCATGACATTTGCTGCAGGCTTTATTCTCTTTGCAGCGACCGAGGTGCATTCGCTGCGAGCAGCACCGGCCCGCGCGTGACGAGCAGCGGGGCACAAAGTCCTTTTGGTATCAATGCAATGGCAATGGCAATGGTACCGGTGCAGATAAAAACTCTGGCATGCCCAGCGGTGGCAGCAGCAGTCAGAATGTACCTCCTGCACGAAGGTGGGCTCATCGCCCTTGGGAAAATCACACGCCGTAATAGCTCGGGAATAGCTCGCCATTGCTCATGCCGTAGATGCGACCCATCTCGATCATCTCCTGATTGACGCCCGTAAGTAAAACCCCGGCCCTGCGCCGGGGTTGTCTGTTGCGGAGCTTCTATTTTAAGGTAATGATCACATTCAAATCTCAGTGCATCACTTTAACGCATAAGCCGAATGCAGAATATCAATTGCCTTGTCACCGCAATGCCCCAGCACTAATCTTTATGCGGGCGGGCCGATGACAGGAGGCAATCATGGGTTTGCTCGATGTTCTCAACGGCATGAAAAACGGACCGCACGGTCAGCCTGATCCGGGCCAGGATGGCAGCGGCGGTATGTCGCCCCTTACCATGGCGATCCTTGCCCTTCTTGCCTACAAGACTGTGAAACACATCGGCGGTAGTCAGCCAGGTGCCAATCCGGCAAGCGTTCCTGCGAATCCGGCCACCCCACCACCAAATCCAACGACGGCAAATACCGAAGGCGGCGGGTTGCTCTGGCGACCTCATGAAAAGTCCACTTGGCAGCGCACTCGGTGGTCTTCTCGCTGGCGGTGCGGCTGGCAGCGTACTGAGCGGCGGTCTCAACGATCTGCTCAGGCAGTTCCAACAAAGTGGACAAACCGAAACAATGAATTCATGGGTTGGCACCGGGCCTAACAAGGAGATTTCGCCAAATGATCTCGCCTCGGCTCTTGGGGCCGATCAGATCGATACCTTGACCGCACAAACCGGCATGTCGCGAGATGAGCTGCTGACCGGTCTCTCCCGGCAATTGCCGGATGTCATCAATGAACTCACACCGGATGGGCGCGTGCC
>CAWESR010000016.1:0-271347 GCA_963811795.1 uncultured Alphaproteobacteria bacterium
CTGCAAAGGACAGAAGATTTTCTCTTGAACAATTCAAAATAAAACGCCGTCTCCCAAGTGCTTCAAGCACGACCGGAGGCGGCGTTTTTTGTTTTCCAAGATGCAGTGCGCGCTGGCGTCAATGCGCACTGATGTTCCTCAGCACTGACATTCGTCAGGTAGCTCTTCAAGTAATTGGCAACCGTCAGGACGGTGGCGGCGGAACAGAATTCTTGACGAAGTCCCGCTGCATCATCTTGTCGTTGAAAGCTGAGAGTTGCGGAAATGTTTTCCGCCAGCCGCAATCTGGAAATCTGAAATCGGCATAGCCGAGCACGCAGGCAAGGCTGATTTGCACGATGTCGAGCGGACGTGAGAAGGTCTCCGGTCGCTCCTCAAAAAACCTCAACCCATGCCAGGCGCGGTCCCATTGGTTCTCAATCCATGGCTGCCAGTGCAGCTCCGGGGGACGTAGCGCGCTCTCATAGCGGCAAAGCAGCATCGCTTCCAAGATGCCTTGAGTGATGGAGTGTTCGGTCTTGACCTGCCAGCGCTTCGCGCCTGTCACGGGAATGAGTTTCCCGCCGGCGAGATCATCAAGATACTCGGTGATGACGTAGGAATCGACGATTGTGGTGCCATCATCGAGGATCAGTGCTGGTAATTTTCGCAGTGGATTGATGTGCTGGGAGTAGTGTTCATTCGGATTTATCGGCGACACCGTCATGCTGACGAGCTCAATCCGGTCCATCAGGCCAAGTTCCGTGGCCGCAATGACGACCTTGCGTGCATAGGGTGATGGACGTGCGTAAGTCAGTTTCATCTTATGCCTCAACAACCTGCTGCCGTTGCTCACCCAAGCCCTCGATGCTCAGTGTAACAATGTCTCCCACGTTGAGAAATTTCTGCGGCTTCATGCCAAGGCCCACGCCGGGCGGTGTTCCTGTGGTGATAATGTCTCCCGGCAGCAAGGTCATCAATTCGGAGACATAGGACACGATCCTGGGCACGTTGAAAATCATGGTTGCCGTCGTGCCGGTCTGGCAGCGTGTGCCATTGACGTCGAGCCACATGCCAAGATTGTGCGGGTTCGGCATTTCGTCTGTTGTCACAAGCCAAGGACCGAGCGGCCCGAACGTGTCGTGCGATTTGCCCTTGGTCCACTGTCCGAGGCGCTCAAGCTGAAAGTTGCGCTCCGATACGTCGTTGCAGATAGCGTAGCCTGCGACATGCTTGAGCGCATTGGCCTCGCTGACATATTTTGCGCGTGTGCCAATGATGATCGCCAACTCGACTTCCCAGTCGAGCTTGGTTGAGCCGCGTGGTTTTTCGATCGCATCGTTCGGTCCGCACAGGCTTGTATTGGCTTTCAGAAAGATAATCGGCTCGGATGGAATTGGCATTCCGAACTCGGCAGCATGATCAGCGTAATTGAGGCCGACAGCCACAAACTTCGAGATATCCGTGACTGGCGCCCCGAAACGTGGAGTGCCGTTTACCAGAGGAAGCGAGGCCGGATCGATGGTCGCAATCTTGGCCAATCCGGCGGGAGACAGTGTTTCGCCGCTGATATCTTTGACATGCGCCGAGAGATCTCGAACGCGACCGGACTGGTCGAGTAATCCTGGCTTTTCCTTGCCCTGTGCGCCAAAGCGAACCAACTTCATTTCATGCTCCCTTACTTATTCTCTATTTGTTGGAAGTTTCTTGGGAAGTTTCTTGGCCTACAGCGCAGCAGAATTCAACTGCCCGCTGCGTTGTGCGGTGCACTTATTGCGAGATGTGTCTGCTAGGCAATTATTTTGAAGGCATTGGCACCAACAATTTTTGTGACCTTCACCCGGCCCACGGTCCACTGCACCCAGCCACCTCGCTATTGCGCTTTTTGAATAGCATGAGCATTTCTTGCAGTCTGTGCAATGGATCGTCCCGGCGCGACATGCGTTGTCTCCAGCCCATTAAAATGCGGGAGCTGGACATGCCGGATTTAGCTATTTCCACTGAGAAGGTCGGTTTTTTAATTCTTAAAGCGCGCGAATTCGATGTCAAAGATGTCGTTGCCGATCCGGATGAAGGCTCAAATTCCATCGACGATGGAATGATCGATATTCTCCAAGACACTCCAGATGATCTTGTGGTGCGCGAGATTATAGGTTTCATCAACGCGCTGACCGATGACGAGCAAATAGATCTGGTGGCGTTGGTTAGATTAGGGCGAGGCGATGGCACAGCGGAGGAGTGGGACGAAATACGTGCTGAAGCTGCGCGAGGACATAACAAGCGGACTGCCCGTTATCTGCTCGGCGAACCCCTCCTTGGCGATTTGTTAGCAGAAGGGCTCAGCGAACTTGGTTTGTCCTACACGGATAGCCCACAACCGCCGGTCAGCTGATAATCGTGATTACATCGTTCCTGGAAATGCGCCGCCATCCAGCAGGATATTTTGCCCGGTGATGAATCCGGATTTTGTGCCGCAGAGAAACGCGCAGGCAAGGCCGAATTCCTCTGGATCGCCAAAACGTCCCGCTGGATTTTCGTTGGCACGCTTTTTCATCATTTCGTCGGCACTGATACTCGCTACCTTCGCTTGATTGGTGGTTACGCCGCGTAGGCGGTCAGTATTGAAAGGGCCTGGCAGCAGCGCGTTGATCGTGACGTTCTCTCTTACAGTTTTACGCGATAGTCCGGCGATGAAACCTGTGAGGCCGGAGCGTGCGCCATTGGACAGACCCAGCACGTCGATTGGCGCTTTCACCGCAGCGGACGTGATGTTGACGATGCGTCCAAACTTGCGCGCCATCATGCCGTCCACTGTCGCTTTGATGAGTTCGATCGGCGTCAGCATGTTGGCATCGAGGGCCTTGATCCAGTCGTCGCGTGTCCAGTTGCGGAAATCGCCGGGTGGCGGGCCGCCCGCGTTATTGATGAGAATATCAGGATCGGGACAAGCCTTGAGCGCGGCTTCGCGGCCTTCCTGTGTAGTGATGTCGCCGATGACTTCTGTCACCGTGATACCTGGATTTGCCTTGCGAATATCAGCGGCAGTTTTGGCAAGCGCCTCTGCTCCGCGCGCCGTGATGGTGACATGTACACCTTCGTTGGCCAGCGCGATTGCACATGCGCGCCCCAAGCCTTTGCTCGCTGCGCATACGATAGCGCGGCGTCCTGAAATTCCGAGATCCACTGCAATACTCCTGTCTTATTTTATGGAACGCGATGAGCGCTGATTGAATAGATGCTTTATGTCATCAAAGGTCTGGGCACGATGGAAAAATGTCTTCCATGCTTCGTGCCGCGAGGGCTGGTGAGGGGTTGATCCATGATGGTTTGTCCCCGTTAGTGATTTGTCCCATTTTGGCTCTTGGTCGGCGTCAGGTTGGGCTTTCGCAAGTTTCTTGGCACAAGCGATGGAAATGGCTGTAAACGGCATCCCAAATTGCCGCGAATTGTCATAAAATTATGAAAAAGGTCACCTCAGCCCTTTCCAAAGGAGGGTGGCATTGGTACATAGCCCTCGCACCAAGAGTTTGCCTTGGTAGCCTTCTCTGGCCCTTCAGGACAGGATTTGATCGACGCTTTTGGCGTCGGAAGGATTTGTCTCGATGGTCTTTCCTAGGCTTAGAGTAAGGCTTGCAAAAGTTTATCGCGGGGTGGAGCAGCCCGGTAGCTCGTCAGGCTCATAACCTGAAGGTCATAGGTTCAAATCCTATCCCCGCAACCAACTACATTGACCAACTACAATAATGTGAATAAGAAAGCCGCCTTTTAGGCGGCTTTCTTATTTGTGCCGTCGCCAAGCCGGCTATGTCCGGGGTGGCAATAGGTAGAGGGTCATGCCGAAGATAACGTAGACGATCATGATCAGAGCCCCGAGAAACCAGGCTGAGCGGCCGCTGTTGGTCACGAGGGACGCAGTTATGGCCGCGATCACCGTCATCACCACCCCGCCTCGCCAGAACTGCAGGTCCATCGGCGCCGGACCGATCACGTAACTCAAAAGTACAAGCACGGGCGCAACAAAGAGTGCGATCTGAACCGCGCTTCCAAGTGCTATTCCGACGCTTAGGTCCAGTTTATTTTTGCGCGCGGCAGAAAACGCCGAAACCATTTCTGCCGCGCCCCCGACCAGCGCCACGATGATGACTCCGACAAAGGCCGGTGTGATCCCGAGTGTGACTGCGGCCTGCTGCACGGATTCGACGAAGACTTCGCTCACGAGCGCGACTAGCACAGTGACGGCTGCAAGCGTTGCCAAAGCCAAACGCAATGGCCATTCAAATTCACCGGACTCGCCGTGATCCACACTGGCAAAGAGTTCGCGATGCGTCTTGAGCGAGAACAGCAAACCCAGCGCATAGGTGATGATGAGCAAGATGGACAGGCCGACACTTAGAGAGTGTGTAAACGCCGAATTCGTTGGCGCGGCATCAGAATCGGCGAGTACCGAAGGGACCAGCATCGCAATTGTTGCCAAGAAAAGCATGCCAGCCTGAAGGCGCGCGGTATTGCGGTTGTAGTCCTGCACATGGTGATTGAGGCCGCCGAGCAGAAATGACGCGCCCAGCATGAACAAAGTATTTGTGATGATCGCTCCGATGATGGAGGCCTTTACGAGAACATATTGCCCGGCGCGCAACGCGGCCAGCGCAATGAGCAGCTCTGTCAGATTGCCCAACGTGGCATTGAGCAAGCCGCCAATCATATCACCGGTTTTGGAAGCCACAAATTCGGTGGCGCGACTGAGCAAAGCCGCCAAGGGCACGATGGCAGCAACAGAAAGCAGAAACAGAAGCGTATGCGCTTGCGGATTTAGAATTTGTACTAAGAAAACAACCGGCACCAGGGCCAGGAACCATAGTAAGGGATTGTGGCGGATCTCTTCGAGCAAGTGTTTCATTTCGCGACCTGCTCAAGCTGCAACACCAGATGTACGACTTGAGGATCCCGTTTCGGACCGGGCTGGAATCCGAACTTCTTGAACACTTTCAACATTGCGGTGTTCTCGAATAGTACCTCCGCGATCAGCTCTTTGAGGCCTGCGTTGCGCGCCAAAGTCGCCAAATTGCGCATGAGAATCGTCCCGATGCCTTGGCCTTGATACGCATCGATCACGACGAAAGCGATCTCGGCCCGGCCTGGTCGGACAACAATATAGCGCCCGCCTCCAACAATGGCAGGGTGTCCATCTTCAACGATTTGCGCAACGAGCGCGACATGATTTTCGAAATCGATGTCAAGGAAGAAAGCCATCTCCTGCTCCGAGAAGCCTTTTTTTGGCACGAAGAAGCGCCACCGAAGTGATTGTGTGCTGGTTCGCCCGATTGCCACGAGCATTTCGATCCTGTCTTCGGGACAAAGCGCGCGGATTTCGATCGAGCGACCGTCTCGAAGATGCTCGACGATTGAATAATCGGAGACTTCAGGCATGAAATGGTTCCGGTCTCTTCGAACAAATTGCTCTGCCGATATTGTTCCGTCGTGAGAGAGAATGATCCTTCCGTGTTGATGCTTGATTTAGATCAAGCGCACGTCTCGCGCGAACTCCAATAGGTTCGGTAGGAATAAACTTGTCGCAGAAGAAAAAACTTGCCGCAGAAGACTTGCCGCAATCAAATTTGCGCGGTCTTGCGGGTTTCCAATAATGAATCGTGCGGGATATCGAAATGATGCGCCGGAGAGTTTTTCGGCAGACGAAATCCGGTGACGAGGTCATACAGTTGGCGGTCCGCCTGGGTCTGCTGGCTTTCCTGATTTATTGGTCGTTCGTCCTTGTTCGTCCGTTCATTCCCATACTGGCGTGGAGTGCGGTTCTGACCGTTGCTTTGTATGCGCCGTACAATTGGCTAGCGGTACATCTTGGCGGTCGGCCGAAGCTTGCGGCTTTGATCATCACGGTCATCAATCTCATGATCGTCCTTGGACCGATGACATGGCTTGGATTAGGCTTGGTCGATAGCTTGCAAAGTTTCGCGGCGGAGCTAAGTGCAGGCACCTTGGCTGTTCCGCTCCCTCCAGGGCGCGTCAAAGACTTGCCGATTCTAGGTGAGCAGATTTACAACCTTTGGGAATATGCCTCGACAAATTTCAGAGCTGCACTGCGCGAGGTAGCTCCGCACCTCAAGCCATTAACCGGACCGATAGTCGCCTTTGCTGGCAGCGCGGGGGCGGGAACACTCAAGTTTATTTTATCAGTGATATTGGCGGGATTCCTATTTCCTTACGGCCCGCGCATGGTTGAGTCCATCAGAAGGATTCAAGCACGTCTCGTGTCGCAGCGAAGCGAAGATTTTGTTGCGCTGGCTGGGCAAACGATACGCACGGTCTCTCAAGGAGTTATCGGCGTTGCAATCGTTCAATCGTTGCTGGCTGGAATAGGATTGAAATTGGCGGGTGTGCCTTATGCGGGCGTGTTGGCATTTGCCGTGCTGATTCTTGCAATCCTGCAGATCGGGGGGGCGATTGTCATTCTTCCCGTAATCGTATGGATTTGGGCGACCAAAGATTTCGGGGCGGCGCTCTTGATAACGATCTATCTATTGGTCGTGGGTCTCGCCGACAACGTCCTGAGACCCATACTCATGGGACGCGGGTTGAGCACGCCCATAATGGTCATCTTCATTGGTGCTTTAGGTGGAACACTAGCGCATGGCATCGTCGGTCTGTTTGTCGGGCCGATCATTCTGGCGGTGGCGTGGGAATTGATGATGGCATGGATCCGCGAGGATCAGGTCAGCGCAGCCTCGCCTCATGTGGAGCGCGGCGGAGAAAAAGCCGCCGCGGAATGACCGTAAAGGCGATGCTGCTCACAATATCTTGTCCACTCCCGCTACTTGCAAACTCGAACCGTGATTGTGACGGCGCGCGCCAACGGACTTCGCACCCTTGACCTATATCAAAGGTCGTCTTCGCCGAAGCACAATTCTGATGCGTGGGCCTGAAAGTTTGAAGGAGTGAGAGATTTGAGCATGCCTCCCGACAAACCGGCGATCGCGGGCAACATGATGCCCGATCTTTTTTCATCCGCTTTCGAATATCTGGTGGATACAGGGCAACGCAGCGTCCTGTTCCTCGATGTCATGCGTCAGCGCGGGCTTCAATACCGCGAGCATATGGCCAAAAATGCACCTCATGTTCTCAACTATGCCGTCGAATTGATCATCGACGGCAGAACGTTTCAGCGGCCGGTGAACTATGCGCTCGTGCGCGTTGTTCCACCAAGTGGTGTGGAGATTGATCCTCAGCGCCGTCCGTTCGTGGTGATCGATCCTCGCGCTGGCCACGGGCCGGGGATTGGCGGATTCAAGGCGGACAGCGAAATCGGCGTGGCCATGAAAGCGGGGCATCCCTGTTACTTCATCGGCTTCTTACCCGATCCGATGCCTGGACAGACAATCGAAGACATCGCGAAGGCCGAGGCGGTCTTCATCGAAAAAGTCATCGCTCTGCACCCAGACGCCGATGGCAAGCCGTGCGTGATTGGTAATTGCCAGGCTGGCTGGGCGGTCATGATGCTGGCCTCACTGCGGCCCGAGTTATTTGGCCCACTTATCATCGCCGGCGCGCCGCTGTCCTACTGGGCCGGCGTCCGTGGCAAAAATCCGATGCGCTATTCGGGCGGTCTGATGGGAGGAAGCTGGTTGGCGGCAGCCACGAGCGATCTCGGCGGCGGCAAGTTCGACGGCGCGTGGCTTGTCCAGAACTTCGAGAGCATGAATCCCTCGAACACGCTCTGGAGCAAGCAGTACAACGTCTATTCGAAGATCGACACCGAAGCAGATCGTTATCTTGAGTTCGAGCGCTGGTGGGGCGGTCATGTCAATTTAAATGCCGAGGAGATCCAGTTCATTGTTGATGAGCTGTTCGTCGGTAACAAACTTGCCGCGGGGCGCATCAAGACATCTGACGGTCAGACGGTTGACCTTCGAAATATCAATTCACCAATCGTCATATTCTGTTCAAAGGGTGACAACATCACGCCCCCACAGCAGGCGTTGAATTGGATTGTCGATCTCTACAGTGACGTCGATGAAATTCGGGCCTACGGGCAAACCATTGTTTACACTGTTCACGAAACGGTGGGTCATCTCGGAATATTCGTCTCCGGTGGCGTTGCCAAGAAAGAGCACAGCGAATTTTCGAGCAACATCGACCTGATCGATGTGCTCCCGCCAGGGCTTTACGAGGCAACCTTCGAAGCCAAATCTGCCGATACCATAAGTGCAGAGCTTGCGGGCGGAAAGTGGATCATGCGTTGTGAGCAGCGTACTCTCGACGATATTCGCGCTATGGGTGGTAACACGGCCGCGGATGAACGGCGGTTTGCGACCGCCGCCCGAGTATCCGAGATCAATCTCGCCAACTACCGGAATTTTGTGCAGCCATGGATCCGTGCCGCAGTGACTTCACCACTGGCGGAGGGAATGCGCAGATTGCATCCGCTTCGTGTGTCATACGAAGCCTTCGGCGGCGATACCCCGGCAATGAATGCCGTGGCCAAGGCGGCTGAAAATATTCGCAAGCACCGCAAACCGGCGGCAAAGAATAATCCGTTCTTTGCATTCCAGGAGAACATCTCAAAGAGTATCGTTGATGTTCTCGACAAGTGGCGCGACACACAGGAAGCTCTCAGCGAGGCGCTTTTTCTCAACATCTATGGATCGCCCGCGCTGCAGGCTGCGGTCGGAATCAAGCCGGATGCGGAAGTATCGCCCAAGCTGGAGATGTCGCCTCAGCACCGCAAGCGTCTGGAGGCGCGCATTGCGGAGTTGAAGTCGCATATCGGCAGTGGTGGTCTCAGGGAATGCATCATTCGCAGTCTGCTTTACATCGGCATGACTCGGGGAATGGTGGATGAGCGGAGTTTGGAGGCATTGCGTCGGGCTCGCAAAAGCGAAAACGGTTCGCGTCTCACGCTTGCAGAGTTCAAGAAGATCGTGCGTGAGCAGTTCTTCATGCTGCTCCTGGAACCAGAGGCAAGCCTTTTGGCTATCCCAAAATTGCTGCCGCGAAGCGAAGACAAACGTCGTGCCGGTCTGGCTGTGATCCGGGACGTGCTGTCAGCAAGTGCGGAAATATCAGGCGAAGCCAGCATACGGCTTGATCAAGTGACGCAACTGTTCGGCCTCAATGCTGAACCGCACGCGAAGGCGTCCTAGGTCTTTATGAAGTCATTGGGAGTTGGATGATGAGCGTAGCATCAAGAGGCGAAGCTAAACCTGGCGCTAAATATGACCGTCTCATTGCAGCAGCGAAAGCGATCCCGGCGGCGGCGACCGTCGTTGTGCATCCGTGTGACGAAAGCTCGCTGCGCGGTGTGGCCGACGCTGCCGAAGCTGGCATCATCAAGCCCATTCTTGTCGGGCCAGCGGGGAAGATCAAGGAGGCCGCATTGAAGCACAAGATCAATATCAGCGAGTTTGAGCTGATCGAGGCTCCTCATAGCGAGGCCGCCGCAGCAAAGGCTGTTGAACTAATTCATGCTGCCAAAGGCGAAATGCTGATGAAGGGGAGTCTGCATACCGATGAGCTCATGCGCAGTGTGACATCAAAGACCGCGGGCCTACGCACGGAAAGGCGCATCAGTCATGTGTTCGTGATGGATGTCCCAGCTTACAGTGAGACGATATTTATTACTGACGCCGCGATCAACATATTTCCGGACCTCGATGCCAAGTGCAGCATCGTGCAGAATGCAATCGATCTTTATACGCAGGCAGGTTTTGGCACATTACCAAGGGTCGCCATCCTCTCGGCAGTTGAGACCGTCACATCCAAAATACCTTCGACCATTGAGGCGGCAGCGCTCTGCAAGATGGCAGATCGTGGTCAGATCACCGGGGGTCTGCTTGATGGGCCACTTGCGTTCGATAATGCAATCGACAAGGAAGCGGCAAGAATCAAGGGAATAAAATCGGAGGTCGCGGGCCGGGCCCAGATACTGGTGGTGCCTGATCTTGAATCCGGAAACATGCTTGCGAAAAATCTTGCGTATTTCGCCAAGGCGGATGGAGCGGGCATCGTCCTCGGCGCGCGCGTTCCTGTCGTACTAACTTCTCGAGCCGATACACCAAGAGCCCGCATGGCGTCCTGTGCGGTTGCTAATCTTTATGCCAACGCGCGCGGGCATGGTGCGCAAACAGCAGCAGCGTGATCCCATGGATACGATCCTCGTCGTCAACGCCGGTTCCTCAAGTGTAAAGTTTCAGGTGTTCGCCCTCGACGGCGACGGCAGGCTGCGACGCGAGATCAAGGGTCAGATGGATGGGATTGGCAGCCGTCCCCGATTACGCGCTACTGGAGCAACGGGTGATACATTTGCGGACCGAGTTTATCCGATCGAGAGTGTTCCGGACGTTCCGGCAGCACTCATGCTCGCGAGCGCCTGGTTGCGGGACGAACTTCAATTGCGTCCGCTCGCCATCGGGCACCGTGTCGTGCACGGCGGTCCTGATTATGACCGGCCTGTGTTGATCGATCATGGCGTGATTGCGCGTTTGGAGCGTTTCACGACACTCGCGCCGCTGCATCAACCTTACAATCTGGCGCCGATCCGTTCTGCTGCTCGCCAATTTTCCCTCTCTGCCTCAGGTGGCCTGTTTCGACACGGCCTTTCATCGCGACCATGACGAGGTTGCGGACCACTATGCCATACCTCGCCAGCTGCACGAGGAGGGGGTCCGGCGTTACGGATTTCACGGTCTTTCCTATGAATACATCGCGAAAACATTGCCGCAGGTCGCGCCCGATATTGCCAACGCGCGGGTCATTGTCGCGCATCTGGGGAGTGGCGCTTCCATGTGCGCCATTCACGGCGGGCGCAGTGTAGAGAGCACGATGGGCTTCACCGCTCTCGATGGACTTCCGATGGGAACACGGACCGGCCAGATCGATCCCGGCGTCATTCTGTATCTCATGACTGCAAAGGGCATGTCGCCCACCGAGGTGCAGGATTTTCTATATCGCGATTGCGGACTGAAGGGACTTTCCGGCATCAGCAACGACATGCGCGAGCTTCAGAACAGCAATGATCCCCGCGCGGTCTTTGCCGTCGATTATTTTGTCTACAGAGCTGGGCTTTATGCCGGAATGCTCGCGGCCGCCTATGCAAGGCCTCGATGCCTTCGTCTTCACCGCAGGCATCGGTGAAAACTCCATCAGCATGCGGGCGAGGATCGCGGAACGGCTCGAATGGCTCGGAGTGTCCATCGATGCGACGGAAAATGCCCAGCACGCCCTGCGGATATCGCGGAGCGGAAAGCCGCATTCCCGTTTACATCGTCCCAACCGATGAAGAGTTGATGATTGCGCAGCACACATTGTCGCTGCTGTGGAGTTTGCATTCGTCCTCCGGATTCAAAACGCGAGAGAGCGTCATGACAATTCCCGAGTTTCCAGAGACCAAGGTTGCGCTCAAGGGACGAAAGGGACTGATCGTCGGAATTGCCAACGATCAGTCGATCGCATGGGGATGTGCCAAAGCGTTTCGAGCTTTGGGAGCGGAGCTGGCGGTCACCTATCTGAATGAGCGGGCAAAGAAGCATGTCGAACCGCTGGCGAAGGAGCTTGAGGCGCCGATCTTCATGCCGCTGGATGTGAATATCGAGGGGCAAACCGAACAGGTGTTCGAGCGTATCGAGAAGGAGTGGGGGCGGCTCGATTTTCTGCTCCACTCGATCGCGTTTTCGCCGAAAGAGGCTCTGCACGGGCGTGTAGTTGATGTTAAGCGGGACGGCTTTCTCCAGACGATGGACGTCTCCTGCTGGTCATTCATGCGGATGGCGCATCTTGCGGAGCCACTGATGAAGAATGGCGGTACGCTCTTTACCATGACCTATTACGGCAGCCAGATGGTGGTGCAGAATTATAATGTCATGGGGGTTGCGAAGGCTGCGCTGGAATCTGCTGTCCGCTACATCGCAGCCGAGCTCGGCCCCAAAGGGCATTCGGGTGCACGCGATTTCTCCGGGGCCACTGGCGACGCGCGCGGCTTCGGGTATCCCCGAATTTGATGAGTTGATGGACAAGGCGCAGTCCAAGGCTCCCACACGGAGCCTTGTGAGCATCGACGATGTCGGTAGCGCGACAGCCTTTCTGGCGCTCGACGGTGCGAAGCTGATTACTGGCGGCGTCATGTATATCGATGGAGGATATCACATCATCGACTAGGCGTGGACTCGCCGGGCGACCAAGTTTGAATGCGGAATTCATGGCCTGGCAGAACGGGTGCCATCGCCGGAGGCATCCGTATGTTGCGTCAATATCTCGTGGGCGCTGCCGCCAGTGTTTGCAACATTGCGATCCATGCTTTGGTGATGGTGGCCGTAATAAAGGTGGCGCGCTTCGCGGATGAGTTGGCGACGTCACGTCAATCACTTCGATTGATAGCAATCATGATTGCTACCATGATCGTCTTGATGATCGCGCACTTTGCTGAGGTGCTCGTCTGGTCATTGATTTACGCGATCGTAAGCGTTGCACCTGCAGGCACTGATCTCATTTACTTCGCCTTTGTGAACTACACGACGCTTGGCTACGGCGACGTGACGCCGGTCGAGCGCTGGCATCTGCTTGGGCCAATGACCGCGATGAACGGCGTGCTGCTGATTGGCTGGTCAACTGCGGTCATTTTTGAGGTGTTGCGGATGACGTTGAAGGCGAGCGGCAAGGAAGAGGAAATGCGAGATAAACGCTGGTGGCCCAAGTAGTGCGTGCCACGCATTGCATCACAACCGTCCTGCGCTGTCCTTTAGTTTCCACATGAGCGGTTGGTGAGGCAGGATTAATGGTGCCCTTGATCTATATCAATCCTGCTGCTGACCCGCTCGTCAGTCTCCGGCTCCAGAGATCAGTTAGATACTTGGAGACCAAAATGAAGCTTTCGATCGCATTGTTGGCGCTGCTGACAGTTGGCTTCGTAGCCGCAACTACGGAACCGGCGAGTGCCGTAGTATATTGCCAATACGTCAACTATCCAGCCGGTTGCATTGCAAGATCCGGCGTTGTGTTACGCCCACGACCTGTTGCGCGCGCTGTAGCGGCGACACCCGGCGTCGGTGCTCGAGGAACACCTATGAACCGTGGCGGCCCGGTAAATCGCGTCGGCCGGCGTTGATCGACTTTTGCGGAAATAGCATTTCGGACGTCGGGATCGCTATACGATAAGCTTTTTGGCGAAGCCGACACTTCATCAAGCATTTCACCAGTTCTGGGAGGTTTGACATGAGTGAAATGAAATCGGAAGTCATGTCTCGTCGGAGAACGCTTTCTTTATTTGGAATGGCGGCCGCATTCGGCCTGGCCGCGCCTTCCATGTTCCTAACGGCATCAGATGCTGAGGCTCAAACTGCTGGCATGGAGCGACGTCAGGAGCGGCGTACAGGACGCACGGAACGGCGTCAGGAGCGACGCACAGGTCGCACGGAACGGCGTGAAGAGCGGCGTTACTGAGCGAAGTGTCGGATTGAGCGGTGCTGGAAGCTTCAGCTGTCGATCAACGCAATTGTCGCATAGTAACACGGGCTCCAATAAAAACAGGCCGGCATTTCTGCCGGCCTGTTTTTATTGGAGGTATAAAGGCGAAATCAGTATCTCGCTGCGACCGGGGCCGGGCTGCTGCCCCAGCCGAAGCGGTAGTTCAAGCGCAAGGTGACCATATCTACGTCCTGACTGATATGATTGAGCGCATTAGCAACGATAGGATTCACGACAGAGAACGAAGTATCTATGTTGCCCATGAACAGATGGTCGTATTCAATACCAAAAGTCCAATTCGGTGAGAAGCCGTACTCCCAGCCGACACCCACAGCACCACCCCAGCGGGTCGCGCTTGCCGACGCTAATTCAGCGCCCGTAAGCGTGTTAAGAATGTCAAACCGATTGCCCGTCACCGCGGCGCCGCCCTTGAAGTACAACAGTGACGTGTTCCAAGAATAACCGATCTGGCCGGTGAAAAGGCCCAAGCCGTCAATCCTTGTGCGAGTCGAGAACGCTGGATCGATGAGGCTGACGCGCTCGCTGCTGAGATCCGCCCAATCCCCTTGAGCTTCCAAGCCGAAAACAAATTGGCCGGTTTGCCAGCGGTAGCCGAGCTGTCCGCCGAGCATGCCTCCGGATCTCTCGCGGCAAGCATCAGCGATGACTACACCCGCTGCCGTAACGAAATCCCAACAATTGTGACTCTGGCCCCAGCCGCCATTGACGCCAATGTAGCCGCCGCTCCAGTTGTAAATTGGGGCCATTATCTGAGGTGGTGGCGCCTTCGCTATATCGGCGGCCGACGCGGGAGCGGCCATGCTCATCACTGCTATTAAACCAACGGTAGCCAGCAAGAACTTCTTCATTTGTATCTTCTCCATCCCCGTCGACTCTCTCAATTAGAAAGCGACTGCCAATATGTTGATTTCAAATTTCTAACTCTTACCGTTCGCAACTCTAGGCGCTTGAACCCAAAGGCCCCGTGCCATATTGGCAACACCTCAGCGCAATTAACAGTTGGATTTATTAGTTTTACTACTTACGTAAAGAAATGCGCGCGTGCATTGCCTCTGCAATCTTCTCGATACGCGAGCCAGAGCTTTCTCTGAAGTAAGGACAATAACTGCCTACTCTATTTTGTTTATTTGCTCTTGAGCGCTGTTCTGATGATCCGCACTTTTTTGCTTCTGTCCGTGTTCAAGCCAGGATGGAATGCTTCCCGATGCGATTGCACGTCTCGGCAAGTGAGGGATGATGGTGCCTGCGGTTATAATGAGTCCCTCGTTGAACTTCATTCGCGCGAAATTTTTGGCGTCCGTTTCGCACTCAAAGGTTTTGGTTGACCGGGGGCTTCGCCGTCGGACCAATGTGCCTCTCTTCGGTACTTCAAAACTAACATACCAAGTATGCTTCATCTTTGATCCCGACGAAGGCATCGTTCGCCCTCCATGCATTTTCGTGCATGCAACTATTAAGGGCATTTTATAAAAAATCAATCTTCAAAGATGCGATCAGCTCGCGACGCAAGCGGGGGTGCTGACCGTCTTCGATTTCAATCGCCACTGATAGTTGACCTTTAACGGGCGAGGGCGTCTTCTACTTCTGCGATGGCGGTGTAGCCCCTGGATGCACGAACCCATTGTGAGATGCGCATGTCGGATCCTCGTGCATTTTTGTCTGGTCAGATTTTCATCTCTGGAACGTTGGCTGGGATAAACAGATCTGTTTCCGTCACCGCTATAACCTCAGCAATGGTGACGCCTGGGGCGGTCTCCTGCAGCGTTATCTTTCCATCGGCAAAACTAATCACGGCCATATCGGTGACGACCAGATCGACCGGACGGGAAGAGATCAGTGGCAGGGTGCATTTCTCAACGATTTTCGATTTTCCTTTCGCGGCATGCTGCATGGCGACGATCACGCGCTTTGCACCGCTCACCAGGTCCATCGCGCCGCCCATCCCCGGCACCATCTTGCCGGGGATCATCCAGTTCGCCAGGTGTCCTTCGGCGTCGACCTGAAGGCCGCCAAGAACAGTCACATCCACATGCCCGCCGCGAATTAATCCGAATGACATCGCACTGTCGAAGATGGATGCGCCGGGTAGGGCACTAATGGGCCGGCCTCCGGCGTCCGTCAGCAAAGGATCGGCCAAGCCTTGCTCCGGAATTGGTCCTGTACCGATCAATCCGTTTTCCGACTGGAAGAATACCTTGAGGTCGCGCGGAACATAGTTCGCGACCAAGGTTGGAATCCCAATGCCGAGATTGACCAGATTGCCGGAGTGAAGTTCGAGCGCCACACGCCGTGCAATGATCGATTGAGCATCCATGTTTCACCTATTGGCGATGAGATAATCAACGAGCGGCGCAGGGGTTATGACATGGTCGGGCGCGATAACACCGACCGGAACAATGTGCTCCGCGGTGACGATGACAGTATCGGCCGCCATTGCCATCACGGGATTGAAGTTGCGCGACGTGAGCGCATAGGCGAGATTGCCGATATAATCCGCAAGAAATGCATGGATCAGCGCGAAATCAGAGCGTAGTGCCGTCTCAAGCAGGAAGCTCTTGCCATCGATTTCAATCTGGCGCTTGTCTTTTTCGACGATGGTCCCGATACCTGTCGGCGTCAGCACACCTCCCAGGCCATAACCGCCAGCTCGAATGCGTTCAATGAGCGTGCCCTGAGGCACCAGATCGACCGAGATTTTGTTGGCCATCATCTGTTGCTGGACTTGCGCATTAAGTCCGATGTGGCTCGCGGTCAGCGTTGATACGAGCGATGCGTCGAATAATTTTCCGACACCTTTGCCGGGGACTGCAGCATCATTGCAGATGATGGAGAGTTCGGATTTCTTTTGCCTGATCAGTTCGTTCACCAGGCGCTCCGGCGTCCCAACTCCCATAAATCCGCCGACCATGACAGTCGCGCCATTGGGAATCATGGCTACGGCTTCTTCCTCAGAAAGAGTTTTCATTGGAGACTCCGATCATCGCTTGGAGTTCACCAGTGAAGCTGAAGTTCGGAAGATGGATCATTGATCTGTATCAATGATCCTCCCAGCAAAGCGGAAGAGATTAGTGTTTGTGTCTGCATCAGCGCGTCGCCGGTTATTTCGGCAGATCGGGATTGAATGGTGATATTACCCTGTCCTAAAGGTCCAGCTCGGCCAATCGTACCTTGTCCAGCAACACGATCTGCCGCTGTGTCTGGCCGAGGAAACCGAGGATGCCTTTGCTGTGCAGATATGACAGTGCCCGGGATACGGTTTCGAGGGTAAGGCCGAGGTAGTCGGCGATATCGCGACGACACATCGGAAGGACCATGACGCCGGCGGCGGTCAGGCGGCGGTCCATCTCTAATAGGAATGCGGCAACACGCTCAATGGATGTCTTGCGTCCCAAGAGCAGCATGTGATGCTCTGCGTGCTGAAGATTGCTGGTTGTCATATTCAGAAGGTCGAGCGCGACGAGTGCGTCGCTTTCTGCCACATGCTCCAGGCTGCAACGCTTCATCAGTCGCACGGTGGTATCGACGATCGCTTCTGCGGTAAATCTATGAACCGTGCCGTTTTCCAGGCCAAAGATGTCGCCGACCAGGTGGAAGGAACCGATCTGACGGCGACCGTCAGAGAGAAGTTTGTAACTGCGAACCGCGCCATCAACGACCTGGTAGATGTAGTTGGCCGGCTCGGCCTCTCCATAGATCTCCGTTCCCTTATTGTATTTAAATTCGCTCATTATTATTCGAGCTCGGGAGAGCTCGCCAAGCTCTCCGAGAGTCCTCGGCCTGCTGCCTGGATGGGCGTTGACGTTGACAAACATGGGCCTCCCCCTGTTTGAGACGGATTTATCTCGCCATGGGGGTCTGGGGGGATCCCAGAGCCCATTCACCTAAAATTGCCTTAAACCGGATATGGCGAGCTATTGTCTTGAGGGCCATTGTCCTTAAGGTCATTGGCCTGAAGGTCATGTCCCAAGTAGCTGCAACGTCGGTCATGCCGAATGATCATGCGGATCAGCGTATTGTTGTTTAGCGTCGTCACTCTGCTCACGCCGATTCAAATGACGGCGCAGGAAACGCGTCCACGATCGATGTTGGTGTTCGTGAACGCCACGACGGCGGAAGTGCGGGAAGGGTTTGCGGCCCTGCCTGATAAAAGTGCGATCAACGAGTCCAACCTGCCTCCAGACAGTGAAATTCATTTTCGCGATCAAAGTTTTTTGGAGAAATACTGGGGGCATACGATTTCCATCGTGGCCGTACTGCTGATCCAGGCCGCGCTGATCTTCGTGCTGTTGCACGAGCGGCAGAAGCGAAACAATGCCGAACTTAAATCCCGGCATCGCATGACGGAATTGGCCCATGTGAACCGTCAAGCAACAGCGGAAGAGCTGTCATTGTCGATCGCGCATGAACTCACTCAGCCCCTTAGTGCAATTTTGACCAACGTCGAGACGGCTCAATTGATATTGAGCTCTCCCGTGCCGGATTTGAGCGAGATTAGAGAAATACTTGCCGATATAAAGCGTGATGACCTGCGCGCCAGCGAAGTCATTCATCGGATGCGCAGCTTTTTGTTAAGAGCGCCGTTTGAAACAAAAAACATCAATGTCAACGACGCTGTGCGCGAAGTATTTGATTTTCTATCGGTGCAGGCTTCGGATCAGAATGTTGCGATGTATTTGAAGCCATCTCCTTCACCCTTATGGGTGAAGGGTGATCCCATTCAGCTACAGCAGGTTGTTCTGAACTTAATCATGAATAGTATGGATGCGATGGATGCGATGCCATACGGGCGGATGGTGATTTGCCGAACCGAAATGAATGGCACATCGTCCGCAATCATTTCGATTTCAATTCCGGCCCCGGAATTCCGTCGGAAAATCTGAACGATATCTTCAACTCCTTCTTTACAACCAAGAAGCAAGGCATGGGAATAGGCCTATCGATCGCACGTACAATCGTTCAGGCGCACAAGGGACGTATCTGGGCTGAGAATCAGACGAGTGGAGGGGCGATGTTTCGTCTGTCTCTGCCACTGGCCTTATCTTAGGAGAGGTTCTTGCCGGGGTTTGTACATGTTGTTGATGACGATGCTTCCTTCCGGGCGGCGGTCGAACGTCGTTTGAAGAAGGCTGGCTACAACGTCGCAACTTATTCGTCGGCCCAGCATTTGTTGGATAGCTTGCCGAGCGGAAGTGAACCAGGCTGCATTCTCCTTGATGTGCGAATACCGGGACTGAGCGGTCCGGATCTTCAGGGCCGTTTGAGTGAACTTGGCTCGATCCTACCTATCGTGTTTCTCACGGGCTATCCCGATGTTCCGACCACGGTGCGGACCATCAAGGCGGGCGCGGAGGATTTTCTGACCAAGCCCGTGTCGTCGGATGAGCTTATTCAAGCAATTGAACGGGCTATTGCGCATCATAACGCAACGCGTGGCTTGAAGAACAAGCTGGATATCGTTCGTGCTCATATCGCGGCATTAACGCCGCGAGAACGGGAAGTTTTTGAGCTTGTCATTCGCGGCCAGACCAACAAGCAGATCGCGAACGCGTTGGGCACGGCCGAACGCACAATCAAGGCCCATCGCCATAGGGTGATGGAGAAAATGCAGGTCAAATCTCTGACGGAACTTGTCTCATTTGCCGAGCGAGTTGGTATTTTGGACGGTACATCACATAACTGAGAGATAATCTGGCTTCCTGAAGATGGCACGAACATGGAGTTGCGCAGCAGCGTCGCTCTGTTCTTCAGCCGTCACTGCATCGGAACAACAACTAATCGCCCCAGGAAATGATAATGCCGATATCTCCCGGCACTCCCTCCGGAAAATCAACGACCTGGCATCCGAAGCGATAGCCGCGCGGTCTCAGATAGTCGTACCAGAGTTGATAGATCTCCAGAGCTATTCCCGTCAGGGTTTTCTCCCACCCCGGTTCCTGCTGATTGATGGCTCGGCCCTTATCAGTGCACAGCGTGTTTGGAAATCGGTAGACCTGAACCTCGGTCAGCCCGTTCCGCACCGCCCGTTGGATGACAGTTGAAGCAAGCTTGACCTTTTCATCTTCAGACAAGCCTGAAGGTTTGCGAAGCTTTTCGATCAAAGCGTGCTTTTCTGCCTCCGCAGCAGCTGCCGAACGGGCATACTTTTCTGCCTTTTCGGCTTCATTGATTGCGATTTTCTTTTTGATGTCCTTTGTCGTGGGCAGCAGATCGTCGATTTTGTCCGCCATAGCTGATCCTCTGGCTAGTGGTCTCAATTAGATTGCTAGCTAGTCCGCTGCGAAATCGCCCCTTTGATCCAGATCAAGCGTTTGGCCGCATTGCTTGTTCCTCTCTGCTTGCAACAGCGCAGCTTGTTAGGATTCGGCTGAAAGTAACGCAGGGAAGATTGTATGGATCGGCACCTCAAATTCGTACTCGCTGCCACGATGGTGACGAGTTTGAGTTTTGTTGAAGGGGTGCATGCCATCGATCTCTCCGGGGCATGGGCCACGGGTGCGGATCAATGCAGCCACATATTCATCAGGAAAGGGCGGGCGGACAAAATCAGATTTACCGTACAGTCCGAACAGTATGGTGGCGGCTTTATTGTTGAGGCAGACCGCCTCAGAGGCAAAACTGCCACCTGCAAAATCAAGACCATGAAAGAGGATGGCCAGACCGTGAATATTATCGCGGCATGTGCGAGCGACATCATGCTGTCGAATGTCCACTTCAGTCTAAAGGTACTCGATCCAAACAAGATATCGCGGACGTTTCCCGGCATGGAGGAAATGGAATTCAGCTATTACCGCTGCCCGATCTAATCAGCGTTAGTGGCTGAGGCTTGGTTCGAAAGAGGTATTGATTCATATCAAAGGTCGCGACGTGCTGCCGATCAGTATTGGCCGGTATCGCGGAGGTTGAGTGTGCCCACAGCCAAGACCCGGAATCATCAGCGGGCGCGTTATTTTTAAGATGTGGAGGATCGTTTGAACGATCAGATTCATCCCCAAGCTCCCCACCATCTGCCGGGCTTCATTACGGCGCCCGGCGAGACGGATGTTTGGTTGGTGGCGATGGGTATTCTTCTGATCCTTGCTGTTCTGGTTATTGGCAATCTCTACCTAAAATTGCACACGCTGCCCGAGCGAATGGCTCACAAATCGCAGAAACTACAATTCGAGATTGTCGCCATCTTGGGACTTCTTGCGCTATTCACCCATGTGCATCTGTTCTGGATTGCGGGACTATTTCTTGCGTTGATCGATTTTCCAGATTTTGGCACGCCATTGCGTAGCATAGCGAATTCGGTCGAGAAGATCGCAGGTACGCCGTCAACTGATACGCCGTCAAAAGCTGTCGTCGATGAAAGGTCGGATGAGGCGGAAAGCAAATCGGTCGCCGTAGCACCGGAAAAGCCGGAAGCGCGCCCGTCGAAAGCTGGAGGTGCGCAGCCATGCTTGAACTCTTCTTCTGCTCCATGCTCACGATACTGCCGGACTACCTGTATCGCCGCTTTGGGCAGGGAAAGCGTCTGGGCAAGGAAATCACTTTCTATTCGGTCTGGTATGAACTGCGGTGGGGCATCGTCAGCTGCCTGATGCTCACGATTTCCCTCATCACCTTGATTTTCTATTTCCATCCGTCGACTAACACGGCGACCCTGTTCTTCAGGACGGTCCCGATTTTTCCCGAAACCTCGGGGCGCGTCGCGGAGGTGCGTCTCGATTTCAGCACGCCGGTCGCCAAGGACGCCGTCATATTCAAGCTGGACAGTTCAAAACAGGAGGCGGCCCTGGAGACCGCCCGGCGGAAGATCGATGAAGTTGATGCAGCATTGATCGCTGCGCAATCGGAAATGGTCAAGGCAGAGGGGCAGATACAGGAAGCAAAAAGCGCGCATCAACAGGCTCTGGATGAGCTGCAGGTGAAGAGCGATCTGCAACGGCGCAACCCGGGGATCGTTCCGCAGCGGGACATCGAAAAGCTACAGGTCATCGTGGACGGGCGGCAAGGTGCCCTCGATGCCGCCAATGCTGTAAAACAATCCGCTGTGTTGCGAGCTTCGACACTTCTGCCGGCCGAGAAGGCGAGTGCGCAAGCCGCGCTGGACCAAGCGCAAGTCGAATATGACAAGACCTTCATCCGTGCCGGAGTTGCCGGGCGCGTGGAGCAGTTCTTTCTTCGCGTCGGTGATGTCGTGAATCCGTTGATGCGGCCTGCCGGAATTCTGATACCAGAGGGGGCAGGAAAACGTGTGCTACAGGCCGGCTTCGGACAGATCGAAGCGCAGGTTTTAAAACCTGGCATGGTGGCTGAGGCCGCGTGTAACTCCAAACCGTGGACGATTATTCCGATGGTCGTGACAGGCGTTCAGGATTATATCGCGGCTGGTCAGTTCCGCGGTGGAGATCAGCTCATTGATGTGCAGAACGCGACAAGGCCAGGCACGATCCTCGTGTTTATGGAAGCGATGTATCAGGATGGTCTTGATGGTGTAACCGCAGGAAGTAGTTGCATCGTCAATGCCTATACCAGCAATCACGAGCTGATTTCTTCCGGCAAACTCGGCACGGCGCAGAATTTTGGACTGCATGCCATCGATGCAGTCGGGCTCGTGCATGCCATGCTGTTGCGAATCCAGGCTCTGGTGCTGCCGATCAAGACGCTGGTGCTGGGCGGCCACTAGCCGGAATTTTTGAGAAATATCACGGCTAGAGCCCATAATTAAACCTTCCGTCGAAGCGCGCACACTTCCGCGTGTATTGATCTTTATCAAAAGCCTCCATCACGTCCCGCTCTTGACTACGCCGTCTGTAGTGAAGGGAGGGTCGCATGCTGCGTTGCGGGAAATTGTTCGCGCTGGCAATCATGATTGCTGTTCCGGCTATGGCTGCTGCGCAAGAAACTGTCACGGCGCCACCGCAGCCTGAATCGACCTTGATGAAGGCTGAGCAACTCGATGCGCTGGTAGCGCCGATTGCGCTCTACCCTGACGCCTTGCTCGCCAATGTGCTGGCGGCTTCGACATATCCGCTCGAAGTGGTACAGGCCGATCGCTGGCTGAAGGATAACCAAAAGCTGAAAGGCGATCAGCTCAAGGCGGCGGTCGATAAAAAAGAGTGGGACGACAGTGTTAAGGCATTGGTCGGCACGCCTTCAGTTCTCGCCATGATGAGTGAAAAACTCGGTTGGACCCAAGATCTGGGTGATGCGGTTCTTGCACAGCAGACGGATGTGATGGATGCGGTCCAGCGTTTGCGATCCAAGGCATGGGAAAACAAGAAACTGTCATCAACGAAAGAACAAAAAGTCGATGTTCAACAACAGCAGGGCAGGGATGTCATCACAATTGAGCCCACAGATCCCGAGACATTGTACGTTCCCTACTATGATCCCGCTGTCGTCTACGGATCCTGGCCGTATTCCGACTATCCGCCTTATTACTTTGCGGCTCCGTCCTATGTGGTGCAGGCCTCCTTGCCGCCGGTCTCGCGTTCGGTACAGGCTACGCGTTGAACCGCTGGGGAAACTACTGGGGTGGCGGATGCAATTGGAGCACTAAAAATTTCTTCGCCAATCGTTCCGTCCGCGTCGATGGAAACTGGCAACATAATCCTGCGCATCGCCAGGGTGTTGGATACAAAAACGCGGCTGTTCAGCAAAAATTCGGCAGCAGCAATCTGAAAGCAGGCGACCGTCGCGGCGCTGATCGCGCAGGGACTCGCGACCAGGCAGGTGCCAATAAAGCGCGCGCGAGTGATCGTGCGAGCGATCGCGGTGGCAAATCAGGGGATCGTGCACGTAGCGCGAGCGGGGAAAATAGAGGCGCAAAAGGCAATGCTGCCAAGGCAAAAAGCAGTGCCGCCAAAGCAAAGGGCGGCGGCGCCAGAAATGCCTCAGCCGCCAAGAATGTTTCATCAGGAAGAGCGGCAAATCTGCAGTCTGCCCGGGGCAAACAGAGTTTTGCCAGCGCTCCGCGGGCTAGCGCTGCTCGTGCTGCCGGTTTCCGTGGAGGTGGTGGAGGACGCGGAGGAGGTGGCGGTGGTGGCCGGCGTTCCGATCTCGCCTTGAAATACGATGTAACCTTGCTCGGCCATCTCGACAACGGGCTTGGCTACTATCGCTTTAGTTATCGAGGCAACGAAAAGGCTTATGCCGGCGTCATCGCACAAGAAGTGTTGGCAGTGACGCCAGAGGCGGTCATGCGGGGTCGTGATGGGTATCTCAGAGTTGACTATCACAGGCTCGGAATTAAGTTCCGCACCTACAACAACTGGCTCGCTGCAGGAGCACAAATCCCGATGCGATCGGGAATATAATACAGACCATCGTGCGTGAGATCAGAACTTTCATGATCTCGTTTGTCCGCCATAGATGCTGTAGCACGTGCATCCTTGTACATCCGGACAAGCGGATATTGGTCCATGAAGCCGTATCCGCCATGCGGCGGATAAGCTTTTTTTTGGGAACAATATCCTTATTAAGTCATTAGCCGGATCATATAAATCCGGAGGATGATTTTATGGCAACAACGGCAAAAGATATTTTTGTGGCCGGCTTACGGAACGCTCACGCGATGGAGAGCCAGGCTCAGGAAATGATGGAACGTCAGGCCGAACGTCTTGATGATTTTCCAGATGTAAAAGAAAAGGTCCAAGTGCATTTGGAGGAAACAAAGGATCAGATCGAGCGTCTGGATGAATGCTTGAGAAGTTTCGGTGAAAGCTCATCGTCCTTCAAGGACACAGCGCAATCGGTCATGGGCAACATGGCTGCAATGGCGCATTCTGTCGCGGACGATGAGATATTGAAGAATACCTTCGCCAACAGTGCGTTCGAACATTACGAAATTGCGGCTTACAAATCGCTGCTTGCCATGTGCAGTCCTGCTGGGGCGGATAGCTGCAGGGCGCTTCTTGAGGCGAACTTGAGGGAAGAAGAGCGCATGGCAGATTGGGTCGATCAAAACGTCGAAAACGTCACGAACATGTATCTCTCCAAGGAAATCCGTCGTGCGGCTTAGTTTGTCCATGAGGTAGACTAAATGTGAGAATTCATCGCGATGCCGCTGTTGTTAATAAACAACAGCGGCATTTTTTTATTTGTCTGACATCAGCGATCTTAAGTGAATGGCATCGAAAGGTGCCGCACTTTTTTGATCGTTATCGAAATAGACGAAGACGTCGCAACCCTGATCTTTCCAAGACTTGATGCGCTTCGCCCAATCCACAAGCTCTTGGCGACTATAATGCCCTTGGTATCGTCCGCCTGGTCCATGACCGCGCACATAGACAAAATCCGCAGTGCGTTTCCATGGTGCCGGAGCATTGTGGTGATCTGAAATACACAGTGAAATGTTCCATTCGGCGAGCAGTGCCAGGATGCTGGGCACATACCAGTTGGAATGGCGAAATTCGAAAACGTAGCGGCGTTTTTTCGGCAGCAGCTTGAAAAATGAAATGAGCCGGTCGGCATCGACTTTAAAATTTGGCGGCAGTTGAAACAGAACTGGTCCAGCCTTATCCCCCAACAGCGACACACGGTCTTCTTGTAATGCAAGGCTGCTCTCTGAATCCGGCGAAAGGCGTTTCCAATGGGTGATGTATTTGGATGCTTTCCAGGCGAAGACAAAATCTTTGCCTGTCTGCTCGCGCCAATTTTGAACGGCTTCAGGAGAGGGGATGCGGTAAAATACGCCGTTTAATTCGGTCGTCGAAAACTGACTTGCATAATATTGAAGCTGGTTCTTGATCGACAGCCCCTTGGGAAAGAACGGCCCGCGCCATGAATTGTAGTGCCATCCCGACGTGCCAATCAGAATGCGCGACATGATATCACGGCTTCAATATGATTTTGTTTCATGATGATTAAAGCGCGTAGGAGCGCTCTGGTTCCGCGTGTAAGTTCTCAGCAATTTTATCGACGATAAGCTATGATCAAATGACCGCCTGCGAGCCAAGAGATTTGCATCCTCACAATCAGTGCCCAGAAAAGCCCCTGAAACTTGATGTTTCAGGGCTTTTCGTCTTGCCTATGATCGAGCCTGTATACCTAAGCACACCAGCATTGTTTTATGGCCGTATAGTCATTTGTCGATTCGGCTGGCAAGATAAGTAAATCAGGGGCCTTGATCCGGGGGGATATCTAAACTCATGCACGCAGCTCAACTCAGCCCAACTCAGAAGTGGTCAATTCTCATTGGCGCGTCCGTCATGTTGAGTCTCTCAATGGGCATGCGGCAAAGTTTCGGATTGTTTCAGCCTTCAGTCCTGCAAGCCACCGAGATCACGAGTGCTGACTTTTCACTGGCAACCGCGATCCAGAACATTGTCTGGGGTTTCACCCAACCTTTCATCGGCATGTTCGCGGATCGTTATGGGTCGCGTTATGTGATGATGGGCGGCGTTGTAGTCTACGCTCTCGGCCTTCTGGTCATGTTCTTTTCAACGACTGCGCTTGCTCTGACACTTGGCATGGGTATCTGTGTTGGCATCGCTTTGTCGTGCACTGCATCGAGCATGAGCATGACAGCAGCCTCACGCACGGTTTCCGCCGCCAAACGTACCGTGACAATGGGAGCGATTTCGGCTGCGGGCTCGCTGGGTCTTATAATCGCATCGCCGCTGGCACAGACTTTGATTTCAACCGCTGGCTGGCAGATTGCATTAATTGGTTTTCTCGGCCTTGCGGTGGTGATGCTGCCTGCTGCGTTCAATGCAGGCAAGGCTGATAATATCGAGATCGACAAGGCGGACGATCTCAATCAGTCGCTTGGTGCAGCGGTGCAGTCGGCGCTCGGTCATTCCGGATACGTCGTGATGGCGATTGCATACTTCGTCTGCGGTTTGCAGCTTGTCTTCATCACAACGCATTTGCCAAACTATCTTGCCATTTGTGATCTTGATCCCTCATTGGGTGCAACAGCATTGGCACTCATCGGCCTGTTCAATGTTTTTGGCTCTTATACGTTTGGTTGGCTCGGCGATCGCTATCCCAAGCAATTATTGCTTGGCGGGATTTACATCGTGCGCTCGCTTGCTATCGCCGTTTACTTCCTGATGCCTGCGACACCGGCGTCAACATTGGTGTTTGCCGCTGTGATGGGTTCGCTTTGGTTGGGCGTCATACCATTGGTGAACGGGCTTGTTGCGCAGCTGTTCGGTCTACGTTTCATGGCGACGCTGACTGGCATCGCCTTTTTCAGTCACCAGGTCGGGTCATTTATGGGTGCGTGGGGCAGCGGCCTGATTTTTGACCGCCTGGGTAACTATGACGTGGCCTGGAAGATAGCGGTTATCATCGGCCTGATTGCTGGCTCACTCCAGATGCTGATGAACGTTCGTCCGCCGAAGGCGACGGGTGAATTGAGCGCAGCCTTGCCCACGACAGCATAAGGTTGCAGCGGCGCTTCTAACGGTCCATACCTGCTTTTCCGGCCCGAAACCTTCTATAGTGTCGGGCGTTGATACGTCATTTCCATTATTTGCGGATTTTTCCCATGACCTTCACACTTCCGAATTTGCCTTATGCCTACGATGCGCTCCAGCCTTATATGTCCAAGGAGACGCTCGAATATCATCATGACAAGCATCACCAGGCTTACGTCACCAACGGCAATAATCTGCTGAAAGGCACCGAGCTCGAGGGCAAGTCTCTCGAAGAGATCGTGAAAGGTTCATTCGGCAAGAACGCGCCGCTCTTTAACAATGCCGGTCAGCATTACAATCATTTGCATTTCTGGAACTGGATGAGGCCCAATGGCGGCGGCGACAAGCTGCCGGGCACGCTGGCAAAGAAGATCGACGAAGATCTTGGCGGGCTTGAAAAATTCAAGGCCGATTTTGCCGCAGCAGGCGTTGGCCAGTTTGGTTCGGGCTGGGCATGGTTGTCCGTAAAAAACGGCAAGCTTGAAATCTCGAAGACACCAAATGGTGAAAGCCCGTTGGTTCACGGTGCTACCCCCATTCTCGGCGTCGATGTATGGGAGCACTCCTACTATATCGATTACCGCAATCGCCGGCCTGACTACCTCAAGGCGTTCGTCGATCATCTGGTCAATTGGGAATATGTCGAGCAACTTTATTCAAAAGCTGTGTAACAGAATTTTTTGATCCTTTACGATTTCTGCGGGGCCTCAGCAATGTGGCCCCGCTTTCATATGCGGCGATCTGAGGCAGTAGGCATGAGCTACCTTCTTGTGTTTTTCGGCGGTGGTCTGGGGGCGTCTCTCCGGCATGCAATCAATTTGGGGTGCGCACGGCTTTGTGGCACGGGCTTTCCCTATGGAACGCTCGTCATCAACATCACCGGATCGGCAGTGATGGGCCTGATCGCGGGATATCTTGCCTACAAGGGCGAAGCTTCCCAGTCCTGGCGATTATTCCTCATGACCGGCATTCTCGGCGGTTTCACCACCTTTTCCGCGTTCTCGCTGGATGCGGTCTTGCTCTACCAGAGGGGTGATTGGGGGCAGGCCACATTCTACGTTGGGGGTTCGGTTGTGCTGTCGATCATCGGCCTGGTTGCGGGCCTCGCCCTGCTGCGGCAGCTCGTCTAGTTGACGTTTCCAGCCATCACCAGATCTAGGGCGCAAATACCCCCGCTACAGGAAGGTCCCAAAGGCAAAATGCCTTGTGGAACTGACTTTTAAGAGTTATGTTATAATATAACATTCAAAGGCTGGTGAGCCTGACAGGGTTCAGAGCCTAAAGTTCTGCTTCCGCTTCCCGCTAGGCTGCATCGATGGCTCATTCACATAACCATTCCCATACTGGCGATCATGGCCATTCGCATGGTCATGGCCATGATCACAGCCATAGCCACATTCACAGTCATGGCCCGGCATCGCCGCATCCTGTTCAGGCCGTACCATGGTCGATTTTGCGTATGACATTGGCTGCACGGCTGGCCATTGCCGTTGCCACCAGCGCAGCTCTGTGGGCGATGGTTCTGTTGGCGATGAAGTGAGGGCGGGGGACAATCATGAATTCGCAACTGCAATTCCGCGACGTGACGTTGGGTTACGATCGCCACCCGGCCGTGCATCATATGAGCGGCGAGATTGCCTCCGGCGCGTTGGTGGCGGTGGTAGGTCCGAACGGAGCTGGAAAATCGACGCTGTTTCGCGGTATCGCCGGGATACTCAAGCCATTGGCTGGCTCTATCGATCGTGACGGCTTGAGCGCGCGTGACATCGCCTATCTGCCGCAAAGCGTTGACATCGATCGCAGCTTTCCAATTTCGGTGTACGATTTTGTCGGCACGGGGCTATGGCGCAGCAAAGGCATGTTCGGTGGCCATGGCAAGCATGAGCAAAAGCAAATCATTCATGCGCTCGCGGCTGTGGGGTTGAGTGGATTCGAAAACCGCACGATTGGTACGCTCTCCGGCGGGCAGATGCAGCGCATGCTATTCTCGCGCGTGTTGTTGCAGGATGCGCGTGTGATCGTGCTCGATGAACCCTTCAACGCTATTGATGCAAAAACATCTGCCGATCTGATTGTACTGGTGCGGCATTGGCATGCGGAAAAGCGCACCGTGCTGGCCGCGTTGCACGACATGGATATTGTCCGCACCAATTTTCCTGAAACATTGCTGCTTGCCCGCGCGCCGGTGGCATGGGGAGCGACGTCGCAAGTGTTGACCGCGGAAAATCTGCTCGCCGCACGGCGCATGTGTGAGGCCTTCGATGAAACTGCGGAGCCTTGCATTGATGCATCGGCTTCACGTGCGGCCTGATCCATCATGATTTACGATGCGCTGATTGCACCTTTTAGCGAATTTGAATTCATGCGTCGTGCGTTGGCGGGCGTCATTGCGCTGGCTCTCGGTGCTGCGCCGATAGGCGTCTTCCTGATGTTGCGGCGGATGAGCTTGGTCGGCGATGCCATGGCTCACGCCATATTGCCCGGTGCAGCCATTGGGTTTTTGTTGTCGGGCCTTAATCTGTTTGCAATGACGTTTGGTGGATTGATAGCGGGATTTACTGTTGCCATTCTAGCAGGCGTGGTGGCGCGTGTGACTGAATTAAAGGAAGATGCATCGCTGGCTGCATTTTATTTGATGTCGCTCGCGCTCGGCGTCACCATTGTTTCCATCAGAGGTACCAATATCGATCTGCTGCACGTGTTGTTTGGCAATATTCTGGCAATGGATGATCAGACCCTGCTGGTGATTGCGTTCAATGCCACGGTCACGCTCATCATCCTCGCGATCATTTATCGTCCGCTGGTGATCGAATGCGTCGATCCAGTATTCTTGCGCACGGTCAGCCGTGCAGGCGCACCTGCGCATCTCGCATTCCTTGCGCTTGTCGTCATTAATCTGGTGAACGGTTTTCATGCGCTGGGGACGTTACTTGCCGTAGGCCTCATGGTGCTGCCGGCAGGCATTGCGCGGTTCTGGTCGCGCGATATCACCGGCATGGTTGGTCTTGCCGTCGCAAGCGCGGCATTGTCCGGGTATGCGGGACTGCTGTTATCATTTTACACCAAGGTTCCGTCAGGTCCGGCGATTATTTTGGTTGCAGCAATACTTTACCTGACATCGATACTGTTCGGCAGCATAGGTGGATTAATTCGCCAAATGTTTCCTCGCCCACATCTTGAAGCATGATGGGATCTCGATGCGCTCCATTCTTGCGACGATTGTCATGTTTGCATGTGTGAGTGCTGCGCAGGCGCAAGATAAAATTTCCGAGCGGCTAAACGTGATCGCGACTTTTTCGATTCTCGGGGATTTCGTGAAAAACGTCGGGGGTGATCGCGTGAAGGTCACGACATTGGTCGGCCCCAACAGTGACACGCATGTATATACGCCGACACCTGCCGACGCGAAGACAATCGCCGATGCGAAGCTCGTCATCGTCAATGGTCTTGGGCTGGAAGGCTGGTTGCCGCGTCTTGTGAAGGCTTCAGGCGGTAAGGCCGTCATGGTGATTGCCAGCAAGGGCATCTCCACCCGTACTTTGCCAGACAACCATGGCAGTGCCGATCCGCATGCCTGGCAGTCGGTTATCAATGCGAAAATTTATGTCACCAATATCCGTGACGCATTGGTGGGCATTGATCCAGCAGGCGCGCAGGTCTACCGCGCGAATGCAGGGGATTATCTCGCAAAGCTCGATGATCTCGATAAGGAAGTTCGCGCCGCAATTGCCAAAATCCCGCAACAGCGGCGCAATGTCATTTCCTCCCATGATGCGTTCGGTTATTTTTCGGTGGCGTATGGTGTCGCTTTTATCGCGCCGCAGGGTGTTTCGACCGAATCCGAGCCCAGTGCGCGCGATATCGCCGCCATTATTTCTCAGATCAAAAAGCAGAAAATCCCGGCGGTTTTTCTGGAAAATGTCAGCGATCCGCGCCTGATGCAGCGAATTGCCTCAGAAACCGGGGCAAAGGTGGGCGAAACGCTCTATCCGGACAGCTTGACCGACGAAAATGGGCCAGCCCCCACTTACATTGATATGGTCCGGCACAATATAAAGGCCCTGACCGGCGCCCTGGCGAATTAGGGTTTCACGCTAGTCCCGTCCGATCCTTCGAAGCTTGTCACAGCTTGAAGGATGACGGCCCACGATCTCCCTGTCCTTTGTCCTCGAGGCGCGTATCGCATACCCCTCAGGGTAAGATTTGTCTCTGGAGTGCCTGATGTCGTCTGTTTCTTCCGAAAAAATTCCCGTCACGGTGCTGACCGGTTACCTCGGTGCCGGCAAGACGACCTTGCTCAATCGCATCCTCTCTGAAAATCACGGCAAGAAATATGCGGTGATCGTCAACGAATTCGGCGAGATCGGAATCGACAACGATCTGATCATTGGCGCCGACGAAGAAGTCTTTGAGATGAATAATGGCTGTGTTTGTTGCACAGTGCGTGGAGATCTCGTGCGCATCATCGATGGCTTGATGAAGCGCAAAGGTAAGTTCGATGCGATTATTCTTGAAACCACAGGCCTCGCCGATCCCGCACCTGTAGCTCAGACATTTTTCGTCGACGAGGATGTGCGTCAGAAGACGACCCTTGATGCCGTTGTGACGGTGGCGGACGCCAAATGGCTGAACGACCGTCTCAAGGATGCGCCGGAGGCCAAGAATTAAATCGCATTTGCCGATGTCATCGTGCTGAACAAAACTGACCTCGTCAGCAAGAGTGACCTTGCCGATGTTGAAGCCCGCATTCGCGCCATCAATCCTTACGCGAAGCTGCATCGCACGGAGCGCTGTCAGGTCAAATTATCGGACGTGCTGTCGCGCGGCGCGTTCGATCTTGGCCGTATTCTCGAAATCGAGCCAGATTTTCTTGGAGAGAGCGATCACGATCACGATCATGATCATGTTTGTGGCCATGGCTGTGACCATGACCACCATCATGATCATAACGGCCATGATCATGGTCATGTGCACGATCATTCACATGGGCACTCGCATGGCGGCATGAAGCATTACCATGACGAAGACATGCAATCGCTGTCGCTGCGGACCGACAAGCCCGTCGATCCGGCAAAGTTCTTGCCGTGGTTGCAGGAACTTGTTGCCAAGGACGGCGAAAAGATCCTTCGCTCCAAGGGTATTTTGTCGTTCCAAGGAGATGACCAGCGCTATGTGTTTCAGGGTGTGCACATGATGCTTGAAGGCGATCATCAGCGGGAATGGAAGAATGATGAGCCGCGCGAGAGCCGGCTCGTGTTCATTGGGCGAGAGTTGCCAGAGCAGGCCATTCGCGATGGCTTTGAGCGTTGTATTGCCTGAACGTATGTATCCTTTGAGGATGCATTTTAGCTGAGGATGCATTTTAGCGTTTTGAGGTGTGAGTGGATAAAGTGCTTGGTTCCATGCCGTTGAATGATCCTTCTTCCATTGTTTCCGTCACCGATCGCGTTCGTAACGTTGCGCTTGGTGCTCCTGCAACGGCTGTGCATTTTCTTGGTGACATCGTGGCATTCGTTGGCGCGGAAGAAAATGTGTATCTCGCAACGAACGAGGGCAATCCTGTCGCGATCCCAGCGCATGGTGGCGGCATATTGTGCTCTGCCGCAGATGGTCGGCGCGTTATCACGGGGGGCGATGACGGCAAGTTGGTTGCTATCGATGCGCAAGGCAAAGTGGATGTCCTTGCGACAGATGCCAAACGCCGCTGGATCGACAACGTGGCGGTTCATCCTGAGGGCGCGGTGACATGGTCTGTTGGTAAGACAGCTTTCATACGTGTGCCAAAGGGCGAGGAGAAATCTTTCGACGTGCCTTCAACTGTTGGCGGGTTGGCTTTCGCCCCAAAAGGGTTGCGGCTTGCGATTGCGCATTACAACGGTGTGACGCTGTGGTTTCCCAACATGGGGGCCAAGCCTGAGGTTCTGGAATGGAAGGGTTCGCATCTTTCCGTGATGTTTAGCCCCGACAACCGGTTTCTCGTGACTTCGATGCATGAGGCTTCGTTGCATGGCTGGCGACTTGCGGATTCGCGCCATATGCGGATGACAGGATATCCCTCGCGCGTACGATCGATGTCATGGAGTACTGGTGGAAAATTTCTTGGCACGTCCGGAGCTGGCACTGTCATCTTATGGCCGTTTGGCAACAAGGATGGGCCGATGGGCAAGGAGCCTACGATGCTGGCGTCGTTGCAAGCCAAGGTGACGGCAGTCGCATGTCATCCGAAGCAGGATATTATCGCCGCAGGTTACAGCAATGGCACCATCTTGATGGTGCGCATTGAGGATGGCGCGGAAATTCTTGTGCGCCGGAATGGTGATGATGCAGTTGCGGCGCTGGCCTGGAATGCGAAGGGTACGATGCTGGCTTTCGCAATTGAAAATGGCGACGCCGGCATAATGCCGCTTTAAGCTTGAGCGGGAACTTTGTCTTTCTCAAGCCGTTGGTGAGTACGGCAGCGAGAAAGATATGAAACGCAACAACCGCAGGGATTTCATTTTGTCGGCGATCCTGGTGATCGCCGGATTGGGGATATCCGGAATGTCGTTGACCGGAATGTCAGTGATACGCGCTGCGTCACGTCCACAAATGGCGCAGGGCACGCAACCACCATCCGAATCCTCACCGAAGTCTCCCGAGATTCCAGCAGGCAAAGAAAACGGGCCTGCGGACTCGCTTCCAGGTGGCACGCGTCCAACGACGCCGGCACCTGAGCCCGCCCGTCCCGACAGCGATGCGCAGAAGGCCGGTGCGCAACCTGCACTACCGCCTGCGCCTGCGGAAAAAATGGGCGAGCCAATCAGAAATTAACGGCCTTACCGCACCAGAACGTTACGAAATTGCCAGGGATCGCTGGTGTCGATGTCTTCCGGAAACAGTCCGGGACGATCGGTGAGTGGCGTCCAGTCGGTGTAATACCCCTTCACCGGTCCGAGATAAGGCGTCTGGATTTCCAGGCAGCGGCGCAAATCCAGTTCATCGGCTTCGACGATCCCGGCGGTTGGATTTTCCAGCGCCCAAACCATGCCCGCGAGCACAGCGATGAGACCTGCATGCCCGTTGCGTTCTGATAGGGCGCAAGCCCGGCGCGTCTCTTCTATGGAGAGCTGCGAGCCATACCAATAGGCGTTCTGCCGTGCCCGTAGAGAAGCACGCCAAGTTCATCTATGCCGTCGACGATCTCATTTTCATCGAGGATGTGCGATGACGGTCTGCCGCTCCCCGGCCGCGCCGGACATTTCATGCAGGGAAAGAACTGCGTCGTTGCAGGATGGTAGGCGTAGTGACAGGTCGGCCGGTACACGCACCTTGCGCCCGTCGCGCACAGTGTAATAATCCGCAATCGAAATCGACTCATTGTGCGTCACCAGGAATCCGAACTGCGGTCCAGCCGTTGGTACACCAGCTGCGCACCCGTGTCCTCGCGCCCGGTTGCATCAGATAGATCGACGGCCTCATTGCCGAATTTGTGCTGCTGCCCGTTGGCCGGCATTCCATTCTCATGGGTGCCCCATCCGAGCTCGGCCGGTTGAAGCCTTCCGATACAAAACCCTCGACTGACCACGTATTACAGAAAGTATTCAGCGGTTTTGGTGTTTTTGCACGCTGGGTATCGCGCTCCGCGATATGGATACCCTTGACGCCGATTTTTTTCATGAGGCGGCCCCACCCCTCGCGCGCTTCGGCTCTTTTATGTCGAGCTTGCGGATCACGGGCGATGTCGAGAAGGCCTGTTTGACGAGCCAGGACACCATGCCCGGGTTGGCGCCGCAGGTGGATGACGGCGGTGGTGCGCGCCGGCATAACGCGCTTCAGCGGCAAGCAGCGTTTCGCTCAGGCGCATAGTTTGAGCTGGCTGCGGGTCCGATGCTTTGGTTGTAGTAAAATCCGGGCCACGGCTCGACGACGGTGTCGATGTAAAGCGCGCCAATTTCGCGGCAGAGCTCCATGATGGCGACGGAGGAGACGTCGACCGAGAGGTTGACGCAGCAACCCTGGACGGCCTCCAGCCGTCGAGCGAGGGTGTCAACAGCTCACGATAATTGTCGCGTTGGTCACCGGCCTTTTCAATAAACCGGACGCCATGCTTATCGGCCGAAATGCATGATCTGTATGCGGGATCGATGATGACAATTCGCGACCTGTCCAGTTCGAAATGTTTTCGAATCAAAGCGGCAGCGTGCCTTTGCCGATCGAACCGAAGCCGATCATGACGATGGGGCCTGTGATGCGTGCATGCACGGGTGAGGCGGTGGACGGCATCAGAGGATCTCCGGATTAACGTAAAAGAAGGCGAACGGAATGCTCGGGCGTATAATAGCGGACGTCAGTTCGTGCGCCGTTTTGCGGTCACTTCGATCTCCACCTTCATCTCCGGCTTGTAAAGTCCGGCGACAACCAGAAGCGATGCGGCGGGGCGGATCTCACCGAGGTTTTCGCCGCAAATTGCGAACACCGCGTCAGCGTCTTTTGCATCGGTGATGTAATAGGTGGCGCGCACAATATCGGCCATCGTGAAACCTGCTTCCTTCAGGGCGCCTTCAATAGTCTTGAAGCAATTTCGCGTCTGGCTTGTGACATCGGCAGGCAAAGTCATGGTGGTGTAATCGTAACCGGTGGTGCCGGAGACGAAGGCAAAATCGCCATCAACGACAGCGCGGCTATAACCTGCGGTCTTCTCAAAAGGCGATCCGGTAGAAATCAGGCGGCGGGACATGTTGACCTCGTATAACGGAAAGAAACCGGCACCTTGCGTGAAGGTGCCGGATGGAGAAGGCTGGAAGAAGTGCCGATCAGATGTGGTAGGTTTTCAACGGTGGAATGCCGTTGAAGGCAACCGACGAGTAGGTCGAAGTATAGGCGCCGGTGCCCTCGATCAGCAGCTTGTCGCCGATCTCAAGTGTCACAGGCAGCGGATACGGCGTCTTCTCGTAGAGCACGTCGGCTGAGTCGCAGGTGGGACCGGCGAGCATGCACGGCGCCATGTCCGCGCCGTCATGCGGAGTGCGGATCGCATAACGGATCAACTCATCCATTGTCTCAGCCAAGCCGCCGAACTTGCCGATGTCGAGATAGACCCAGCGGTTTCATCCTCGTCGCTCTTTTTAGAGATCAGAACAACCTCGGTCTCGATGATGCCCGCATTGCCGACCATGCCTCGTCCCGGTTCGATGATCGTTTCCGGAATTGGTTGCCGAAGTGCTTGCGCAGCGCGCGGAAGATCGATCGGCCGTACTGCACGACCGGCGGCACGTCCTTGAGATACCTGGTCGGGAATCCGCCGCCCATGTTGACCATGGAAAGGTTGATCCCGCGTTCGGCACAGTCACGGAACACGGTCGAGGCCATCGCCAGCGCGCGATCCCAAGCCTTCACCTTGCGTTGCTGCGAGCCGACGTGGAACGAAATGCCATAGGGTTCCAGGCCCAGACGTTTGGCATGTTCGAGCACTTCAACCGCCATCTCCGGATCGCAGCCGAACTTACGTGACAGCGGCCACTCCGCACCTGCGCAATCATAAAGAATGCGGCAGAACACCTTCGCGCCGGGAGCAGCGCGCGCGATCTTTTCGACCTCGGCGACGCAATCGACCGCGAAAAGGCGAATCCCGAGCGCATAGGCGCGCGCGATGTCACGCTCTTTCTTGATCGTGTTGCCATAGGAAATGCGGTCTGGCGCCGCACCGGCAGCCAGCGCCATTTCAATTTCGCTCACGCTCGCTGTATCGAAGCAGGAGCCGAGCGAGGCGAGCGCTGACAGCACTTCCGGCGCCGGGATCGCCTTCACCGCATAGAACACGCGGCTGTCCGGCAGAGCCTTTGCAAAGGTTTGATAGTTATCGCGCACGATTTCGAGATCGACGACGAGGCATGGCTCGGTGTCGAGGCCCTCGCTGCGACGATGGCGCAGGAATTCCTGGATACGTTCGGTCATAGCACCCTCCAAACGGCCCAGCGACGGACCGTCTAAAAATGATGTTCGATATGAGCGCTTGGCCAAGTTGCGCGATGGAGGCGCAATAAAGCCTGAGACTCAAACCAAACTGTGCTGCCGTGGATTGGAGGGGGGTTCCCATCCGCACACCTGGCAATGAAGGACAAGCCTCTTCGGTATTCGCGCCGGCTGGTGGAAAGCCGGCAGAGACCAAAAAAGCCCGATCCGTCGTTGCTTTAAGTCGCGTCCCCCGTTGAGAGCGGGGTGCGCCGGTTCGCCTCCGGCTGCCGATCACGGTTGCAAGGAGAGAAGAGCCTTTGAGTGTCGCATCTCTGGAGAGAGATGCTGGGCTTCTTATTTCCTTGGCGGCTGTCCGGCCTCTTGTCCGGATACCTACCGACCGACACACGACCACAGGCACGTGCGAAATTGGGCAAGAGTGGAAATAATGTGTTTTGGAGTTTGCTTCGCAAGTATTTTTTTGCCCCGAGGCAAAGTTTTCCCCCTGGCGTGATCGAAGCTGCCTGCGCGGATTAACAAATGTTAAAGATGCGCGTTAAGATTTTCGGCGGCAGAAAGGCTCAAGCGCGACGCGTGAAAGGCTCAACGTGCCGTGCGCCGCGAATGAAGCCCGTCATAATGACGACGCCGAGCACGGAGAGCATCGCCTGGATGATGTAAGCGCCAGTATCGCTGAGCTCGAACAGGATCGCGAGCGCCCAGCCGCCGGCAAAAGCTGCGCCGAAGACTTCGGCGCCAATCAGGATTGCGGCGCTGAGCACTGTAATAACGCTCGGCCAAACGATTTTGCGGGAGGCGGGAGGCGTAGGGGTGGCGGTCATGGTTTTGCTATCCGGTTTCGACTGCAATCTCTGCGAAATTGCTTCCGCGATCAAGCTCCCAAAACTCAAACAAGGCTCAAAAAAGCCCCATGGAGTGTTATAGCTTGCGTTCCCAATATGGCGACAAGCAGGTTAACTCATGACGACAGCAACTGAACAGCCCGTGGCCCAGTCAGCGGCAGCCCAGTCAGCGTCAGCAGGGCCTTCCAGCACGCCAACCCGTTGCTCGGCACCTGGCAGGCACCTTTCGACACGCCGCCCTTCGCCGAGATTCGGCCAGAGCATTTCCTGCCTGCCTTTGAGAAGGCCTTCGCCGACCACGCTGCCGAGATCGAGGCCATCAAGAACGGTCCCCTGGAGCCTACTTTCGAGAACACCATCACGGCACTGGAACGCGCAGGCAAGCTGCTCTCCAGGATATCGGCCGTGTTTTACGATCTGGTGTCGGCTCACTCTAATCCGGAACTGCTCAAGATCGATTCCGAGGTGGCGCTGAAGCAGGCGCGGCACTGGAATCCCATTATGATGGATGCGCAGCTGTTCAGCCGGATCGTCAAGCTCCGTGACAAGGCCGACACGTTGGGGCTGACGTCTGAGCAGGCACGTTTGCTTGAGCGCACCTGGACACACTTTCATCGCGCAGGTGCGGGACTTGATGAAGCCGCCAAGATGCGGATGGCGGAGATTAACGAGCGGCTCGCCCATCTTGCCACGACATTCAGTCACCATCTGCTTGGCGACGAGCAGGATTGGACCATGGAGCTAGGCGAGCACGATCTTGCGGGTCTGCCGGAGAGTTTCATTGCTGCGGCCAAAGCCGCCGCCAAAGAGCGCGGCATGGCTGGCAAGATGGTGATGACGCTGTCACGCTCTTATGTGGAACCATTCCTGGCAAGTTCGAGCCGGCGCGATCTGCGTGAGAAGGTATTCAAGGCTTTCACGGCTCGCGGTGGCAATAGCAATGCCCATGATAACAACGCCATCATCCTTGAAGTCTTGAGGCTTCGTGAAGAGAGAGCAAAACTTCTAGGCTATCCCAGCTTTGCTGCTTATCGTCTGGAAGACTTTATGGCCAAGACGCCACAGGCCGTGCGTGGACTTTTGGAGCGAGTTTGGAAGCCAGCCCGCGAACGCGCGATGGCGGACCGTGATGCCCTGCAAGCCCTGATCGCCGAAGAAGGTGGTAACTTCCAGCTCGCCGCATGGGACTGGCGTTATTATGCCGAGAAGCTGCGGCAGCGCCGCGCCAATTTTGATGATGCCGCGATCAAACCCTACCTCGTGCTCGATCAGATGATCGAGGCTGCCTTCGATGTTGCCCACCGCTTGTTCGGTTTAACGTTTGCGGAGCGCAAGGACATTCCAGTGTGGCACCCGGATGTGCGCGTCTGGGAAGTCAGGGACGCCAATGGCAATCACAAGGCATTGTTCTATGGCGATTACTTCGCGCGTTCTTCCAAACGTTCAGGCGCATGGATGACGTCGCTGCGCGACCAGCAAAAGCTCGATGGTGCAATCCATCCGCTGATCATCAATGTGATGAATTTTTCCAAGGGTGCCGAAGGAGAGCCGTCGCTGCTTTCTCCGGACGACACGCGCACGCTGTTTCACGAATTCGGTCATGGCCTGCATGGGATGTTGTCGGATGTGGTCTATCCCTCGTTGTCCGGCACCAGCGTGTTCACTGATTTTGTTGAGCTGCCCTCCCAACTTTACGAACATTGGCAGGAACGGCCAGAGGTGCTGCAGCGGTTTGCCCGGCATTATCAGACCGGAGAGCCGCTGCCCGATGATTTGTTGAAACGTTTTATCGCCGCGCGCAGGTTCAATCAGGGCTTTGCCACGGTCGAGTTCGTTTCCTCCGCACTGATGGATCTGGAATTCCATACCCAACCGGCGAGCTCGATCACTGATGTGAGCGCCTTCGAGCGGCGCGAGCTCGATAAAATCGGCATGCCGGCGGAAATAGCGCTGCGTCACCGGCCAACGCAATTCAGTCACATCTTTTCTGGCGACCATTATGCGTCAGGCTATTACAGCTATATGTGGTCTGAGGTGATGGACGCGGATGCATTTGGGGCATTTGAAGAGGCAGGCGATATCTTCGATCCCGCCGTCGCCAAACGGCTTCATGATGATATTTATTCGTCAGGCGGGTCACGCGATCCGGAAGATGCTTACATTGCATTCCGCGGAAGAAAGCCCGAGCCTGACGCGTTGTTGCGCCGTCGAGGTCTCCTGACCGCCCCTGAGGCAGCATGAGTGTGCATATGGTGAAGTCCGCTTCATATAAAAACCTACGCATGGCGGCGATGTGTCGTTTGTTTCAATTACTGCTGATTGTCTTCGCAGCTTCGATCGGGGCGCGCGATGTTATTCGCGCACCCCCATGTCTGGATCGTGGCGGCAAGCGAACTTGTTTATGCCCCCGATGGATCGATCATCGGTGTGCGCCACGCATGGACCTTTGACGATATGTTTTCCGTTTATGCGCTGCAGGGGTTGGAGACAAAAACCAAAGGCGTTTACACACGCGAAGAACTTGCGCCCTTGGCGCAGACCAATGTGGAATCTCTAAAAGAGTTTGGTTTTTTCACTTTTGTTAAAGTGGGCGCAAAGGGAGCCGAGCGAAAAGAGAAATTCAACGATCCGGTCGATTATTATCTCGAATATAAGGATTCCGAACTTATCCTGCATTTCACCCTGCCGCTCAAAACGCCGGTGAAAACGCCAGCGCTCGCACTGGAAGTGTTCGATCCAACCTATTTCATCAATTTCACCCTGGAGGAAAAAGATCCGGTGAAGCTTGTTGGCGCGCCGGGGAATTGCAAGTTGACCATTCAGCGGCCAACGGATGGCACTGCGCAAGCAGGGGCGATGAACGAGAAGAATTTCTTGAATGGCGACACCTCCAATTATGGTGCGATGTTCGCCAACAAAATTACGGTGGATTGTCCCCCATGATGTCTGATCGAAAGTCTCTCCGTCTTGCATTAGTTTGCTTGGCACTCCTGGGTATTTTTTTGGCAATAGATAGCATGGGTCACGTCATCTGGGCGCAGGCGCCGTTTGGCGGCCCACGTCCGCCTGCGGAACCACAGGTCGGCGGCATCATCGGGTGGCTGCTTGCCAAACAGTCGGAATTCTATCGTGACATGTCAGCGACCATTCGTGCCGCCAAGACCGATGGCAGTGCAGTTTGGACCTTGCTTGTGATCTCGTTCGCCTATGGCATTTTCCATGCCGCAGGTCCGGGTCATGGCAAGGCGGTGATTTCCTCTTACCTTGTCGCCAATGAAGAAACCGCGCGGCGCGGAATTGTGCTGTCATTTGCGTCCGCATTATTGCAGGCCATGGTTGCCATCGTGATTGTCGGTGTCGGTGCGCTGCTGTTGAATGCGACTGCGAAAACCATGTGCGGCACAGAGCGTGTTATTGAGATCGCGAGCTATGCACTCATTGCAGCTTTCGGCGCACGCCTTGTCTGGACCAAGGGTGGTGGTTTCTTTCGCGCGCTTCAACAGGTGCGCAGCTTAGCCCCGCAAGTGGCAATGGTGCATGCTCATGATCACCATCATCATGGTCATGATCATCACGGGCACGATCACCATCACGGGAATCACGCTCACGTCGGGCATGTTCATGACGAACATTGCGGCCACGCGCATGGTCCGGAACCGAGTGCATTAGCTGGACCTGGTGGCTGGTTGCGTGGCTTGAGCGCCGTGCTCACGGTGGGTATCCGGCCATGTTCCGGCGCCATTCTGGTTCTGGTTTTCGCGCTCGCGCAAGGTTTGTTCTGGGCCGGTGTTGCGGCAACCTTTCTCATGGGGCTCGGCACTGCGATTACCGTTTCAATCATTGCCACGCTGGCGGTGGCGGCCAAAGGCGTTGCGGCGCGTCTGGCGGCAGGTCGCAATGGCAATGGCGTTGTTTTTCTGCGTGGCATCGAATTCGGTGCGGCAGGATTGGTACTGCTGTTCGGGGCAGGATTGTTGTTTGGCTATATGGCAGCGGAACGCACGACTTGCTTTTGACCGGCTCGTCTTGACAATAATGATCCAAAGCGCGAAGCCAAATCCATCATGACACCAAGCCTATCATGACAATGATTGAATCCCTCGATCCGCAACGCGCTGCCGCGCAGGCAACAGTTGCGCGCGTCGGTGTGTTGCTTATCAATCTCGGTACACCTGATCACGCAAACGCAGAGGGCGTGCGCGTTTATCTCAAGGAATTTCTGTCCGATCCGCGCGTGATCGAAAATCAGGGCTTGTTGTGGAAGCTGATCCTCAACGGCGTGGTCTTGCGTATTCGCCCCGGCCGCAAGGCCAAGGATTATTTGAAAATCTGGAACCTTGAGAAAAACGAATCCCCGCTCAAGACCATCACGCGGGGGCAGTCGGACAAGCTTGCGGCATCGCTTGCGGATAAAGATCACATCGTGATCGATTGGGGCATGCGCTACGGCAATCCGTCGATCAAGTCGCGGATCGAAGCACTGATAGCGCAGGGCTGTGAGCGCATTCTCATCGTGCCGCTCTATCCGCAATATTCAGCGTCGACAACGGCGACGGTGATCGACAAGGTCGCCAGCGTTCTGAAGGACATGCGCGCGCAGCCGACACTCCGTTTCGCGCCGCCTTATTATGACGATCCTTTTTATATCGACGCGCTTGCTACGTCGATTGATGCGCATCTCGCGTCGCTGTCGTTTAAGCCTGAAACTATCGTCGCGTCGTTTCACGGCATGCCGCAAAAATATATCGACAAAGGCGATCCCTATCAGGCGCAGTGCGTGGCGACCGTCGACGCGTTGCGCGCGAAAATGGGCTTGAATGAAAAAACCATGATGCTCACTTTCCAGTCGCGCTTCGGTTTTGAGCCGTGGCTGCAGCCTTACACCGACAAGACCATCGCCAAACTGGCCAAAGATGGGGTGCGGCGCATCGCAGTGGTGACGCCGGGCTTTTCCGCGGACTGCATCGAGACTCTGGAAGAAATCGCGCAGGAGAACGCCGAGATTTTTCACAACAACGGCGGCGAGCAATTTTCCTTCATCCCGTGTCTCAATGACAGCGAGCCCGGGATGGCTGTGATCCGCCAGCTCGTGCTGCGCGAACTTCAAGGCTGGATCTAATCTAATAACACGATAGCGCTTATGCAACGCCCGCGCGCAACAGATCATGCAGATGCACGATGCCGACCGGCATTTTGCCCTCGGTCACAATCAGCGCGGTGATCTTGGACGAGTTGAGAATTTCCAGCGCCTCGCTGGCGAGCAGGTCCGGGCTGATGGTTTTGGGGCTTGGCGTCATCACATCGTCAACGCTCGCGGTCATTAGGTCGGGTCGCATGTGACGGCGCAGGTCGCCGTCGGTGACGATGCCGGCGATCTCGCCGCGCGCATCGACAATGCCGACGCAGCCAAATCCTTTTGAGGTCATCTCGACCAGCGCGTCGGACATTTTGGAACCGAGCGGCTTGAGGGGCACGGCGCTCGCCTCGTGCATCAGGTCGCGCACGAATTTCAGCATCGCGCCGAGCTTGCCGGAGGGATGCAGCACGCCGAAATCGCGCGCGGTGAAACCACGGCTCTCCAGCAGCGCGACCGCGAGCGCATCGCCCAGCGCGAGCTGCATCAGCGACGACGTGGTCGGCGCAAGATTATGCGGGCAGGCCTCGCGCGCCTTCGGCAGCGTCAGCGTGACATCGGCGGCCTGGCCGAGCGTGGAGGTGGCGTCCGAGGTCACGGCGATCAATGCGGTGCGGAAGCGGCGCGAATAGCTGATGAGGTTTTTCAATTCCGCCGTCTCGCCAGACCACGACAGCGCCAGGATGACATCGTCGGCGGTGATCATGCCGAGATCGCCGTGGCTGGCTTCCGCCGCATGCACGAAAAAGGCGGGGGTGCCGGTGGAGGCGAAGGTGGCGGCGATCTTTCTGCCGATATGGCCGGATTTGCCCAGGCCCGTGACGATGAGGCGGCCCTTGGCGTTGCGCACGAGATCGACAGCGGCGGTGAAGGCCGCGCCGAGATCGGCCTGCAACGCGCTGACCAGCGCGGCGATGCCGCCAGTTTCCGCATCGAGCGTGCGCAGCGCGGAGTTGATGGCGGAAGATGTGATAGCGGTCACAGCAGAGGATGCAGTCCGCGAGGATGAGGTGGCCATGCAGGATTCCAAGGAGAGTGCGAAGTGGGGCACGATGAGGGCGGCGAGGCCACGCAGAAGTCGCGCTCCCCAGAGGCAATTGCTTAGCATAGCGGCGCAGTGTTTTTTACCCCTTTCTTGCTCCCTTTTTGCGAGCGAAATAGCCCAGTTTTCAACAGCCAAATTTCAAACAGCCACGCTTGAGCATCTCGCGGCGCGGACGCCCGAGATTTTGCAAATGCCCCTCAACAAGGTGAGGGGAGATGGAGCGCCCCAAGGCGCAACGTTTTTGTCTCGCTCCTCAAGACGCAAGCCTGCGACAGCTACTTTTTGAGGCGCGTATCGCCTTGCGGCGCTCCACTGGCGGCGATTTTGGGCGATGAGGACCGTACTTCCGGGCCAGGACGGATGCTTCAGCACCCTGATTAGGCCGGCTTTCGCCAGCCTTCATCCTGTCCGCGTCCAGCCGTCAAAGCGGCAGCCGCACGTAGTTGCGGCGGACGGTGACCTCAGCCTCCCGGACGCATGGTTGCGAACCACGCGCGCAGGCGCCGCGCCTCATTCCACTTCGCGAAACGCCTTCCGGAAGCGTCCCCTCATGAATGAAGCGATAGGAATATAAGCCTATTATAGGAGAATGTCAAACTTTTGCAGGCAACGACCTTTGGGGCATGCATGGTCGTACTTTGTTGAATTTAGCAAGAAATCAACGAGTTAAAAAATTAGACGAATTAATCGTTCGTTTCATCCGACGGCGTATTCAGTACAGATCGCTCGTTGACGATTTTGCCGTTTTGAGGATATTGCGAGTTATTGGTTCGGGTAAGCCAGTCAGGAAGACGACTTGCTCGCTCATGTGCTGAATTGAATCGTCTTGTGAGCCAGCCTGATCTTAAGCTTATTGCTCGGGGCATTTGTAACCCTCCATGATTTTAGAAAACAGTCGAACCACGGATAAGTCAGAAGTCCGGTGACGAATTCTTCGAAGGGAAGAATAACCTTCATTTGAAGGTCAGTTCAACTCAAAATGCTTAAAAAAATATGATTGAGGATAACTAAGGATCGGCAATGAGCGTGGAAAGAATACTTCATCCAGAACTATTTTTCGGACTAGTCGCGCCGGTAGGCGTCGATCTTGATATGATCATTGATGTTTTAACTACTGAACTTAGTCTTCAAAAGTATAAAACGTCTACTTTGCACGTGACCGAAATAATGAAGGATGTTCCTTCTGATGTTGTCATTAAGAACGAACCTTATCTTGAGCGAATTCAAACAAGAATTGAGTATGCGGACGAAATTTGCCAGCGCATCAAACGTGAAGATGCTTTAGCCGCAATAACAATAAGTGCAGTTCAATCCAGTCGGGAAAAGCTAAACAAAGAACGTGCTAAGGAAGAAGGTAAAAAACTAAAGGATAAGGATTTCCAGAGGCCATTGGCAAATCATGCATTCATATTGCGGCAATTTAAGCGCCCAAAAGAAATCAGCCTATTTCGCCAAGTTTATGGAAAACTCTTTTTTCAAATTTCTGCCTATAGTTCTCCAGCCGAGCGTGAGCTCCTGCTAAGGAAAAAGATAAAAGAATTAAATTTTGGAGTCCTTGATGACAGTGAGGCTAAGTGCCAAGCTGTACAATTGATGGCAAAAGACTACTTGGAAGTTGACAACGAGTATGGGCAAAAAATTCGTGAAACATTTCCATTGGGTGACGTTTTTGTTGATGGAGTGAATAGAAAAAATTGTGAAACGATGATCAAGAGGTTTGTGAATTTTATTTTTGGCGATAACTCCCTCACTCCAGATCATCACGAATATGGAATGTATTTAGCAAAATCGGCTGCTCTTAGGTCGGGTGATCTATCACGACAAGTTGGAGCGGCAATATTTAGACCATCAGGTGAAGTAGCAACATTAGGATGCAATGAAGTTCCAAAATACGGCGGTGGTACCTATTGGTCAGATTCTGCTGACGATCATCGTGACTTCGCGTTGGGAGAGGATCCAAATGAAAGGATCAAACGCGAAATACTCCACGATATTGTGGATATTCTATTCAATCAAAAAGTTCTTGCGGATACTTTCAATGCGGGAACGGTTCCCGAGATAATGGAAAGTCTTCTTAAGGACGATGATGGTTTGCGCAAATCAAAAGTAATGGATTTATTGGAATTTGGCAGAGTTATTCATGCTGAAATGTCAGCAATTACTGATGCCGCCCGTCTTGGCATCGAAATCAAGGACTAAAGCTTTTTTGTACAACCTTCCCTTGTCACATTTGTGCAAAACATATTGTGGCGGCAGGAATTGATACGGTTGTTTTTTTAGAGCCTTATCCAAAAAGCTATGCGCGGGAACTTCATTCAGATTCTAATTGAAATAGAAGGTAGCGAGGAAATCTCTAAAGTGAAGTTTGTTCCCTTTATGGGAATATCCCCACTTCGTTACCGAGATTTTTTTGAAAAAGGCAGACGTAAAGACAGAAACACAGGCAAGGTCATTCGCTGGACATATGGAGTTGGAGTTCCTGCCATTGAAATTTATCACCCTGTATATATTGAGCTTGAAACGATTGTTTCCTCAAAGCTTAAAGGTGACAAAAGATTATCAGAAAAACCGTCTTTAACTAAGACCTCTGCAACAGCTTTATAAATTTGCCGGCTTGCCTTACCGTCTCACACCCACCTCTTCATCTCCTCCCTCAACCCATCCCGCAAATCATCACGGTCCATCGCATAGGCGACGTCGCAGGTTTTCTCGGTGGGCCCTCCCTTACGTTTGAATGACGTGTGCATCGTGAAAGTCTAGTGAGGGTGTAATGGAGGATGAATTTTCAAATTTCAAATCGGCTATTCACTGGCCCGAACAGGCTTCGGAAGAACTCACTGGCGAGCTCAAACCATTAGCATTTGGTGTTCTTCAATTTGTAGAATATGCCGCATCATCTTTTGAAATGAGCGGACTGTCTGAAAGCCCCATTGAAACGTTACTTGGGGCCAGATTGGCACTTTATTTTCGAAAATACCTACCGGATGATTTTGACGTGGCAATTGATCCGATCACGTCGTCAAAGGCAATAATTCTACAACCTCAAAAATGGATAGATCGATTTCGATACGATTTTGCAATTTTATACGACAAAAAGTCGGTGATCCTGATTGAATGTGATGGAAAAGATTTTCACTCGCAACCAGATCAAATTGAAAATGACGAGCGGAAAAATAAAGCGGCGCTTGATACAGGGATTTGTTTGCTAAAGATTTACAGGATCAGAAATTCACAGTGATGTTGATTCTCTGCGTAAGTATAACAATCAATGCGCTGAGAATTGAGTTATTGAAGCTTGGGGTTCGACTCGCATAGGCCTAAGTTTCCGCAGCCAGAAACGTTTGGATCACCGGGTCAAGCCCGGTGATGACGATCGAGGCGGCAATCTCAAATATACTTCTTCATTTCGGTCAGCAGGTCGCTGCGCAAATCATCACGATCCATCGCATAGGCGATGTTCGCTGCCAGAAATCCTGACTTCGAGCCGCAGTCGTAACTCTTGCCCTTGAACTTGAAGCCGTAGAAGGCTTGCGTTTTGGCGAGGCCCAGCATGGCGTCGGTGAGCTGGATTTCGCCGCCCGCGCCGCGCTCTTGCGTTTCCAGAATTTTGAAAATCTCCGGCTGCAAAATATAGCGCCCGGTGATCGAGAGGTTCGAGGGCGCGACCTCTTTCTTCGGCTTCTCCACCATGCCGTTAAGCTCGAACAGGTCGCCCTTCTGTGGGCCGACGCCGACGACGCCATACATGTGCACCTGCTCCATCGGCACTTCTTCCACCGCGATGATGTTGGCGCGGTCCGCGCCCGCAGCGTTCGCGGCATCCAGCATCTGCTTCAAGCCGCTGGGCTTGTGCTTCACCAGCACATCCGGCAACAACACGGCAAACGGCTCGTTGCCGATGATATCGCGCGCGCACCACACCGCATGGCCAAGGCCGAGCGGCGCCTGCTGGCGCGTGAACGATGTGGCGCCCGCTTGCGGCTGATCGCGCTCAAGCTGTGCGATTTCCTTTGTCTTGTTGCGCTCTCTCAGCGTGTCTTCCAGTTCATACTGGCGGTCGAAGTGATCCTCGATCACGCCCTTGTTGCGGCCCGTGACGAACACGAGATGCTCGATGCCCGCCTCCAGCGCCTCGTCCACCACATGCTGGATCAGCGGGCGGTCGACCACGGTGAGCATTTCCTTCGGCATCGCCTTGGTGGCGGGCAGAAAGCGTGTGCCGAGACCGGCGACGGGGAAGACAGCTTTGCGGATTTTCATGTTGCAGGTTTTCCTGGTCGCTCTGTGATCTTGGCCTGGGAGAGGAGAGGGGTTCGTAACGTGGGGTGTGGTAGCAGGTTTTGCGGGCCGGAAAAATGTTTTGGCCGGACGAAGTTCGCAGTTTCTTGTTTCACCTCTCCCCAGCGGGGAGAGGTCGGCGCATAGCGCCGGGTGAGGGGGCTCGAAATTCAAATACCGGTCTGTTCCCCCTCACCCCAACCCTCTCCCCGCTGGGGAGAGGGAGCTTGAGCGGTAACCTTCAAGTTGACATTTTTAGGGTCTGACTTGACGGGGCGCGAAACGAGCCTGATCTATGGTGTTCGGCTTGATAATGTTCGGCACAATTTGGGCTGAAAGGCGCTTGGCCGGGCGGATTGGCGATAGCGCAAATTTAGCGAAATTTGTAAGCTCAGGAATATGGGTCAGGATTTGCAAGAGCGCATGTCAAAACGAAAACCAGTTCTGCGCCTGTTTTCTGAGCGCGGTCCGTTGATCGCTCTCACGGTTGCGCTGGCGATGCTGTTCGGCATTGTGGTGCCTGCCTCGGCGCAGTTTTTCCCGTTTGGTCAGCCGTCGCGGGGTAATTCCGGCGGCGGATTTTTCGCGCCCTTCCGCGATACGTTCGGGCCGCCATCCCCGCAACAGCAAGCGCCGAAACCGGCGGATGCCTCGCGCGCGCCGCCGCCCACCAAGCGCGACGAGCCTGCCGAGCGCAACGTGCTGGTGCTTGGTGATGCCATGGCGGACTGGCTTGCCTATGGTCTCGAGGAAACATTCGCTGAATCGCCCGACATGGGCGTGATCCGCAAGCACAAAACGGTGTCCGGTCTGATCCGTTATCAGCCGAAGGGCGATCCTCTCGATTGGGCCGCCGCCGCCAAGGGCATTCTGGCTACTGAGAAGCCAAGCGTGATCGTGGTGATGCTCGGCCTCAACGATCGCACGTCGATCCGCGAGAGCGACGTCAAGAGCGATAAGCCTCTTGATGCGAAGAAGGGCGCGAAGAAAGACGCGCGCTCTATTGCGAAGCCTGCTGACGCCAAGCCTGCTGAGAAGCCGCCAGAGCCTGCCGCCGATTCCAAAAATTCAAAAACGCCCGCCAAGCCGGACACGCCCGAAGCGACACCCGATGATGAGGACGATGAGTCCGCCGCGCCGGACAAGGCCGCGCGCACGGCGAACGGCGTCTATGATTTCCGCGACGAGCGCTGGGTCGAGCTTTATACGAAAAAGATCGAAGAGATGATCGCGGTGCTGAAGTCGAAAGGCGTGCCGGTGCTGTGGGTCGGTCTGCCTGCGGTGCGCGGCCCCAAGTCAACGTCCGACATGCTCTATCTCGATGCGCTGTATCGCGACGTTGCGGGCAAGGCCGGCATCACCTATGTCGATGTCTGGGATGGCTTCGTCGATGAATCCGGGCGCTTCGTGCAGGAAGGCCCCGACTTTGAAGGTCAGATCCGCCGCCTGCGCTCGTATGATGGCGTGTATTTCACCAGAGCCGGCGCGCGCAAACTTGCGCACTACACCGAGCGCGAAATTCGCCGCGTACTGGCCACGCCCGCATCACTCGTCGCGTTGCCGAGCGAGTCGTTCGCGCCCGGAGTTAATATCCGTCCCGGTGCTGCAGGGCCGCGACCGCTGACAGGGCCAGTGGTGCCGCTGGTGGCCTCTGCCATCGCCACCGATGAATTGCTTGGCGGCGCTGGTACGCGTCCCGCATCTGTCGATGCACTCGCCGCGCGCACGCTGGTGAAAGGCGAGGCGCTTGCCGCGCCCGCAGGCCGCGCCGATGATTTTTCCTGGCCGCGTCGCGAGATCGGCAAGTTAGAGGGTGTGGCCAATGAACCCGAGGTTGCCGCTACACCTGAAACACCGAAAGCAAAAAAGAAACCCGCCGCACCACCGCAACAGGCGGCAGCAGCGCGGCCTCCCGCGCCGCCGCGTGATGGTGGTTTCCTGCGGCCACCTGGCAACGTGGGGTCCTCATCGGGATTTTTCTTCTTTCCGCGCTGGTAGTGCTTAAAGCCGCCTGAATTCAGCCGTAGTTCATTTGCGGTTCTTGTGTGTGGGTTCCAACTCTTTTCAAGATTATTCCGGGAACGGTTCTGCACTGACGTTTGTTGTTCATTCACTCATCATGAGTGGAGGATCATATGAAAATTCGTACAGCGATGACTGTTGCTGCCATTGCGTTGATGCCAACATTTGCGCTTGCGCAAAGCACGACAGCAACAGGAGCGGCGAGTGGTGCCGCGACCGGCGGCGCAGTTGGAGGTCCCATTGGCGCAGCTGTAGGCGGGACAGTAGGCGCAGCGGTTGGCGCCGCGGTTGAAATTCCCAATGCCGTTATTATGTCGGTGCAGGGTACTCCCACATCATCGGTTAGGATAAGGGAGCGTGTTGTGGTTGGCGAACCGCTTCCGAGAACGGTTGAGATTTGTCGAGTCCCGCAGCATTCCGAATATCGTTATGCGGTGGTGAACGATCAACGGGTGATCGTCGATCCGCGAACACGGCGCGTGATCCGTATCATTGAGTAACACGCAGTTTAGACCTGAATAAGAAAAGCCCCGTCACGATGGCGGGGCTTTTTTGCAGACTTTTTTGCAGACAATGTATGCGTCACGATTTATTCATCACCAAAAGCCGGTTGACAGAACAAGCAGGATTGGCTGGCGCAGCTTGAAGCGGGCATGCTCCTCTACGATGCATTCTATTGCTGGTGCAGGGACGCAACAGGAGAGACCCACAATTGGCCCACCAACAAGGCGAAGTCATGAGCGATGTTGCGACGGACCGGAAACTCGCCAGTTCCGCTGTCCTGCAGGACAGCGGACACGGCATTTCCTTCGGCGAGGCGTTCCGGGTCTGGATGCGGGTTGCGCTGCTCAGCTTCGGCGGGCCGGCCGGACAGATCGCGGTGATGCATCGCATCCTCGTCGAGGAGAAGCGCTGGATCTCCGAAAGCCGATTCCTGCATGCGCTGAACTACTGCATGCTGCTGCCCGGCCCCGAGGCGCAGCAGCTCGCCACCTATATCGGCTGGCTGATGCACCGGACGCGCGGCGGCATCATGGCCGGCGGGCTGTTCATCGCTGCCGGGCGTCGTCGCCATCATGGCGCTGAGCTATATCTACGCCGCTCTACGGCAATGTCGGCGTGGTCGCGGCCCTGTTCTTCGGGCTGAAGGCGGCGGTGCTGGCGATCGTGCTGGAGGCCGTGTTCCGCATCGGCAAGCGCGCGCTGCAGCAATCGAGTCATGATGGCACTGGCGGCCGTCGGCGTTCGTCGCGATTTTCTTTTTCAACGTGCCGTTTCCGGTCATCATCATCGGCGCCGGCGCTGATCGGATTCATCGGGGCACGAAGTGGCCGACCGGAATTTTCCAGTCGCGATCGGCCACGGCGGCGGTAAACAAGGCGGTCGGTCGACAGCATGCTGGGCGACGACCTGCCCGGCCATGCGCGTCCCAGCGTTGCGCGGGCGCTGCGGCGTCAGCGCGGTCTGGCTGCTGCTGTGGCTCGTGCCGGTCGTGCGCGCTGCTCATCGCCTTCGGCCGCGCCAACGTCTTCAGCCAGATCGCCGTGTTCTTCAGCAAGATGGCGATGGTGACGTTCGGCGGCGCCTATGCGGTGCTGGCCTATGTCGCGCAGCAGGCGGTCGAGAATTATCACTGGGTTCAAGCCGGGCGAGATGCTCGACGGCCTCGGCATGGCGGAGACGACGCCCGGACCGCTGATCATGGTGCTGCAGTTCGTGGGCTTCATGGCGGCGTTCCGCGATCCGGGCACGCTGTCGCCGATGGTCGCCGGAACGCTCGGCGGCCTGCTCGCGACCTGGGTGACATTCACGCCTTGCTTCCTGTGGATTTTCCTCGGTGCGCCGTTCATCGAGAACGCTGCGCGGCAACAAGGCGCTGACGGCGCCGCTGTCGGCCATCACCGCGGCGGTGGTCGGCGTGATCCTGAATCTCGCGATCTGGTTCGCGATCCATACCGTCTTTCGTGAGACATTTCCGGTGCACCACTTCTGGCTGTCGTTCGAGGCTCCAGTCCTTGGCAGCGTCGATCCATGGGCGCTTGCGCTTTCCATTGCGGCTGCCATCGCAATATTCCGCTTCAACGTGGGGATGCTGCAGACACTCGCCGCCTGCGCATTGGCCGGGGTATTGTTTTATATGACTGGAGTTCTCAGATGAGCCAATTACATCGTAACTAATTTTGATTTGTGGGGAGAAACGTAATTGAAGTTCGGGGGGTGATGAAGACAAAGGAGAAAACAATGCGAACCCTCGGATTATTGCTGATAGGCGCGATGATCAGCGCTGGAGCACAGGCTCAAAATTTAGATTGGGCACAAGTGGATGAGGTGCTCGGACGCAAGGCTGCCGTATCCCAAGATGTCCATCGTTACGGATTTCCACGAACAGACCTCAACGTGGCGCTTGACGGTGTCACCGTCAAGCCTGCGCTAGCCCTTGGCGGCTGGGTTGCGTTCAAGCCGGAACATAGTGGAGCTATGGTCATGGGCGATCTCGTCCTGCTTGAGAGCGAGATCAATCCGGTGATGTCGAAGCTCATCGAAGGCGGTCTTGAGATCACCGCCGTGCACAATCATCTTTTACGTGCAAGTCCAGCAACGTTTTATATGCATGTCGGCGGTCACGGCGATCCGGTGAAAATGGCCTCGACAATTCGAGACGCGTTGCTTCTCAGCAAAACACCAGGCGCATCGCCGCAAGCCACTTCCGGCGCAGCGTCCGCATTTGATCTGGACACAGCGGTGCTGGACGCCGCCATCGGTGCGAAGGGAAAGACCAGCAGTGGCGTGTATCAGTTCTCCGTGCCGCGCACCGATGTTATCCACGAGGATGGCATGGTCGTGCCCCCAGCGCTCGGATCTGCGCACGCAATCAATTTCCAGCCCATTGGAAATGGAAGGGCGGCCATCACTGGAGACTTCGTCGCGTTGGCTAAGGAGGTCAACCCGCTGATCAGCACGCTCAGAGAGAGTGGCATCGAAGTCACTGCGATCCACAATCATATGCTGATGGACGAGCCCCGGACGTTCTTCATTCACTTCTGGGCGAATGATGATGCCGTTCGGCTGGCTAGAGGCGTGAGAGCTGCACTTGAAAAGACTAACGTGCCGCCCAAAGAGAAATAAGGGAAACGAAGAAAGAAAGTGAATTCACCACGGCAGGGTGGTCGATCCCATCAGGAATTGGTCAATCGAGGCAGCGCACTGGCGGCCTTCACGAATGGCCCAGACCACCAACGATTGTCCGCGCCGCATGTCGCCTGACGAAAACACCTTCGGAACCGAAGTCTGGTAGTTATGTGTTGGAGCCCGCACGTTGCCGCGCGGATCAAGATCGACACCGAGTGTTTTGAGCAATCCCTCATGCACCGGATGCACGAAACCCATCGCCAACAAAACGAGATCGGCCTTCAATTCAAACTCAGTGCCGGGCACTGGTTGGAATTTTGCGTCCACGTGAATGCCATGCAGGGTTTTCACCTTGCCGTCAGTGCCGGAAAACTTTTGCGTCAAAACCGCGAACTCGCGCTTGGCGCCTTCCTGGTGGCTCGATGAGGTGCGCATTTTCAGCGGCCAGTTCGGCCAGGTGAGTTGCTTGTTCTCGCGCTCGGGCGGCTGCGCCATGATCTCAAGCTGTGTCACCGACAATGCACCCTGGCGCACCGAGGTGCCGATGCAGTCCGATCCGGTATCGCCACCGCCGATGACAACGACATGTTTGCCGCCGGCGAGAATGTCGCGCACGCTACCGAGCGGTTCATTGCTGACGCGGCGGTTTTGCTGCGGCAGGAAATCCATCGCGAAGTGGATGCCATCGAGATCGCGCCCCGGAATCGGCAGATCGCGCGGCGCTTCTGCACCGCCCGTCAGTGCGACGGCGTCATAAGTTGTCATCAGTTGCTGCGGATCGATGGCACCGGCAGACGTGCCGCCAACCGCCTTGCCGTAATGAAACGTCACGCCCTCGGCTTCCATCTGCGCGATGCGGCGGTCGATGATGCCTTTTTCCATCTTGAAATCGGGAATGCCATAGCGGAGCAAGCCGCCAGCTTTCGCGAACTTCTCGTAGACATGCACGTCGTGTCCAACGCGCGCGAGCTGCTGGGCGCAAGCAAGCCCTGCGGGACCGGAACCGATGACAGCAATCTTTTTGCCGGTTTTGTTTGGGGCAATCTCCGGCGTCAGCCAGCCATTGTCCCATGCGCGATCAACGATGGCGCATTCGATGGTTTTGATGGTGACCGGGTTGTCATTGATATTGAGCGTGCACGAAGCTTCGCAAGGTGCTGGACAAATGCGGCCCGTGAATTCCGGAAAGTTGTTGGTCGAGTGGAGGTTGCGCGACGCTTCCTGCCAGTCGTTGTTATAGACGAGGTCGTTGAAATCCGGGATCTGGTTATTGACAGGGCAGCCAGGCGTGCCGGGCGCGACCGATCCGGTGCCATGGCAATAAGGAATGCCACAGTTCATGCAACGCGCGGCCTGATCGCGCACGTCTTTTTCGCTGAGAGGAATTACAAACTCTTTGTAATCCTTCACGCGCTTGTCGACAGGCGCGTAGTCGCGATCATGACGTTCGATCTCGAGAAAACCTGTAACCTTACCCATAATCCCCAGACCCTTACTTATGCGCCGATTGCGATTTTCGGCTCATCATCGGCCGCACGCACTTTAAGCTCTTTCAGCGCACGGCGATATTCGACCGGCATCACCTTGCGGAACATCGGCAGATACTTTTTCCAGTGCGCGAGAATATGAAGGGCTCGCTGCGAGCCGGTGAGCTTGGCGTGGCGGGAAATCAGAACGTGCAGACGCTCCACATCCTCGCCCAGCAGATTCGAGAAAACGTCGACCTGGCCATGGGCCTCAAGGTCGCCGCTGTGATGGAAAGTATTTTCGTTGATGAGTTCTTCGGAGAGAACCGGCTCAAGTTCCACCATCGCCATGTTGCAGCGTTTCTCAAATGCGCCGTCCTCGTCCAGCACATAGGCAATGCCACCGGACATGCCGGCAGCGAAGTTGCGCCCAGTGTGGCCAAGCACGACGACAATGCCGCCGGTCATGTATTCGCAGCAGTGATCGCCAGCGCCTTCGACAACAGCGACCGCGCCCGAGTTGCGCACGGCAAAACGCTCACCGGCGACGCCCTGCAGATAAGCCTCGCCCGCGATGGCGCCATACATCACGGTGTTGCCAACGATGATAGAGTTCTCAGGTACGATGCCGGAAATCTTTGGGGGCCTGACGATGATGCGTCCGCCGGAGAGGCCCTTGCCAACATAGTCGTTGCCTTCACCTTCGAGATCGAAAGTGACGCCGTGTGCGAGCCACGCGCCGAAGGCCTGCCCGGCAGTGCCCTTCAGGCTGACGTGAATGGTGTCGAGCGGCAGGCCAGCGTGGCCATAGGTCTTTGCCACCATGCCGGACAACATCGCGCCCGCGCTGCGATCCGTATTGTTGATCTCTGCCGTGATCTTCACTGAAGCGCCGCGGTCGAGGGCGGCCTGCGCCTGCTTGATCAGTTTGCGATCAAGTACATTCTCCAGATGATGGTTCTGTGCTTCGGCATGATAGATCTTCTGATCCGGCAGCGCTTTTTGCTTGAAGAAGAGTTTTGAGAAGTCGAGACCCTTGGCTTTCCAGTGTGCCACCAGCGCGTTCTGGTCGAGCATCTGGGTTTGGCCAATCATGTCCTCGAACTTGCGATAGCCAAGCGAGGCCATGATCTCGCGCACTTCCTCGGCGACAAAGAAGAAATAGTTGATGACGTGTTCAGGTTGTCCAGTGAACCGTTTGCGCAGCACCGGATCCTGCGTTGCGACGCCAACCGGGCAGGTGTTGAGATGACACTTGCGCATCATGATGCAGCCTGCGGCAATCAGCGGCGCGGTGGCGAAGCCGAATTCATCCGCGCCCAACAGCGCGCCGATCACCACATCGCGGCCGGTGCGGAAACCGCCATCGACCTGAACCACAATGCGGCTGCGCAACCGCTCACGCACCAGCGTCTGGTGCGTCTCGGCTAGACCAATTTCCCACGGACTGCCGGCATGCTTGATCGAGGTCAGGGGACTGGCACCTGTGCCACCTTCAAAGCCCGCGATGGTGACATGATCCGCGCGCGCCTTCGCGACACCGGCGGCCACTGTGCCAACGCCAATTTCGGAGACGAGCTTCACAGACACCGCACCGTCCGGGTTGACGTTCTTCAGGTCATAGATGAGCTGCGCGAGATCTTCGATTGAATAGATGTCATGGTGCGGCGGCGGCGAGATCAGGCCGACGCCCGGAGTCGAATGCCGAACCTTGGCGATGGTCGCATCGACCTTGTGGCCGGGCAACTGGCCGCCTTCACCGGGCTTGGCGCCCTGGGCCATCTTGATCTGCATCATGTCGGAGTTGACGAGATATTCCGTCGTCACGCCGAAACGGCCCGACGCCACCTGCTTGATCGCCGAGCGCATGGAATCGCCGTTCGGCAGTGGCTTGAAGCGGTCTGATTCCTCGCCGCCTTCGCCGGTGTTGGATTTGCCGCCGATGCGGTTCATCGCAATCGCGAGCGTCGTATGTGCTTCACGCGAGATGGAGCCGAACGACATCGCACCTGTCGCGAACCGCTTGACGATATCGGCGGCGGATTCGACCTCAGTGAGTGGAACGGGTTTGCGCTTGTCGTCTTCCGCGCTCTTAAGACGGAACAGGCCGCGCAGCGTCAGCAGTCGCTCGGACTGTTCGTTGAGCATTTTTGCAAATGCGCGATAGCGATCGAGCGAATTGCCGCGCGTGGCGTGTTGCAGCAGTGAGACGGACTCGGCATTCCAGGCGTGATCTTCGCCGCGCATGCGGTAGGCATATTCGCCGCCGACGTCGAGTGCGCTCTTGTAGACCGGTGAATTGCCGAAAGCTTCAGTATGCAGGTGAACGGTTTCTTCGGCGATCTCGGGAATGCCAACACCTTCGATGCGTGTGTGTGTGCCCGCGAAGTATTTGTTGACGAAATCCGCCTTGAGGCCAATGGCATCGAAAATCTGCGCGCCGCAATAGGATTGATAGGTGGAGATGCCCATCTTGGACATGACCTTCAGCAGGCCCTTGCCAATCGACTTGATGTAGCGCTTGACGATTTCCTTGTCGTCGAGCTTGACCGGCAGCTTCTCCTTCATCGCGATGATGGACTCAAACGCCAGATATGGATTGATCGCTTCCGCACCGTAACCTGCGAGGCAGGCGAAATGATGCACTTCGCGCGGCTCACCCGATTCCACCACAAGACCGACAGAGGTGCGCAAACCAACGCGGATCAGGTGATGATGTACGGCGGCGCAGGCGAGCAGCGATGGAATCGGAATGCGATCGGAGCCCGCAGCACGGTCCGACAGGATGATGATGTTGACGCCATCGCGCACGGCGGCTTCGGCGCGTGCGCACAATTCGTCGAGCACCTGCTCCATGCCTGCCGCGCCGAGACCGGCGTGGAAGGTGGTGTCGAGTTCACGCGATTTGAAATGGTTATGCGCGATATCCGAAATCGAGCGGATCTTCTCCATATCCGCATTGGTCAAAATCGGCTGGCGCACTTCGAGACGCTTGGTCTTCGACATGCCCTCGATATCGAAAAGGTTCGGGCGCGGTCCGATGATCGAGACCAGGCTCATCACCAGTTCTTCGCGGATCGGATCGATCGGCGGGTTGGTGACCTGCGCAAAGTTCTGCTTGAAGTAGGTGAACAGCGATTTCGGTTTGCTGGACAGCGCGGAGAGTGGCGTGTCGGTGCCCATCGAGCCTGCCGCTTCCTCTCCGGTGGAGGCCATCGGCGTCATCAGGATGTTGAGATCTTCCTGCGAATAGCCAAATGTCTGCTGACGGTCGAGCAGCGACAGGTTGGAGCGCACGGCTTTCGCAGGCACATCCTTCATGTCTTCCAGAACGATCTGGGTGTGGTTGAGCCATTCGCGATAGGGGTGGCTCTCGGCGAGCGCGGTCTTGATTTCGTCGTCGGGAATGAGACGGCCTTCCTCGAGATCGACCAGCAGCATTTTGCCGGGCTGCAGACGCCACTTGGTGACAATCTGGTCCTCGGGAATTTTCAGCACGCCCATTTCGGACGCCATGACAATGCGATCGTCCTTGGTGACGAGATAGCGCGCGGGGCGCAGACCGTTGCGATCGAGCGTTGCGCCAATCTGGCGGCCATCGGTAAAGGCAATCGCGGCGGGGCCGTCCCACGGCTCCATCAACGCGGCATGATATTCATAGAACGCGCGGCGCTCTTCGCTCATCAGCGGATTGCCAGCCCATGCTTCCGGAATCAGCATCATCACCGCGTGCGATAGCGAGTAACCGCCCTGCACGAGAAATTCCAATGCGTTGTCGAAGCACGCGGTGTCCGACTGTCCTTCATAGGAAATCGGCCACAGCCGGCTGATGTCCTTGCCGTACAGTTTGGACTGCACAGAGGCTTGCCGTGCCGCCATCCAGTTGACGTTGCCGCGCAGCGTATTGATTTCGCCGTTATGCGCGATCATGCGGTAGGGATGCGCCAGCGACCACGCCGGGAACGTGTTGGTGGAAAAACGCTGGTGGACAAGCGCCAGCGCGCTCTCGAAATCCGCCTCGTGCAGGTCGGGATAGTAACTGCCGAGTTGGTCGGCGAGGAACATGCCTTTGTAGACAACGGTCCGGCACGACATCGACACCGGATAGTAGCCTGCAAGCCCGCGTTCGCGGCGCTGGTAGATCGCATTCGAGATCGACTTGCGCAGGATGTAGAGTTTGCGCTCAAAGTCGTCTTCGGTCTTGATCGCGCTGCCGCGGCCGATGAACAACTGCATGATGTTCGGTTCGGTCGGCTTCACCGTTTCGCCGAGTGAGGAATTGTCGGTCGGCACATCGCGCCAGCCGAGCAGTGTCAGTTGCTCATCCCGGATCTGGTCGGCGACGATGCTCTGGATGACTTCGCGCCAGGCGGTATCGCGCGGCATGAATAATGTCGCGACGGCATACTCACCAGGCTTTGGTAGTGTGAAGCCCAATTCTTTTGTCTTGCGAACAAAAAAGGCGTGCGGGATTTGCACCAGAATGCCAGCACCATCGCCCGCGCGCGGATCGGCGCCAACCGCGCCGCGATGTTCGAGATTGCAAAGAATCTTGATCGCGTCGGCGACGATCTGGTGCGATTTCTTGCCCTTGATGTTGGCAATGAAGCCGACGCCGCAGGAATCCTTTTCGAGCGCCGGATCGTAGAGACCCTCAGCGGCAGGACGCCAGTTATGTTCGCGCGGTTTCAAGGCTGCGTCCGCTACTGGCGCATCCACCTTGAATTCATCACGTTCGAACCCTGACCTGCTCATTACTCTACTTCCTCATGCCCCTTCGGGCCGTCAATCTGGACTCATTTGGCCGCACCTTGGGCGGTCGCGGTACCCCTTAGGTCACCGCTCGCACCCGACGAGCCTCATTTCGAAAATTCAGCTCGCTGTCACCGTTACCGGTGGACGAGCGGCCTGCCTGGTGCACCCATCTTGCCAAACGCCACAAGCGGTGCCGAGTTCTTCCGGAATTGGACAGTATTACTGTCCTAAGCCTCAGAATGCCAAATTTTTTTCTATCACACAAGCACATGCGTGTCCCTCGCGGGATCATGGCAAGGGCCGATCAAGCAGTCCAAACGTCACCCTGATCAGGGCAAAACCGCCGTTCTCCGGCTCAAGCTCCGCTGGATACTGGCACGATTTTGGGTACGTGGAACGTAGGCGATCGGGAGAATTTTGAACGGGGGCGGCGGCGGGAGCAAGACGCAATGAGGCTATTTTCAACAAAGTAGTGGGGCTGGCTGGGTCGCCTACGCGCAAACAAGGCGCCCCGGGGCACCGGGACGCCTTGGCAATCCAGAGTCAATCTGGGGGGGGTCGCGCCTTACTTAAGCGGCCTTATTTTCTTTGCTCTCAATCACCTGCGAAGGCTGTGCCGAGGTGATCGGAATCTGGCGCGGTTTGGCGGTTTCGGGAACCTCGCGCAAGAGATCGACATGGAGCAAGCCATTTTCAAGCCAGGCTTTTTTCACTTGTACGAAATCCGCAAGCTGGAATTGGCGCTCGAAGGCTCTTGAGGCAATGCCCCGATAGAGCACTTCAGATTGCTCCGGGGAATTCTCGTTGGCGACTTTTTCACCCCTGATCGTCAAGGTGTTTTCCTTGGCGACAATGGAGATTTCGTCCTGCGAAAACCCGGATACCGCAACCGTTATGCGGAATTCGTTCTCACCATGACGCTCGATGTTGTAGGGCGGATAACCGGGAGCGCCATCACCCCCTGCCTGATCGAGCAGCGAGAACAAACGGTCGAAACCGATAGTGGAACGATAAAATGGGGTAAGATCAAAAGTAGTACGCATTGTTAGTCCTCCTTAAGTTGAGCGACCAGCGCGTTTACATGCACAACTGCATGATAACGCACCCTGAGCAGATACCCCGCCATCAAGGCCGGAGTTTCGTTCTGCGTGCAGCCTTAAATGGCCTGCACGAGAAAAATATGGGAGCGGACAATGCGGGTTCAAGGGGTGTTCCGCCTCGGCCAAAACATTCATTTGCGAGCCGCGCTTCTTTTCAAGAGGAGGCCAATCTTCCTTTCTTTTTTAACAAATCTTGCTCATTTTCCTTGAGGCTTTGCTCGATTGGATTCCTTCATGACGCTTGTTTCAATTCCTTCCAATCCGGTGCCCGACAATGTCGTGACTGGCATGATCAAGACGTCAGACGGTGTGGAACTGCGATTTGCGCGCTGGCGTCCGCCCCCCAACCACAAGGGCACCGTTTGCGTCTTTACGGGACGCGCGGAATCCATCGAGAAATATTTTGAGACGGTGCGCGAGCTGCGCGAACGCGGTTTTGCAGTCGCGATGATAGACTGGCGCGGGCAGGGGCATTCATCGCGCCAACTCAGTGATCCACGCAAAGGCTATGTCCGCAATTTTTCGGATTACGAAATCGATGTGGCAACGTTCATGCAGCAAATCGTGCTGCCGGATTGTCCGCCGCCCTATTTTGCGCTGGCCCATTCGATGGGAGGCGCGGTGATATTGCGCGTGGCCCATTCTGGCAGGCGATGGTTTGATCGCATCGTGCTTTCCGCGCCGATGATCGATTTGCATGGCCGCAGCACATCGCTGTCGGTGCGTATTCTCATACGCAGTTTGCGTTTGATGGGTCTCGGGGGAAGCTTTGTGCCCGGCGGTACTGAGAAGCTGACTGGTGCAATGAAATTCGCCGGCAATCCACTTACCACCGATCCAGTGCGCTATGCGCGAAATGCCGCGATTCTCGCGGAGGATCTGACGCTGGGTATCGGTTCACCGACGGTTGGATGGGCTGATACCGCCTTCAAGGCGATGATGGAATTTCGCGCCACGGATTATCCCGCGCGCATTCGCCAACCGATCTTGATGCTGGCTGCGAGCGACGACACCGTTGTCTCAAGTGCCGCGATTGAAGAGTTCGCTTATCATTTGCGCTTCGGTTCGCATCTTGTGATTGCGGGCGCCAAGCACGAAATCCTGCAAGAACAGGATCGTTACCGTTCGCAATTCTGGGCAGCATTTGACGCTTTCGTACCGGGCACACCGTTGTTTGAATAGCTGCGCGGCTGGCTGCGTCAGCTAAGAATTTTGGCCAGCGTCCCGCTCGCGAGATAGAAGCCCAGCATCAATATTGCGATCAGAAACCAGCGCCGGAATGCTTCTGACGGCATCTTTGAGCGCAACATCTGGCCGAGATACATGCCGGCAAATGCCGCCGCCATTGCAACTGCGCTTGGAAGCAGCATCGACATGTTCAGCAACCCGGCGTTCGCCAGATTGAATGCCAGCGCCAGGGTGGCTGCGGTGAAAAACACGCCCAGCGCCTGAACCAGTTCGTCCTTCTCCATGCCAATCGCCTGCATGAATGGCATTGAGGGAATGACTTGCACGCCAGTTGCAGCAGACACGAGCCCTGTGATCAGACCAACGATGCCGCCGATCCATTTCTCATTGGCAGACGCGACGTGGAAATGCACCTTTGATAAGCCAAGAATTGCGTAGAGGACCAGCAAGACACCCAGCACGACAGTGCCATAGCTCGCATAGGGTCCAGTCATCAGCCCCGCGCCGAACCAGATGCCGAGAATGGTTCCGATCATCAGCGGCCAAAGCCGCCGCAAGATGTCGCGCAGATAAGGGCCGGAAAATGTTTGCCAAATATTGGTGACGATTGCAGGCACGATGACGATGGCAAGCGCGTGTGCCGGTGGCATGCGCGTTGCGAGCAAACCAATGGCCACGGTTGGCAGGCCAAGGCCGAGCACACCTTTGACGAAGCCTGCGAGCATCAAAGCGGCAGCAATAGCGATGAGATTGGCGTCCATCTGTTAAGACGCCTGCAGCAATTTCATCGCGGCTTCATGCACACGCTTGTCGCCTGCCGCAACAATGCGGCCGCCAGACTGCGCAGGTTTGCCTTCCCAGGTGGTGATGAAGCCTCCGGCGCCTGTGACGATCGGAATGAGTGCTGCGACATCATAGGGCTTCAGTTCGGTTTCGATGATCAGATCGAGATGACCCCCAGCCAACATGCAATAGGCGTAGCAATCGCCGCCATAACGGGACAGCCGCACTTCCTTCTCGACACGCTCGAACAGCGCCCGGTCCGACGGCGCCTTTATCAAGCGCGGGCTGGTGGTGAACAGTGTTGCTTCGGCAAGAGAGGCGCAGCGCCGCACCGACAACATCCGGTCGCCGGAGGGGCCCTGATATTTTGCGCCGCCGCCGTCGCCGGTAAAGCGTTCGCCGATATAGGGCTGATGCATCATGCCGAAGGCCGGTGTGCCGTTGTGCGTCAGGGCAATCAGCGTGCCCCAAACCGGCATCCCGGAGATGAATGATTTGGTGCCGTCGATGGGATCGAGCACCCAGACATATTCCGCATCAGCACGTTCTGAGCCAAACTCCTCGCCGACAATACCGTGCTGGGGAAACGCCTCCTTGATCATTCGCCGCATCACAGCTTCCGCCGCGCGATCAGCTTCCGTAACTGGATCAAGATCGCGCCCGTTACTTTTGTTGTCGATGCTGAGGGAGGTGCGGAAAAACGGCAAAATGATTTCGCCGGAAGCCGTGGCCAAGCGTTCAATGAAGGCTGAGAAATCGATAACCGTCACGGATTTTCTTTCGACAAAACGAACCGCTGTGAGACGGCCTGACAGTCTGCCTGCGGTCCAAAACTGAGATCTGTTGCGAAATGCTGTAGCAGTGAAGTCTCAATAAGTCCTGACACTGCTGAGGCGCAATTCTTGTAAGCTGAGGCTCTCGGTAGGACGACGTGCAATTCAGTCATTTTGCACATCATGTTCATTCCTTGATTCGGCAGGTTTGTTTTCTGTCGAAAACCGTCACAATCGACAGGTAAATATGATTTACAATTCAGTTGTTGTGGAACTCAACGAGCTTTCGGAGGAGAAAAATATTGCTGGTTTTTATATAACTATTTGATTTTAAACAAAAAATTAGTTTCAATCATCCCGGCATTACGCAAGGCAGTCATGCATAAATTGCATGGAAAACTGCTGAAAATTGCTTGCTTTTGAGGTCTCGCGAATGCACATTGTTGCGGTGCGATAGCGCTTTTGCGTTATTGCTGCCCTTCATTGGGCGTTTCCTCCCTAGACTTGGGCCACTTGCTTTCGCAGGTGGCCTTTTTTCTGAACTCATGATTCAGAAAAGGTGTAGATGGCCGAGGTGCTAGTGTCCGAAAGAAGCGCCCCGCAAGCGCGTGGCTCTATTCGGCTGCAGCCTGGAAGGGGCCAAAATCTTCCAACGGTAATCCCGCCAGCGTGTTCGCCAGCACGGCAAATGCTTTAACTGCTTTTGCGAAATTCGGTCCGCGTTCGCGCCGCCGTTCATCCATATAAATTGCACGGTTGAGTTCGAGTTGAATGGTGTGCAGTCCGCTGGCCGGATTGCCGTAGTGTTCGGTGATAAACCCGCCGGCGTACGGCTTGTTGCGTCCTACCGAATAGCCCAGGGATTTCAGCGTTTCTTCTACCGTATCCGCGAGCAGGCTGGCGCAACTCGTGCCGTAGCGATCGCCGATCACGACATCCGGGCGTCGCGGTTCATCGCGCGTGAGGCCGACCGATGGCATTGAATGGCAATCCACCATGATCGCGGTGCCGAAGGTCTGATGTGTCTTGTTGACAAGGCGGCGCAAGGCCCGGTGATAAGGCTTGTACAGGGCCTCGATACGGCTCAATGCGTTCTCGACATTAAGACGCTCGCGGTAAATCTCCTGCCCATCGCCAACCACGCGCGGAATAGTGCCGAGACCGCCCGCCACCCGCATCGAACGTGTATTGGCGAAGCTTGGCAGTCGCCCAGCGAACATTCGCGGATCGAGTTCATACGGCTCGCGATTGACGTCCACATAGGCGCGCGGAAAATTGACGCGGACGATCGGAAAACCAAGCTCGGGAAGATCCTCGATCATCTCGTCCATGAAGGAATCTTCGGAACGGCGTAGCGCGGCCAAATCGATCTTCGAGGCGGCAAGGAAGTCGCGCGGGTAAACAGACCCGGAGTGGGGGGAATTGAACAGGATGGGTGCGCGCCAGACAGCGGGCTCGATAATATCAAACGGTGGCGACAATTCGCCGTCACCGGGATGCCCAAGGTTTATTTGCGTCATGATCGCTGGCACCTCTTAAATTCGCACAGCAACATAATTCTGCCTGAAAAACGAGTGTTTCGTGATGAGGATTGTCGATAAAGCTAATCAATCTGCCAAGAGGCAGTTTGCCTTCACCCGAAATTTACCAGCTATCTGGCAAATAGAGGGGTGAGAGATTTGTTCATTCTCGGGATTTAACGATCAACGCCATGCAACCAAACGCTATGCAACGCAAAATTCTCCTTGCCGAAGACGACACCGACATGCGCCGCTTTCTGGTCAAGGCGCTGGAGAACGCCGGTTTCCAGGTATCTTCGCATGACAATGGCTATGCAGCCTATCAGAGGTTGCGGGAAGAGCCATTTGAAATGCTTCTGACCGATATCGTAATGCCGGAAATGGATGGCATCGAACTGGCACGCCGCGCCTCGGAGCTCGATCCTGACATCAAGATCATGTTCATCACTGGCTTTGCTGCCGTGGCGCTGAATTCGGATTCTGCAGCTCCGAAGAATGCCAAGGTGCTGTCGAAGCCGGTGCATTTGCGTGAACTGGTCAATGAAGTAAATAAAATGCTGGCGGCCTGAAACGGCTGATTCAAGGCCGAAAACACCATTCCGCGTCCTTGCTTCGCTCCATCTGAGCCGATATAGGAACGCAACCCAATTTACGGTTTTCGGGCGCGTAGCTCAGCGGGAGAGCACTACGTTGACATCGTAGGGGTCACAGGTTCGATCCCTGTCGCGCCCACCATTCCCTTACCCATCGTTTTGTTCGTATCGCTTATGCGCCACTGCGTCGCCGGGCCTCTTGTCCTCAGGGGATAGCCTACTCGAACGCATGACGCCCCAGATCATAGCTGCGAGCAATATTATGGCTCCGATTCCAAAGAAAATCTCGTGTCCCATCGTCTTGCCTCCATTTCAGAGGCATCGCCTAAAGCTGGTTTTTGTTCCAAATCCATTTGGCGGCTGTGGCGAGTGAAAGCGAGTTTCGAAAGAAGAATGCTAATGAGCATTGCTGACATAAGCTGATTTCAAATTCGGGCTCAATATTTGCGAGCATTTCGGCATCACATTCGGAGCAGTAAAATGACAGACGAAAGCGAGATGTTCAAAAAAGGTTTGGCTCTCCGGCGGGAGGTTTTGGGCGCGGATTACGTGGACGGCAGTATCGCCAAGGCTGACGATTTCATGATGGCTTTCCAGCGCATCACAACTGAATGGTGTTGGGGATATACGTGGACGCGCCCTGGTCTGGATAAGAAAACGAGGAGCATGCTCAATCTTGCGATGTTGACAGCGCTGAAATCGTCCCGAGGAAATCAAACTGCACGTCAAGGGAGCTTTGAACAACGGTTTAACAGCCGAGGACATCAAAGAAGTTCTCCTGCATGCCACAGTCTATTGCGGAGTTCCTGCAGGCCTCGATGCCTTCAAGGCCGCGCATGAGGTGTTAAAGGCAGAAGGTGCGCTTTGAAATAAATGGCAGAAAAACATTATGGCCAAAAAATTATGGCCGGATGAAAGTCCGGCCATAACGAGTGTCTCTCATGCACCCCACGTTGGGGATCATGCGTTAGTATTTAAACTCCTGCATGGATGAGATTTGCTCCTTACTGGCGCTAAATATCGCGTGGTCTGGATACCATTGTTTGGCATCGCTCGAAGCACTTGGCGAAGAGCCTGACGTCGATGATCCCGTTGATGACGATCCCGTCGTCGATGATCCGGACGATCCCATTGGGCGCGATTCTGCAGTCGATGCCTTGACCGGTTCATTCGACCATTTCAATTTGTCGAAGGGGACTGCGATATCGCGCTGACCCATGCCCAAAAAGCCACCAACGCCAATGACAACATTCTTGATGTCGCCTTTGGAGTCGGAAATTAATTCACTGATCGAGCCCAGCTTTTCATTATTGTCATTATAGACATTGACACCGATCAGTTTTGAAACTCGCCATTGACCTTGAGTTTGACCCTGCGTGGCTGATGCCGCGGGCGGTGAACTTGCCGAAGGCGAGCTCGGTGCGGGGGCTTGCGCGAAAGCTGCGCTTACCAGCAGCACAGATCCAATCGCACTAGCAATCATGAATTTAGCGGACATATGGAACCCTCCCATTAAAGACGCACCGAACCAACATGCATGTCACGCATGAGTTCCATTGTTCGTCTGAAATTTACGTTGAACGAACATGAGATGGTTTCTGGTTTCGGAACCTAATGCCCTGATAAAAATTGATATACTCAGATTTGTATCGGCTTGTTGTTGAGCACAACAGGGAGGATCAAGATGAAAGATGTCTCGAAAATTCAAGAACATATGGATGTCATGGATTCCGAGGGAAAAATGATTGGTCAGGTCGATCATCTTGAAGGTGAGAATATGGTCAAACTTACCAGAAGCAGCTCGCCTGACGGTGAACATCACTACGTCCCGGTGGCATGGATTGATCACATCGATACCTGTGTTCACTTGAACAGAGCAATCAACGATGTGAGAACGTTGGCACCATAAGCGCGTTCTCGGTCCTAAACAGGTTTTGGAAGCAAAAGTTCGCTTATTGAGCGGGCTTTTTTCTTGAAAAATTTGCAAGTTCAGTCTTTTAGACGCATGCCTTACATGCAATGCATGGGGCTGGATTGGCGCGATATGCCCGCATAGGATGCGCCGCTCATTCATTTTTCCGCTCATTCACTAAGGTTTCTCCCACATGCGAAATTTCACGACCCCGTCTCGATCCATCGCGGTGGGCGAGCGCGGGATGGCCGCGACGTCTCACCCGCAGGCGACACTTGCAGCACTCGATATTCTGAAAGCCGGTGGCAACGCCATCGATGCCGCCATCGCAGCGGTTGCGCTACAGGGTGTGGTCGAGCCGCAGATGACCGGGGTCGGTGGGGATTGCTTTATTCTGTATTCTCCCAAAGCCGGTGCACCGGTTGCGTTCAACGGCTCAGGCCGCACGCCCGCAAAAACCGATCTTGCGGCATTCTTAAGCTCGGGCGCGAAGGACATCACGCCGACTGCGCCGCAGGGGGTCACGATACCCGGCGCAATCGATGCGTGGTGCCGGTTTGCGGCGGCCCATGGCACCAAATCGCTGGAAGAAATTCTCAAGCCCGCCATCGATGCCGCTGAAAATGGCTTTCGCATCACGCCGCGTGTTGCGGCGGATTGGGCTCGCTGTCGCGCGCGGCTTGAGCATCATCCTGCCGCGAAGGCCCACTATCTGCCAGGCGGCGTTGCGCCCGCGATTGGCGATCGTCGCAACCAACCAGCCCTTGCCAAAACATTGAAGCGCATTGCGCGAGAAGGGCGCTCAGCGTTTTATGAAGGCGAAGTCGCGGAGGAAATCGCTGCCGTATTGCAAAAGCTCGGCGGCGTGCATGAGGTGGATGATTTCGCCCGGCACACGGGAGAGGATGTGACGCCGATTTCGGCCTCCTATCGCAATCATGATGTGGTGGAATGTCCGCCGAACGGGCAGGGACTTGCGGCGCTGATGATCTTGCGCACGCTTGCCGGGTTCGATGTCGGTGCGCTGGCTGAGGTCGACCGTGTGCATCTTCTGGCGGAAGCAACCAAGGCTGCTTATCGCGCACGCGATGCGTTTTTCTGCGATCCGGCGCACGGCAAAACCGATCCCGCCTATTTCCTGGCGGAGGACTACATTGGGGCGATCCGCAAGAACATTGATTTCAAGCGTGCTTCGACCAAGGCCGACTGGGACGACATCGAGCATACCGATACTGTTTATGTCACCGTCGTGGATCGCGATCTGAATGCGGTCTCTTTCATCAATTCATTGTTCAATCCGTTCGGTAGCGGCATCTATGCCCCGCGCGCCGGTGTTTTGCTGCATAACCGTGGCTGGGGTTTCCGGCTCGACGCGAAGCATCCTAATGCCTACGCGCCGAACAAGCGGCCAATGCACACCATCATCCCCGGCATGGTGATGAAGCAAGGGCGCTGTGTGATGCCGTTCGGTGTGATGGGCGGGCACTATCAGGCCACCGGTCACGCGAATTTTCTATCCAATGTGTTCGATCACGGGATGGATATCCAGGCAGCCTGTGAAGCGCCGCGCTCGTTCGCATTCGATGGCGTGTTGTCGCTGGAGTCGACGCTCGGCAATGAGATCAATGCCGAATTGAGCGCGCGGGGACATAACGTGCGCTGGGCGGATGTTGCTCTTGGCGGCTGTCAGGCGATCTGGATCGATCATGAGCGGGGTGTGCTGTTAGGTGCAACCGATCATCGCAAGGACGGCGTTGCGCTGGGTCTTTGATGACGGTTATTGCCGTCACCGACTGAACATCGTAGAGCCACCATATAAAATTCTTGAACAAGTTCTTGTCCAAGCTCTTGGACAAGTCTTGGACAAAGTTCTTGGGAGGTAACATGAACCGGCGCGAAATTCTCAAAGCTGCAGCGGCATTGCCATTGTCTCAGGTTGCACTGCATGCACTGTCTGGCGATGCGAAAGCCCAGGCCGCGTGGCCCGCGCGCAATATCACCATGATTGTGCCGTTTCCGGCAGGCGGGCAGGCGGATCTTGCGGCGCGGCCTATCGCGCTTGCGCTTGAGCGCATCCTGGGGAAGCCCGTCATCGTCGATAACCGCGCTGGGGGCGGCGGAGGCTCCGTCGGTAACGCGGCTGCCGCGCGCGCCGAGCCGGATGGCTACACGCTGTTGATGACGCTGTCTTCGCTCGCGGTGCTTCCCGAGGCTGACCGTCTGTTCGATCGCACTGTTGCTTATGAGGTCTCACAGTTCGCGCCGGTGGCACGTGTGCTCGCCGATCCAACCATGCTGGCAGTGCCTGCGTCCGCGCCATGGAAAACGCTGCAGGATTTCATCGATGATGCGAAGCAGCGTCCCGGTGAAATTCCATACGGGTCTTCGGGGCCATATGGAACGTTGCACGTCGCGATGGAAATGTTTGCGGCGAGCGCAGGGATCAAATTGCTGCATGTGCCATTCCGCGGTGCCGGTCCCGCGCTAACCGGATTGCTGACCGGCACCGTGCAGGCGTTGGCGTCCGCACCAGGCACGCTGCGCCAGCAGGTCGATGACGGCAAGATGCGGGTGCTGGCGAATTGGGGTGCCGAACGTGTTGCGAGTTTCCCTGACGTTCCGACGTTCCAGGAACTTGGCTTCAAGGATGTCGAATTCTATATTTGGGCTGGACTGTTTGCGCAGGCGGCGCTGCCGGAGCCGATCATGACGAAATTACGGAGTGCGATGGCTGAAGCCGTGCGCGCGCCGGAGGTGAAGAAAACATTTGAGACCGCAGGCAGCCCCGTTGCCTATCTCGATGCACCTGAGTTTGCCAAATTCGTCGCCACCGACAGCGCAAGGCTGATCGCGGCGGTGAAGAAAATTGGCAAGGTCGAATAACGCCTGCATCGCTTCAACAAGTTCAATGCAAAAAAGCTCAATGAAAGTCCAAAGATGAAATTTGCGTCGTTTTCTCATAAAGGCTCTTCGTATGTTGGTAGCGTGGATGCGGCAGCTGGCCGCGTGCGTGCACTTGCCGGTGTCACCGACATGGTTGATCTGGTGACGCGTTATGGTGAGCTGAAATCGTCACTGAATACAGGACCAGAGATCGCGCTGTCCGAGGTCAAGCTGCTTGCGCCTATTGCTACACCGCGCCGGAATATTTTTTGCGTCGGCAAAAACTATGGCGAGCACGCCAAGGAATTTTCCAACAGCGGATTCGAGGCGGGCGCAGTGAAGGGCGCGGAGATCGACGAATATCCGGCAATATTTTCAAAAGGGCCGAACACTGTGGTTGGCCCGCGCGACGATGTCAGCCTGCATGCGCATATCACCTCGAGCGTGGATTACGAGGTGGAGCTGGCGATCATCATCGGCAAGGGCGGCAAGGACATCGCCAAGGCCGACGCTCACAAGCACATCTTCGGTTATACTGTTGTCAACGACGTCACCGCGCGCGATCGCCAGAAAAATCACAAGCAGTGGTTCATGGGCAAGACGCTCGACACGTTCTGTCCGATGGGGCCATGGATCACCACCAGCGATGAGCTCGATCCGGAAAATCTCGACGTCAAATGTTGGGTGAATGGTGAGTTGCGTCAGAATGCGAATACGCGCGACCTGATTTTCGATATCCCAACATTGGTGGCGACGATCTCGGCGGGTATGACGCTCGTGCCGGGTGATATCATTGCGACCGGCACGCCAGCGGGCGTCGGCATCGGGTTCAATCCGCCAAAATTTTTGAAGTCCGGCGATGTTGTCGCGATGGAAATCTCAAACATCGGACGGATCGAAAACAAGTTCGTCTGAACCTTAGACCCAAGTGTAAGTCATGGCCGGGACAAGGCCGGTCATAACTGTATGTCGGTTGCATTTTCCGCTTCGATGCCCGCGAACCGATTCAAGACCCATGACGTTATCCGCTGAAACAATTTCGCACATTTGGCGAAAGTCATTCAGAAGGAAAGCATCATGCGCAAATCGGCAGCCAAGTCAGCCTCTTCAAGGCGCATACGGAAAACAAAATCGACGAAGAGGCGCACAGGGGAATCGCGCGCCAAGCGACCTGTGCGCAAATGGTCCGCCCATGTGACAGAGACAAGCGATGCACTGGATCTGGAACGCGATGTGTTCAAGCAGAAAAGCCCAGTTGCCATCGCGCGGTCGCTGAAGCGCTCGGCGGAGCGCAGCCATCGCCGCAAGAGCGATCCTTATCGCTCGGCGATGTCGATGCTGGTGTTCTATATCAACCGTGCCGGAAAAAATTTGCCTGCATCGCGCAAGCATAAATTAGAGGCGGCAAAGGGCGAATTGCGCAAGGCGTTCGGCAAGGCGGGGTGAATGCCGAAATTCACTATCGCCCGAGCAGAAGAAGCACGAGCGGCGCGAAAAGAACAGCATTCAAAGCCGTCCCAAAGATGATGAACACCACAAGATTTGCGCGCCGCCGCCAACGCTCAGCGCGCGTGTAATGGCGAATTTTCCAGCGTTGGCCGCTCGGTGCGAAGATGTCCATGTCATGGATGACACGAGGTTGGGTGTCTTTGGGCGTGCCCCTTTGTTGAGTATACTCAATTGATGGATATACTCAACAAGCAAAGTTTATCCGCATGGATGCATGCGGAATACCGTTGCCCGGAATCTTTCGGCGGCTCAGAAACGCGAAGGGCTGGACGCAGGAGGAACTTGCGTTCCGCGCCAAGGTTGATCGCAGCTACATCAGTCAGCTTGAGACGGGCGTGTATAGCGCGTCTGTCACGATGCTCGGCAAACTCGCCAAGGCGCTTGGCGTGAATGCGGGAGAGTTTTTGAAGGGGTAATTTGTAGGAGAGATTGACAATAGGAATATTATCCTATATTGCTCCTGCAACGTTTGCGGAGCTGTAGGATGGAATCACTACTTGTAATTAGAAAGGAGATACTGCGTTAAAGCATGAACTGCTCGATATCAAAGCCGAGTTTAAGATCTCTAGGCTTTTGCGCGCTGCAATTAAAGCTGGATTCAACTTTAATCAGCCCCGTAATGAGCTAGGGCAATGGACAAGTGAGGGTGGAGTAAAAGTAACAACCTCATCAGGATTTCTAACGGGCATACAAACGATTGATGACACGTCGCAAGCGCTCAGCGACACTTTGGTTCGTGTTATGGAAACGCTTGAGTTTCTGCCGACGATGAGTCCCCAAACTTATGGAATTGCGGTGCATACAGCTTTCGGTATTGCAGTGCGTTTGCAAGGTTTGTCTGGCGTAGGAGACATCGAACGGACCTTCAGTTTAGAGGATAGTGATCCTAGTTATGGTTTAGCAGGCAGTATCAGAACCGATGTCGTACTGCGCAACATTCAAGGAGATATTATCGCGATCTATGATGTCAAAACTGGTGAGAGCCAAATGTCACATGCAAGGGCGAATGAGCTTCGCGAAAAAACACAAGCGGCATCCAATACACCAGTTTTTGAGTTGAATATTTTGCGTGGCATATCCCGAAAACATCGGCAGCTCGCCACCAATAGTTCAATACATTTAATGCAGCCGTACGCACAATTTGACTCAAGGAGAGTCTGAGATGTCGATGGAATTATACATTCTCTCAGACGATCAACTGCCGTCGATTGATGCATGGCAAGAAGCGATTGATGCAAATGGTTTTGGGTTGCGATTGTCGCAAGAAACGCCCTTTTCAAGGTTGAATGGTGCGTTACCGGTTCAACTTGGCGACAGACCGACAGCTTTCGAATGTGCTCATTGGAACGCTTCCGGGTTGATAGCTAAATCGCCGGACATTAATTTTGGTCATCGATGGAAATATGCACTCGCGCTGCGCTGGGGTGCGGATATTTCCGCTGCAGTTGCGGCATATATGGCGGCGGCAGCTTATTCCAGAGCGACAGAGGGAGTGGTGTTCGATTGTGAGGAGGGGAAAATTATCTCACCCGGGCGCACACGTGACATTGCCTTGGATATTGAAAGGCAAGTACCGGACATCGAGGCGGCGGTGCTACGGGCGGTGGAGAGTTTTCGCAAGTAGCGTCACGCCTGCCACGAACCACTCCTTGCAAGCTGTTTAGAAGCTACAAAAGCTGGCTGGCCAGAATTCATTGCGGCCCGCATTGGAATGCAGCTGGAGCTGGCCGTCCAGCAAGCCTAATTCCCTAGCGATTTCAGGCTGAAAGACGAAATTATGCCCGGTTTGCCTGCCTGTGAAGGGGAGGGCTTTTGCCTCCCAAAACCGGTAAAAAGCCTTGCAAAACCGAGAAAAGGCCTTGATTGGATTGACATTCCGGCCCCGGATGGCCTAGAAACCGCCCTGTCTCGTGTGGCCTCTGGGCTCGCAGATATCCAAGAAGTCCAACACAAACCCATAAACGGCCTGCAACGCGGCCTTTCAGAAGAGCATGTCCCATGAAGGTCCGTAATTCGCTGAAATCCCTGCGTGGCCGTCACCGCAGCAACCGTCTGGTTCGCCGCAAGGGCCGGGTTTATGTGATCAACAAGGTTCAGCGCCGCTTCAAGGCCCGCCAGGGCTGAGGCCCTCCAGCCCTGTCCCGCTGGCGTGACCCGCCGCAGGCTGTTTTCACATCTCGTTTCATCCCATGATTTCGACGCCGTTGCGCTTTGCACGCGGCAATTCCGCGTTTAGACTTTTGCCATGGCAATGCACTCGGCACCCATGGTGAAATCGGCGATCACATCAGTTCTTGGTGTGCGCGTGCTTGGTGTATGTGTTCTTGGGATGGGCCTCCTCATCGGCACGATGACAGCCTCAAGCCATGCGCAATCCCAGCTGCCGTCTCCGCCCACCATGCGGAAGAAGCTTCCCGAAGCGCCGGCCAAGTTGCCGCGCGTCTCTCCTGACAAGACCAGCAATCTCGATTTTCTGTTTGGTGCGCTGAAAGCCGCGCCGGATGAAGCGAGCGCGAAGGCCGTCGAGGCGAAAATCTGGTCGGTGTGGTCGACGACGACAAGCGACACTGCCGCGCTTTTGATGCAGCGGGTGAAAGTCGCCATAGACAACAAGCGGATGGATGTTGCGTTGAAATTGCTCGATGCTGTCGTCAAGCTGCGCCCGGATTACATCGAAGCCTGGAACAGGCGCGCGACGCTTTATTACTTGCAGAATGATTACACGCGCTCGATGTCGGATATTCGCGAAGTGCTCATTCGCGAGCCGCGCCATTTCGGCGCGCTTGCAGGCCTTGGCATGATCATGCAGGAGGTCGGCGACGACAAGCACGCACTCGATGCATTCCGCAAGGCGCTTGCGATCAACCCGCACCTTGAGAACGTTCCGGAATTTATCAAATCGTTGTCCGAGAAGATCGAAGGCCGGGATATTTGAACCGCCCGCGGCTGCAGTAAGCTTCAATAATTTTGAGTGAGATAATCCACGATCTTGCCGACGTCAGCATCATCAATAGGTGCGCCATACACCTTGATCATCTTGACCACTTCCGCTTGCCAGAATTCCTTTTTGAATTTCGGACCTCGCGGCTGTGTCTGAACATAATCCAGGGAGTGACATGCCGTGCAGTTGTTTTGCACGATCTCCAGGTTGGCGCCGGGTTTCAAAACCGCAGTTTCTTCCGGCAGCTTGTAGTTGATGGGCTTGGCGGTGGCCAACATCGAACCGGCGGTCGCGAAGGCCAGGCTTGTAAAAACGCCTGCAAAAGCGAGGGTGCGAAATGGTGTCATGATCATTTCTCCCTCAGGCTGCTGTCACGTGAACGGTTTCAACAACATTGCGCAGATAGCCGGCTGGATTCCATAACGGCTCCATCGGCTGCATCTGCCCGCCGTTGCTGGTCGCCCGAACTTTCAAATCATGGGCTCCAGCTGTGAGCTTCACCGGCAACTGCCATTCCCGGAACGAATACTTGCCGAGGTCCTTGCCCAGTTTGGCAGGTGCCCATGTCTTTCCGCCATTAATGGACACAGCGACTTCCCTAATGCCTTTACCGCCATCGAAAGCGATTCCCTTCAGCTGCGTCTCAGTTCCGGCCTTTACCTTTGCGCCGTCCGCGAGATTGGTGATGAATGAGCGCACAGTGAAGCGGTTGATCGGAATTGTTGCCTTTGGCGCGGTGCCGGGTTCGATGCAGTTGCAGTCAGTGTCGGGAATACGATAGGCGGTCTTCATCCAGAAATTGTCGAAGACACTGTCGATCACCGTTATTTCATTCAGGTGTTTGACCCAGTAGGTGCCGTAGTAGCCCGGAACAACCAGCCGCAAGGGGAAACCGTTGAGCACCGGCAGGTCCTGCCCATTCATCGCATAAGCCAGCATCACTTCGCCTTCGCGCGCGTGGTCGATATCAAGAGCCTTGATAAAATCTGGCGTTTTGTCGGTCGTCGGGCCATCCATTCCGTTGAAGGTGACTTGACGCGCACCTTGCTGCACGCCTGCTTTGTCGAGCACAGCCTTGAGCGGTACGCCTTTCCAGCGCGCATTGCCCATTGCGCCGTTGCCTAATTGGCCACCCGCCACGCGCGGATTGAAAAACCCGCGGCTATTTCCGGAGCATTGATTCACTGCCACCACTTCAACAGCGGGCATTTTCTTCAGATCGGCAAGGGACAGTTTGAGAGGTTTATCGACCTTGCCCTTGATCTCAAGCGAGAATGTTAAAGGATCGATATTCAAGGGCAAATCGGAGAGATGATAGCGAACGAAAAAGGCATCGTTCGGGGTGATGACGCCCTCGTTGAAAACAGAAAACGGTGTTTCAAGTTGTGGAGGACGGCTGGTGAGGCCGATCATCAAACGCTTTTGCGGATATTTCACCAATGGCCGTTCGCCATTGTCGAAGGGAAGCTGAATATTCTTGGCCATCGCACGCAGCGGGCTGAGGATGGTTCCCGATCCGAGCGCCATCACCGCGCCCCCCGAATATTTGATAAGGTTGCGCCTGTCGATCATGGCTTCTCTCCCAGTACATGCGGGACGACGATCTTACTGAGAGCATGACCGCACAAACCCCATTCTGCAAGAGTGCTGCAAAGTGTTGCTGCGTTGCGTTATGAAGCTTGAGAGCGCCGGCGAAACGATGCTGTCAGATATCAACGTCGCGTTTAGGGCCGACATAGGCGATGCGCACCATGTTGGTGGTGCCGGGTGTGCCTAATGGGACACCGGCGACCACAATCACGCGCTGTCCGGCCTTGGCAAAACCGTCACGGAAGGCGATGCGGCATGCGCGATCGATCATGTCATCCTGATCGTGAGCGTCTTCCGCGATCACGCAATGGACGCCCCAGGCGAGCGATAGCTTGCGTCCTGTGGAGAGGTTCGGCGTGATAGCGACCACAGGCGGCTTTGGCCGCTCGCGCGCAACGCGCAGTGCCGTCGAGCCCGAACTTGTCCAGCAGATCAGCGCCGACAGATCCAGCGTTTCGGCAATTTGCCGGGCCGCATCGGCGATAGCGTCACCTGCAGTCGCCTCAGGCTCTGGCCGCTGTGAATCAATGACGCCGCGATAGGTCGGATCCCGTTCCACTTCCTCGCCGATGCGATTCATCGTCATCACGGCTTCGATGGGGAATTTGCCCGCTGCGGATTCGGCGGACAGCATGATCGCGTCAGCGCCCTCGAACACTGCGTTTGCGACGTCGGAGACTTCCGCGCGCGTCGGCACCGGGCTTTGGATCATCAACTCGAGCATTTGCGTCGCGACCACAATGGGCTTGCCGGCGCGGCGTGCGAGTCGGGTCATCTGCTTCTGAATTCCGGGAACTCGTTCGGCAGGTAATTCCACGCCGAGATCGCCGCGCGCCACCATCAGTGCATCAGACGCATCCATGATTTCGTTGAGCCGATCGATTGCCTGCGGTTTCTCGATCTTCGACATCACCGATGCACGACCGCGCACGAGCCGCTTTGCTTCGAGCACATCTTCCGCGCGCTGCACGAACGATAGTGCGACCCAATCAACACCGGTCTCAAGTGCAGCCTCGAGATCGGCGCGATCTTTCGTTGTCATGGCCGAGACCGGCAGGTCGGTGTCAGGCAGGCTGACACCCTTGCGATCGGACATGCGTCCGCCGGTGACAACTCGCGTGACAGCGTGCTCAGGTGTTGCTTCCTCGACGATCAGGCGCACCTTGCCATCATCGACAAGGAGAGCGTGGCCGGGTTTCAACGCGGCGAGAATTTCCGGATGCGGCAGGTGGACACGTTGTTTGTCGCCGAGCGTCTGGTCGGAATCCAGCGTGAATATTTCGCCGTTGCTGAGTTGTATCGCCCCGTCGGCGAAAGCACCCAGCCGCAGTTTCGGACCCTGAAGATCGATGAGGATGCCGATAGGCCGGCCATAGCTGCTTTCGACATTACGGATCGTCGCCACCAGTTCGCGCATCTTGTCATGCGAGGTGTGACTCATGTTGACGCGAAACAGGTCGGCGCCTGCCTCGAACAGCTTGCGGATTGTCGCGCTGTCCGAAGAAGCGGGGCCAAGCGTTGCAAGAATTTTGATACGACGCAGCCGTCTCATTGTGAACTTCCAGGTAAGGTGCCAGGTGCGCCAGAGGGAAATTTCGTCGCTGGTTGTCCTGGTGAATTCGGTAGACCTGGAAGGTTTTGTGTTCCTTTCAGGTTTTCATTGGATTCGGTCAGTTGCACGGTCCAGGCTCTCTGTTCGCCGGTGTCGACCTCGAAATAGCCGGTACGGTCGAACCCGCGTGCCAGACAATCCTCGGTGCCTTTGATGGTAAATTCCTTGTCGCGCGAACACATGAAGGCCTTTCCGGACCATTCACCGCCGCGATCATAGTCGATGGCGTAGATGTAATAGTACCGTGCGACAAGCGTGCCTCGCAGCAGCGTTTCGCAGTTGTGGGAGGAGACATTCCACCAACCCTCGGTAATCCACCCTTCGCCGTCCTTGTAGCCGAGGGCGATGCCAACGCGGCTCGATGTGTTGTTGCACAGGCGAAAATCCGCCGCCGCGGGGTTGGCCCACAGGCAGAACACCAGCAAAACCATTGCGCCGGTGAGGCTGGAGACAAGATTGCGGTGAGAGTGGAAGCCGTGTGCGGTCATTTAGCCGAAGGATATCAATCGATTGTTGAATTTCGCGTAACACATGGGTGCGATTGCGCTCTAAATCATTAAATTATGATAAGAAGGGTGAACTTTTCACCAACGGACCCAAACTGCGTTTCAAGTGGTTTTGGCCTCGGATTATGGCAGATTTGGATGATGTCAGATTGGACTATGGCAGATTATGTGGCCAATCCTCATATTCATGTAAAGCACGATGTAATTAAAGCGCGATCTAACTGACGCGCGTTATTCAGGACGATATTCATGACCATCGATGACAAAACCAGGACCGAACTTGAGGCTGCCGTGTTTCGCCGTTTGGTCGAGCATTTACGCGAGCGCACGGACGTCCAGAACATCGATCTGATGAATCTTGCCAGGCTTTTGCCGTAACTGCCTGTCGAACTGGCTGAAAGAGGCCGCCGATGCCAAGGGCGTTGCGCTCAGCAAGGATGAGAGCCGCGAGACGGTCTACGGCATGCCATATGAGACCTGGAAAACCAAATATCAAAACGAAGCGACACCGGCTCAGCGTGTTGCCATGGCCAAGAACCCTCCACGACACTGATTGGCAGGCACTGATCGGGCATTGATCGGCCGGATGTGACGGCTTAAGGGCTGCCGCTTGAGCGCAAGTCAAAGCTCAAGTCACACGCAAGCCAAATCGACTGCGCCAGACGTTTTTTCTCATCTCTTGTGGGTATTCCAGATCTTCTGTGGGTCATTGCAGAAGAGGCCGCGCGTTGCCTTGACGCAAGCTCCCTCACTCCCGAGGGTGACGCTGAGATGACGATGTTCCTTTCAGGATCATGCGCGAGTTCAGGAGTACACAATGGATACCGCCGCCACCACTACCGCCAATGCCGCCCCCAAAAAGGACAAGGAAGAGGTCGCGCACCGCTTCGCAAAGGATCAGCTCAAGTCGATTATTGAGCGTATCGAGCGCCTGGAAGAAGAAAAGAAGACGATTTCCGATGACATCCGCGATGTCTATGGCGAAGCCAAGGGCAACGGCTTCGACGTCAAGGCGTTGCGTGCCATCGTGCGCATGCGCAAGCAGGATGCCAACGAGCGTGAGGAACAGGAAACCATCCTGGAGACCTACATGCAGGCGCTGGGAATGCTGTGAAGCTGGCTGCCGATGACCTTGGTCATCGGCAATGGTGTCATCGGCAGTGGTGCTATCGCAGCGATGCCGTCCGTATCACGAATGACACCGTGGACAGTGCCGCAATCGCTGATCCTGTGAAACGCTCGCTAACCAGGCCCATTTGCGGGTCGCTGGTGAACGTTATGGCTATGGCTTTTTGAGGCTTGATGAAGTGCGCGCGCATCAGGGCGATGTCCTGATTGCCGAAGGTGGTTGACGACAGTGAGGTCGTCGCACTTGGCGCCAAAATCATAGCCCGCATCCAGACGTCGTTCTTTTGCGGGACCCCCGACATGCGGTTTGCAGTGGAGATTCTCTGCCCGGCGGACGGCAGTATCGGGTTGGTTGCGGCTAAGACAACCGGCGCGCCAGATATCGCTGTGCCAGGTATCGTTATGCTTCCTGTCACAAGCTGCGCGCGATCAAGCGAAGTTGCTGGCGCATAAGCCATCGCTCCGGCGACATTCGGCGACAGGCTTGCAGGAGTTGAAGGAAGAGCGGCAAGCGCACCGCGCGCCTTGAGCGCGGCGATTTGCGCCAGATTCGCACTGGAATTGTCATGCCCCCAGAAACCGCGCGCATTGATAATATCAGCCGGCGTCTGCGGGCGCTGTTCGCTGGATGCTTTCGCGGGCGGGTTGATGATCTTGACCGCTTCCGGTGCGGCGGAGGTGACTTGATATGTTGCTACAGACTTCGTGGCTGCAGGTTTGGCCCGTGGTAGCGGGATTGTTTCAGTATTCTTCTCAATGATCTTGGCTGTCGCCGATGCCAGCAGGGTTGGCTTGCTGGAAACGGCTACACTCTGGTTGCCAGAGTTTTCTTCGTCATCGTCAGCCTGTTGCTGTTGCTTTCCGCTAAACAGCGCAGCGAAGAGTCCCGGTTTCTGCCCCGAGTTCTGCGATGTCGAATCGTCGTTCTTGTCGCGACGGCGCTCAACATCGGCCAATGCCAATTCATAACCTGGAAGCGGATTGCCATCGGATGGCACATGCACGGTGCGCCCCTTCGGGAATACGCGCGCCAGTTGATCGTGAGTCATCCGCGGCCAGTGGCGGACGCTGCCGGTGTCGAGGTGCACGAAAGGCGATCCCGACTCGGGATAAAAGCCAACGCCACCACGCTGCAAGCGAAGCCCCGCAAAGCGGATCTGCTCCAGGGGCGCTCCGGGAATGAAGAAATCCATCGCATTGCCAAGCATGTGCTGGCTGTAACGGGCAACGCCCGAAGAACGACGGTGCAGCATGGCGTTGGTGGCAGGGGAGCGATAGGCGGAGACGATCTGGATCGGCTGTTTGCCGTCAACGTCGCGATAAACCTCCCAGAGGATATCGAACAGATGGCGGTTCATGGTGGTCTGGTCCTGACTACGCCAGTCCCGAAGGAAATGGTTCAGGGTTTTCAACCCGTCTTCGTCATAGCGTCCATTGCGCTTGAAGGTGACGGTGAGATCTTCGTTTGAGTGGGTGTGATGGAAGGAAAGGGTGCGGGTGTCGCCGACGGCAGAGGCGTCATGAACAGATCGCGCGCCTGCCAGCAGCAGGAGCGCCGCCAGACCTGCGCGAAAAATGCTTCGCGACAGCGGCTTAAAGCCAGCGCTGCGTAGACAATAACCCGCCACTCAGTGTGAACCCTGTGAGACCCAGTAGGAGGCTCCCCCGCTACCCCACGCATCGGGAGAGAATGAACGCAGTCTTAAGGCAGGAGAGTTAAATCGAGATTTACACCCATCCCCACACGTCGACGGCGCAAACCTAATCCTGCGACTATGGCGAAAGATTGCTGAGGTCTGAGGTTCCGTCAGGTTGTCATAAACGCAGAAAAGAATCTTCAACGCAGAAAAGGCCTCGCTGATTGCGAGGCCTTTGTTTTAGATGCCTTGGTTTTGACGTAAATCGGTTTGGGGATTACCGCCTGGCTTGGCCACGCTGGATTGGAGCCGGTGGAGGCGGAGTAGGCGAGCCTCCGAACAGGCGCTCGAAGAATGACGGGCCTTCATTGCGGGCATAACTGTCATTGTAGGCGACACCTTGCGGGATGTTGCCACGCGCGGGACTGTAGTTCGGTTGAGGATGCACCATCACCGTCTCCATGTCCTTGCCTTCGCTGCCCTTGAGGATCGCGATCATCTTGGCATCGCGCCCATAGACATCCTTGCGGAATTCGAGATTCCCGGCATCGTCAACAAAGGCGGTTTGATAAGTGATGTTGACCGGTATCGGTGTTGGGAACTTGAGGTCGATTTCATTAGTGCCATACATTTTGTGAATTCGTTCCGGTGTGTAACGGTCGTTCGGCATCGTGATGTTAAGCAGCGTCACCGCATACTGATCCGGATTTTGCACGCGCATGCAGCCATGACTGAACGCGCGCTCGTCCCTGGCGAACAGTTTTTTGTCTGGCGTGTCATGCTGATAGACCAGAAACTTGTTCGGAAAATTGAAACGGATGCGGCCCAGTGCATTCGCCTCTCCCGGTGGCTGCGAGACATGGATACTGCCGTCGGCTCTGCGTTCAAGCTTTAATCCCAAGCGATCCAGCGCTGTCGGATCTTCCTGCAAGGCAGGGAGATATTCGTTATTGATGATCGAGGGCGGCACGTTCCACGTCGGATTGACAGTGATGTATTTCATCGTTTCCGTCAGCATCGGTGTTGCATGCTGGCCGGGTTTGCCCGTGATGACACGGGTGGTCCAAACCGGCGCGCCGTTTTGCATGACCCTGAGGGAGTAGTCCGGAATGTTGAGGATCACATAGGCATTGCCCAGCGATTTCGCGCCCAATTCGCGCGGCAGCCAACGCCAGCGCTCCATGTTGACGCGGACAATATCGATCTGACGGTCGCTCTTCGGTGCATTGAGTGCGTGTACCGTCTGGCTGTCGAGGGCTCCGGTGACCTTCAGGTTGTTGCTGGCCTGGAACTTGCGAACGGCTTCTGCCACTTTGGCATCGTATTTAGTATCACTTGCATTTTCGGTGATGCCGAGCTTCGCGCGCAGCGCTGGCACGCGCGGGTCTTCCATCACCACTGGAGACGGCGCATTCTTGGCAGGCTTGACGAATTGCAGCGTGGCGCCATCAGCGATCTTCTTTGAGTTGTCTTCTGTAGTGCCGCGCAGCAGGGCGAGCTGAGCCTTCAGTGCCTGATAGCCTTTGTGCTGGGGCTGATATGTGGCAAGTGCCGCACCCGCATCCTTTGCGGTCGCGACATTAACAAGAACCTCCGCCGGCTCGGCTGCGTGATCGGAATATAGGATGTCGGCGCTGACCCGCGACCAGTGCATCCGCCCGCTTTGCGCGTGACGCGCATAGTTGAGCATGCTCGCTGTCAATTTCAGGTCAGCGTCGGCTCGGGCCTCGGGCGTCGTCGCAATGGTGAAATTCGGGACTGGATAATCCGCCGGATTGAGACCGTCGGAACCCGCGTCTGCGAGTTTGGCGATGACGCTCTTGGCGCTCGCCGTCGGGGTGCCGGCATTCGTCCAGAGCAGCGCATAACTGCGATCCTTGTAGAAGGCTTCGGCGGCTGCGCGCTCACTCTTGCGATCGAAATAGTTTTTGGTCGTGATCAGGTCGCGCAGCTTTTCGGCGGCAGGTTCCAGCGTGGCGACTGGGGTGGCTGGCTTCGCCGCTTCGTTCACCGCTGGGCTTTTGGCGGATTCGGCAGCAGCGGGAGCCGGGCTCGCGACCGTAGCTGAGGTCGCAGGGGTCGTTGCAGCCGGGGCTGTTGCTGTCTCTGGCTTGAAATCAGCTGCGGTTGGCGGAGGCACATTCGCCGCTTCAGGCATGGGAACACCGAAATCAATAGCTTGTGCGGGATTTTTCGCTGGTTCGGTCTGTGCATGTGCCGTCGTCGCAGCAAAAGTCAGGAAAGTTGCTGCAACTGTCATCAGCATACGGTCAAAGCCGGAGAAATGATTCCAGCGGCCGATCGAAAAATCTCGCATTCTCGCATCCTCAGGTGAAGCCGTTCCAATATGAAACAGCTCATTGCATTGTCTGTCAGCCTTTTTGCTGAAAAGTATCAGCTTGATTCGTATGCCTACAAATCACCACACCAGCATATTCGTGAGACCATATACATGGCGGGATTAAGGCTGACAGCGCTGTTGGCAAGTCACGAGAAACTGACTTCAAATGACATGCCTTGCAATGTCTTACGCGCATTGCCGAACGCTTTTTTGATCTCTGTCACCGTGCCGCAACGGTTCGATGAACCGTTGTTCAGAAACGCTGTCTGTTTTGGCAGTTCATGGCTTTGTTGTGTTCGCTTCAACGGCCAAGTCTTCGATCTTCCGGTAGAGTGTCGAACGCCCGATTTTCAGACGTCGTGCGACCTCCGACATTTGTCCTCGATAGTGTGAAATGGCGAAGCGGATGATCTCGGCCTCCATGGCCTCAAGCGGGCGAATTTCGTCATGCTCTGTGAGCATGGCAAGCATGCCGCGTGCATTTGGCTTTCCCATACCAGGCGAGGGGGCAATTGGTATTTCGGTGCCCGATACGAGAGGTGGCGATGACAAAGATGCCAAAACCAAAGGTTCAACAGCTGGCAGTTGCATCTGCGTTTGTATCGTGGCTTGCGGAAAATCGCTGAGACCGAGTTCTCCGCCATTCTCGCTCATGACCACGGCACGATAAACCGCGTTTTCCAATTGGCGGACATTGCCTGGCCAATCGAGATGGCTGAGCAACGCCATCGCTTCGCCGGAAATCCCAATCAGGGCACGATTTTCCTCCGCACAAAACCGCGCCATGAAATGTCGCAACAGGTGCGGAATGTCCTCACGCCGCGCGCGCAGCGGCGGGATCGTCAACGGCAAGACGTGAAGACGATAAAATAAGTCCTCGCGAAAATGACCAGCCTTCACGTGGTTGAGCAGGTTGCGGTTGGTTGCGGAGATGATCCGCACATCGACCTTGACTGGTTTGCGCCCGCCAACCGCTTCGACTTCACCTTGCTGTAAGGCGCGCAGCAGCTTGACCTGCGCTGCAAGGGGCAGTTCGCCAACTTCATCCAGAAACAGCGTGCCGCCTGAGGCTTCGACGAACTTGCCGGCGTGGCGTTCGGTTGCGCCGGTGAAGGCGCCTTTCTCATGGCCGAATAGAATCAATTCCACCAGATTTTCAGGAATGGCGCCGCAGTTCACGGCCACGAAGGGCTTGGCCCTGCGATCGCTGGAGCCATGAATGGCGCGGGCAATCAATTCCTTGCCAACTCCGGATTCGCCTTCGATCAGCACCGGAATGGCGGAGGTCGCCGCTTTCTTGCCCATGGCGATGACATTCTCCATCGCGGACGAGCGGGTGATGATGTCCTTGAATGTCAACTTGCCTTCGCGGCTGTGCCGGATTCGCTGAAGCTCGCCTTTCAGCGCGCTCGCATTCAATGCGTTACGCAACGACACCTGTAGCCGCTCGACGCCGACAGGTTTGACCACGAAATCATGCGCACCGGCGCGCATGGCTGATACCACGTTGTCGATGCCGCCATGGGCCGTCTGCACAATGACCGGCATGTTGAGACCGGCCTCACGCAGTTTCGCCAGCACGCCCATGCCATCGAGGCCGGGCATCACCAGATCGAGCACGATGGCATCGATGGGCGCTGCCTCCGAATTTGTGAAATGGTCGAGGACGGCATCGCCGCTATTGACCGCGATTGCCTGATAGCCGCACCGTTGCACCATGTTCTCGACCAGACGACGCTGCACTGCGTCGTCGTCTGCAATCAAAATGGTCGCAACCATGGCGTTCCCCGTTTTTCTGGATTATTTGATCTGTCTCGAATCGGGTCACTTTGGCCGATGCCGATTAATGGGCTCTTAAGACTTGCAAGCACTTGCCCGGTATGAAGCCCCGGTCCGGTCTATTGTAGAGCCTGTGTAGATCCTGGCGGTCTCAGATCAGAGTGAGCCCGGCAGGTTTGAGCCAAATTAGATTGTGACTGAAACCCATACAGGTTTGAAAACATGGCCTCGCGTTCATCGTCCGCTCTTCGCAAATCCAAAACCAAATCCAGTCCGAATCGAAAAGCCTCGATCAAGAGCGCGCCCAAACTTGGCAAATTGCCGGAATGGAATCTCACGGATTTATATGCATCGATCGATGCGCCCGAGATCGGTCGTGATCTCGACAGGCTCGATGCGGACTGCGCCGCCTTCGAGGTCACTTATAAAGGTAAGATTGCGGAGAGCGTTGCGAAGGCCGATGGCGGCGCATGGCTTGCCGAAGCAGTGAAAAGCTACGAAGCGATCGACGACCTTGCAGGCCGGCTTGGGTCCTATGCCGGTCTCATGCATGCCGACGATACGGTCGATCCGGCCATCTCGAAATTCTATGGCGATATATCTGAACGCATCACGGCAGCGTCCGTACATCTGCTGTTCTTCACCCTCGAGCTTAACCGGGTGAATGACGATGTGATCGACCGGGCGATGGAGACGCCATTGCTCAATCATTATCGTCCGTGGATCGAGGATATTCGCAAGGACAAGCCGTATCAGCTTGAGGATCGCGTTGAGCAACTGTTCCACGAAAAATCCATCAGCGGATATGCCGCGTGGAACAGGCAGTTCGATCAGACGATTTCTGCGTTGCGCTTCAAGGTGGGGGGCAAGGATTTGGCCATCGAGCCAACGCTCACCCTTTTGCAGGACCGCAACCCGGCAAAGCGCAAGGCTGCGGCGCAGGCATTGGCAAAAACCTTCAAGGCCAACGAGCGCACCTTTGCGCTGGTCACCAACACGCTCGCCAAGGACAAGGAGATTTCCGATCGTTGGCGCGGCTTCAAGGACATCGCCGATTCACGCCATCTCGCCAACCGTGTCGAACGCGAAGTGGTCGATGCGCTGGTCTCTTCCGTGCGCGCGGCCTATCCGCGGCTGTCGCATCGTTATTACGCACTGAAAGCGCGCTGGTTCAAAAAGAAGAAACTGTCCTATTGGGACCGCAATGCGCCGTTGCCATTTGCCACCACCGGCCAGATCGCGTGGGCCGATGCGCGCACCACTATTCTGAAGGCGTATGGCGATTTCTCTCCACAGATGGCGTCCATTGCTGAGCGCTTTTTCACGGATCGCTGGATCGATGCGCCAGTGCGGCCCGGTAAAGCACCGGGTGCTTTCTCTCATCCCACGACACCGTCAGCGCATCCCTACGTGCTGATGAACTATCAGGGCAAGCCGCGTGATGTGATGACGCTCGCTCATGAGCTTGGTCACGGCGTGCATCAGGTGTTGGCGGCGAAGAACGGTGCGTTAATGGCGCCGACACCCCTGACGCTGGCGGAGACCGCGAGTGTGTTCGGCGAGATGCTGACCTTCAAGCGGTTGCTAGCATCTGCCAAAACCAAAAAGGAGCGTCAGGCGCTGCTCGCTGGCAAGGTCGAGGATATGATCAATACGGTGGTGCGGCAGATCGCGTTCTACTCATTTGAACGTGCCGTTCACACTGAGCGCCGCAACGGTGAATTGACTGCGGAACAGATTGGCAAAATCTGGCTTTCGGTGCAGGGCGAAAGTCTCGGTCCAGCTATCGAGATCAAGCCGGGTTATGAAAACTTCTGGATGTACATCCCGCACTTCATTCATTCGCCGTTCTACGTTTACGCCTACGCATTCGGCGATTGTCTCGTAAATTCGCTTTATGCCGTTTACGAGAACGCGTCGGAAGGTTTCGCAGAGCGGTATCTTGCCATGCTGGCCGCGGGCGGCACGAAACATTATTCCGAACTGCTCAAACCATTCGGTCTCGATGCGAAAAACCCGACATTCTGGGACGGCGGGCTTTCGGTTATCGAGGGCATGATCACCGAGCTGGAGGCGATGGGGTAGAGGAATAAAATCCGTAAAACATGTGTTGAACGTATGGCCAATTGATGTTATACATTGTGTATAACATAGAATGGCAATTCCTGAGGAGCTGGTGCCATGAATGAGAATCCTCGTGAGTTGAAAGCTGAAGCGGCCGTTTTGCAGATCAGGAAAATAGGGAATTCCGTTGGCGTCATTTTGCCTAAGGAATTGCTCGCTAGATTAAATCTCAAAGAGGGCGACAAGTTTTATCCCGTTGAGCAGCCAGATGGCAGCTTGCGGCTTTCGCCTTACAATCCAAAGCATGCCCGGACGATGGAAATTGCACGCCAGGTCATGCACGAGTACCGCGACACGTTTGCAGCGCTTGCAAAATGAGCGAGCCCATCTGGCTCGATTGCGATGAAATTATCGATATGCATGCCGAACAACTGGGCATTTTCGGTGGCCCGGAAGGCATCCGTGATCGTGGTCTGCTCGAATCCGCAATCGGGCGTCCACTTCACCAATACCATTACGGTCAGACCGATTTAGCCTCGCTCGCGGCAGCCTACGCCTTCGGTTTGGCTAAAAACCACGCCTTTGTGGATGGCAACAAGCGTATCGCCTTTCATGCGATGATGGTGTTTCTGCGCGTCAATCAGATCGCCTTTTCTCCCGATCCCGCTCAGGCTACTGCGATGTTTATTTCCCTCGCTGCTGGCGAAGTGAGTGAGGAAAGCCTCACGCGCTGGATTAGGGACCACTGGCCAAAAATCTAGCCCCACGGCTCTCCTCCTAGAAAAAACCGAGCGTTGCCCTGATCCTTCAATTAAGGTAATTCCGCATCAATGGGATACGCTGGAGGGACAAATGGCTGATCACAAGGAAGTCGCTTACACAACCGCCGACGGCAACGACTATGTCGCGCATGAGCAGACTTACGAAGGTTTTCTCGTGATGACGAAGTACGGCACCATTGCCGTCATCGCGATCGTTGCCTTGATGGCGATTTTCCTCACCTGATTGATTTTGCTGTTCACCGGCCTCTCCGCCGGTGGTTAAGTCATGCGTGGCTGTTTGGCTCGCGGGAGGCGTCATGAAAATTGCGATTGCCAAGGAAATCGATGCTACCGAGCCGCGTGTCGCTGCGACGCCGGAGACGGTGAAAAAATTCAAAGCGCTCGGCATTGATGTGGCTATCGAGCCCGGCGCGGGCGTGAAATCCGGTCTTCTGAACGCGGATTATGAAGCCGCAGGCGCCATCGTAAGCGCCGATGCGCTCAAGGATGCCGACATTGTTATCAAGGTGAAGCGTCCAGAGGCGGCTGAGCTTGCCACCTATAAAAAAGGTGCGCTGGTCATCGCGATCATGGACCCTTACGGCAACGATGCCGCGCTGAAGGCGATGGCCGATGCCGGGGTTGCGGCGTTTGCAATGGAATTGATGCCGCGCATCACGCGCGCGCAGGTGATGGACGTGCTGTCCTCGCAGGCAAATCTCGCGGGCTACCGTGCGGTGATCGAAGCTGCCGGGGAGTTTGGCCGTGCGTTTCCGATGATGATGACGGCGGCGGGCACCGTGCCTGCCGCGAAAGTCTTCGTGATGGGTGTTGGCGTCGCAGGCCTGCAGGCCATTGCAACGGCGCGCCGTCTCGGTGCGGTGGTGACGGCGACAGACGTGCGCCCCGCCGTGAAGGAGCAGGTCGAGAGCCTCGGTGCGAAATTCCTGGCCGTCGAGGATGAAGAGTTCAAGCAGGCCGAGACTGCTGGCGGCTACGCCAAGGAAATGTCGAAAGAGTATCAGGCGAAGCAGGCGGCGCTCACTGCCGAGCACATCAAGAAGCAGGACATCATCATCACCACGGCGCTGATCCCGGGCCGACCTGCGCCGCGTCTTGTGACTGCAGATATGGTCAAGTCGATGAAACCAGGCTCCGTACTGATCGATCTCGCGGTCGAGCGCGGCGGCAATGTCGAGGGCGTCAAGTCAGGTGAAGTCGCGAATGTGGATGGCGTCAAGATCGTCGGCTTTCCGAATCTTGCCGGTCGCGTCGCTACCTCTGCTTCGAGCCTCTACGCCAAGAACTTGTTCTCTTTCATAGAGACACTGTTCGACAAATCCACCAAGACGCTTGCAGTCAAATGGGATGATGAGCTTGTGAAAGCCACTGCGCTGACCAGGGATGGCGCTATCATCCATCCGAACTTCCAGCCGAAAGCATAAGGAGAGCCGCCATGCACGGAATTGAGGCTGTCGATCTGTTTGTCTTCCGGTTTTCGATTTTCGTACTTGCCGTTTTTATCGGTTATTTCGTGGTGTGGTCGGTGACGCCTGCGCTGCATACGCCGCTGATGTCGGTGACCAACGCTATTTCATCGGTCATTGTGGTCGGTGCGTTGCTTGCAGTGGGCGTCGTTCTTGTCGGCGATGACAATGGCCCCGTGTGGTCGCGTGCATTCGGTTTCATTGCGCTGGTTTTCGCATGTGTGAATATTTTTGGCGGCTTCTTGGTCACCCAGCGCATGCTGGCGATGTACAAGAAGAAGCAGAAGTGAGCAGGGGCACGATGAACGCCAATCTCGCTGCACTTTTGTATCTGCTCGCTGGGGTGTTGTTTATCCTGTCATTGCGCGGGCTCTCGAGCCCGGCATCAAGTCGCCAGGGTAATTTTTTCGGCATGGCCGGCATGGCCATCGCGGTCGGCACCACGCTTGCCATTCACCCGCCAGCAGACGCCCTGGGCTGGGTTCTCGTTGTCCTCGGCATTGCGATTGGTGGCAGCATCGGCGCGATCATTGCGCGCCGGGTGCCGATGACCTCGATGCCCGAACTGGTCGCGGCGTTTCACTCGCTGGTTGGCATGGCTGCGGTGCTGGTTGCCGCGGGCGCGTTCTATGCGCCTTCCGCATTCGACATTGGCACACGTGGGCATATCCATCCCGCAAGTCTCATTGAGATGTCGCTTGGTGTTGCGATTGGCGCCCTGACATTCACCGGTTCGGTGATCGCGTTCCTGAAACTGTCCGGACGCATGAGCGGTGCGCCGATCATCCTGCCAGCGCGGCATATCATCAACATTGTGCTGGCGCTTGCGCTGGTGTTCTTCATCTATGGTCTGGTGTCGTCGCAGAGTTCGCTCGACTTCTGGCTCATCACCATCATCGCGCTGGTGCTCGGCGGCCTGCTGATTGTTCCAATTGGCGGCGCGGACATGCCGGTCGTCATCTCGATGCTGAATTCTTATTCGGGTTGGGCTGCGGCAGGCATCGGCTTCACGCTGGGGAATTCAGCGCTGATCGTGACAGGCGCACTGGTCGGCTCCTCTGGCGCGATCCTGTCCTATATTATGTGCCATGCCATGAACCGCTCCTTCATCTCCGTCATTCTCGGCGGCTTTGGTGGCGAGAGCGCGGTTGCGGGTGGCGGCGGAGGCGGCGAAGTCAAGCCGGTGAAGCTAGGTTCGGCGGACGATGCGGCCTTCATCATGAAGAATGCGCAGAAGGTCATCATCGTGCCGGGTTACGGCATGGCCGTGGCGCAGGCCCAGCACGCGCTGCGTGAAATGGTGGACACTCTGAAAAAGGAAGGCGTCGAGGTGAAGTACGCCATCCACCCGGTGGCGGGCCGCATGCCGGGCCACATGAATGTACTGCTGGCTGAAGCCAACGTGCCCTATGACGAGGTGTTCGAGCTTGAGGACATCAACTCGGAATTTGCGCAGGCCGACGTCGCTTTCGTTATCGGCGCCAACGACGTGACCAATCCGGCGGCGGAAGAAGATCCGAAATCGCCGATCTACGGTATGCCGGTTCTGCAGGTCTGGAAAGCTGGCACCGTGATGTTCGTCAAGCGCTCGCTGGCATCCGGCTATGCGGGTGTCGATAATCCGTTATTCTATCGCGACAATACAATGATGCTGCTTGGCGATGCCAAAAAGGTGTCAGAGAATATCGTCAAGGGGATGTAGTTTCATGGATGTGAGCGCATGAGCGCCCACTCGCACATGCCGCGGTTAGCGTGGGTTTTCCCTGCGCTGGCCGTTTTGCTTTTTGCAGGCACGCTAATCCCGGCGCTCGGACTTGGCTTTAGCCACACGCTTTCAGGGTTCGTTTTCGCAGCCGTATTGCTGATCATTCTGTTCGGCACGGTTTTCGCCGCCGTCTATCATGCCGAGGTGATCGCGGAGAAGATTGGCGAACCTTACGGCACACTATTGCTCACAATGGCAGTGACTGTGATCGAAGTCGCGCTGATCGCGACGATCATGCTTGGCGAGAAGGAAGTGCCGACACTGGCGCGCGATACGGTATTTTCTGTGGTCATGATCATATGCAACGGAATTGTCGGGATTTGCATTCTTGTTGGCGGATTGCGTTTTCGCGAGCAGGATTTTCAGGTGACGGGCGCCAACATTTATCTCTGCGTGCTGATTGTGCTTGCGACCATTACACTGGTGCTTCCGAACTATACCGAGACAACTCCAGGTCCAGTGTACTCCACAAGCCAGCTTGCTTTCGTCAGTGTGGTGACGGTCGTGCTCTATGGTGTGTTTCTTTACACCCAGACAATTCGCCATCGTGATTACTTCATCTTGGGAGCAAATGAGGAGGATGCGAATCACGTGCCGGCTTCAGGGAAAAAGCTCGTGCTGAGCATGGCCTTGTTGCTGGTCTCGCTGTTGGGCGTGGTACTTCTCGCGAAAACATTCTCGGTGGTCATCGATGCAGGGTCGGCAGCGATCGGTGCGCCGCCGGCTTTTGCGGGCGTTGTCGTCGCATTGCTCATTTTGCTGCCGGAGAGCGTGGCGGCGGTGGCGGCCGCGCGCAAAAACGATCTGCAGAAGAGCATCAATCTCGCGCTTGGTTCATCGCTTGCGACCATTGGCCTGACAGTGCCTGCCGTCGCCATCGCCACTTACGTTCTCGACAAGAAGCTGGTGCTCGGGCTTGAAGCCCGCGATGTGCTGCTTCTGGTCATGACCATGCTGGTCAGCATGCTGACATTCGGAACTGGGCGCACCAACGTGCTGTTCGGCCTTGTGCACCTGCTGGTGTTCGCCGTTTTTATCTTTTTGGTGCTGGTGCCTTAGCCGATTGTTATAGCAGCGTCGCATAGCTGCTCCTTGAAAATGTCGTCAGTGCCCTCTTGCCACAATAGTAAAATCTTAAGGCCTGACGAATTAAAGTTAGCCTGACTAATTGGCGGCAAATATTCACCACAAACAGTTTAAAATTGGTCGAAAGACAAGCAGCCGAATGGCGTGTGGCGACTTAGTCGCATGGACGGCTGCAATTACAGGGGACTTGCATGATTTCGCTTCGAAATATTCGCATCGCTCCGAAGCTCTTGGCGAGCGTGGCTTTGCTTGTTGTGCTGGCCATGGGGCTGGTTGCGATTGGCCTTCAGGCGAGCGGAACGATTTATGCCAGGCTCCAAGATGTTGATACCGCAGGCGATCGGATGATCCTCGCCTCGCGCACCAACACGGCATTTGTGAACTTTATCCGGCTCGTCCAGACGTTGGCACTGGCCGAGAAGCCGGAAGAAGTAAAGCAAATAGTGACGGACGCGAATGCGCAATTGAAGCAGCTTCAGGAGCGCCTCGATCTGCTACAACGGATGTTGCAGAGTGACGAAGAGCGAACGGATCTTACTAAAGTCCAGGGGATTGCTAAAGACGTCGAGCGCTCCATGCGCACGGCGGTGGCCTTGCTGGAGGCAGAAAATCCGGTGGCCGTCAAAGAAGAGTTGAAGAAGACGCTCCCCTTGGCCGCGGCGGGACGGCGGAATTTTACTCTCATGATCGAGAAGGCCGAAAACATCTTAAATGAAGTCGTTGCGTCCGGTGCTGTGGTAAATGAGGAAACCAGGAAGATGCTCCTGATTTCGGGCAGTCTCGGGATCCTGTTCGGCGCTGGGTTGGCATTGTTTCTTGTTCTCGCGTCGGTCGTTCGTCCTTTGCGTGGCATAACTTCGGCAATGCGCGCGGTAGCTGACAGCAGGTATGATGCGCCGGTGCCGGCACTCGGGCAGCGCGACGAAATCGGAGAGTTGGCGGCGGCACTTGAGACGTTCCGGACGAATGGCATTCGGATGGGCGAACTCGCAAACGATCAACGCGCGGAGCAGGAACAAAAAGAAGCACGCCAGAAGGCAATTGGTTTGTATGTTGGAGCGTTCGAAGTCACGATAACAGGCATGGTGGCGCAACTCACCAAAGCTGCGATCGAAATGCGCTCGATGGCGCAGTCGATGGCGGTCGTAGCCGAGGAAACGACGCGCCAGGCAACTGCCGTCGCTACCGCTTCGGAAGAAGCCGCGAGCAACGTGCAGACGGTCGCTTCCGCCACCCACGAGCTGTCTTCCTCGGTCCAGGAAATTGGCCGGCAGGTGGAGAACTCGGCACAGATAGCAGATAAAGCCGTGGACGAAGCCCGTCGCACCGACGAGACGGTCCAAAGCCTAGCCAATGCTGCCCAGAAGATCGGCGACGTCGTCAAGCTGATCAGCGACATTGCCGGCCAAACCAATCTCCTGGCGCTCAATGCGACGATCGAGGCAGCGCGCGCAGGTGAGGCAGGCAAGGGCTTTGCGGTGGTTGCTTCGGAGGTCAAGAGCCTCGCTAGCCAAACCGCCAAGGCAACCGACGAGATCGCGAATCAGATCGAACTCGATGCAAGCAGCGACAAGCGACACCGTTTCCGCCATCAAGAATATAGGAAGCACCATCGTTGGGATAAAAGAGATTGCGGCGACAATCGCCTCGGCGGTCGAAGAGCAGGGATCTGCCAGCCAGGAGATCGCGCGTAATGTTCAGGAAGCCGCCAAGGGTACGGGCGAAGTCTCGGCCAATATTGCCGGTGTCACACAGGCCACAAGCCAGACCGGAGCTGCGGCCACACAGGCTCTGAGCGCTGCGAACGATCTGTCGAAGCAGTCTGACGCGCTGCGTGCAGAGGTAGACGATTTCATCGCGAAAATCCGCGCAGCGTAGCGGCGGTCAGGATGCGGGCCGTGACGCGTATCATTGCAGCAGCACTCACGCATAAAAAAACGCGGACCTAAAGGACCGCGTTTTTTTATCTGAGTTGTTTCGCTGAAGTTGTTTAGCGCGGTCCGCGCGGACCCGCACCTGGGCCACCACGACCGCCGCCGCCAGCGCCACCACGTTCTGCGCCCGGACCTGCACCGAACACTGGTTTCGGCTTCATTGGCAAAAGACCTTCGCGCTGCAGCTTCTTGCGCGCGAGCTTGCGCGCGCGGCGAACAGCTTCAGCCTTCTCGCGTGCTTTCTTTTCAGATGGCTTTTCATAATGCCCGCGGAGCTTCATCTCGCGGAAAATGCCCTCACGCTGCATCTTTTTCTTGAGCGCCTTGAGAGCCTGATCGACATTGTTATCGCGGACGAGAACCTGCACGCGGCATCCTTTTTCTGAACGAGCTGGAATTCTGGAAGATTCGAAGGCACCGGCAATACGCCGTGTATCTCTCATTCAAGGGCGCGGATGTACCAGATCAAACCGGGAATGTCCACCGGGGAAGCTCGTTAGTGGCTCGGTAAAAGGCCCCTTTTACCGTTATTTCTGCCCCGACTTGGTCACGGAAACCTCGATCACATGCCCCATTTTCCGGCCCCGGCCCGGGCGCGCCCTTGCCATAGAGGTGCACGGTTGCCCCTGGGATGGCCAGCCATTTTTGGGCTTCAAGGACGTCGTCGCCAATCAGGTTGGTCATGGTGATCTGGCCGTGCCGGACCGGGTGGCCCAGCTGCCAGCCAGCGATGGCCCGAATATGCTGCTCGAACTGCGAGATCGATGCGCCATCCAGTGTCCAGTGTCCGGAATTATGGACCCGCGGCGCGATTTCGTTGACGAGCAAGGTGGGGCCATTGGGACCGGAGACGACAAACATTTCCACTGCCAACACGCCGACATAGTCGAGCGCGGTTGCGATGGTTTGCGCGATGGTGTGGGCTTTGGCCGCGAGCTCACTGGTAATTGCCGCCGGTACGCGCGAGACCTTGAGGATATGGTCGCGGTGCTCGTTTTCGGTGACATCGTAACTGACAACTTCGCCGTCGGCGCTGCGTGCGGTGATGACGGAAATTTCGCGCTCAAAGGGCACGAACGCCTCAAGGATGGCGGCTCGGGTTTCGAGGTCGGCCCACACAATGTCCGGATCGTTGCCTTCCCGCACGATCACCTGACCTTTGCCATCATAGCCAAAGCGGCGGGTCTTGAGCACGCTCGGCAGTCCGATCTCGGTGATGGCCGCGCGTAACCCTTGCGCGGATGCCACATCGGCATAGCGTGCAGTGGGAATGCCGAGTTTGGCGACGAAATTTTTCTCTGCCAGTCTGTCCTGCGTGGTCTCCAGCACCTTTGGGTCGGGCAAAACCAGACGCCGCGCCGCGAGGATCATCGCTGTGGCGGATGGAACGTTCTCGAATTCGTAGGTGATCACATCGACATCGGAGGCGAAGAGTTCGAGAGCTTCGACATCGGCGTATTCGGCGCAGATTGCATTCTGCACCACATCGAAAGCCGGCGAGTCCGGATTTGGTGAAAACACTTTGGCTTTCAGCCCGAGACGAGCTGCTGCCAATGCCAGCATTCGGCCCAATTGCCCGCCGCCGAGAATGCCAACGGTGTCGCCTGGTTTCAGCGTCACCCGATTTAAAGATGTCACGCAGATCCCTCCGGGCGCTGGCTGACCGATTCGGTCTGTTGTTTGCGCCACGCGGCAATTTCGTCGCAAGGCTGGCATCGGTAATGGCCAGCACGCTTGCGGCAAGCAGGGCCGCATTGATAGCGCCCGGCTTCCCGATCGCCAATGTGCCAACCGGGATTCCGGCAGGCATCTGCACAATCGAATACAGGGAATCCACTCCAGACAAGGCCTTGAACTCAACCGGCACCCCAAACACGGGAAGCTCCGTGAGCGAAGCAGTCATGCCCGGCAAATGGGCCGCGCCGCCTGCACCTGCGATAATGATCTTGTAGCCGGCAGCCTTCGCGCCCTTGGCGAAGGCGAACAGCCGGTCCGGCGTCCGGTGGGCGGAGACGATCAGTTTTTCGTGCGAATCCCGAGCGCGGCAAGTGTCTCGGCGGCGTGACGCATGGTTTCCCAGTCGGACTGGCTTCCCATGATGATGGCGACAGGGGCGGTCATGCAAAAATCTTCATAGTCCAAAAAAGAGGTTGGATTTTAGGGTCACACTTCTGGAGGGCGACCCGTGCGAACGGTTTGGTGAAGATCATGCGCTTTTCAATAGATTAACGCGCAATCGGACGCAAAATCAATTCCCTACTTTTGCTGATCACGCTGTTGGTGGCAAGCCGTGGCGAATCCACTATTCTTTGTCATGGTCAACGGAAAGAAGTGCTTCGGCAGGAGCCCGGGGACGATCGAAGGGCTTTCAATGGTTGGATTTGACGAGATTTTGCCCGGCGTAACACGAAGGCGCCAATGAGCAAGTCAAAAACCAAAACACCACCCAGACGGCCAGCAGTGAAGGTCTCCCTCAAGCCGGGCGTGCCTCGGGGGCGGCCTGGTGGGGCAAAGATTGGCGATACCATGCCGGCGATGGCTGCGAGCCAACGGCAGATACAAGCGTTAAAAACAAAACTTGCAACCGCGTGGGCTAAAATCGATGAGTTGCAGGCGCGGGCGGATACTGACGCGCTTCTGAACATTTACAATCGGCGTGGTTTTGAACGTGAGCTCGACCGCGCACTTGCATACATCAAGCGTTACAAGGTGAGTGGCGTTCTGGTCGTGCTGGATCTCGACCGGCTGAAGTCGGTCAACGATATGTTCGGCCACGCTGCTGGCGACACAGTGCTGAAAGAGATTGCCTCGCTCTTGACGCGACAGGTGCGCTCCTCCGACGTGGTAGGTCGGCTGGGCGGAGATGAGTTTGGGCTTTTGCTCTGGAACGTGTCGGAGGCGGAGGGCCTCGCCAAAGCCAAGGCTTTGGAAGACGAGATCGATCATTTGAAATTTATGTTCAAGGACCAATCAGCGTTTGTAGGTGCTTCGGCCGGGATTGCGTTGCTTGGTCCCAAAGATGATGCGGGGACAGTCATGGAACAGGCGGATCGTGCCATGTATTTACGTAAAGACTTGCGCAAGAGCGCCCGCAGTTCTGCATGTGCGAAATTGTAATTCCGCTGCACGATAAATTTCCAGGGCAATATTTCTAGGCAATAATGTCTGGCGTGATCTGATCTTCAATAAAAGATATCCGATCGCGCAGTTGCAGTTTGCGTTTTTTCAACCGCTGTAACCGAAGTAAATCCGGTGCTGGTGATTGCTGCAGTGCTTCAATGGCCGCATCAAGATCCCGGTGTTCTTGCTGCAATCGCGCAAGTTCCAAAACGAATTCGTTGTTGTCCTGATCAACCATGATCTACTCAATCAACCTGCATAAATCATAAATTCATGCGGATAGTTCCAGCAGCGGTATCGCAGGAAGGCGGTTGTGCAATTTTGTTTCGATGCCTTAAAAATATCAGAGGGCATTTCGCGATCCTTGTCGACAAGTGATGTCGGTGATGTACAGTTTAGTAAGGAGTGAATGTAGCAAAGTTTAAGATCAGCCTACATTGAATTCGTTCCTATTGGATCAAGAAGCGCTATGCGTGCCTCAATTCCAACGTGTCTCATTCCAAAGTGAATTTAACGGATGAATTTACTAAGATTGAAAATTTCTGAGTTCAAAAGCTGAGGTCAACTTACCAAGGAGACTGCTATGGCAATTCAGGCGCATCTCGTTGAACTGGAACGGAAGCACGAGGTTCTGGAAAACGAATTGCACGAGGCCCTCCAGCATTATTCCACTGATGACCTCTATATTCTCCAGTTGAAGCGCCGCAAGCTGCTGCTGAAAGATCAGATCCAGCGTATCAAATCCACCGCCAAATCCACTGCCAAGTCGACGGTCCATTGATTGGCTTCCGGTTGATATCGGTCTTTGTTATTTTCAAGTTGATATTTGTGTCGTGATTTCTGCGAGGCGGGCGACTTCGTCCGCGATTGCAAGAGATGATGTCAGTCCGGGCAATTCAATGCCGAACAGATTGATCAAGCCTTTCACGCCGTGGTCCGCGGTGCCCTGGATCAGAAAGTCCTGAACTGCGACGGCAGGTGGAACAATCTTGGGACGGATGCCTGAATAACCTGGCACGAGGGCACCATCTGGTAGCGATGGCCAATAGCGCCTGATCGCCGGATAAAAACGCTCTGCTCGGGATGGGTCGACGGCATAGTCCACGGTGTTCACCCATTCCACATCCGGGCCAAAGCGTGCCTGTCCAGCCATGTCCAAAGTGAGGTGAATGCCAAGCCCTCCAGGCTCCGGAACCGGATAGATCAGGTGCGAGAATGGTGATCGTGTATTGCAGCTAAAATAATTACCCTTCGCATAATAGGCGGTCGGAATCCGGTTGAGCGGCAGGCCCTCGATCATGCGGGCTACGGCAGGAGCCGCGAGACCAGCGGAATTGATCAACAGGCGGCATTGAATTGTCATAGGTGGTGTCTTGGGTGTCTTGCCGCCAACGTCCAGCACGAAACCTTTTTCGATGGTTTTGGCATGTAGCAATGGCGCGTGGAATGCGATTGCGGTGCCCGCATTTTCGGCGTCGCCTCGTAAGGCCAGCATGAAGGCGTGGCTGTCGATGATGCCGGTTGAAGGTGATAGCAGCGCACCGACACAAGTGAGGGCTGGTTCGAGTGCTTGCGCTTGGCTGGCGCTCAGCATTTCAAGATCGAGTACGCCATTTGCTTCGGCGTGGGATTTGATCGATACCAGCTTTTTGCTTTCCTCTTCTGCCGTGGCGACAATCAATTTTCCGCAGCGCCGATGTGGAATGCCGTGCTCCGAACAATACACATAGAGCGCTTGTTTTCCGCTGACGCACATCCGCGCCATTGCGCTTTCACGAGGATAATAAATACCGGCGTGGATGACCTCGCTGTTGCGAGAGGATGTCTCAGTACCAATGTCGCCTTCTGCTTCGAGCATGACGACTTCCAGACCCGCAAGCGAAAGCCGCCGCGCAACTGCAAGGCCAACAACACCGGCTCCAATAACGACGCATTCAACTCTGTCCATTTATGGCCCAGGTACAGCGGAGGGGTTTATCGATTGCTCCCGGCTATGACTGCTCTTAGCACTTCGTTAAGTATGAGCTGCCAATTGCCACGTTTTTGACCAACTTGTCTCACGTCAGGAGTACGCGTTTACTCATTTCAAACGGGTGCGGCCAGACAATCCACGCGCAGAACTCTGCGGAAATGGTAATGGTCGGCTGGCAAAAGCAGACGAGTGGACTGGCAACGACTTCAGTGAGGGTCGTCGCACACCTGCTTGCCTGGATTGCGGCTTGTGATGTGGCATTGGCTGAGATCGTCACGACGTCGGCATCGTCCGCAACCTATGCCAACTCCACGATGATTGGGTACACTCTCATTGGTGGCTTTATCATCTTTGCGTTTTTGAGCTCTGTGATCCTCTGGATCATGAGCGCGTTGCGCAGGGCGCGACATGCCAACAAACGGCGTGCGACATTTGTCGCGATGTCTTTGAACAATTTGAGCCAGGGTGTTGTGATGGTCGATGCGCACAGTCGCGTCGTATTTTGTAACGATCGCTATCTTGAGCTTTATGGGTTGAGCCGTTCTGATGTCAAAAAGGATATGATTGGCCGTGAGCTTGTGGAGTTGCGTGCCAAGCGTAATACACTCGATGGCAACAGTATCGATGAATATTACAAAAATGCCGGAGCCTCAGAAGGGTATATCTACGAACTTAAGGATGGTCGCTCCATCCACAGTAAGCATCGGCAGCTACCCGGTGGCGGCGTCGTTTCCACACACGAAGATTGCACAGAGCAACGCAGGCTTTCCAAGCAGCTTGCGACAACGAAGAATTTTCTGGAATCCGTGATTGATAATATCCCGGTTTGCGTGGCAGCCAAGACCGTCGAAGATGGCCGCTATATTTTTGCAAATCGCGCATTTGAGCGATTCGTATCAAAAAGTCGGAATCAGATTATCGGCAACACTGCGCATGAGCTTTATTCTGCGGAGACTGCATCTCACGTTTTGGAAACTGACAAGATTGCAATTGCTTCGCCAGATAAGCCTGTTCGCGCTGAATTTGTCGTCGAGGATGACAACATCACGCGCATTGTGGCTTCCAATCGCGTCATCGCGCGCAATGAGAAGAACGAGCCTGAATTTCTGGTAGTTTTATTTGAGGATGTAACGGAACATCGCGCGTTGTCCAACGATGCTAAGAATGCTCGAAACTTTCTTGAGCGCGTCGTCGATAACATTCCAGCCGCGCTGATTGTCAAACGGATCAGCGACGGCCAATACGTTCTCGCCAATCGCGGCGCTGAGACGCTTTTTAATCGTAAGCGGGATGAGATGATTGGGCATACCGTGGGGGAAATTTATAGCCACGATGCAGCCAAATTAATTCTCCCGCGTGATGATGCTGCCATACAGAAAGGCGGGCAGACCATCGAAGAAAATCCATTGCAGACCGAGAACGGTCTGAGACTTTTTCTAACACGCCGCGTCACTATCCTCGGTGAGGATGGGCAGCCGCAATACCTCGTCAAGACCGACGAGGATATTACCGAGCGACGTGAAGTTAAATCGCGTATGGCCCATATGGCCTATCACGACGGTCTCACCGGGTTGCCCAATCGCGCTGCGTTCCTGCAAGCCTTGACGCAGATGATCGATGCTTGCGAGGACACTAATGAAGAATTTGCTGTGTTATCGGTCGATATCGATCGCCTGAAAGAAATCAATGATGTCTTCGGGCATCAGACCTGTGACAAGTTGTTAATCGAGGTCGGGCGCAGATTTGACGCCGCAGCGCGTGGTGGCTTTCTCGCGCGATTGAGTGGCGATGAGTTTGGTCTGATCATCGATGGTAAGCAACCGGAAGCTGCCAAGAAGTTGGCCGCCCAGCTATCGCGGGCGATGCAGGAAGAATTCAAAATTGACGATCGATCGGTGCGTATAGGCGTGACGACTGGCATTTCGGTGTTTCCGCGCGATGGCCATGCCGCAGAATCGCTCCTTGCCAATGCCGATGCCGCGCTGTTCCGCGCCAAAGAAAAATCCCGCGGTTCGGTGTATCTTTTCGATGCCGAAATGGATCGGCAGTTGCGCGACCGCAGGGCCATGCACCAGGAATTGGCAATGGCGATCCGAAGAGGAGAACTTTCGCTGCACTACCAGCCGCAAGCAAAGGCGCGCCGTCACGTTGACAGCAGTGACATTATTGGATTTGAAGCTTTGGCACGCTGGCATCACCCGACCCGCGGGTATGTTCAGCCCAGCGATTTCATTCCACTCGCGGAAGAGAGTGGCTTAATCGTTGAAATGGGCGAATGGATTTTGCGCGAAGCTTGCCATGAAGCAGCGTCATGGCCAAAGCATCTGCAACTCGCGGTCAACCTTTCGCCTGCGCAATTCATGCACGGAGATCTTGTCGGTCTGGTCCACTCGATTTTGCTGGAAAGCGGACTTACGCCAGACCGGCTTGAACTTGAGATCACCGAAGGCGTGCTGATTGATGATTTCGATCGCGGTCTTTCTTTGCTGCGGCGCCTCAAGGCGCTCGGCGTTCGTATTTCGATGGACGATTTCGGCAGCGGTTATTCGTCGCTGACTTATCTGCAGGCATTCCCGTTCGACAAGATCAAGATTGACCGTGCCTTCGTGATGAATTTGGGTCGCAACAAGCAATCGGCGGCGATTATTCGCGCGATGATCAGTTTATGTCACGGTCTCGATATTCCGATTGTGGCAGAAGGTGTCGAGACGCAGGAGCAGCTCAGCTTCCTTGCGGCTGAAGGCTGCGATCATGTTCAGGGTTATTTCCTGGGGTACCCAGCGCCGATTGGGAAATATGCTGATTGTGTTGGTCGCGCCGCAGATAGCGCGGTTGAGCGTAAGACCGGTTGAGATTGCTCCAGTTCGTTGTGCAACTGAGCTTTAGACATCACAAGACATTAAAAAATTCAGGCAAAAGTCAGTTCGGTTTTTGCGGCGAGGCAGAAGCTGTATCGGATGCCGGTGCATTGCTATCAGGTGCAGTTGTGCTGGTTGGAGCTTTCCGGGCGCCGGTGAGACGCTCGATCACGGCACGGACTGTGTCACCAGCGTTGCGGTCTTTCAGGGAATCCAGCAGCGGAGCCGACGCTGGCGAACGGCGGATCAGCGAATCCGGATCGGGATAGATCAACGGGTCGTCCCAAGGGCCTTGCACGACGAAAGGCAACTGGAAGGCGGGAGCAGCCTCGGATGTTGAAACGAGGCTTGCGACACCCTTGAGATCGTATTCCCGCGAGGGCACCGAGGTGGTGCCTGTCAACGTAAGCTGCGCAGTCGGTCCCTCGATGCGGACATCTTCGGCGGTAGCAAGACCCTTATTGAAACTGAGGGATATGTTGATGAGATCGAAGGGCGTTGCGCCATTGCGGAAATTGCCTGTTCCGGACAGTGGCCGGCGTTCGAGGCGCTTGAGCAATTGCTCGATATTGAAATCATTGATGGTGCCGCTGCGGCCGATGAGATTGGCAGTGCCGTCGAGCGACTGGGCAAGCCCGAAAGGGCTTGAGCCCGAAGCTTCCAGCGAGATGTTCATGTTGCCTCGTCCGGATAGTCTACGAGTACCGAACAAATCGTTTGCGCCGGCTTCCAGATCAACATCGCTGAACTGAAACTGCGCTTTCACATCGGCCATTGCACCGGACCGTGTGATGCCGAGCGATCCCTTGACAATTCCATTGTAGATTTGGGCTTCACCGATACTAAGAGCCAGGGTGCCGTTGCGGAGGTTTGCGCCAAGTGCGGTTCGTCCGAGTTTGGAATTGCCAATTGTGATTTTCGCAGCCGATAAACGCATGTCGAGATCGATTGCCGACAGGCCGCGCAAATCGAACAATTGTTTACTCCAATCGCGTGAGCCGTTCGCGATCAGGCGGACCGATTCAATGTAGGGTGTAAAATCAAGCGTTTCGGCGGCAAGCGTTGCCTGCACGGTCTGTCGTCCGCTGTTATTGTAGGTGATGACGCCTTCGGCGACATTGCCATCGACTTCGATATTCACGTTGGTCAATGCAATGGATTCGCCCACTGTATTGGCGCGGGCCTTGAGTGAAAATCGCCCAAGGCTCTCAGTGCCAGGAGGCGATTGCCCAGCCCAACGCAGAGTGTTGCGCAACGATGGACTATCAGCAGTCAGTGTACCTTCGAGCAGCAGGCTCGCGCGGTTGGCAATGGCGCCATCGAAAGCAAACTTTAGAGGTGTGCTGGCGAGGCGTGCCTTGAGACCAGATCGTTCGCCGGAAAGGGCGGCGATGAAATCGTTGATGCTCAGGCTGCCGTCGATGCGTTCTCCGCGCCAGTTGAATTGTCCGGTCGCGGCGAATGAGCGTGAAATTGATGGCCATGCCAGCGACACATCAATGCCGTCGATTGTTCCGATCTCGTGATGGGTTTCATCCTTGTAATTTACGACACCATCTTTGATGCGGACTTCCGAGAAAGATACCGGACTGTCGGTGCCGGGTTGAATGGTGCGCCCCAGCGTTTCGATGATCGATGACCAGTTGGTGCGGCCATCTGGATTTCGCGTCACGTTGATGTGGGGATGCGAGAATGTGACATCGGCGATTTCGAATCGCCGCATCAGCAGCGGTAACAGCCTCAGATTGGCGGTGAGCTCTTCAACGCTGAGTGCGTCCTTCGCATCAGTGCTCCTGAGGCTGACTTGATGCAGGGTGACGTAGCTGCCGGGAAAGGCCGAGATGCGCACATCGCCGTTGACCATAAGATCGAGGCCGGTCACGGCACGGATCTGGCTTTCAACTGATTGACGTACGGCGTCGCGGTCAATGAGCCATGACATTGCAGTCAGCCCGATCAGGACGGCAAAAAATGATGCCGCAATCGGTACTCCCAGGCGCTTTATTCCTTGGGTTATCGTCAATGACCAATCCAAATAAAAATGCAAGGCAGGCGGCTGACAGTCTGCCGATTCCGCAAGAACGTGCAAGCTGATGCGTTTTCTTGACGCTTTCAAGGCCGGACATGCCTAAATCACTGGTGTATGTGAGGACCGGGGTCACTGCGGATACTTGCCATACGCGAGAGGCTTCCATAATTGACGTGTCTTCAAAATTCCGCCTAATAGTTGCCCATATAGCTCCCTTGCCGCCTGGCTTTGCGGCCTTCCTCCATCAGGTTGATTGACAATGAATAAGGTCTATCCCGACGCGAAATCTGCGCTCGCAGGCGTTCTCAAAGACGGCATGATGATTATGTCAGGAGGCTTCGGCCTGTGTGGTATCGCTGAAACCCTGTCGGATGCCTTACGCGAATTTGGTGTGAAAAATCTGACGGTTGTTTCCAACAATGCAGGCGTCGATGGCATTGGCCTCAGCCGCTTGCTGGAGACCCGGCAAATCAAGCGGATGATTTCGTCCTATGTCGGCGAGAACAAACTGTTCGCGCAGCAATATCTGGCGGGAGAGCTGGAGCTTGAATTCAATCCGCAGGGTACCCTGGCCGAGCGTATCCGAGCGGGTGGGGCAGGCATTCCAGCATTTTTCACAAAGACCGGCGTCGGCACGCTAATCGCCGAAGGCAAGGAAGTGCGAGAATTCGACGGCGAGAAATACATCATGGAACGTGGCCTGGTCGCCGACCTTGCTATTGTCCATGCCTGGAAAGGGGATACCGCTGGCAACCTTGTTTATCGCAAGACCGCCCGCAACTTTAATCCAATGATGGCGACCGCTGCGAAAGTCACGGTGGCAGAAGTCGAGCATCTGGTTCCGGCAGGTGAAATCGATCCCGACCACATCCACACTCCCGGTGTTTACGTCCAGCGCATGATTCAGGTCGATCCGAATCTGAAACGGATCGAGCAGCGCACCTTGCGCAAGCGCGCTTAAATCTAATTTGACAGGAGAGCCCCATGGCCTGGACTCGTGAACAGATGGCAGCCCGTGCCGCGAAGGAATTGCGCGACGGCTATTACGTCAATCTTGGTATCGGCATTCCAACGCTGGTTTCGAACTACATTCCCGATGGCATGGACGTGCAGCTGCAAAGCGAAAATGGCATGCTTGGGATGGGGCCGTTTCCTTACGAGGGTGAGGAAGATCCCGACCTTATCAATGCTGGCAAGCAGACGGTCACTGAGCTGCCGACCACAAGCTATTTCTCGAGCGCGGATTCATTTGCGATGGTCCGCGGTGGCCATATCGATCTGTCGATTCTCGGCGCCATGCAGGTGGCAGAGAACGGCGATCTCGCCAACTGGATGATTCCGGGCAAGATGGTGAAAGGCATGGGCGGTGCGATGGACCTCGTCGCCGGCGTGAAGCGTGTGGTGGTGGTCATGGAACATTCCGCCAAGGATGGCCCGAAGTTGCTGCATCGTTGCAATTTGCCGCTGACCGGCGAGCGTGTTGTCGACATGGTGGTTACCGATCTTGCGGTCTTTACCATCGACAAGCATGGCAAGGACGGCATGGCGGTGATCGAGCTTGCCGATGGCGTCACTCTTGATGAAGTGAAAGCAAAGACGGAAGCGAACTTCCGGGTCGCGCTCAAGAATGCTTAAGTAGCGCGCACGCATCGTGCCCCGACTTAGCTGATTGAAGCCATCGCATGTGTGCGCGAGAACACCACTTCAATCAGTGTGCCGGAATGGGATGCGCTCTTGATGCGCAGCTTGGCGCGGTTCGCCTCCACCAGCGCCTTGGTCAATGATAGATTTACCGCCGCGTTGTCCGATGTCATCTGGTCGGTGGCAGCGGATGCATGGAATGGCTGCATTGCGGTCGCAATCTCATTGTCGTTAAGGCCGGGGCCGGTATTGCGAATGCGCAGCACGATATCGCCCAAATCTGTGGTCGCAGTTGAGACGATGACTTGTCCACCAGTGTTGGCAAGGTGAATTGAGCTGCCGATCAGGTTAAGTGCAATCTGGCGCAGCGCGCGTGCATCGGCCCTGACGGCCGGTAGTGAATGTGCCAGCGACGTGCGGATGATAATGCGCTCGCGTTGGGCCTGTGGTTGCATCACGGCGACACATTGCTCGATCAGGCTGTTGAGATCCTGATGGACAAACGAGAGATCGAGCTTGCCGTCCTCGATGTGCGACAGATCGAGTAGATTATCGATAATGGCGATGACGCTCTCGCCAGAGGCGCGAACGTCTTTCATGTATTCGACATAACGCTCATTGCCCAATGCACCGAACCGTTCCTCAATCATCACGTCGGCGAACCCCATGATGGCATTGAGCGGAGTGCGGACTTCATGACTGATCCGCGCCAGCATTCCGGACTTCGCGTTGGTCAGGCGATTGGTCAGCCGTTGCGCGTTCATCAATTCGGTTTCAATTTTCCGGATTTGTGTCATGTCGCGGAAAACAGCGAAGAACCGCAAGCTGTCGGCCGAGCATCCCATTGTCATCGATAACGGAATGGATGTGCCGTTGCTGGTGCGTCCGATAACGTCGATGCCAGGATTGAGCGTCCCAGTGTTGTGCGTGTCCTTCATGTTCTGAAAATAGCTAAGGACAATGCTCTGACTTTCCACCGCAAACAGATCGGCCAGATGGAGAGTTGTGATTTTTTTGGTGTCGTAACCAAGCAAGGCTTCAGTGCTGCGATTGCAGGAGAGCACCTTACCAAGATGATCGCACATCACGACACCTTCGGTTATGGCATCGAGGATCATGCTCAGTTCATCGGCGCGGGTCTTGTCGTCATTGTTTGGCGCCATCGTCTCAGCAGCAGGTTCCGGGCGAGTGTCCGGAGGCATAAGATTGTCAGAGGATGTCACGGAAGGCGTATGGATGTTTCCAAGCCGCGCTACCAATTGGCGCGCCAGTTCCTGGAATGCGGTATTTTCACCAGCGGTCAGCACAGGTATTTTGAGCTCAGTTGCGGGACGAAATGGTACGACGTTTATTGACGCATTTATCGTCTGGTCCGGCTCGGTTTGATGCACGGAAATTGGCAGTGCAGCGACAGGCGAGGATATAATCTGCTCAGACGGAGGCACAGTTTCCCGCTCACTGCGCTGAACGGGTGCAGGTGTGCGCGGCAGCTCAGGTGCGTGTGTCACGATCGGCGCGATCAGTGCGATCAATCCGCTATCCGCACCAATGCCGATATGATGCACTGTCACGCGTCCCAATCCGCTGTCCATCTCCACGCGTCCATCGCGCAGGATATCGCTACGAAGCGCATCAACATCGAGGTTGGATATCGTTTGCAGAAAACCCGGCAGGCATGTTGCGGCTTCACTCGCGCCCGCGAAAATGCCTTCGTTGGTGAACGTAGCGACAGGGATTTCCATGTCTTCGACGAGGTGGAGTAAACGCTCATTCACTGGCATGGCAGTGCTTGGGGGGGTGTTGGCGACCAGCAAAATTCCCCTCATGCCATCGGAGAAAGCAAGGCGCGCACAAGCGCAGGTGATGAGGCCGCCAAGAGTTGTGCCGAAGCCGCGCAGGCGCTCAAGTCGCATCGCACCGTCCGGCGGCAGGCGTGTACTCAGTTGGATTACCTGGCGACGATGCTGATCTGCTGGCCCAAAATTTTTGATTGCGAGTGCAGTAGCGTTGCGTGCCCCAAAAATTTGCGCGCCGACAGCATTGGCCCAAAGAATGCGCGTGCCGTCACTCGACCATAACCACGCGGGCTTGGTGCTGGCTGCGTGCACCGCCAAGCGTGGATCGCGGATCGCCAGCAGCTGGAAATTGGTGTCGTCCATCAATGCCTTCGCCCGCTGGGCTTTCCTCAGTTTCTGGTTTTCGCTGCCACGGGCGATCGGCAACATGGTTAACAAATTATGAGTATGGCACATGCGGGCTGGAGGTCCATGCCTTGCGGGCCGAAATCCGCGCTAACCTTAATTCAGGACCAGTATTCAGGGGCCAGTTTCGAACTTTCCTCCATTTCGTGCGTTGGAAAATTCAAACCTTGGCCGGTATAGATTTGTCATGAGGAGTGCAGCACATGGCAGGCGAACAGCGATCATTTCGAAATACCGAAGGAAATGCGCTCCATGGCGGAAGCCAGTTTAGAGCAGGCTCGCAAGACCTTTGAGAACTTTCTGGGCACCGCCCAGCAAACGGCCAGTTCGCTTGGAGGCAAGGGTGAGGCGGCTGAAAACGCCCGGGAAATCAGCACCAAGGCCATTTCCTTCGCCGAAAAGAATGTCCAAGCCTCGCTAGATTATACCCAGCAGCTTATCCATGCCCAAGATCTCACTGAAGTCATGCGCCTCCATACAGAATATGTGCAGGCCCAAATGCGTGCTTTGGCGGAGCAGGCGAGTGAGATGGGGCAAGCCGTCACGCGCGCGGCTATGAACGTGACCAAACTGAAGTAAGCTGCCTCTGATATGCATGCTTGGATATGCGTGCTTAAGTCTGAGGGCTCTGCGGGCAACTGCTTCGTTGATCCGATGCAGCACGTATGACTTGAAGCACGTATGACTTGTTGCAAAGAAGGATTGGCAAAGAGGGATCGGTCTTGCAAAAGGCGTCCGTTGCTCCTAGTTTCCGGCCCGTTCGGGGACCTTTGGGTGAAGGCTGGAATCCTAAAAAGCTTACTGCTTTGAATGGCTTATCCGGAAATGACCTGGCTCCCGCAAGAATGCAGTTGTAGCTCAGCTGGTTAGAGCGCCGGATTGTGGATCCGGAGGTCGGTGGTTCGATCCCACCCAACTGTACCATTCTCAACCCGCGAACCTGATGTCAGGCCGATAGAGCTTCCAGCGTACGATTGCCAGGAAGGCGCAGCACAGTCTCCTGCGCTACTGAGTCTGGTCACTCTCTAATGGCCGCCTGCCGTCGCCAAGCACTGAATCAAGGAAATCCAGCAGGACGGCGTTGACCGGTTCAGCTGTCATGATAGGGGCCATATGGCCCAGACCCGGCATTTCCAGGTAACGCGGGGCCGGCAAGCGCTGGCGCAGCTCTGCCACAACACTGCGCGCTGCCAACGTGGTCTCGCCACTGCAGATCAGTAGCACTGGCATGGTCAGCGCATGATAGTCATTGGGGTGGGGATTGGTGTTGAACATCATGCGCCATTCCGCCGTCAGCTTGTTCATGCAACCGATGATGTATTGCTGCTGAGGCGCCGGCATCGCACGCAGCGCACCTTTGACGATCCAATAGTCAAGAAAAGCATGGGCCGCGCCTTCGGCATCGCCCTGCTCAACCAGCTCCATGTGACGCTTCGCCACCAGCATAATCTCGCGCCAGGCATCCTGGCGCTCGCTGTCGCGTAGCACGGCGAAGGCCACTGGCTCGTAGAGGGCGAGCGAGGCGATGCGTTCGGGTCGAGCCCGCGCCAGTTCTAGCGCCATGGCACCGCCATAGGAATGGCCGATCACATGCACCGGACCCTCCAATGTATCGAGCAGGCCAGACAGTAACCCGATCTCGTCTGCCAGGGTGGGCGCCTGGGCTGTCATCGGCGTGTCGCCATAGCCGATCATGTCGGGCGCCAGAACCCGCCAGCGTGCGCCCATCTGGCCGACCATCTGCCTCCACTGGCGATGCGACGCGCCGCCGGAATGCAGCAACAGAACCTGCGGCGCGCCGACATCGGCAGGCGCATTGTCGAGATAGGACAGACGGCCGTGGGCCGTATCGAGCATCGGCATGGATGAAACCTCAGGCTTTGGACTTGAAACCGGGAATGAGCGCCGGCACCCGCGCGCGGTAATCGCGATACCGTTGGCCAAACATTGCGACCAGATCGCGTTCCTCATAGGCGATGCCAATGAGGATGTAGGCTGTCATGCCCGTGGCAAGCAGCAGATGCCCGAGCGACATGGCGGCGTCACCCAGAAGACCAGCAGCAGGCCCAAATAGAGCGGATGCCGCACATAGCGGTACATATAGGGCGTGCGGAAATCAGCGGCTGGCGCGACCGTGCCGCGCCAGTGATGGATCGCCTGCGACAGGCCGAGGAGCTCGTAATGATCGATCATGTAAGTGCTCGCCACCGCCAGCAGCCAGCCAAGACCAAACACCGCCCAGAGCAGGCCGGCGAAAAGTGGATCATCCTGCCCCCACACCATCGCTGGCAGGGGCTGCCAGCAGACCACCAGCAGCGCCAACACGATGCAGGTGGCCAGCACATAGACGCTGCGCTGCAGATGCAACGGCACCATGTTCATGCGACGCTTGAAGGATTGCCGCGCCATAATGCTGTGCTGCAGGCCGAACAGCGCAATCAGGCCGATGTCGATGGTGGCGGCCGGCAGTGCCGGCAGCAGCGGCCACGGCATATGGTCGATGCTGAACGGCAGCCAGAGATTGGCTAGGAACAGCGCCAGGAACAGCGAGATGGCGTTGAAGCAGAGGTAGGCGAAACCGGCGAACAGCAATCCGATCATGATGCGTCTCTCCTTGATTTCGATACAATATATCAAACTTGTTGATATTATCAATATGATTGATATATTGAGCGACGACAGCCCACGTCGCGAGCTGGCAGCGGCCCCTAGCCCTTTGGAATCCCTTGTGTATGCTGCCAGGGGGCGCAACCGCTTCCTGCGCCAGGGGACATCCCGCCATGCCGGCAGCCAAGAAAGTTACGTTTACGCGAAAAGACATGCTCGGCGGCCTGCGTGGCGCGGTCGATGAGACCATCACGCTGTTCTATCTCGGCTATCGTGCTGGCGTGACCGGGCCGAGCAAGCTGCTCGACAAGCTGGGCTTCGGCCGTCCGCATCACCGCGTCCTGTATTTGGTGGCGCGGCAGCCGGGTATCACCATCACTAACCTGATTGATTTGTTGGCGGTATCGCGTCAGGCCCTGCACCGGCCCATGCGCGAACTGATTGAACAGAGTTACATGAGCCAGAAGCCGGCGCCGACCAACCGCAGGCTTGCCGTGCTGACGCTGACACCTAAGGGTGCGGCGCTGGAGGCGAAGCTGACAGGGGCGCAATACGAGGTTTTCGCCAAGGCCTTCGCCGCCACCGGACCGGAAGCCGAGGCACACTGGAAAGCTGTGATGCGCGCGCTGGCCACTCAGGTTCGTCCGAGCACCGTCTGACATCCGCTACAGGCCATGCCCTTAGGTCAACAAAAAAGCCGGGCTTCTAAGCCCGGCTCATAAAGTCTTGGCCAAAAAGGCCGACACAAAATCACCTTCCAAAGAAGGGTAACCGAGCTTTCGGGTTGCTGGAGGAGGGGGACAGAGCGCAACGCCAATCACTCGATATGTCCTCAGTATCACCGTGCCCTGTCGCGCTCACAACAGCACTCTTGGCATGTCAGTCATGCGGTATTGCTGCGGTTGGGGAAAAATGTGGCTTAGGAAGGCCAGCGCTGCGCCTTGCTGACCACAAAGTCGCGGAAAACCTGCACGCGGGCGACTGTCTTCAGCTCTTCAGGATAGACAAAATAAGTATCAAGTTGGATCGAATCCGCTTCGCCGAAAAGCTGTACCAGCCTGTTGTTTTCTTCAACGAGATAGTCAGGAAGAGCCGCGATGCCGAGGCCCTGTTGACAGGCACGAACCAGGCCAAGAACGTTGTTCACCTTGAAAAAAGGTTCACGGGGGCCCGAGCCGTTGCGACCGGCCTCGATCAGCCAATTTCTGTTTAGCAAATGTTGTGGAACGTTTACGTCGCTGAGAATAATCAGGCGATGCGTATCAAGTTCTTCCAGTGTACGCGGCGTGCCGAAGTGCTTGATGTATTCCGGTGAACAATAGGCATGGAAACCAATCGAGAACAGCTTGCGCTGGATCAGGTCTGGCTGCGTCGGCTTACGCGTGCGGATCGCCACGTCAGCTTCGCGCATTGACAGATCGAGTTCCTCGTCGGTCACGATCAGGGAAATACGAATGTCTGGATAGAGCGCGGTGAATTCACCAAGTCTAGGAATCAGCCAGTTGATGCCCACTCCCGGAGTCGTCGTCACTTTGAGATCGCCGCTGGGACGTTCGCGGCTGTCGGTGAGCTTGGCCCGCGCCGCCTGCAGCTGCATGAAAACATCATGCGCCGTGCGAAATAGCAGATCACCTTGCTCGGTGAGGATGAGGCCGCGGGCATGGCGATGAAACAACGACACTGCAAGTTCTTGCTCCAGCGCGCTGACCTGGCGAGAAACTGCTGACTGCGATAATCCCAATTGCTCGCCGGCATGGGTGAAGCTTCCTGCTTCAGCTGCAGCGTGAAACACTTTCAGCTTGTCCCAATCCATGTCGTTAAACCCATCGCGTGATCGAGGCATAATTTATTCCGCCGCTGCGCGTGTATTGGCGCTGACTGCAAGGAAACGCTCCGCTTCCAGCGCCGCCATGCAGCCGAGTCCGGCCGCTGTAACCGCCTGGCGGTAGGTTTCGTCAGCCACGTCGCCTGCGGCAAAGACACCGGGAACCGAGGTCGCGGTGGAATGCGGAGCAATTTCCACATAACCGGATGGCTTGAGTTTAAGCTGTCCTGTCACAAGCTCGGTGGCGGGCGCGTGTCCAATGGCAATGAATACGCCATCCGCAGCCTGCTCGCTCACCGTGCCGCTTTTGACGTTCCGGAGCCGGACATGAGTGACCTTCGGCGGATTGTTGGCACCGCAGATTTCCTCGACTTCGCTATCCCAGATCACTTTGATCTTGGGGTGCTTAAACAGGCGGTCTTGCAGGATACGCTCAGCGCGGAAGCTGTCGCGGCGATGCACCAGCGTCACGGTGGAAGCGAAGTTGGTCAGGAATAATGCTTCTTCAACCGCGGTATTACCGCCGCCGACCACCACGACATTTTTGTTGCGATAAAAAAAGCCATCGCAGGTGGCGCAGGCCGACACGCCAAATCCCTTGAATGTCTCTTCCGAGGGAATGCCAAGCCAACGCGCCTGCGCGCCGGTGGACAGGATCACCGCCTCGGCAAGATAAACATCGCCGCTATCGCAGGTGATGCGAAACGGTCGCTGACCAAGCTCCAGCTTGTTGACATGGTCAGTGACAATTTTTGTCCCGACATGTGCAGCCTGCTTTTCCATCTGCTCCATCAACCACGGCCCTTGGATTACGTCTGCAAAACCGGGGTAGTTTTCGACATCGGTGGTGATGGTGAGCTGGCCGCCGGGTTGGATGCCTTGAATCAGGACAGGTTCGAGCATTGCGCGGGCTGCGTAAATGGCAGCCGTATAGCCAGCTGGTCCAGATCCGATAATGACGACTTTGGCATGAATGGGGGCGACCATGGTTCAGTCCTGGCTGAGAAGTGGAATTGCGCAGCAAAAAGGCGGGGAACCGCCATTAAGGCATTGCTGGAGGTATCGAAAGTGTCATTTGGGAATGTAAGTCATCCAGTGAGCTATGCAAGATATGCAACCCATGTCGGATAATTGTCCCCAACCGGGCGGAATTTAGGTCATCTTGCGTAATAAAATTACGCAAAGTAATAAAATTGCGCAACTCGGTGCAGGTGGGCTAAAGATCCCCATCTTTCGAATGAGTAAGGACGAAGACGAGCGTGGCGAAAAGTCTCGATGATATTGATCTGAAAATTTTAGCTGAGATTCAGGCCGATGGCCGGATCACGAATGTCGAGTTGGCTAAACGGGTTGGAATTTCGCCGCCGCCATGCCTGCGCCGGGTCCGGACCCTGGAGGAGGAGGGCTATATCCAGGGCTATCGTGGATTGCTCGATCCGCAGAAGCTTGGTTTCGATGTCACCGTATTTGCCTCGGTTCATTTGTCGAGCCAGGTCGATGCCGATTTGCGTGCGTTCGAGGATTTCGTACGCAAAGAGCCCTTGGTGCGCGAATGCTGGATGCTATCCGGCGATGTCGATTTCATTTTGAAATGCGTCGCGCCGGATATGGCGACGTTTCAGACCTTCGTTGCCCATCTCACGGCGGCACCTCATGTCCGCAACGTGCGGACATCGCTGGTGCTGCATAATTCGAAATACGAAGCTGTTGTGCCGCTGGACGTCGCGGTGCCGCGTGACTGAACTCCTTAAGGCTGCGCTGTGAGCGGATTCGATATTATTTTGCTGGCAATCGCGGGTTTTGCTGCCGGCGCATTGAATGCGGTTGCTGGTGGAGGTTCGTTTTTCACATTCGCAGCGCTCGTTGTGACCGGAATCCCAACCCTCGATGCCAATGCGACAAGTGCCGCCGCACTAACTCCTGCGAATGCTGCAATGGTGCTCGCCTATCGCAGCGAGGTCCGTTCCTATTTCCGCGTTATGCTTCCGTTTGCTGTGATCGGGATACTGGGCGCGGTCGCGGGTGCATGGCTGTTGATCTGGTTGGGCGACAGCGGTTTTCGTCCATTGGTGCCATGGCTCCTTCTTGTCGCGACGCTGATGTTCGCGTTCAGCACGCAAATCCGCGAATTCATCACCTCATGGGCGAAAGGCCGAAGCGCGGTCAGTCTCGCAATGGCTTATGCCATCATGTCTGTCGTTTCTGTTTATGGCGGTTTTTTTGGCGCAGGCATGGGCATCGTCATGCTCGCGGCGCTGGCGATTCTTGAAGGTGGAGATTTCCACAAGGCCAATGCGACAAAAGCGGTCGTGGCGCTTCTGATCCAGACCGTCTCGGCGGCACTTCTTGTTATGGGCGGACTTGTGCACTGGCCGCATGCCATCGTCACGATGGCATCGTCAGTTATTGGCAGCTATCTCGGCGTCAGTATTGCGCGTCGCGTGCCGGAAAAAACAATCCGCGCCACGGTGGTTGCCGTTGGCGCGGGTTTGACGCTTGTTTTCTTTTTGAAGTGAGAGATTATTTCTTCCGAATAATTGCATCAAGGCCCCACGGCCCGCTGCCTGCGGCTGCGAGGTAAAGGCAGGCGAAGCAGAACAGGATTGCTGTCGTGCCGCCGTTGAGAAGCGGCAGGAAAACAGGTGCATCGCCCTTGAACATGTGACCGATGAAATAAGCGGCGGCCATGAGTCCCGACAGGATGAACGCGGCCGGCCGTGTGAAAAGACCGAACATCAGGAGCGCGCCGAGTACCAATTCAATCGCACCAGCAACCGTGATGAGCGGCGGAATGTTGGCGAAGTAGGGCATAGCTGGAAATTTGAAGATTTTCGCCACACCATACTGAAACAACAGCAAGCCGGTGATGATGCGAAGTACACTCAAGAGACGCGGCGTCCATACCGTAAGCGTATTGTTCATAGTGATTCCCCAATCAGAAATAATACAAATTGATAACGTGTTGCGGATGTAAGGGAAAGCATGCGGCGAACAACATTTAATGACGGTTTTGCGAAATGTATGGAGATGAAGGCGCGCACTCGAAAATATTGCGGCATATAAGTAATAACATAAAAAATGGCCAAGGTTCCCTGGCCATTTTTCACATCCTCAAATTTCGTCTGATTTATTTCCAGTCGACCTTGGTGATCTCATAGGCCTTGGCGCCGCCGGGTGCGACAACCTCAACAGATGCACCCTTCTTCTTGCCAATCAGTGCGCGTGCAAGTGGAGACGTGATCGAGATGCGACCCTTTTTGGCATCAGCCTCAGTTTCTCCGACGATCTGCCAGACAGCTTTTTTCTCAGTGTCCTCATCGACCAGCGTCACAGTGGCGCCGAACTTGATGGTGTCGCCGGAGAGTTTTGACACATCGATGATATCGGCGCGTGCAAGCTTGTCCTCAAGCTCGGCGATGCGACCTTCATTATGCGATTGGGCTTCCTTCGCAGCATGATATTCCGCGTTTTCAGACAGGTCACCATGCGAGCGCGCTTCTGAGATTTGCTCGATGATGCGCGGGCGATCGACAGACTGGCGCTGCTTCAGTTCGTCGAACAGGGCGACATGCCCTGCATGCGTCATGGGTATCTTTTCAACCATTCGTCTTGTCCTTCAATTTCGTGCAATGAGCGTTACCGCCACGGTTGCAAGAAACATTTTGGTTTTGTCAGTCCGGATGAAGAGCCCGGCTCCAACGTCATAAAGAGACTATCATCGCGAGGGATGGTTCCCGTCGCAGTTTTGCTTTTTGCGCCAGGTACAAGCCTGACTATAATTTCAGAGATCGGAGAAATAACTTTGCAGAGTGCGGACCTCAAGATCTCCACTTAGATAAGCTCTTATACCCTGCGCAGCCGCCAGCGCCCCTGCAAGAGTGGTGTAGTATGGCACTTTATGCAAGAGGGCAGCTCGCCGTAATGAACGGCTGTCCGCCAGCGCCTGCGGACCCTCGGTTGTATTGAAAACAAGTTGTATCTCGCCATTTGTAATGGCGTCCACAATGTGGGGCCGGCCTTCCAACACCTTGTTAATCTTTTCGGCAGACACGCCACTTTCGGCCAGAAACCGTTGTGTGCCAGATGTCGCGACGATTTTGAACCCGAGCGATGAAAGCATTTTGACCGCATCGAGGATGCGGGCTTTATCGTTTTCCCGCACCGACACAAACACACTACCTTTGGTTGGCACGCCGGTGCCGCCGCCAAGCTGACTTTTAGCGAAGGCAATTGCAAATGAGCGATCGATTCCCATGATCTCGCCGGTCGATTTCATTTCCGGGCCGAGCACGGTGTCTACGCCAGGGAAGCGTGCGAAAGGAAAGACCGATTCCTTGACGCCAACATGGCCGAGTTTGCGCGGCTTCAGTTTGAAGTTGGCAAGTTTCTCGCCTGCCATGATACGGGCTGCGATCTTGGCGACCGGAATACCCACCACTTTGGCGACGAATGGGACTGTGCGCGAGGCGCGCGGATTGACTTCAAGGACATAGATGTCGCCATCCTTGATGGCGTATTGCACGTTCATCAATCCAACGACATTGAGACCCAGCGCGAGTTCGCGTGTCTGGCGCTCGAGTTCGGTGATCAGAGCAGGATCGAGTGAATGCGGCGGCAATGAGCAGGCCGAGTCACCGGAGTGAATGCCTGCTTCTTCAATGTGCTCCATGATGCCGACGATGAACGTATCCTTGCCGTCGCACAGGCAATCGACATCGATTTCGGTGGCATCTGAAAGATAGCGGTCAAACAACAGCGGATTTTTGCCGAGCACCGTGTTGATCTGGCCGGTCTTGTCGTTTGGGTAACGCGCCTTGATATCGGCAGGCACCAGCTCCGGCAGAGTGCCCAGCAGATAGTCGCCAAGCTGGCTTTCTTCGCGAATGATCTGCATGGCGCGACCGCCCAGCACGTAAGACGGACGCACCACGAGCGGAAGGCCAAGGTCGGTCGCGATCAGACGGGCCTGCTCGACCGAATAGGCGATGCCATTCTTTGGTTGCTTCAGGTGTAACTTGTCGAGGACGCGCTTGAAGCGGTCGCGGTCTTCCGCGAGGTCGATGGCATCGGGTGAGGTACCAAGGATCGGCACCTTAGCTTCTTCAAGTATGTGCGCAAGCTTCAGCGGTGTCTGGCCGCCGAATTGAACGATGACGCCATGAAGTTTGCCGTTACTACGTTCGGTGTCGATGATTTCCAGCACGTCTTCGGCTGTTAGCGGCTCGAAGTACAGGCGATCCGCAGTATCGTAGTCAGTCGATACCGTTTCCGGATTGCAATTGATCATGATGGTTTCATAGCCCGCATCATCCAGCGCGAAACAGGCATGGCAGCAGCAGTAGTCGAACTCGATGCCCTGACCGATACGGTTCGGGCCGCCGCCGAGAATGATGACCTTGTTCTTGTCTGAAGGCGCGCTTTCGTCCGCAAGCTGGCCTGCAAATGGCGCTTCATATGTCGAGTACATATAAGCGGTGGGGGAGGCGAACTCCGCAGCGCAAGTGTCAATGCGTTTGAAGACGGGGCGCACATTGAGAGCGCGACGTGCAGTCTTTACCTCAGCCTCTGTGGTGTTGGCCAGCACAGCAAGACGCGCGTCGGAGAAACCCATCGATTTCAATGTGCGCATGCCATGGGCATTGCCCGGCAGGCCGTGCGCCTTGATCTTGGATTCCATTGTGACGATGCCGCGCATCTCGGCGAGGAACCACGGATCGATCTTGCATGAGGTGAAGATATCTTCGTCTAGCCAGCCGAGCCGCATGGCCTGTGCAACTTGCAGGATGCGGTTGGGGGTCGGCGTGCCGAGGGCAGCCCGGAGAGCGTTCTTGTCGTCTCCCTGTCCAAGACCTTCGATCTCGATCTCGTCGAGGCCAGTTAATCCGGTTTCCAGCCCGCGCAGTGCCTTCTGCAAGCTTTCCTGGAACGTGCGGCCAATCGCCATCACTTCGCCGACCGACTTCATCGATGTGGTCAGCGTGGGGCTTGCACCGGGAAATTTTTCGAATGCGAAGCGCGGAATTTTTGTGACAACATAATCAATGGTCGGCTCAAACGAGGCCGGCGTGGCGCCGCCAGTGATGTCGTTGGCGATTTCATCGAGCGTGTAACCGACTGCAAGCTTTGCCGCGACTTTTGCGATCGGGAAGCCGGTGGCCTTGGAGGCGAGGGCGGAGGAACGCGACACACGTGGGTTCATCTCGATGACAACCATGCGGCCGTCCGCCGGATTGACGCCGAACTGCACGTTCGAGCCGCCGGTCTCGACGCCGATCTCGCGCAGCACCGCCAGCGAGGCATCGCGCATGATCTGATATTCTTTGTCGGTCAGCGTCAGCGCCGGAGCAACGGTGATGGAGTCACCAGTATGCACGCCCATCGGATCGAGATTTTCGATGGAACAGACGATGATGCAGTTATCATTCTTGTCGCGGACAACCTCCATCTCGAATTCTTTCCAGCCGAGAACGGACTCCTCGATCAGGACTTCGCTGGTCGGCGATGCATCGATGCCGCGTTCGACAATTTCGATGAACTCCGCCTTGGTATAGGCAATGCCGCCTCCTGTACCGCCCATAGTAAACGATGGACGAATAATCGCGGGCAGACCGATCTGATCAAGGGCGCGCAGCGCATCGGGAAGATTTTTGATTTGCAGCGAGCGTGGAGTTTCGAGGCCGATCTTGGTCATGGCCTCGCGGAAGCGGGCGCGATCTTCGGCCTTGTCGATGGCGTCGGCAGTGGCGCCGATCATTTCGACATTGAATTTGTCGAGCGTTCCCTGTTTGCGTAACGACAGTGCGCAATTCAGCGCGGTTTGCCCGCCCATAGTCGGCAACAGCGCGAAGCCGCCTGGAATGACGTGACGTTCCTTCTCAATGATCTTGGCAACGATCTCAGGCGTGATCGGCTCGATGTAAGTGGCATCCGCCAGATCCGGGTCGGTCATGATCGTCGCCGGGTTGGAATTCACCAGGACGATACGATAGCCCTCTTGTTTCAGCGTCTTCACGGCCTGGGTGCCGGAATAATCGAATTCGCAGGCCTGGCCGATGACGATGGGGCCAGCGCCAATGATGAGGATCGTCGATATGTCTGTACGTTTGGGCATTGTGCTCAACAGTGGATTGGGCAGGAACTAGCGATAGTGGAAGACAATTGCTGTACTGTAACCCTCTCCCCATGGGGGAGAGGGTAGGGTGAGGGGGTGCCGTCATGAAAGGTCACGCACGCGCCTTGCGTCAAAGGATGACCGAAGCTGAAAAGCTGATGTGGAGTAAACTTCGTCATCGGCGGCTTGATGGCGTGAAATTCAAACGGCAACAACCAATCTCTGGCTACGTTGTCGACTTTGTTGCTTTGGATTTGAAGCTTGTGATTGAAATCGATGGTGGTCAGCACGTTGACAGATTGGAAAAGGACGCTGAGCGAACCAAAATACTTGAAGAATCCGGATATCACGTCATCCAATTCTGGAATCATGACGTTTTGGGAAATATCGAGGGTGTTCTCCAAGTCGTTATTCAAGAGCTGAACATCTCCCGTTGATCCCCCTCACCCCAACCCTCTCCCCCATGGGGAGAGGGAGTAAATTCGCGATCGGCTATAAATTGGCACAAAAAAAGGGCGCGCATCGGCGCGTCCCTCAAACCCGGCGCTTGGGGCTAACCTCGCGCGCGACGTGTCTTTAGACCAGATTCCGGAGGCAGGAAAGGCCCTTAACAGCGCAATCAACCGTCAATTTTGTACCTTTTCGTGCATTGGAGGGGCGTAAAAGCACCTTCATGCCAACCGTGTGGCCACAAACGTCATACGCGAAGGATTGTAGCCAATATTGGTGCTGGCACGTGTGGCGGAAAAACCAGCGGCGGCAAGGTTTCCGATCATGTCTGTCTCAGTATAGCGTTGCAGCCCGATCTGTTGCCGCAATTGCCAGTAATCGGAGAGTGCGGTGCGCGCCAAGCCCCACATGGCATCTTTCAAAAAGCCATGCGCTGCGGCCAGCCGCAACAGCGCCATCACATCAGTTGCGGCGCCAACTTCGGGGCGCAGGATATCGCCCAGCACCAGCTTGCCGCCGGGCTTTAGCAATCGCCGCATCAGTGCGAGGGCTGCGTCGAGTTGATCTTGGGTCATATATTGCGCCACCGAAATCATCACCGCGAGATCAATAGAGCGTTCCGGTTGCTGGCTCAGTTCGTCAAGCGATCGGATCATAATTTTTGGATTATCGTGAAAGCGGGCCATCAGGCGGCCGCGTACGCCCGGCGCAGGCTCGGCAAGAATGAGTTGACTGCAGGCATCTGCGACCAGGGGCGCAGACAGTGCTTCTCCGCATGAGTAGTCCAGCACGATCACATCGGGTGAAGCGACATATTTAACGATGTCATCGGCGATCAAGCGGAAGTGCACGTCGCGGTGCAGATTGCTAACGTAAATGGTGTGGGTTAAATCGTAATAATCGATCCAGTCATCCATCAACTTCATGAGCCTGCGGTTTTGGGCAACGGAATTTCGAATACCAGACAGGTTGTCGTTGCATGTGCAATCAGACGATCTTTTAAATCCACGATCTTTGCTTCGGCGACAGCCGCGCGGCGGCCAACATTGATCACTGTGCCAATCGTGCGCACAAGACCGGTATCGACCGACATGGGACGGATGAAGCTGACCTTGAATTCGAGGGTCGTATATCCGCTCCCGGCTGGCAGCATGGAGTGAATGGCACAGCCCATCGCGGAATCGAGCAGCGTCGCGGAGTATCCGCCATGAACCGATCCTATCGGATTATAATGCTCGAAGGTGGGTGTGCTTTGCATAACAACGTGCCCGGGCTCGGCGGAACTCAGTATAAAGCCCAGCGTCCGCATGATGGGCGGCGCGGGGTGTTTGCCCTCCATCATCTCACGAATAAAATCGATGCCTTTCATTGACGCCACTTTTTCTGCCGGCGTGACACCATATTCGTGATGGGATTTAATCGGCGTATTCATTGGTGCTGTCTCATGTCGGGATGGAAATGATTGCTACCGTTTTTAGGCCCGCTTACTCGTGCGCATCAGATCCGTAAAGCGCCTGAAAAGATAATGCAAGTCGCGCGGGCCGGGTGAAGCTTCGGGGTGATACTGCACCGAAAACACCGGCTTGTCCTTCAGCGCGATACCGCAATTGAGATCGTCAAACAGCGAGATATGGGTTTGGGTCACGTTGGCCGGCAGCGTATTCTTGTCCACCGCAAAGCCGTGGTTCATCGACGTGATTTCGACCTTGCCGGTGGTGAGGTCTTTCACCGGATGATTGGCGCCATGATGGCCCTGATGCATCTTCATGGTCTTGCCGCCAACGGCGAGGCCGAGCATCTGATGTCCGAGGCAAATACCGAATGTCGGCACGCCGGAATCGATCACTGTTTTGATGACAGGGACGGCGTATTTGCCGGTTGCTGCTGGATCGCCAGGACCGTTCGACAAAAACACACCGTCCGGTTTCATCGCCAGAATGTCTTCGGCTGATGTTTGGGCGGTGACGACCGTCACCTTGCAACCTTCACCCGCAAGCAGGCGCAGAATGTTGCGCTTGATTCCGTAGTCGATGGCGACGACGTTGAACTCAGGCTTGTCCTGTTTGCCGAAACCCTTTTCCCATTGCCATGGCGTCTCATCCCAGGTGAAGCGTTGCGCGCTTGTCACCATCGGCACGAGGTCCATGCCCTCAAGCCCTGGCCATTCGCGCGCTTCTTTTTTCAAACTCTGTAAGTCGAACGTGCCATTCGGTGCATGCGCGATCACGGCATTCGGCATGCCCTTGCTTCGGATGAGGGCCGTCAACGCGCGTGTGTCGATACCGGCAAGACCGATAATGCCGCGCGCCTTCAGCCATTGGTCGAGATGCTTCAAGGCGCGGTAGTTCGACGGATCGGTGATTGGCGCGCGCAGGATCACGCCACGTGCGCCGGGCGTTGCCGCCATGTTCACGGTCTCGATGTCTTCGTCATTGGCGCCAACGTTGCCAATGTGAGGAAATGTGAAGGTGATGATTTGTCCGGCGTAGGAAGGATCGGTGAGGATTTCCTCATAGCCGGTCATTGCCGTGTTGAAGCAAACTTCACCAACGGCTTGTCCTTCCGCGCCGAGGCCGAAGCCTTCCAGCACGGTGCCATCGGCGAGCACGAGGAGCGCGGTCGGTTTGAGGTCCGGCCAGGCTGAGGAGTTATCGGATATTGTCATAAGCGCATGACATAGCCCTTGGCCCCGTTCAGGTCAAAGGCCCAAATGCCTGATTCACATGCGATAGGCGTATATTTGACAGGCGAAATCTGCCCCCTAATCTGCGTTCCAGTCTCCCCGCCATAAATCAACACCATTGGAAACAGGTATGGCCGATCAACTGCCCATCGTTCTCGTTCCTGGCCTTGCCTGCTCGTCGCGCATTTATGCGCCGCAAATTCCTGCGCTGTGGCGGCTTGGTCCAGTGATGGTTGCCAATCATGTTCGCGATAACAGCATGGCTGCGATTGCGAAGCGTATTCTTGACAACGCCCCGCCACGCTTTGCCCTCGCCGGGCATTCAATGGGTGGCTACATTGCTTTTGAAATTTACCGTCAGGCGCCGCAGCGGGTCGCGCGGCTGGCGTTGCTCAACACCTCCGCACAGCCGGATACACCTGAGGCGACTGAACGGCGCCGCGGGTGGATCGCGGATGTGAAAGCTGGCGGTTATCACGCCGTGCTGGACGGATTGTTTGCAAATTTTGTGCATCCATCCAGAACTGGCGACAAAGAGTTGCAGGACATCGTTCGCGATATGAGTGACGATGTTGGGCCGGATGCGTTCGTGCGGCAACTCGAAGCGATTATCGGCCGCGCGGATTCACGGCCAACGCTTGCAGCGATCAAATGCCCCACATTGGTGCTGACCAGTGACGAAGACAACGTCGTGCCGAATAAATTCTCAGCTGAAATCGCCCAAGGTATTGCCGGCGTGAAGTTCGTGACAATCCCGGATTGCGGACATCTGACACAGCTTGAAAAGCCGCAGGCGACGACCGAGGCCATGCTCGACTGGCTGAAGATGGTGCCTAACGCGGTTGTATGACGCGGTGAAACGCCTTAAATCACAACTGATAATGAATGATGGCGTGGAAACGCCGTGAAGGAGACGACCATGCTGCGCGATGACATTAATAACGCTGTCAAGGAAGCGATGAAGGCGAAGGACGAGCGTAAGCTTTCGACCCTGCGCATGGTCAATTCCACGCTCAAGAATGCCGATATCGAAGCGCGCGGGCAGAGCAAGCCGCCGCTGAGTGATGAAGATATCCTTGGGGTGTTGCAGAAAATGATCAAGCAGCGCCAGGAATCGGTTGAGCTTTATGACAAGGGTGGACGTCCTGAACTGGCCGCGCAGGAGCGCGAAGAAATTGCGATCATCTCCGTTTATCTGCCGAAGCAGATGTCCGAGGACGAGGTGAAAGCGGTCATTGCTACAACCATCAAGGACACCGGTGCCGCCAGCATGAAAGACATGGGCAAGGTGATCGCCGAGCTGAAAGCCAAATACGCGGGCCAGATGGATTTTGGTAAAGCCAGCGGTCTGGTGAAGGCGGCGTTGGCGGGGTGAGGGCGATTCCCAAGCCATAGTCGTCCCCGCGAAAGCGGGGATCCATACTCCCTGTCGTCGCAATTTATTTGTGAGCGATAACGTCACATTGTAGTTTCAACAAATTCGGTGGTTATGGGTCCCCGCTTTCGCGGGGACGATATCTGTAAGTGAGCGTCTCGCAGCGATAAACTCGAAGGCCCAACATGCTGACAGAAACCAACGATTACGATCAACTCGTTCGCGATTTTCGCTGGGAGGTTCCGGCGCAGTTCAACATGGCGACGGTGTGCTGCGACCGCCATGCAATGGGCGCGGAGAAGCTGGCGTTGATCTATGTCGATGAGGAGGGCGAAACACGCCGTTTGTCCTTCGATGAAGTCAGCAGCTTCTCGCGTCGTTTCGCCAATGTCCTGAAAGCCGACGGTCTTGTGCGTGGAGATCGTGTTGCGGTGTTCCTGTCGCAGTCGGTCGAATTGCCCATCGTGCATTTCGCGTCATTCCGCTCAGGCCTTGTCTCGGTGCCGTTGTTCACGCTGTTTGGCGAGGACGCGCTGGAGTTTCGCTTATCCAATAGCAATGCGCGGGCCATCGTTACCGATGAAAGCGGCTGGGAGAAGCTCGCCAAAATTCGCGACCGGTTGCCGTTTCTTCAGGATATTTATGTGACGAGCGGCACAATCCACGCTGGCGCGAAATCGTTTTGGCAATCGATCGAGGATGCGCCGGAGCAATTTGAAACCGTCGATACCCACGCCGACGATCCCGCCATTATTATTTATACATCCGGCACCACGGGAAATCCAAAGGGCGCACTGCACGCTCATCGTGTTCTGCTTGGTCATCTTCCGAATATGGAGATGGCGCACGATTTTTTCCCAAAGTCCGGCGACCTGTTCTGGACACCTGCGGATTGGGCGTGGATTGGCGGCCTGTTCGATGCGTTGTTTCCGGCATGGTATTACGGCTTACCGATTGTCGGCTATCGCGCCAAGAAATTCGAGCCGCAGGCCGCGATGCAACTGATGGCTGATCACAATGTGCGCAATGTGTTCCTGCCGCCGACCGCGCTGAAGTTGATGCGTCAGGCCGGGGTGAAACATTCCGATGTCAAGCTACGCAGTATTTTCACCGGCGGAGAATCGCTAGGTGCAGAACTGCTCGATTGGGTGCGTGCCACCTTCGGTATCGAGGCGCATGAAGTGTATGGCCAGACCGAATGCAATCTTGTGGTCGGCAACAATGCAAAACTGTTTCCGATCAAGCCGGGCTCGATGGGACGCGCCACGCCGGGCTTCGACGTGTGCATTGTGAGCGAACGGGGCGAAGAACTGCCACGCGGCGAGCGCGGCATCATCGGCGTTCGCGCGCCGAACCCATGCATGATGATTGAATACTGGGGCAATCAGGAAGCGACCGCAAAGAAATATGCCGGCGAATTTTTGCTGACCGGCGATCTCGGCGTGCAGGATGAGGACGGCTATTTCTGGTATGTCAGCCGCGAAGATGATGTCATCACCAGTGCAGGCTATCGCATCGGTCCGTCGGAGATTGAGCATACGCTGCTCAAGCATCCCGCAGTGGCCATTGCCGCCGTCGTCGGGATTCCAGATCCGATCCGCACCGAAGCCATCAAGGCGTGGATTGTGTTGCGCCCGGGATTTGAAGGCAACGATGAACTCGCGCGCGAGATTCAGAATTTCGTCAAGGTGCAACTCGCCGCGCATGAATATCCGCGACACATTCAGTTCACCGATCATTTGCCGATGACTGCCACCGGCAAGGTTCTGCGCCGTGAATTGCGGGCGCTGGGATAATGTCGTTCGAGCTGTATCTTGCTTATCTCGCCGCCTGTGTGGCGCTGGCCATTTTGCCCGGGCCAGTTGTGACGCTCGTTATTGCCAATGGCCTGCGTTATGGCCCGCGTGCGGCGTTGCTTAATGTTGCTGGCGCGCAGGCAGGATTGGTCATTGTCATTGGCGTCGTTGCGGTGGGGCTTTCATCGTTGATGGCGACAATGGGCCTTTGGTTCGAATGGGTGAGGCTTGCAGGCGCGGCCTATCTTGTCTGGCTTGGTATCAAACTTGTGTGGTCGCCAGCGTTGATGTCTGCAACTGAGTTACCCGCGCCGCGCGGCGGGTTCTTTTTGCAAGGCTTCCTTGTGCTTCTCAGCAATCCGAAGGTGCTGGTTTTCTTCGGCGCCTTCATTCCCCAGTTTGTCGATATGAGCCATGATCATTTTCCGCAGATCGTGCTGCTTGGAATTACTTTCATGGCAATTGGGGGTTTGTCAGACGGCGCTTATGCCCTGCTCGCAGGGCGCGCGGGAAAATTCCTTTCCGTGCGGCGCGCTCAATTGGTGTCACGCATTGCTGGCGGGTTCATGATCGGTGGCGGCATCTGGCTGGCGCTGACGCGCATTAAGTGATGCCGCCGCGCGTTTAGGCGGTCTGTGCTGCCGCTGCCAGCGCTGCTGTATCCTTCACGACAATCGCAAAACGATCCGCAAGCTCAGATAGTGCGACGCGGTGAACGACATTCGCCGGGATAGTGCCGCCGAGAGGATCAGGAAGATCGCGCGTTGCCGTCGCGTTCGCCACCACCGTCGCGCGATATTTCAGATCGAGCGCGGCGCGTGCGGTGGCGCTGACGCACATATGAGTCATGAAGCCTGCGAGGATCACTTCGCTGCGGCCGGTGCTTTTCACCAGTTCATGAAGGTCTGTCCCTGCGAAGGCATTGGGCAGCATTTTACGCACCACGACCTCGCCCGCTTCAGGGGTGAGTTGCGGAACAATAGCCGCATAAGGCCCGGTTTCGTCGAACAGCGGACGTCCCGCCGGGGCATGCTGCACAATGTGGAAGACCGGCACTTTCGCATGTCGCGCCAATGACAGCAGTAGTGTCAATTCCTTGATTGCATCAGTCGACACCCGCGAGCGGCAGGTTACCCGTGACATATTCGAGCTGTGCATCAATGATAATCAGCGCGGATTTTTCAAGCGCGCTCGGATGGAGCGGTGCCCCAGCGATCTGGAGCAGCGATTTCGGGTGAGAGGTCATGGGACGGGACTTTCACTGGGCAAGGGCATTGATGAATGGAAAAACGACCATAAAGGCTGTGAATAGCTTGGACAATCCATCGCGATCCCACATCCATTAGGCAAGTGGGCTGACAAGCCTGTAATGATGATCGATTGGCCGGCACTTGAGATTTGACACCCCCCAATGCGCTTCACGCCCCACTTTCTCGATGAATTGCGTGCCCGGCTTCCGGTTTCGGAAGTCGTGGGCCGCCGCGTGAAGTTGAAGAGGGCGGGCAAGGAGTGGAAAGGGTTGTCGCCATTCCACCAGGAAAAAACCCCATCCTTCACGGTCAACGACCAGAAGGGTTTTTATCACGACTTCTCCAGCGGCAAACACGGTGACATTTTTCCCTTCGTGATGGAGACCGACGGCGTCGGCTTCTCGGAGGCGGTCGAGCGGTTGGCGTCAATAGCGGGCGTGCCGTTGCCTGCGGTGACACCCGATGTCGCGCGCCATGAGCAGCGCCGCAAGACACTTTATGATGTGATGGATTTAGCCGCGAAGTTTTTCGCCGACACGTTGGCTTCAAATCTCGGTGCCAAGGCTCGCGGATATCTGGGTGATCGCGCTATTCAGCCCGCGACGCAATTGCAGTTTCGTATCGGTTATGCGCGGTCCGAGCGTTTTGCGTTGAAGGAACATCTTGGCAAGCTCGGTATTCCGGTCGAGGATATGGTCGAAGCGGGCCTGTTGATCGGTGGCGATGATATTCCGGTGCCCTACGATCGGTTTCGTGATCGCGTGATGTTTCCAATCACTGATATGCGTGGTCGCGTTATCGCCTTCGGCGGCCGTGCGCTCGAAAAAGACGTGCCCGCGAAATATCTCAATTCTCCGGAAACGCCGCTGTTTCATAAAGGCGATAATCTCTACAACGCCGCCGCCGCACGACAGGCAAGCCATAACGGCGCGCCGCTGATTGTGGTGGAGGGCTATGTCGATGTGATTGCTATGGCGAGTGTTGGTTTCAGTGCCACTGTTGCACCGCTTGGCACCGCGCTCACGGAGAATCAGCTCGCGTTGTTGTGGAAGATGGCTGATGAGCCAATACTCTGTTTCGACGGCGATGGCGCGGGTCAGCGCGCAGCGTTTCGCGCGGCAGAGCTGGCGCTACCGCATCTGAAGCCTGCAAAAAGTTTGCGTTTCGCGTTGCTGCCCGACGGACAAGATCCCGATGATCTGGCTCGCGCTGGCGGACGGGGGGCTATTGAGGAGGTCATCGGTGCGGCAAAGCCCCTGGCTGAGATGATCTGGTCCCGCGAGATCGAAAGCGGCAATTTCGCTACGCCCGAGCGCCGCGCGGCTCTGGAGGCGCGCATTGGCGAACTCACCGGCAGCATTCGCGATGAGGTCGTGCGACGTTATTACCGGCAGGATTTCTCACAGCGCCTGCAGCGCGCTTTCACACCTGAAAATCAGAGCGGTTACCGGGGCGGTGGTTTTAAAGGTGCGCTGTCCGGCAGCGAATCAGGGCGCCGCTACCCGTCACGGGGGGCATTCATCCCTGGCGCGGGTGGGCGTGGAGGCGGCAGGGGCGGCCTATCCACAGCCAGTCGTACCATCAATCGGCAGCCGTATCAGGTTGTCAGTCCAAATCTGGCGACCAGCTCCATTATGCGGAGCCAGCGAAGCGCTTTTTCACGGCGCGAGGCGCTGATCCTTTTATGTCTGATGAATCATCCATGGCTGCTGGACGATCATCTGGAGGAAGTGGCCGCGCTGGAATTGGCCCATCCCGAGGCCCACAAGCTACGGGCCGGCATTATCGGTGCCTATGCGAATTATGGGCATACGGATGACCCTGTAGCAGAAAGTGCCCGATTGAGGGCCGGACTGGAAAAGGCTGGCTTTTTGGAACAAATCCAGCGAGTTGACCGGGCATTAACCACCAAGAATGTATGGGGGGCCCAGCCCGGTGCGGCCACTGAGGATGTTCTTTCTACCTGGCACCAGCTGGTTGCCTTGCATCGCCAGTGGCACTCCTTACTTAGAGAGCTCAAGGATGCCGAACTGGCGTTGGGGCAGGACAGCAGCGAAGCCAATTATGGCTGGTTGCGCGATGTAAAGGCCCGGCTCGCCGAAGTGGATGGCCTTGAGGCGTTGATTGAGGGATTCGGCGAGTCTTCTGGCCGGTTCCAGCGCGGCGTCTGAGCGAAATGTGCGGTCTGGCCGCACGAAGGCTTTAAAAAGACTCGCCAAGGCGGGTTTTTAGCCGCAAAAACAGGGTTAAATGAGGCTTAACAGCCTTGGGTTAAGCTTGGAGCTAAGCTTGACCCGCAGATGAGATCAGTCTGGGTGGTGCCATCATAGCGCCGCCCTTTCCGCATCAAGGCGGATTTAACATTTTTGACGCGGGTGGTGACGCCCACGGCGTGAGCGCGTTTCAGGAGCAGTGAATGGCCAGCAAGGCAAAGACGGCACAGATCAAAGACAAGGATAAGGATCCGAAGGCCGTTGAGACGCCGGAGAAAGATTTTGCGGATGCTCCGTCTCCGTTGCTCGATCTGTCAGATGCTGCTGTCAAGAAAATGATCAAGCAGGCGAAGAAGCGTGGCTTCGTAACCTTCGATCAGCTCAATGAAGTCTTGCCGTCAGATACGACGTCGCCTGAACAGATCGAAGACATCATGGCGATGCTCTCCGACATGGGGATCAATGTATCCGAATTTGACGATGCCGAGAACGAGGACGAAGAGAACAAGGAAGATGCTGACGACGAGACCGACAATGAACTCGTCGAGGTGACGCAGAAGGCCGTCACTGAAACCAAGAAGTCCGAACCTGGCGAGCGCACCGACGATCCCGTCCGCATGTATTTGCGTGAGATGGGCACCGTCGAGCTTTTGTCCCGCGAAGGTGAAATCGCGATTGCCAAACGCATCGAGGCAGGTCGCGAGGCGATGATCGCCGGTCTTTGCGAAAGTCCACTGACGTTCCAGGCCATTATCATTTGGCGTGATGAATTGAACGAAGGCAAAATCTTCCTGCGTGACATCATCGACCTTGAAGCAACCTACGCAGGTCCCGATGCCAAGAACAATATGAACCCGGCTCTGATTGCCGCTCCGGACGGCCAGCCGGCTGCGGTCAACGCAGATGGCGTTGTGGTGGCAGCACCTGCGCATATCGCGCCGCCGGCCGCGCCGCCATCACCAACGCCGTTTCGTCCCACACCTGTGGGAGACAATGCAACGAAGGACCAGGTGAGAATGCCGCCGAGGCGGACATGGATGAGGACGATGAGTTCGAAAACCAGATGTCGCTCGCGGCCATCGAAGCCGAACTGAAGCCAAAGGTTGTCGAGACCTTCGACAAGATTGCCGACAATTACAAGAAGCTGCGCCGCCTGCAGGAGCAGGACATCCAGAACCAGCTGCAGAACGAGACGCTCTCACCCGCGCAGGAGCGCAAGTACAAGAAGCTGAAGGACGATATCATCGTCGAGGTGAAGTCGCTGCGGCTGAATCAGGCTCGCATCGATTCGCTTGTCGAGCAGCTCTACGACATCAACAAGAAACTGGTTTCGTTTGAGGGCCGGCTGTTTCGCCTGGGCGACAGCCATGGTGTTGGCCGTGAAGACTTTCTCAGGAACTATCAAGGTTCCGAGCTTGATCCGCGCTGGCTGAACCGTGTCTCAAAACTGGCCGCCAAGGGCTGGAAGAATTTTGTCGCGGTGGAAAAAGATCGCATCAAGGATCTGCGCCACGAAATCCAGCAGCTTGCGAGCTTGACCGGCCTCGAGATTGGTGAGTTCCGCAAAATCGTGCACGGTGTGCAGAAGGGTGAGCGGGAAGCACGGCAAGCGAAGAAGGAAATGGTTGAGGCCAACCTGCGTCTCGTGATTTCGATTGCCAAGAAATACACCAACCGTGGTCTGCAGTTCCTTGATCTGATTCAGGAAGGCAACATCGGTTTGATGAAGGCGGTGGACAAGTTCGAATATCGCCGCGGTTACAAGTTCTCGACTTATGCCACATGGTGGATTCGGCAGGCGATCACGCGCTCGATCGCCGATCAGGCGCGCACCATCCGCATCCCGGTGCACATGATCGAGACCATCAACAAGATCGTGCGCACGTCGCGTCAGATGCTCAATGAAATTGGCCGCGAGCCGACACCGGAAGAACTGGCTGAAAAACTCGGCATGCCACTGGAGAAGGTGCGCAAGGTTCTCAAGATCGCCAAAGAGCCATTGTCGCTGGAAACGCCGGTGGGCGACGAGGAAGACTCGCACCTCGGAGATTTCATCGAGGACAAGAATGCGATCCTGCCGATCGATGCGGCGATCCAGTCGAACTTGCGCGAAACCACCACGCGCGTGCTTGCTTCGCTGACGCCGCGCGAGGAGCGTGTATTGCGTATGCGTTTCGGTATCGGCATGAACACCGATCACACGCTGGAAGAAGTTGGCCAGCAGTTTTCGGTGACACGCGAACGTATTCGCCAGATCGAGGCGAAGGCGCTGCGCAAGCTGAAACATCCGTCGCGTTCAAGGAAGTTGCGCTCGTTTCTCGACAACTAGAAACCGGATTCTTCGTTCTAGTTGAGCATATTCACAAAAGATATTTTGCATTCGCTCTGAATGGAGCGTGACTGCGCGCGCGAGGAGATGCGTTCGCGATTGTATGTGGATGCATCTTTTGAGATGGCGAATAGCTGAACGCGATAACTTTTGACTTTCAGCCTGTACATCTGCCATTCAGATTCGACATGACATCTTTCAAGTGAGCTGAAGATTCACTCACTGGAGATGAAAATGTCCAAGAACAGAACTGGCTTCAACGAATTCTCACGTCGTAATGCGTCAATGTTGACGGGATTGATTGCGTCGATTGTTTTTTCGGTTGCGCCAGCTTTGGCGCAGGTTCAACGCGAGCCTTTTACACAGTTGGTCGTTTTTGGTGATAGTACCGTCGATAGTGGCTTTTATAGAGCCCTGCCGAATCCAGGTGGCGGGGCTGGTTACAATGCGCTCTGGCCAAGCGCTGTTGCCGCCGGCGCAGGTGTGCCTACCACCAGTCCAGGATTAATGGGAGTGCAGGTTCTAGCGGCACGTTTAGGGCTGACGGCAAATCCGGCTAACCAGCCCGGTGGCACCAATTATGCGACCAGCGGTGCCAAGAACGTAAAGACCAACGATGGCACAAACGGCGGATTCCGGGCGGCCATTCCAACCGCAAGCCAGATTGCGGATTATCTTAAGACGAATGGCAATCGCGTTCCTAAGACTGCTTTGTATGTTGTTAGTTCTGGCGGCAACGATGTTGGCTTTGCATTCAGTGCTGAAGGCCCTGCAACGCAGGACGCAAAAATCGCCTATCTGATCGAACAAGCAAATGGTCTGGTGGCTGCTATCAAAAAACTGAGTGAGGCGGGTGCATTTTACATCATTGTTCCTGGTCAACACTATTCTTTCCCGCTTAATAACCAGGCACTACAGCAGGCGAAACTAGCTTACACGCAAGCGCTGTGGTCGGGGCTGACCGCGAGCGGCGTCAACTTTATTCAGGCGGATTTCAATTCTGTCAGAGTCGCAATCGCAAACAATCCGTCTGCGTTTGGTTTCCAATTTACCGGGAGCGGACCTGGCCAGACGGCTTGTTTGCAGCCTAGCAACGTTACTTCAGCATGGGCACTGCTGTGCTCGTCTAATCCTGCCGCACCATCGCATTTAATATCGAATGCGGACCGGGACCATTTGTTTGCTGATAATGAACACATGACCACAGCGGGAGAAAAACTCCAGGGGGACTATTTCTACAGCTTATTGGGTCCCCCCAGTGAATGAATTTTTGCGAGCGTAGTCCAGCTTTGTTTGTGACGCTGAAAGAAATGACTGCGCACGTGCGTGGTCATTTCTTTCAGCAGGATACTTTGGATTTTGCAGGTTTCTTCCCAAAATGCCCCGAACACATGGCTGTGCAAAAGTTCTATCGATTTGCATAAGGCATATTCGTGCGTGCCGGCGTGATGAAAAATCCGTAATCGCGTTGCGTGTTGGGCATCCATTTTGTCAGTGTATTTCTGCATTTTATTCATCAATTCACAACCACACCCTCGATTACGCGAAGGCGGTGAGATTTTATTAACTGCAACGGTTGCACGTTACCCCTGCATATAGGGTAGCGCGTTATGACTAAACCAATGAGCATCATAGGGAACTTGCGCACTTGCGCTGGGACAATATGATGCTGAGCATTCCAACGCTGTGGATCGTCTTCATTGCGAATTTTTTGGCGCTAGGTCTGGTCTGGACCTACGTCATGCGCAGCTATCCGAATTTTTCGGCGGCGCGATTCTGGACGGCTTCCGCGTTCGTCGCAGCCGCTGGCGCAATGTGCGTGATCTTGCGTAGCGTCATCGATTTGACGGTGCCGCTTCTGATTGGCGGTCTTCTGACGATTTTTGGCGGATGTCTCGCAACGATGGGCGTCAAGCGGTTCTACGGGAAGCCTGTGTCGTGGCGCAGCACCGCCCTGATTACCAGCTGCACTGTTGCGGGACTTGCGTATTTCTCGCTCTGGGACGACGACAGATCAATGCGCATTGTCATCTATTCGCTGGGACAATCGGTGCCGATCGCAATGATGTTGCCGCTTGTGCTGTCACGGCAGGATAGCCGCAGGAGTCCCGGTGCGCGTCTCGCAGGCTATATCGGAGCTCTAATCATCACCCTCCATCTCACCCGCGCCGGGGCAGGCATGCTGTTCGATGTCGAGGATGCGACAAGTTATTTCAATCCATTACAGGGGGCCTTGGTGCTGGGGCTGGTGTTCCTGTCGATGGTGTGGAATTTCGGTTTTGTGCTGATGGCAATTGATGGATTGCGCGGTGAAGTTTCCGACCTCGCTTTGCTGGACGATCTCACCGGTGCGGCCAACCGCCGTCATTTGCTGCAAACTTTGTCGGAAAGCTATGCGCATGCGGAGCGCACCAACGAAGTCTTCACGCTCCTCGCAATTGATCTCGACGGTTTCAAAGCTGTGAATGACAGCCACGGCCACGCTGCAGGCGACGATTGTCTGCGGTGGTTCACTCAAGTCGCGCAGGCGCGTCTGCGTCCTGGCGATCTTCTGGCGCGTGTCGGTGGCGATGAATTTTGTATCTTGCTGCCAGCGTCAACATGGCGTGAAGGCGCAATGATTGCGCGCCGCGTGATTGATGCCTGCAGTCATGAAAATGCGAAATGGGAAGGTATACCGCTCTCGATTTCGGCGAGCATCGGCGTGGCGCAATGGCATCCGGAAATCGGCGCTCAACCTGAGAACCTGATGGCGGCGGCTGATCGCGCGCTTTATGCCGCAAAGAACGAAGGCAAAAATTGCTACGCGATCGATCAATTCGTTAAGCCGGAAATGTTGTCGGTGTCGCCATTGCGCAAAAGCGCCTGAGTTCGGTTGTAAAACTTCATGAATTAAATGCACTTTGTTGTAAGTACGCCGGAGTTGTAAGTGCGCTGGGCACGAACGGTTGTGGAGATCCCTATGAAAATCCACTCGGCGGTATTTATTGTGTGGTCGATAACCGTCGTGATGGTTGCACCATATCGGGCAGAAGCAATGATCATCAACCCCGCGGTCAAAGCATCTTCCATAACCGAAGATATTACCTGTCGGACGGTGAAGCAGCGCATTGTCCTCCCGGGTGGCGGGGTAAGGTATCGCGCCGTACGTCTCTGCGGAACATCACCTCTCGGCCCCGCACCTGTTTGCCAAGCAGTGCGTCAGCGCATCGTGCAGGAGGATGGATCGGTCGTCTCTCGCAATGTCCGCCGCTGTTATTGATACGCCATTGCTATTGATACATTGATACAAAGGCATTTGGCATCTTGATGCCTGATCCGGCGGAGCTTATTCGATTTTCAATATCTCAAGCTCATGCGCGCCGATGCGGGCCGTTTCGCCAATGCTCTTGCCAAATAAAGCCCGTGCGAGTGGCGCGGCATGTGAAATTGTCCCCTTGGCAGGATCAGCTTCATCCTCGCCGACAATGCGGAATGTTTGTTTCAGCCCATCGTCGCGCTGTAGCGTGACGGTGTGGCCGAAGCGCACATAAGTGGTATCAGCAGTGTTGGGCACCACATGGGCGGTGGCGCGCCGTGCTTCCCAATAGCGAAGATCGCGTGCGGCTCGCATGATGGAGTCACGGTCATCCGCTGCCTGCGCCTGCTCGTGTTCTTGGTGGGCAGTCTCAAGCGCAGCCTCAATCTGGGCTAAGCCTTCCGCCGTGACGTCATTGGGATACTCCGAAATCGGCCCGATCTGGCAGATCGGTGATTCCGTTCGTATCCTGATCTTTCACAAATGCCCTGCTCATAAAATTCCATATAGGAAGCTAAGAATGAGATAAAAGATCAGGCAATAAGATGTCTTGTGGCTTATGCGGCGGCATGCCGCAACTTGAAAGGAGCCGAAGCGTTTCTATTTAAGTTCGAATTTAAACCGGAACCGCCTATGACCGACGATCGCATTTATGTCCGTGCCGCTGCCGGCTCCCGCCGCCATGGACCACCAATCATTGATCAAGATGGCAATGAAGTCCATCCCGCTGGACCTTTCAAAAGATCCGGTTTTGATTTCAATGACTTCGGTTTCAAAGGAACTGGGACAATTGGCACGTTCGGCGGCATTATGTTTGAGCCGCTTACCCGTGAGCAGCGCTTTGCACGTATCGATGCACTGGCGAAGTTGCTCGACGTCGCGTTTATCCTGCCGGGAACCAATGTTCGCTACGGCATCGATGGTTTGATAGGTCTTATACCGGTTGTTGGCGATATTGTTACGACTGCCATCTCGCTTTGGATTGTGCGTGAAGCGCGTGCTCTTGGTGCACCCAGATATCTAGTGGCGCGCATGCTTGCCAATGTGGCGCTTGATGGTGTGGTTGGTCTTGTACCGTTCGCGGGCGATGCCTTCGACGTCATGTTCCGCGCTAACGTGCGCAACATCCGCCTGTTAAAGCACTGGATGGACAAGCAACCTCGCGTAGAATGAGAGGCTCTAAGACCGTCGTAAATAGTTGTTCGTTACTCAGCGACTTCCGCAGGTTCACGCCGGTTACGCTGAAGCGGGAACGCAGGGCTTTCGTAAAGGGTGCGAATGCCGCTCTGGTCGAAACGGGCTTCATCAACCTGCAAATATGCGCCGTTCAAAGAATTCAGCTGGCAACTGCTCGATTGCGAACTGGACTGCTTCCGCAGCAGTTGAGAAGCGGCGATAGGCAAAACCCGCACGTTTCTTCTTACGGATCGCTGCAGGAAAGAGTTCGGCTTCGGTGTTGAAGTTGAACGCAGCCATGGGGTCTCGGCCTTTTGAGTTTAGGTTTCAATGAACGAGAAAAATCTCAGCCCAGGACAAACCTAATCAGGGGTCCTGCGCGGCGGATTTCATTTCTCTAGATAACTTACAATATAGGCGTTTTATGGTCGCTTGCGAACCCTTGTCGGTGCATGGGAGCACATCACAGGGGAATATGTACAACAAAGTAAACCTTATATCTTTCAATAAGATAGATGGTTTAATTGAAGTTTACAATTGTGGCTGCGTTTGGATTTGGTAAACGGAAGACTGCAGGCCCTGGTTGCATTGGGCATTTTCTTATTTCGGCATGTGCTTTAGCGCCGCAGAATTGATGCAATAGCGCAACCCGGTTGGGCCTGGTCCGTCGGGAAAAACATGGCCGAGATGGCCATTGCATTTCGAGCACAACACCTCGGTGCGGCTCATGCCATGGCTAAAATCGCGCTCCTCATCGACGCTTCCTGTGCCCGCGGGCTTGGAGAATGCAGGCCAACCGCAACCGGAATCGAACTTCGCATCAGATTTAAACAGCGGCTGCCCGCAACCAGCGCAGATATAGGTGCCTGGGTCGAAGGAGTGATCGTACTCGCCAGTGAATGGCCGTTCGGTCGCTTTTTCGCGCAGCACGGCATATTGCATTGGCGTCAATTCGTTGCGCCACTCGCTATCGGATTTTTCGATTTTATCGGAGCCGGTTTTTGTATCGGTCATTTTGTGCTCCTTTTATTCTCGGCGAAATTGACGTATGGTCGTAGCGTTACGGGTGGCGTTGCGGACCAGCGCAGGCTTATCGCGATATAGGTTAGCGAAAATCTTCTTCAGGTTTTCGATTTTCGGCAAATCATTATAGACGATATAGGGCTGGTTCGGATGTAACGTCAGATAATCCTGATGATAATCCTCGGCGACGTAAAATCCTTGCATAGGCTCAAGAGTGGTGGCGATTGTCTTTTTATAGGTCTTCGTGTTGTTGAGCTGTGCAATGTACTTTTCGGCAACCTGGCGTTCCTCGGGGTCGGAAGTAAACACCGTCGAACGATATTGCGTGCCGGTATCTGGACCTTGGCGGTTGAGCTGGGTAGGGTCGTGCGCCACGGAGAAGTAGATCTGTAGAAGTTTTCCGTAGGAAATTTTCTTTGGATCGTAAGTAATTTTCACCGCCTCCGCATGACCGGTATTGCCGCGGCCCACGAGATCATATTTCGCGCTGTTTGCAGCGCCGCCGGCATAGCCGGAAACTGCATTCACGACGCCTTCGGTGTGTTGATAAACGCCCTGGACGCCCCAGAAGCAGCCACCGGCCAGCACCGCGGTCTTCAAACCTTCGGATGGTTTCATATCAAGCGAGGGTGGGGGGATGATGAAAGCATCTTCGGCAGCCTGTGAGGGCAGGGCTATCCATGAAGATAGTACTATCGCGCCAGCAGCAAGGATAGCGAAAGCAGGTCTGGTGAATGGAATGTGGTTCATGTGTCTTCCATGATCTCGGTTGATGTCCACGGGTACCCTAGATACGCAATTACGCGGCCAGCGTTACATGGCATTCCACACGAATTTGTGAACGAATTCTAATCAAAGACGTGTATCCGCCCTCTAAACCACTATCGTCAAACGCTTTGCGGCACGGGTGATACCGGTATAGAGCCAGCGCGCACGGCTGTCCTGAAACGCGAAGCTTTCGTCGAACAAAACCACATCGTCCCATTGTGAACCTTGCGACTTATGCACGGTGAGCACATAGCCATAGTCGAATTCGTCGTAAGGCCGGCGCTGTTCCCATGGAATATCCTCAATGCCGCCGGAAAAGCAGTCCTTACGCACGGAAACTTTTACGACCTTCGCACCGAATCCCTCGTCCGGCGAGAGCCGCATAGTAACGATCTGCGATTTAGACTGCGCACGCGATTTCACTCGCCATAATCCTCCATTGAACAAGGATTTTTTGCGATTGTTGCGCAGGCAAACCAGCTTGTCGCCAGCGACCGGAAGCGGATCTTCGATGTTTTGTTTCTGACGCACACGCATGTTGTAGGAGCGCCGCGTTGTGTTGCGCCCCACGAGGATTTGGTCCGCAGCCATCACGCGCTCCGGATCGAGCGCATCGCGGCGTACCACTTCACTCGCACCAAAAGTACCCATGTCCAGCGTGCCGCCTTCGCGGACTGTCATCGACATCCGCACAATGGGATCGTTCTGTGCCTGACGATGTACCTCGGTCAGCATGGCATTAGGGTCTGTATTGGTAAAAAAACCACCGCCCTGGATCGGTGGTAACTGCGCCGGATCGCCAAGCACGAGGAGAGGGCAGTCAAAGGACATCAGGTCGCGGCCAAGCTCCGCATCCACCATCGAGCATTCGTCGATGATGATGAGTTTGGCCTTTGAAGCGGGCGCGTCATCCCACAATTCAAAACTCGGTTGTTCATCACCAAATTCGCGGGTGCGATAGATCAATGAGTGAATTGTCGATGCGTTGGTGCAACCTTTATTGCGCATCACGAGCGCGGCCTTGCCGGTGAACGCCGCGAATTTGACTTCCCCGTTGACATCATCGGCGATATGCCGGGCCAGCGTGGTCTTGCCGGTACCGGCATAGCCGAATAGCCGGAATATCTGTGGCGTATTGCCTTTGCCTGGTTTTGATTTCAACCAGTCGGCGACAGCACCGAGTGCCTGATCCTGATGAGGTGTAAAAGTAGTCATGAGAAATTGAACGCAAACCTGTTGGCCTGCTTACTTACCCCTTCCGTGCACGGAAGGGGTAAAAAAATAGCCTATGCTGCGGCGGTGCTGCGCATATCGCCTGAACCAGGGGGCGGGATCGGTTGGCCATCGTCAGCGTATTCATTCAGCTTATTGCGCAGAGTGCGGATCGAAATGCCAAGGATATTCGCGGCGTGGGTGCGATTGCCAAGACAGTGCTTCAGTGTTTCAAGAATCAAATCACGCTCCACATCGGCCACAGTGCGTCCAACCAGTGCGCGGGTCACCTGCTCGGCGGCAAGGGTAGCATGCGCCACTGCGGGAGCTGTCTTGGCGAGATCGAGCCTGTCGCCATCGGGTGAAAGAATGGCATCGGCGCCAATCTCGTCACCGTTGGCCATCAGCACGGCACGATGGATCGTATTCTCCAATTCGCGGACGTTGCCCTGCCAGCGGTTGGTTGTCAGAATATTTCGTGCTTCCGCAGAGATTGGGCGTGTCGGAACGCCATTGGCTGCGGCATATTTCTTGGCGAAGTGTTGCGCCAATTCCAGAATGTCCGCCGGACGATCGCGCAGTGGAGGAATTTTCAGATTCACGACGTTCAGCCGGAACAATAGATCTTCTCGGAACGTACCTTCACGCACGGCATCGGCGAGATTGCGGTTTGAAGTGGCAATGATGCGGATATCCACCGATACAGGCTTTGTGCCACCGACACGATCAATGACACGTTCCTGAATGGCGCGCAGAAGCTTGGATTGTAGACGCACATCCATTTCCGAAATTTCATCGAGCAGCAGGGTGCCTCCAGTGGCTTCCTCGAATTTTCCGATTCGCCGTGCGATGGCTCCCGTAAATGCTCCCTTCTCGTGGCCGAACAGTTCGGATTCCAGAAGATGTTCGGGGATCGCTGCGCAGTTCACTGAGATGAACGGCTTGCGCGCGCGATTTGAGTGGGTATGGACGTAACGCGCGAGCACTTCCTTGCCTGTGCCGGATTCGCCGGTGACCATCACCGAGGCGTCAGACCCCGCGATCTGTTGGGCGAGTTTGATAACTTTCGACATCGCTTCGTCGCGATAAATCAGGTCGCGGTTATCGTTGGCGACAGCGGCGAGGACGGCGGCAATCAGCTCCGGATCGGGTGGCAGGGGGATGTATTCTTTTGCACCGGCATGAATGGCTGCAACAGCGGCACGTGCATCGCTGGTGATACCACATGCCACAATCGGCACGTGGATATGCTCGGCCTCAAGCCGCAAAACCAGATCGCGAATGTCGAGTGCGACATCCACCAGCAGAAGGTCAGCACCCTTGCCGCCGCGCAAGACGCTCATGGCCTGTTCAATATTTTCCGCATGGGTCACTGTCGCCCCATTGTTCATGGCGATCTTGGTTGCGGTGGTAAGCTGACCCTTCAATGTGCCAACGATAAGAAGCCGCATGGTTTGCTCCTGTAATTTCCCGCACCATTTTCGGCGTCAGGTTGTAAAGCCAATAAAATTAGCTACGTGCTGTCTTGATAATTTCCGTCATGGTGACGCCGAGTTTTTCATCGACAAGAACAACTTCGCCGCGCGCCACCAGGCGGTTATTGACGTAAATATCGATGGCTTCGCCAACGCGGCGATCCAGTTCCAGGATCGTGCCGGGTCCGAGCTTGAGGAGATTGCTTACATCCATTTTCGAGCGGCCAAGGACGGCGGAGATCTGAACCGGCACGTCGAACACCGCTTCGAGATCGGCGGCAACGCGCGTCATGTTCTCTTCTTCATTATTGTAAGTGCCAGGATCGTCGAGCGGAGGCGCATCGGCGGCGTTGAGCTCAGGGAGCGGCACGTTTGTGTCGTTGTCACTCATGGTCGGTCCTCATGGCCGTCGATAACAGTCTGATTACGGGACGCCATGTAGCGTCCGACGAGTTCGTTAACTTTGGCTTCGATAGTGGAGCGCTCACGCATGACACCGCCGTCGGCCCACTCGATCTTGCAATCGCCGGTCGGGATGTCTGGCTCAGCCAGAATCACCAAGCGTCCTTCAAACCCGCAACGTTTGGCCAGCGCATCGATATGCTCGCGTGCACTGTCGCAAAGTTGATCGTTGATGCGCACGACGATGTGCGGCGTTGCCGTAAGATGCTGGAAGCAGTCGCTCACCAGCGCCATGACCTCCGTTAGCGGTTCATTGGCAATCAGTTCGGTGCAGAGCTTTCTGGCCACCGCCACTGCGACATCGACTGCCTCGGTCTCCATACGAGTTTCGATATTGGCGAATTTGCCGGCGATGGCATTGATTGAAATTGCGATCTGCTCAAAAGCCAGCGCTGCTCGGCGATCGTTCTCAATCTTTGCTTCGCGTTGTGCAGCATCGAAGCCATGGCGATAGCTGCGCGCTTCCGCATCCGCGACCTGTTGAGCCATTTCGGCTGCCGAAAATCCGGGCTCCTGGTCAGCCGCGTTTTCCCTGCCATCACCTGGTGCCGCGAAGTCGAGATCAAACAGGTATTTTGCGGGTTTGCCCATTAATAAACCAGCTCGTCGTCAGCACGGTTCTTCTGCAGCATGATCTCGCCTTTGGCTGCCAGATCCTTGGCCAGATTGACCAGTTGAACCTGAGCTTCATCGACATCGCGCAGACGGACAGGTCCAGCCGCGGCCATATCGTCAGTCAGCAGCTTGGCTGCGCGGCTTGACAAGTTGCCCATGAAGAATTGGCGCACAGTATCGTTGGCGCCCTTGAGTGCGATGCCAAGTTTTTCCTTGTCGATATGCCGCATCAATGTCTGCGCTGATCCTGGATCGAGCTGGATCAAATCGTCGAAGGTGAACATTAGCGCCTTGATACGTTCCGCCGACTCGCGGTTTTCCTCTTCGAGCGAGGTGAGAAAACGGGTCTCGGTTTGACGGTCAAAATTGTTGAAGATTTCCGCCATCACCTCGTGCGCGTCGCGGCGGCGCGTTTGTGACAGGTTTGACATAAACTCAACCCGCAGCGTTTGCTCCATCCGCTCGATGACTTCCTTCTGTACCGCTTCCATTCTCAGCATGCGGTTCACGACGTCGAGTGCCATATCTTCAGGCAGGATCGCCAGCACACGCGCGGAATGTTCAGATTTCAGTTTCGACAAAACAACCGCAATGGTCTGGGGGTATTCGTTCTTCAGGTAGTTAGCGAGAACCTCTTCCTGCACGTTGGAGAGTTTTTCCCACATATTACGGCCTGCAGGTCCACGAATTTCCTCCATGATGCCGTTGACGCGATCGGATGGAAGATATTGTTGCAGCAGTCGCTGGGTTGCATCGAAGGTGCCCATTAACACGCCCGATGCCGACATGCGGGACACGAATTCGAGCATCAAGTCTTCCACAGCATTGGAATCGATGGTGCCGAGCTGTGACATGACCAACGAAAGCTCGCGCACCTCATCATCATCGAGCATAGACCAGATCTTGCCCCCATACTGCTCACCCAACGCCAGCATCATAATCGCTGCGCGTTTTGGCCCGGCCATCGGCTCTGATTTCTCACGTGTGCTCTGCCGGCTTGCCAGCGTCGCGACGATAGAAGCGATGTCGCTGGAGTCCGCGTTTTTGCTATTGTTGCTTGGGGCTGGTTGTGTTGGCTGCGTTGGTTCCGTTGTGGTCATGTTGGGGACTCCGCAAGCCACTGACGAATGATAGACGCAGTTTCGGTTGGATTCCGATCGGCAAGCTCACCGACGCGACGCACGGATTGAGCATGGACCTGACCTTGAACCTGAGCCATGTCGATCATCTGGTTGGTATCGGGCATATCCGAATCAGGTGCTGCTAGCGCGGCCTTAGCGGCAGGATCAGCCGCCAACACGCGTTTGAGCAGCGGTCGCACTACCGTGAACAGGACGATGATGCCAAGCAGCAGCATGACTCCAAGTTCAACGAAGTACATCAGGTCTTCCTTTGTGAACTGGAATTTGCCGAGGAAGCCTGTGGGTTCGCCGGCTGAAACCATCACTGGAGCTTCGGCAAATCTCAGGTTGACGACCTCCACCTGATCGCCACGCTTTTGATCGAAGCCGATAGCCGAACGTGCCAGACTGGCGATGCGATCCAATTCTTCCTGAGGGCGCGGTGCATAGACGATCTCGCCCTTCTCATTCTTGGAATAGCTACCATCGACGAGGACGGCGACAGAGATGCGATTGACCCGGCCAGCTTCGGTCACTTCGGTCTTGGTTGTGCGGGAGATTTCGTAATTGCTGATTTCTTCGGTTTTTTTGCTTTGGTCCTTCGCAGCGTTGCTGGTGTTCTGTCCCTGATTGCCAGGTAATTCATTATTGACGGTGACTTGGCCATCGCGGGCATCCAGGCTGACGGAGGATTCCTCCCGTGACTGGCTCGAACGCAGCACACGGCCTTCGGGATCAAACTTGTCAGATGTCTGGGTTGTTTTGTTGTAATCAAAATCCGCAGAGACCTGGACGCGGGTGCGCCCGGAGCCGACCACAGAGGACACGATCTGCTCCACCTGATCGCGCATCCGTTTTTCAAAAGCAGCGTGGCGTTCATCGCCGGTGGCGCCATCTGCGGCAGGACCGTCAGCGGCTCCATTGGCGAGCAACTGCCCGTTTTCGTCAACGATAGAAACCCGCTGGGCCTTCATGCCGTTAACGGCGGAGGCGACAATGTGACGAATAGCCCGAACCTGCTGTGCCTCAAGCCCGCCGCGTACCCGAAGCACGATCGATGCTGAGGGTTCCGGCGTTTCGCGGGAAAATAGTGGCCGCTCTGGCAACACCAGATGGACACGTGCGGCCTGAATGCGGTCGATTGCCTTGATGGTGCGGGCGAGCTCGCCCTCGAGCGCGCGAAGGTGATTAATATTCTGAACGAAGCTGGTGGAGCCGAGCGCGTCGGATTTGTCGAATATTTCGTATCCGACGCCACCCCCTTTGGGCAGGCCACCTTCCGCAAGCTTCATGCGTAGCCGGGTGACCTTGTCTCTCGGCACCAGAATTGCCGCGCCTTCGTTCTTTAACTCATAGGGGATCGCCTGGCGGTCGAGATCCTTGATGATGGCGGAGGAGTTTTCAAAGCTCAGGTCGGTAAAGAGGGTGGTCATCTGCGGTGTGGTCACGCGCATGATGAGGAAACCGAAAAAGCTGACCATCGCCACGGTCACGGCCATCATTGCCGCTAGCCGCGCCGAGCCCAACCCTCTCAAAAATGACACCAGACCTTGCAACGCACTTGCCCCAAGATTCGACACCGCGTGCCGACTGGGCAGAATTTGCCTAGGGATGGTTTCGATATAGTTAATGCCGGTTAAAGGCTGCTCTAAAACAGCAAAAAAATCCAATACCGGCTTCCTCTAAAGGAGCCGGTATTGGAAAATACGATGAAAATATGAGACGTTTTCCGGAAAGCTTACTGGCGATATTGCTGAATGCGGGTGGTGCGCAAACCGGCAAGACCATGTTGGTCAATCGAGAACTGCCAGGACAAGAATTCGTCGACTGTCAGGGTATAGCGGCTACAGGCTTCCTCGAGGGAAAGAAGGCCGCCACGGACTGCAGCAACAACTTCGGCCTTACGGCGGATCACCCACCGTTTTGTACCGGGAGCGGGAAGGTCCGCAATGGTCAACGGGCTGCCATCAGGCCCGATGACGTACTTGACCCTCGGGCGGTGGGGTTCTGTCATGATGATACTCACAAACTCAACTACTGAACTGGGAACACCTTAGCCCTTTGAGCTTAAAATTTGCCTAAGCTCAAACCTCCAATACGAATCTCCTTAGAATTGGTTCGCCAACCGGCTCATTGTATTCGATATTTGACGTTCAATTGAGCTGCATTTTGAAGACGAAACCTTACGTGGCAGGCTTTGGAGGAGTAGGGGCAGGGGTCGCAGCTTCAACGCGCTTGATCTTGTCCACCGTGTAATTTTTCCCGTTAACTGAAAGCAGGGGAGGATTGGTGGTGAGATCAACGGAAACGACCTTACCTGTAACTTCGGTCGAGATCGTGACGTCCTTGCCGTCGCTATCCTTGCCGGTCACCTTGAGTTTGTAATCCCCAGGCGGAAACTTGGTGGTGCCATCGTTGCCTGTGCCATCCCAGCCAAAGTTAAGATTCTGATCCAAAGTAAGATTCTGCGTATAAACTTCTCGCCCGCTTGAATCTGTAATCGTAAAAGTCGTTTGAGTAGTCCCCGGCGGAGCGATGACATTCCACCTTGCTGTTAACAAGCTCCCGGGTTCGCCATCCAACCTCGCCGTGCTGCCGTCCACGGTCACATTCGAACCAACGAAAGTCAGCGCCTGCGACGATTGAGCAGCCTGCTCAAGGGCAATAAGTTTTTCTAACTGAGCATTGGATTTCAGCTGCTGTTCGATCCCTGCAAACTGTACAAGCTGCTCGGTGAACGCGTTCGAATCCAACGGGGCGCTCGGATCCTGATGCTGGAGCTGTGTCGTTAACAGCTTCAGGAATGATTGAAAATTGTCGGCGAGCGTGGCGCCATCCTTTGCAGGTGATGACGGGGTTGCTCCAGATTGAGGTGTTGTAGATGTGGCGGAATTAATGGCCATGATTATTCTCCTTAAATTTTGATATCAACGCCGCGGGTTGTTCCAAGCATGCGGCCATAATTTCCTGCGATGTGCGCAGGCGGTGTGTCTTCCTCAGCAATGATCAGGCGCTGGGCGTTGCGATCGGATCTACCGTCATCATGACTATGACCGGATGAGGATTGATCGCGCAGGCTGAATTGCAATCCGCTGTCGCCAGTCTTGAGGCCTGCGTCTTCAAGCGCCTGCTGTAATTGGGGCGCGTCCCGCCGTAACAATTCAAGCGTCGATGGTTTTTCGACTGTCAAATAAGAGGTCACCTGGCCGTCTTTGACATCGAGCCGGACATTGATCTCGCCAAGTTCGGCGGGATCGAGGCGAATTTCAAAGCTGCTTTTGCCGTTCACGGAGCGCTGTGCGATCTCGACTGCAAGTCCGCTCAACGGCACTGGCGGAGAGGTTGACACAGTAAGCTGCGTATATGGCTGGGGCGCGGCGGTTGTTTCTACACGAAACAGCGGTGGTGACTGATTGGCGTTCGATGCTGCCTGCTGGCCTTGATCGGGCAACATGGCGTGCGCGGAAGGGGTGGTACGCTGCTCGCCCGCAGGGGAGGCGGCTGAATGGGCCGCGGATGGAGTTGGGTCGGAAGTCTCGGTTTTAGCGGATTCAATAACCGGTTTGCCGTGTTTAGCATCCGCCGCATCAGTGCTGGATTGCTGTGTGGGGATTGGGTTGGATGCTGTTGTGTTCGACGGAGCCGTGTCTGCCGATGATTGGGCGGTCTCCGCAGTAACGTTGCCATTTGCTGACGCCGTGTTGGCTGATGCCGCGGACGCCTTAGCCTTTGGCGCGGCCGGTATCGCTATATCGCTGATGTCGGCTGTCGCAGTTGTGACATCAGCCTCATCAATCTCAAATGGCTCAGTGATCGCGTCTTTGGCAGGCTTGGTCGCGGACGTGGTTTCGCCAACGGTTGCTGCTGCATTCTCGGCTGCAGCAGCCGTCACAGCAGCTGCGGCGGTCGCCAAAGGCCTCGTTGTAGAAGTGATGGCAGAAGCGGATGAGGTATCTTGCACCGGCGCAGAAGGACTATCCTGGAGAGTGGTGCCGGTTAAAATGGCGACGGCCACTGGTTGGATGGTCGAAGCGTCAACAACCGCACTAACCTGGTCCACCGGTGTATCGCTGGGTATCGAATTACCTGTTAATACTGCAGAAGCATCGAGAGTGGCATCGACATTTATGACGCTCGCGGTTTCATCCGGAGTGTCGGTGCTCCTTTCATCCGCTGTGTCGGTGCTCGCTGCATCCGCTGTATCGGTGTTTACTGCATCCGGAGTGTCGGTGCTCGTTGCATCCGGTTGAGCTGCGCCATCATCCGCGATGGCTCGCGCATCATTCGAATTGTCCGAGGCGGTTTTAGCCTGGAACTTGTTTTTGTCGGAGTGTTGATTTTTGCCAGAGTGCTGAGTTTCGGTCCGGTGGCCGGATTTATGGTCGGTTTTGGGCGCAGGATTGTCGTTGGCTTGTGGCTCAGACGCCTCCGCCGCAGTGCGAGGACTACGGTTGCTATGGCCCTCCACCGGCGCATTGCTGTCGATCAGCGCCTCAAATCCCCCTGTGGGAGACGATTTGCGGGCCTGACTTTTCAACTGGGCCGCCTGATGGGGGGCGACAGTGGCTGTTTCTGGGCTGACTCGGAGCACGGCTGGCCTTTCCAAATAGAACTACTGAGGACTGGAGCAAGGACCGGGCCACGGCCACGAATTATTAAAAAGTACCATATTTTCAAATAGTTATAGTTTTGTACGGCACCCAAAAGACGGCTTAGGACCGCGCATTTCTGCCTGGGGCGGCAAGATTTTCCCCCTCTAGTGCCCGGTCAAAGGGCTGCGATTGCCTGAACGAACCACCAACTATAATAAAGACCATCGTTTCATGCGCCTGGTCGCAAATGCTGCTGACAGGAAGATTGGCCGTCACCATGCTCAACAGTCTCGATCTTGAAGGCCGTCCCGAGGATACGCGGGTCGTGGTTGCCATGTCTGGCGGGGTGGATTCCTCGGCAACAGCGGCGCTGTTGAAGGCTGAGGGCTATGATGTCATTGGCATCACTTTGCAGCTTTACGATCACGGGGCGGCGACCCATCGCAAAGGGGCTTGCTGTGCGGGGCAGGATATTCATGACGCCCGCGATGTCGCAGCCCGTATCGGGATTCCTCATTATGTGCTCGATTATGAAAGCCGTTTTCGTGAATCCGTGATTGAGAGCTTTGCTGAAAGTTACGTGCATGGCGAAACGCCCGTACCCTGCATCGAATGCAATCGTTCGATTAAGTTCCGCGATCTGCTCTCAACCGCGCGCGAGCTTGGAGCCAAGGTTCTCGCCACAGGGCACTACGTTGCTTCGCGCCGTCTCGCTGATGGATCGCGTGCGCTGGTTTGCGCGGCGGATGCCGACCGCGATCAGAGTTATTTTCTGTTCGCAACGACGCAGGAACAGCTTATCGACGTGCGCTTCCCGCTTGGCGACATGACCAAACCGCAAACCCGCGAACTGGCGCGACGCTTCGGTCTTTCGGTTGCCGACAAGCATGATAGCCAGGATATTTGCTTTGTGCCGACCGGGCGCTACACCGATGTCATTGAAAGATTGAAGCCGAGCGCGATGGAGCCTGGCGATATTGTCGATCGCGCAGGAAATGTGCTTGGACAGCATCAAGGCATCATCAATTTCACGATCGGACAGCGTCGCGGTCTCGGTATTGCAGCCAGTGCACCGCTATATGTGATCCGCCTCGATGCCGCCACGCGCCGTGTTGTGGTGGGGCCGCGCGAAGCATTGCGCATGAGCCGCATTATTTTGCGCGATGTGAACTGGATTGGCGATGGCACGCTTGAACGCGCTGCCGCCAATAATCTTGGGATCTTCGTCAAGGTGCGCTCCACACGCGCCCCGCAACCTGCATGGTTGCGCTGCATCGATGGCATCTATGAAGTCGAACTGGCTGGCGGTGAGGAAGGTGTTTCGCCCGGTCAGGCTTGTGTCTTCTATGATGCATCGGCGGGTCAGGCGCGGGTTCTCGGTGGCGGGTTCATCAAGAGCGCTGCACCGCGCCTTGCAGATGCGGCCCTTGCAGATGCGGTCCTTGCAGATGAAGGGCTCGGCCTGCACCAGACGTTGGCGCCCCAACCAGAGGACAATCAACAAAACCAGACTCCGGTTTTGCGTCCAGTGGCACTTTAATTTATTAAAGTCGGTATCGTCTTGTCGCTGCGCCGCCTATCATGCGCCAGTGGCTGGACAATGCGGGTGAGCAGGGCGGGCAATGACCAACGATATCGATCGTGCCGGAGTGGCGAAAGCTTACGCGCGCTGGGCTCCGATCTATGATCTCGTGTTTGGCCCTGTGTTCGATCGGGGACGTAAATCAACTATCGCACTTGCCGATGCCATTGGCGGACGCGTGCTCGACGTTGGCGTTGGTACCGGATTGTCATTATCCGATTATTCGCGTTCAACGAAACTGTGTGGCGTGGATATTTCCGAGCCGATGTTGCGCAAGGCACAAGAGCGCGTGCGCACCCTCAAGCTGACGAATGTCGAGACGCTGTCGGTGATGGATGCCAAAAATCTTGCGTTTCCGGATGGCACTTTCGACGCGGTGGTAGCGCAATATGTCATCACTGCGGTACCGGACCCCGAAGCTACGCTCGATGATTTTATCCGGGTGCTGAAACCGGGTGGCGAACTTATTCTGGTCAATCATATCGGCGCTGAAAGCGGTCCGCGCAAAGTGTTTGAGCTCGCTTTTGCACCGCTGGCACGGCGGCTTGGCTGGCGACCGGAATTTCCATGGCAGCGTCTTGCAAATTGGGCGGGCCATCACCGTGATGTGACGCTCATTGAGCGCCGCCCGATGCCTCCGATGGGTCATTTTTCTCTGATCCGCTATCGCAAAAACTAGCGAGTTCTTTTCTGGAACATCCATGGGAGGAGACTGTTCTCTTTCCATGCGAATGAAATGCTCCGTCATTTTGACCTGTCTGTTGGCGGCAGTTCCGGTGACTGCAATGGCGCAGGCGCCGCCGGCTCCAGCGACACCACCACAGCAAACCGCGCCACCAAATATCGCACGTCAGGAGACAAACTGTGCGCCGACACAAGCTGTGCCACGGGAGAGCACGATCAGCCCCCAAGGCAAGACAGTTGGTCAAGCTTCGGAACAATTAGGTGACCGGTTGGCGAAATCTGAGGGGGTGCTATGCCCCCCAGCAGGGGTTGATTTAGAAATACATGCCCCGACGCCCAATACTGGGACAATGCAGGTCATTCCCCCGCCCGGAAGCCCCGGGGGCGATCCAAATATCCGTCCGAAATGACATCATCCGGGCCTATATGGCTAATCGGGGCGACCTTTGCTTGACAGGCAATTGGGTGACTTCTTATATGCCGCCGGTTCGTGACCGGGTGTATGACCGGATGAACTTTGGCGAGGTAGCTCAGCTGGTTAGAGCACGGGAATCATAATCCTGGGGTCGGGGGTTCGAGTCCCTCTCTCGCTACCAACAAAGCCCTCCCATCTAACCTCACTCTTAACTTCACTCTCCCATCTACCTCATTCCCCCACCTAACCTTTAATTTTAATTATGAGTGGCAGGGCGGGATATGACTCGTCATCGATTGTCCACTCTTGCTGCTTCCGCTCTTTCGCCATTCTGCGCTGAATGACGATCAAAAAATTTGCACGAAACGGCAAGCATATTGAAGCGATCATCCGCAGAACACGATGAAGCTGAACGTTGTGAGTGCTTCATTGTATTTCAAAGAATCCAAATATCGCTGAGATGCAGATTCCTGTGTATTCGTGAAAATTTTGGTGAGCCGTCTGCGGACGAGTCGGTAAGTTACCAATACCCATAAGGCAGGTGTTGACCCGAGGGTAACGAGTGTAGCGTTTTTGCGTTGATTGAGAGGTTCAAATGCTCACGAGCGTTCAGTTGCAGGAGGTTAAGCCAGCCGTGGTTGTATGTCCGAGTTGTTCACGACGTCTCATGGTAGTGAAGGACGTGCGCTGGGGCGCGACGAACCTCGAATTTCTCTACGAATGTGCTGACTGCGGCACTGAGCTGAGCCAAGAGGTCGCCAAGAATAAGCCTAGCCTTGCCTCTGCTCCTGCCGTTGTAGAGGAGAAGCCTGTGGCCGCCGCTTTGGCGCCGCCATTCCTTGAGCCACCAGTGAGTGCAAAGGCCGAAAAAGTTCGTGCATTCACGGAGCGCAGAGTGGCAAAGCGAGAGGTCAAGGCTAACGATGGCCCGCCCATATCGCGCGGGACTGCTGCATTGCGCGGATTAGACATTTTCGATCTTTAAGCCGTGCCCGTTTTAGGTGACCAACCTTCGCTAAGTTACTGTCTCATCTGGAGATATCCGTTGCAGTGCTGGATTCGTTGCGCGTGCTAACGGATCAGTTATCGCGCGCATGACAAATGCAATGCACGGCGTGCGCAACCGTTCAGAGTGAATCCACAACAAGCTGTCGAACAAGTGTTGTCAGCCGCCCTGCAGGCGATGCCAGCTCTTCGAGAATGGAGAAATGGTTCGCGCCGGAAATTTCTTCATACCAAATTGGCAGACCGATGCGTGCGCGATGCGCGGCATAATCGGCGGATTGCTTACGCAGTTGCGCCAGCTCGGCATTGCCGGCAACGACTGCGAGCGGAACAGGCGCGCCGCCGATGTGTAATGTAGGCGAATTGCGCCGTGCCATGGCTTCATCGAGGCTAAGCTTAGCATTGACATAGGTATGACGGATCGGCTCGAGGTCATACAGGCCGCTGATCGCCAGTCCAGCTCTGACGCGAGGGTGATCGAGCACCATTGATGCGAGATGGCCGCCTGCTGACCAGCCCGAAACGATAAGCTTTGTTGGGTCGCCTCCCAGGCCTGGCAATTCAAGTGCAAGATGATCGAGTTCGTGGCGAACTTCCGCAACGATTTCATCGAGTGTAGCTTCAGGGGCGAGCGTATAGCCCATTAAGGCGACGTTGATACCGTGCGCAAGTGGGCCGGTCGCGCAGAACGTGAACGTTTCTTTTGAGCGCATTTGCCAGTAGCCGCCGTGAAGGAAAACCAGCGTGGGGCTGTGATGAGCAGCTTTCAAGAAATCGATACGATTGCGCTCACGCGGACCATAGCGAAGATCGAGATGTTCGGGAAAACGTGCACGCAGTGCGGCTGAACGCTGCTCCCAATCGGCAATGATTGCGGGGCTATCTGATACAGCGGCCCCGTTATTGAAGGCGCGATCGCGCTCTTCCTGGGCAAGCATGCGCCAGTCCGGGGCATCAATGATCGCGTTCATGCAGGCTCATCCGCTTTTTAAGGATTGTGGGACAGGTCGCTTAGGCCTTAAGAATTTCTAGCAACCCGGAGGATCAGCCACAATGGATTTCGCGCCGACACCTCAGCAGGAATCAATCCGCGAGGCGATCCTGAAGATTTGTGCCCGGTTCGATGATGCCTATTGGCTCATGAAAGATCGCGAGGGTGGATTTCCCGAAGAATTCTACAGTGCGATCGCGCAAGCTGGCTGGCTTGGCATCTGCATTCCCGAACAGTTTGGTGGGGCTGGCCTCGGCGTTGTCGAGGCGGCGATCATGATGCGGGCAATCTCGGAATCCGGCGCGGGCATGTCGGGCGCATCCGCGGTTCACATGAATGTATTCGGGCTTAATCCGGTTGTTGTGTTTGCCTCTGACGAGCAGCGGGCCCGGATGTTGCCAGGCATCGTAGAAGGTCGTGAGAAAGCTTGTTTTGCCGTGACCGAGCCCAATACGGGTCTGAACACGACACAATTGAAAACGCGCGCTGTGCGCAAGGGCGACACGTACATCGTCAATGGTCAGAAAGTCTGGATCTCCACCGCGCAGGTCGCGCACAAGATTTTGCTTCTGGCGCGGACGACACCGCTCGAAGACATTCAAAATCCGAAGCACGGCCTCAGCCTGTTTTATACGAACTTCGATCGCTCCCGAATTACAGTTCACGAGATCGAAAAAATGGGCCGCAAGGCCGTCGATTCCAACGAGCTCTTCATCGCGGACTTCGAGATTCCGGTTGAGGATCGCATCGGTGAGGAAGGCCGTGGCTTCGAATATATTCTGCATGGCATGAATCCGGAGCGCGTGTTGATTGCAGCAGAAGCGGTCGGGCTCGGTCAACTGGCGCTGTCACGTGCAGCCGCCTATGCGAAGCAACGCATCGTGTTCAATCGGCCAATCGGACAAAATCAGGCAATTCAGCATCCGCTGGCGAAAAACTGGATGGACCTCGAAGCGGCCTGGCTCATGACATTGTCGGCGGCTTGGCAATATGATCAGGGGCTACCGTGTGGACCTGCCGCAAATGCCGCGAAGTATCTAGCCGGGGAGGCGGGCTTTCATGCCTGCGAGCAGGCCGTGATGACCCATGGTGGTTTTGGCTATGCCAAGGAATATCATGTCGAGCGCTATCTGCGTGAAGTCATGATCCCGCGTATCGCGCCGATCAGTCCCCAACTCATTCTCAGCTTTATCGGTGAAAAAGTTCTGGGATTACCGAAATCATATTGACGATCGGCCACGCGATAGCCGCCATATCGTTTGAGAGAGCGCATCCAACAAGCAGCATCAGAAAAATCCTGACATGAATGAATTTCATTACTATGAGCCAGCGCAAGGTCATGGTCTGCAACATGATCCCTTCAATGCCATCGTTGGGCCACGGCCAATCGGCTGGATTTCCTCCTGCGATGCTAAAGGCAATATCAACCTTGCGCCGTACAGTTTTTTCAATGCGTTCAACTATCATCCGCCGATTATCGGATTTTGCAGCATCGGGTGGAAGGATAGCGTTGCCAACATCCAGGAGACGAAAGAGTTCGTCTGGAATCTTGCGACGAAGCACATCGCCAATCAGATGAACATGACGTCGGCGAGTGTGCCGCATGGCACCGATGAGTTCGTCATCGCTGGCCTGACCAAAGTGCCCGGTCGCAAGGTGAATGTCCCGCGTGTTGGCGAGAGCCTGGCTTCGTTCGAATGCAAGCTGACGCAACTTATTCAACTTGAAGGTGCCGACGGAAAGAAGGCTGATGCCTGGATGGTGTTCGGTGAGGTGGTCGCGGTCTACCTCGACAAAAGCCTGATCAAGGATGGCGTTTATCAGACAGCAGCCGCGCATCCGATTTTGCGCGCGGGCCGAATGGGCGATTACGCCGAGATCAGACCTGACGCGATGTTTGAGATGGTTCGCCCAAAGTGAGCTGACAAACTCAAGTTATGAAGCGCGCGATGTGCCGGATTGTTCATGTGTTACAAGAACAGTTGAATTTACCTTCAAGACTTTGGAATTTATTCGATTTTTAGATTTTCATTCGAGGTCAAATTCTGACGTTTTCTAATTTTGATGACTAAAGCAGTGAGAATGAAAAAGGCCGGAAGCAATTCCGGCCTTTCATTTTTCCAAAATGGCTTTGATCAGGCGAGGACCGGATAGTCCGTGTAGCCCTTGGCGCCACCGCCGTAGAACGTGGTTCTGTCCGGTTCGTTAAGCGGCGCTCCACGTTTCAGTCGTTCAACGAGATCAGGGTTGGAAATGAACGGTTTGCCGAAAGCGATAAGATCGGCCCTGTTTTTCTCCAGCACTTCATTCGCGAGTTTGAAGTCATAGCCATTGTTGGCAATGTATGTCCCGCCAAAGCGCTTGCGGATTCCATCGTAATCGAACGGCGCAATATCACGCGGACCGCCGGTCGCACCCTCGATGACATGGATGTAAACGAGTTTCAGCGCATTGAGCTGATCGACGATGTGGTCGAACAGCGGTTGCGGATTGCTATCGGAAATATCATTCGCGGGTGTCACAGGCGAAAGGCGGATGCCGGTTCGCTCAGCTCCGATGGTTTCGGTGATGGTCTTTGAAACTTCCAGCATCAGACGCGCACGGTTTTCAATCGATCCGCCATAGGCATCGGTGCGTTTGTTAGCGCCATCCTTGGCGAATTGATCGAGCAGATAGCCGTTTGCGCCATGGATTTCCACGCCATCGAAACCGGCCTCAATCGCATTCGCAGCACCGCGCTTGTAGCTCTCGATAATGCCTGGAATTTCCTCAAGCGTCAGTGCGCGCGGTTCGGATACATCGGCAAAAGTATTGCCAACGAATGTCTTGCCCTTGGCGCGAATGGCGGAAGGGGCGACTGGCGCAGCGTTGTTTGCTTGCAGGTCGGTATGAGAAACACGGCCAACATGCCAGAGCTGGATGAAGATGTGGCCGCCGCGCTCGTGCACCCGGTCTGTTATTTTGCGCCAGCCAGCGACTTGCTCCTTGGAGTAAATGCCGGGGGTGTCTTGATAGCCTTGGCCTTGCTGTGAGACCTGGCTTGCCTCAGTGATCAAAAGACCGGCTGAAGCGCGCTGGCCGTAATACTCGATGGCGAGCGGATTTGGCACAAGGCCCGCAACTGCGCGATTACGTGTCAACGGTGCCATTGCCGTGCGATTGGACAAGGTGATGGCACCCATTTTGTAGGGCTCAAAAAGCTTGGAGGCGGTCATGATTGTTTCCGTGCTGAGGTTCAATGCATCTGCATCTATGTCGGGGAGCGGTCGGACGCAAGGGCGCTTTGGTTCAGTATGGGCCACGCATGCGCGACAACAATTCCGCAGTTGGCCATAGAATCTGCAGGCAGGCCGTATTTCACCTGCATGGTCTTCACGGCAGTGCGGCTTTGCTGTCCGAGAATGCCGTCGATTTTGCCGACGTTAAATCCCTGCCGTGCGAGCAGTTGTTGCAATTCGCGAATTTCATTGAAAGGCAATTGCGCGACGGGCGTACGCCGGTTTTTTCATCGGGGCAGCTCCCGCGATCCGGGTCGCGAGATATCCTGCCGTTGTCGAATAGATCAACGAGTTATTCCATTCGGTATAAGCCGCGAAGTTCGCATAAGCGAGAAACGCCGGACCGAGCGCCCCATTGGCAGCAGCAACGATGCGGGCAGATTGTCATTGGGCAATGGCCGTCCATCAGCCAATGTCACGCCCCATTGCGCCCACTTCGAGCGCGGATGTTTGACAGTGAGATCGGCCTGATCCCATTGCAGATTTGCAGGCACGCGAACTTCCTGGAGCCATGGTTCGCCGCGTCGCCATTTCAAACCATTGGCGATGTAATTTGCGGTCGAGCCGATGACGTCGCGCGCCGCGCAACAGGTCGCGGCGGCCATCGCCATCAAAGTCCACGGCATAATTGAAGTAGTGCGTTGGTAGAAACTGGGTCTGGCCAAGTTCGCCGGCCCACGATCCAATCATCTCATTGGGCGTGAGATCGCCACGATCGATAATTTTCAACGCGGCAATGGTCTCATCATGAAACATCTGCGCGCGCCGGCAATCATAAGCGAGCGAAACCAGCGAACGCAGCGTTGGCAACTTGCCCATGTTAACGCCGAAGTCGCTTTCCAAGCCCCAGAACGCTGCGATCACCGCAGGCGGCACGCCATATTCTTTTTCCGCGCGGGCAAAGGCTTGCGCGTAAGTCTGGATTCGCGCCTTGCCTTGCTGCATGCGGTAATCGGCGGCCATGCGACCAGCGAATTCGGTAAAGATCTGGCCGAACACCCGCTGTCCGCGATCGCGATTGACGATGCCCTGATCGTAATTCAGGAAAGGCGCTGCCGCAGCAAGCGCGCGTTGCGACACTCCGGCCTTGATCGCGTCCTGTTTCAGCTCAGTCAGAAAACGATCAAAGCTCATACCGCCATGACATGAGGCCCCGCTTTGCGCGAGGGCGGGAGAAGAAGACAATGTTGCAATGAAAACAAAAAGGGCAATGAAAGCGCTGAAAGAGAGACTTGAGCATTCAAGTTTCCATCATTGAGCTGCCACGATTGCAATCATCCTCTCGATTAAGGTGAGTGTTTCTAACATAAAGTCATTTTGGAGAGTATGGCCAGAATGCACTCATTTCCCCCTTGTCATTGCCGGACTTGACTGGCAATCCATTTTCTCAAAAAGATGATGGATACGTGTTCTCAAGATGATGGATACGTGGGTCTTCTTTCTTCGTCATGGCCGGGGCTTGACCCGGCCATCCACGCCTTGCTTGTTGTGAAGCCATTAAGACGTGGATCACCGGGTCAAGCCCCGTGATGACAACAGTGTGTGGGGAAGCTATGCGAGTCATCGTAACGCATTTCTTCCCCCTCTCCCCATTGGGGAGAGGGTTGGGGTGAGGGGTTCGATCTCTCTCTCCACGATGGCCGTACGCCCTCACCCGAAGGCTTCGTTAACTCAGCCTTCGACCTCTCCCCACGGGAGAGGTGAAGAATGCTTCACGTTTCGCATCTCGCATTCGATTTAATTATCAAACAGCCCCTCGCCAACCTCCACACGTGCGTCATCGCCCCTGTTGTTGTGCCGGCGCGGGGGCGCCCAGGCTTCAGTCCATTCCTTCGCCCTAAATGAGGGCGCGGAACGCCGGATGCGCCACGCATCCGCAGCCTCGTGCGCAAAAGTGAAGTGAGCACACGAGCGTAATCACCACGAATACGCCGAACAAACATCCGGCGTTCCGCACGCAATGGTTTTACGGCTTGCTTTGCATGACCCCCGGTGTCCGGTGCTGGCACCACCGTAGTCGAAGGCACGGGCCGCCGCGCCAGGATCATGCAACTTGGGCCGTCCGCAGCAACATCGTCGTCTGCGCAAATGAGAAACCAATGCACGGACGCCTTGGGTAAGGTGTCCCCTTTATTGATCCCCCCACCTGCGCCTAACGCTGCCGCGTCCACCGCATCCCGCCTCGCGTCTTGTGACGTCGCGAGCCGCCCCTCATGTGGGACGGGATGAGAGGAATATAATCCTAGTGCGGGGAATGTCAAGAGAGCGGGCATTTTGTAGCCCGGATGAGCGGAGCGAAATCCGGGGCGCTTCTTGCAAGAGGCTCTTCACTTGAATCCCGGATTTCGCTCCGCTCATCCGGGCTACGCTTGTTTGTCGCTCTTGTGATGGCATGCAGCCGACATGCGGATGTGAGGAGTTATTTTCTCGGTGTCTTGTCGAGATGCCTGATTGCGTCGCGCGCATCGAAGCCAATCGCTTCCGCCCATTCCATAAGTTCAACGGCTCCTACGACTTTTTGTCCCGTCTCCACATCGCTCACATAATCCTGACCGCGCTTGAGCCGTTTAGCGAGATCCACCTGCCGTAGCTTGGCTGCTTTGCGTCTTTCGATAAGGAACGCACGCAAGGCGTTGTGTCGTGGGGACGCAAAAGTTCGTGCCATTTTTTGTCTCCCACATGCAGGAGACAGTTCCAATAAACGGGTTTTTTACATATGGTAAAAACCCATATTTATGGATCAATTAGGTGTCCACCTAGATTAGGATGCATCGAATGACGGAGCATGAAAGAAGACATGGACTCTCACGCAAGAAAACATGCGAGGAATGGGTTGATGATATCGGTCGCTTGCTGCTGGTGGCTCTCTTTATATGTCACTGCGTCATTAGCGGTATGCAGTTGTGGCTATTGGTGGCAGCAATTGTGGGGCAATTAATATTGCGAGGTTTCATTCAGTAAGTAGCCCCATGAAGCGAAATGCGGGAATGAACGGGGATGACGGTTTCTCCTTCGTCGTCAGATTTGGGGGCGCGATGCATCACCACACTCCGTCGTCATCACCGGGCTTGACCCGGTGATCCATCTTCTCATCTCTTTGAAACATGCATTTTGCGAAGAAATATGGATGGCCGGGTCAAGCCCGGCCATGACGGAGAGAGATTTCCCGAACATGACGTAAGGAAAGAAGCCGTCATCCTGAGGTGCGAGCGTAGCGAGCCTCGAAGGATGCGTGTTGCGATGCTTTAATTTTTACCTATCATCCTTCGAGGCTCGGGCTATACCCTCGCACCTCAGGATGACGGCAGTGTTCGCCGTCCGCCTCTCATCTCAACTCCGCAAACCCGGCGCTTCCTGCCCGGTGCGCGCGACATATTCCGTGTAGCCGCCGCCGTATTGGTGAATGCCTTTGGGTGTCACCTCCAGCACGCGATTGGAAAGTGCTGCGAGGAAATGCCGATCATGCGAGACGAACAGCATGGTGCCCTCATATTGTGAGAGCGCGGTGATGAGCATCTCCTTGGTCGCCATGTCCAGATGGTTCGTGGGCTCGTCCAGCACCAGAAAGTTCGGCGGATCAAAGAGCATCTTCGCCATGACCAGTCGCGCCTTCTCGCCGCCCGACAGCACCCGGCATTTTTTCTCCACGTCGTCGCCGGAGAATCCGAAGCAGCCGGCCAGCGCGCGCAATGAGCCTTGCCCCGCCTGGGGGAATGAGTCCTCCAGCGACTGAAACACCGTGCGCTCGCCCTCCAGCAGATCCATGGCGTGCTGCGCGAAGTAGCCCATCTTCACACTGGCTCCGAGCGTCACCGAGCCATCGTCCGGCTGCGCCGAGCCCGCCACCAATTTCAGCAGCGTGGACTTGCCCGCGCCGTTGATGCCCATGACACACCAGCGCTCTCTGCGGCGCACAGAGAAGTCCAGTCCGTTATAGATGCGCAGGGTGCCATAGCCTTTGTGCACTTTCTTCAGACTCACCACGTCGTCACCGGAGCGCGGTGCTGGCAGAAAATCGAACGCGATGGTCTGGCGGCGCTTGGGCGGCTCCACCCGCTCGATCTTGTCCAGCTTCTTCACCCGGCTCTGCACCTGCGAGGCGTGCGAGGCACGCGCCTTGAAGCGCTCGATGAATTTGATTTCCTTGGCGAGCATCGCCTGCTGGCGCTCGAACTGGGCCTGCTGTTGCTTCTCGTTCAACGCGCGTTGCTGCTCATAGAATTCGTAGTTACCGGAGTAGGAGGTGAGCGCGCCGCCGTCGATCTCGACAATCTTGTCGACAATGCGGTTCATGAATTCGCGATCATGCGAGGTCATCAACAGCACGCCCTCATAACCCTTGAGGAAATCCTCCAGCCAGATCAGGCTCTCCAGATCGAGATGGTTGCTCGGCTCGTCAAGTAGCATCGCATCCGGGCGCATCAGGAGAATGCGTGCCAGCGCCACGCGCATCTTCCAGCCGCCCGACAGCGCGCCGACGTCGCCGTCCATCATCTCCTGGCTGAAGCTTAATCCGGCGAGGACTTCGCGCGCGCGACCCTCCAGAGCGTAGCCGCCCAGCTCCTCGAAGCGCGCCTGCACCTCACCGTAGCGCTCAATGATGTTGTCCATGTCGTTCGCCCGGTCCGGATCGCCCATGGCGGCCTCCAGCTCCTTCAGCTCGGCCGCGACCGTGCTCACCGGGCCGGCACCGTCCATCACCTCTGCGACGGCGCTGCGGCCCGACATCTCGCCCACGTCCTGGCTGAAGTAGCCAATGGTCACGCCGCGATCGACAGCCACCTGGCCCTCGTCGGGGTGCTCCTGGCCCGTGATCATCCGGAACAGCGTTGTTTTGCCGGCTCCGTTGGGGCCGACGAGGCCGACCTTTTCTCCCTTCTGGAGCGCCGCGGAGGCCTCAATGAAAAGAATCTGGTGGCCTTGCTGCTTGCCGATATTGTCGAGACGGATCATGTGCTCACGGGGGTTTTTAGCGTTTTCGGGCGAAGTGGCCGCTTAACCCATGTCGCGCGCGAGCGGAAGGGTGTTTCGCATTCCTGATGCACAGAAAAAGGGGCGTTGCTTACAGTTCCCGCGCATTGCTGAACGAGAACGAGGAGACGCGGCGCGTGGTCTCGTCCAGAATCAACGTGCGGGTCAGCGGCGGTTCGGCGCGCTGGCTGCAATTTTCCCGCTCGCAGAGGCGGCAGTTTACGCCGATTGGCGTGCCTGCGATTGTCTCAAGGTCGAGGCCGCTCGCATACACCAGTCTGGAAGCGTGGCGGATTTCGCAACCTAATCCGATGGCAAAGCGTGGTTGCGGATGCGGATAGGGCGCCACCGGACGCCGCACCATCTGCGCGATGGAAAAATAACGGCTGCCGTCGGGCAATTCGATAATCTGCTGCAACATGCGATCTGGCGTGTCGAATGTGGAATGCACATTCCAGAGCGGGCATGTTCCGCCGAATTTCGAGAAGGGAAAGGTGCCCGATGAAAAGCGTTTGGAGACGTTGCCGGCATTGTCCACGCGCAACATAAAGAACGGTATGCCGCGCGCATTGGGACGTTGCAATGTCGTCAGGCGGTGACAGATTTGCTCGAAGCCTGCATTGAAACGCTGCCCCAACACCTGGAGGTCATAGCTGAGGGTTTCGGCGGCACTGTGAAATGCCTGATAGGGCATCATCACCGCAGCGGCGTAATAATTGGCCAGCGTGATGCGATAGAGTTTGCGCGCGGTGTCATCAAGTGGACCAGCCCGGTTGACGATGGCGTCGATTGTCGATCCGCATTCCGCAAACCCGATTTGAATGGCAAGCTGGAAGGTGCGGCCTGGTCCATCGATCAGCTCTGAAATTAGCAATTGGCGGCGATGCCGATCCCAGCGGCGAAGCGTTTCGCGCATCACGTCCACCGGCATGATCCGTATCACGGTTGAATGCCGCTCGCGCAGGCGATCGCTGAGCGCCCTGAACAGATCGTGCGATGTGACGTTGATTTCATCCCGCAGTGTTTCCGCCGCTGTTTCCAGTTCGGGAAAATAGTTGCGGTTGGCCTCGATCAGATCGCGCACCCGCTCGATTGGATTGGTCTCGAATCGCACACCCGCACCGTCGTCGCGGCTGGCAAATTGAGCTGCAACCAGAGTTTCGCCACGCCGCGCTTCGGTATAGGCGGCATAGAGCCGTTGCAGTGAATGCGTGACGCCTGGGCATAGCTCAGCGAGATCGCGCAGTTCCTGCTTGGGCAGATCGATCTGGCGGAACAATGGATCGGAAAAAATCTCGTTCAGTTCGGCGAAAAAGCGGTCTTCATCGGCGGTGGCCAGATCGCGCAGATCGAGATCATAGGTCTCGGCGAGGCGTAGCAGAATCTGTGCTGTCACAGGACGCTGATTGCGCTCTATCAGGTTGATATAACTTGGAGAAATCCCCAACCCCTCAGCAATCTGGGTTTGTGACAGGCCGAGCTGCTGGCGTATGCGCCGGAAACGTGGACCCACAAAAAGCTTCTTGCCTGAATCGGATGCCATGACGTTGCCTGATTGTGCGCTGCCTGATTGTTACAAGAATTACAAACTTACAACTCATACACATATAGATGTTACATGATATCCTCAATCATTCACAAGCAATCTGTACGATTTCTATAATTTAGCATTTAACTCCAATCACATTTCGCGCCGCAATGTAATGAATGTGAATGGAGAATATGATGGCTAAAACCTTTGATCAGCTGGTCCCTGCACCGAAGGGCCGTTTTGATGGCATCCAGCGTCCCTATACCCCTGCCGAAGTTGAAAAACTGCGAGGCTCCGTGTCGATTGCGTACACGCTGGCCGAGAAGGGCGCGAACCGTCTGTGGGAATCGCTGAAGAAGGAGCCCTTCGTCAATTCGCTCGGCGCTGTCACGGGTAATCAGGCGATGCAGCAGGCACGCGCCGGTCTCAACGCCATTTATCTTTCGGGTTGGCAAGTCGCGGCGGATGCGAACACCGCCAGTGCGATGTATCCCGACCAGAGCCTTTATCCTGCTGATGCGGGTCCTGAACTTGCGCGCCGTATCAACAAGACCTTTCAGCGTGCCGACCAGATCGAGCATTCAGAAGGCGGTGCAAAGATCGACTGGTTCGTTCCTATCGTGGCTGATGCGGAAGCTGGTTTCGGTGGCCCATTGAATTCATTCGAGATCATGAAGGCCTACATCGAGGCAGGTGCAGCCGGTGTCCACTTCGAAGACCAGCTCGCATCGGAAAAGAAGTGCGGCCACATGGGCGGCAAGGTGCTGATCCCGACAGCGGCGCATGAGCGCAATTTGATCGCCGCTCGCCTTGCAGCAGACGTATGTGGTGTGCCGACTTTCGTGATGGCCCGTACCGATGCGGAAAGCGCCAAGCTTATTACGTCGGATGTGGACGAGCGTGACCGCGAGTTCATCACCGGTGAGCGCACGGCGGAAGGTTTCTATCGCCTGAAGGACGGCACCGGCCACAAGCACTGCATCAAGCGTGGCCTGTCATTTGCGAAGTATGCAGATCTGTTGTGGTGGGAAACATCGACTCCGAACCTGGAAGAGGCCAAGGAGTTCGCGGATGCCATCCACAAGCAGTTCCCGGACAAGATGCTCGCCTATAATTGTTCGCCGTCCTTTAACTGGGAAGCGAACATCGACAAGGCGACGATTGCCAAGTTCCAGCGTGAGCTGGGGGCCATGGGCTACAAGTTCCAGTTTGTGACTCTGGCCGGTTTCCATTCGCTCAACCACGGCATGTTTGAACTCGCACGTGGCTACAAGAAGGAAGGCATGGCAGCTTACTCACGCCTTCAGCAGGCAGAGTTTGCATCTGAGGCAAATGGCTATTCAGCGACGCGCCATCAGCGCGAAGTTGGCACTGGTTACTTTGATCTGGTTTCAACGACGATAAGCGGCGGGCAAAGTTCAACCACGGCGCTCGCGGATTCGACTGAAACCGCGCAGTTCACGTCACACAGCAAAGCGCAGGCGGCTGAGTAACAGGAGGCTATCATGCACGGCACTCATTACTGGGTTGTTGGCGGGGAATTCCGCTCTCTCAATTTTCACAATCTGGTGCCGGGCACGGCGCATGTAGAGGGTCCGTTCTCGACGCGCCGTGATGCCGAGGATAAATGGCGCGAAGTCTCGGAGCTTAACCGCCATCGTTGCAACGTGCGTTTTTCCATCGTGGAGGAACCACGGCGCGCGATGGCTTGAAGTCAAGAATGCCCTGTAATAGAGAGTTGCGGCGTGTTGGAATCGCCGTGACTCTGAACATTGGTGTCAGGATGAGCGCAGTTGGACTTTCCGATCTCGATCGGCTTTATCCGGCACCAAAACCACGCGCACTCGCCAAGGTGATCGATCATATCGATCCTCACGCCGCACGCTTCATCAGCCTTTCGCCTTTCTGTGTATTCGCAAGTGCGGACCTGATGGCACAGTCGATGCGTCGCCGCGCGGAGGCGAGCCAGGTTTCGTCAGAGTTGACGGATCGTCGCGTCTTTGGATGCCAGACCGGCAGGGTAACAATCGCCTGGACAGCTTCCGCAATATTTTGGGCGGATCGGGAGAAGTCGGGATGATCTTTTCATTCCGGGCATTGACGATACGCTGCGTATCAACGGGAAGGCATCACTCAGCCACGATGCAGATTTGCTCGCATCGATGATCGAGTTTGGTAAACCACCGCGTGCTGTCGTTGAGATTGCCGTCCGCGAAGTTTATCTGCATTGTCCGAAAGCGTTGATGCGTTCGCGGTTGTGGTCGCCGGATGTCCAGATGAAGCGCGCTGATCTTCCAAGCCTTGGTCAGATGATTTTCGACCAGACTGGCGTCGGCGAAGTAGAATCCACCGACCAGGCGGTCGAGCGTTACAAAACCCAGCTTTAACGCCACGCTGTTCTCCGTATCTGTACGAATAGCTTGGCCGTAAATATTTAGGCCTTATCCGGTTCCGATGAGGCCTCTTTTTGTGTTTTGCCTTTGTTTTCAAAGGATTTTTTGAAGCTTTGCAGGGCGAGAAGTTACTGCTACGTAGAGGGGGCTGGGAGTAGGGGTAGTTGAGTAATGTTGGAACAGAATGCACAGACCGGCGCGACCGGTGGATCTGGCCCCATTCGGCTGCGAGACGCTTTGCGTAAGGCGCGGATTGAGGCTGCGGATCGCACAGGTGTTGTCGTCGATCTGCGAGATGCCGAGCTGGCCCGGTTGGAAATTCTCAATGAGGCGCTCGATTTACTGTTTTCCGAAATCCCACCGCAGGTAGATTTGTTCGACCGCGGCATCAGCCGGGGCGATACGCCTCGTCTCTGGATCGACGCAGTCACCCACATCGTCATGGGCCGTGACAAGCGTACCTATCGCTTCGTTCAAGACACCCGTTCGGGCCGTGTTGTGCTTGCTGAATCCCACGATGTGCCAACGATTGTTTCTGCTGTCACAGATTACATCGCTCGCCGGATGATCGAACGTGAGCACGCGCTTGTGGCAGCGCCTCCAGCGAGAGGCACGAAAATGAAAACATTCGTGTTTGGATTTGTTGCCGGTCTTCTTGCGCTATTTGGTTTGGCGCTGCTGATCTCGCTGCGAGTTATTTAAATCAGCCGCTCATTTCTGATTTCGCCAAACGTCTGACTATCGGCGAAACCACGCACGCGAATATCGCAGCGCCATTTATCGCCATTGCGTGTAATTGAAAACAGATTGTAGGCGGCGGGTTCATTGTGGCCGCGCGCGATAGCCGATGCCGATGGCACGCCGACTGCCGGAATCCGTCCTCGCGGTCCGTTGATCCAGGTCGTCATGTGGCGATGATCGTGACCATGCAAAACGAGATCAATGCCGTGCCGTGCGAGCAGGGCGATCAACTCATCTGAATCTCGCAAGCGTGCGGCCCAGCGCCCGGGTGCCGTGTGTAACGGATGATGGATTAAAAGCACGCGGAACAGGTTTTCCTGGGCGATGGTGTGCAGGAGTTGATCAAGCGCATCGCGTTGCGTGCGCCCAAGCCGGCCTGTTGCCATAAAGGGTGCGGTTGGAACGGCTGTCGATACGCCAATCAGCGCTAAGGGGCCTCGGCGGCGCAGATAGGGAAATATTGCGGAAGCATGCGCTGGCATGCCGTCGCCATGCAGATAGTCCGACCATGCATAGGGAAAATGCTCGTGGATGCCGCGCACGTAGGCATCGTGATTGCCTGGCACCAGCGAAACGTCCTGCGGTGTGCCGACACGTTCCAGCCATTTTCGCGCTGCCGCGAACTCCAGCGGGAGTGCAATGTTCACCAGATCGCCAGTAATCGCGATGTGGTCTGGACGTTGCGCATGCATGTCAGAAACGAGAGAGGCAAGGATATCGTTGCGATGAATTTCGTGCCGCTTGCGCTTCCAGTTCAGAAAACCAATCGCGCGCTTGCCTGCGAGTTCGCGCAGGCGAGGTTGCGGCATCGGACCGAGATGAGGATCGGACAAATGTGCGAGAACGAACGTGGACATCAGTACCCAGTTGTATCGGATTGGATTGCCATAAAGCGCATATGTCTCATACTCTCGATAATTGAATTATCGACTGCAAGATATCTCGATAAGGTTTTCACGCAATGAACATTCAAGCTCAGCGGCTGAATTTCGAGCCGTTGCTCCGGCGCATTTTACATTTTTATTGGCGTTTTGCGCGCGGTATGACGCTTGGGGTTCGTGCCGTTGTGCTGGATGGTTCTCATCGCGTGTTTCTGGTCAAGCATAGCTACGTGGCTGGATGGCATTTGCCGGGCGGAGGTGTCGAGGTCGGTGAAACCGCGCTCGAGTCCTTGCGCCGCGAATTGCTGGAGGAGGGGCAGATTGAACTGGAAGGTGAACCGCGCCTCCACGGTTTGTTTTTCAATCGTCACATCTCGCGGCGCGATCATGTCGCGGTCTATGTGGTCCGGGAGTTTTGTCAAAATCGCCTGCCGGTGCCGAACCATGAAATTGTGCTGACGGGTTTCTTCGCAGTGGATGCCCTGCCCGAAGATACCACCCGCGGAACGCGGCTCCGGATTGCGGAAGTTCTCGAAAATAAACCTGTGGGTGCGTACTGGAACTAGAGATCGTTAGGGCTCGGGCCGTATGGTCAGCTCGATACCAGCGATGGACCGTGCCTACGCGGGATGCTATTGCGGATTTTATGTGAGCGTTTTTTAACGCGAAGCTGTTTCACGGCGCTTGAAAACTTTCGGACTGTAAAACTTTCGGACTGTGATGACTGATCTTTCCCTGACCATTTTGTCTGAGACACCCAACGACGCTCATGCGATCGAGCGGCTGCATGAACGCACATTCGGCCCTGGCCGTTTTGTGTTGAGTGCCTATCGGTTGCGCGAGCACGTTGATCACGTGCTTGATTTATCCTTCACGGCGCGGATTGGCACTCTGATGGTTGGCTCAGTACGTCAGCTTCCTGTTTGTATCGGCGATACGCCAGCGCTGTTGCTCGGTCCGCTCACAGTCGAGCCACCGTTTCGCGGGCGCGGCGTTGGAGGTGCCCTGCTTGAGCGTGCCTTGAAGGATGCGAAAGACAAAGGACATCGCCTTATCGTGCTGGTTGGAGACGAGCCTTATTACAGTCGCACTGGTTTCAAGCGGATTCCTAAAGGTCTGGCAACAATGCCGGGTCCGGTCGATCCCGCGCGTCTGCTGGTGACTGAGCTTGTGCCCGGAGCATTCGAAGGTGTAAGCGGCGCTATTCGTCCGGATTGGAATTTCTCCTCCCTCTCCACACAGGAGAGATGAAGTAGCCGTCAGCTGAGAGGCTCGGCCATTGGCCCAGTCGGCCAATGAATTATTCAACGCAGCTTCAGCGGCCCTCGCGCAGCCAGGTGGTCGCGAATGCGCCGAGCAGGAGCAGCAGACCGATCAAGCCTGCAAAGATTGGCAGCACACCGATGCCGCGCACCACGCTGGCATCACGCATCTTTACGCCGAGCCAGCCTTCGCCCCGAAATACATTTGAAGCCTGGACTGGCAGAATGCGCGGAAGATTTCACACTGCCATTGTTGGCCACGCGCCGTGCATCGCCTCCAGTCGCCTCCAGCAGAGGGGCAAGCATTTCGGTTGTGGATGTGACTTCGGAAAACTCCTTTGGGTTGGCCGGGCCGACATTGATCAGCGCTTTCAGCTCGCCGTTGGTTGCTTGCCACAAACCTAGCTCATCCGCGTTGGTGGTTGCGCGCCATTCGCCAGGGTCCTTAGCGGAGAGTGTGAGTTGCCGTGTGGCGCCGGACGGCGAAGTGATGCTCACCGGTGACACGGTATCGGACATGGTCTGGCGCAACACCACAAGATCGCGGCCTTCAACCTTTAGATGAAGTGCTTCTTCATCAAGATCAGGTTGTTTCATCAACCAGTGGGATAATCTGCGTAAAAGATCGAGATGGGGGCCACCGCCTTCATAACCGCGTGCCCACAACCAGATATGATCGGACAACAAAAGCGCGACGCGGCCTTCACCTTGTCGCGACAACAACAGCAGCGGTTTGCCGTCGGGACCTTCCATAACCGGCGGTTCCGATGGATTGCGGGTATCGACGAGCCGGAAAAAACGGCTCCACTTTGGGGGCTCGCTTGCCGAGCCTTCAAGCCCGCGTGTGACAGGATGGCGCTTGCCGAGATTGCTGAGGCGCGCTGTGAAACTCTTCTCGGTGACGCCGACAGGCTCTGCCGGCAAAACGGCATCAAGTGGTGTGCGCCAGATGCTGGTGGAGCTTGCATAATCGGGACCGGCTGAAACCAGCACCGCACCGCCGTCACGCACATAACGCGCGATATTGTCGAAATAGGAAATCGGCAGCACGCCTTGTCGGGCGTAGCGATCAAAAATGATTAGCTGAAATTCGTTGATCTTCTGCTGGAACAGTTCGCGTGTTGGAAACGCAATCAACGATAACTCATTGATTGGCGTGCCGTCCTGCTTTTCCGGTGGACGCAGAATCGTGAAATGCACGAGATCGATGCTGGCGTCGGATTTCAGGAGATTACGCCATGTCCGCTCGCCTGAGTGCGGTTCGCCTGAGACAAGCAATACACGTAACTTGTCGCGCACACCGTCGATGGATACCACGGCGCGGTTGTTCACTGGCGTCAGTTCATCTTTGAGCGGTGAGGCTTCGATCTCGACGATGTTCGGCCCTGCATGCGGAATTTCGATCGTCACGTTGACGCTCTCGCCGCTCCGGATTGCCCGTTGACTGAGGACCTCGCCATCGCGGCGGACCGTGACCTGCGCGCTTTCGCCGCTCACGCCCTGGTCATCCAGGCGGTAAGTGATGGTTTGGGTCTGGCCGACGATACCGAAGCGGGGTGAGGCAACAATCGCGATGCGGCGATCGCGTTCATCTTTGCGTCCGGTAATCAGCGCATGGATCGGTGCATTGAATCCGACAGTGGCTGCGCTGGCGGGAATGTCATGCACGCGCCCATCGGTAATCAGAAATGCCCCTGCGACGCGGTCTGTCGGCACATCGGACAGGGTGGAAGATATTGCGCCAAATAGTTTGGTGCCGTCGGTTTCGCCGTCAGCCCGGCCAGCCTCGACGACGCGCACTTCCAGGCCCTTGATCTCTTTGAGTTTGGTGACCAGTGCTTCGCGCGCCGCATCGGTTTCACGGGTGCGCTCGCCGAAATTCTGGCTTGGACTTTTATCGACAACGACTGCGGCAACGGAGGTCAGCGGTTCGCGCTCCTCGCGGGTAAAGGAGGGATTGGCGAGTGCCATCAGGATCAGCGCCAATGCTGCGATACGCACGACTGCGCCGCGCACGCGCGTGACCAGCAGCGCGGCTGCAATCAAAGTGACACCGGCAAGCCCGATCCACAGCACGAGCGTGGGAACAAGCGGTGCAAATGCGATGCCGTATTGCATCATGAGATCATTGCCCCAACCGTTCGATCAGCGCAGGCGCGTGCACCTGATCGGCCTTGTAGTTGCCGGTCAGCGTGTACATCACGATGTTGACGCCTGCCCGGAAAGCGAGCTCACGTTGGCGCGGTTCGCCCGGTGATAACGGCAACATTGGTTGTCCATCAGGCCGTATCGCCCACGCGCCGGCAAAATCGTTTGAGGTGATGATAATGGGCGAGACGCCATCGCCACCGCGCGCAGGTCGTTCCGCGACATCATCATCCTCACCGCGCGGCAATGTTTCCACCCAGGTTTGGCCGGAATTGAATTGTCCGGGGAAATCGCGCAACAGATAGAATGTTTTGGTCAAAACATGTTCGCGCGGCACTGGCTCCAACTCGGGAATATCGAGCGATGAAAGAATATTGCGTAACGTCAGCATGCCAGGGGTCTGGATGCTTGTCTGGGATTCGCCGCCGGAACTCGGCGATGCCTCGATTGCATCGCGGTATCGAACAGCACAGTGCCGCCCTGTTTCATATAAGCATCGAGCCGGTTGATTGCGTCCTGGGATGGTTTTGGCGCACCTGAAATCACAGGCCAGTAGAGCAGTGGAAAAAACGACAGCTCGTCACGTGCCGGATCGACGCCGACCGGGTCGCCTGCCTCAAGCGCGGTACGCTGGGCGAGAAACAGTGTCAGCCCCGCCATGCCTGTTTTGACGATATTATCCACATCGGCATTACCGGTGACGACATAGGCGAGGCGGGTCTGTGATACGGCCTTGAGGGAAGCCTCGTCATTGACAGGGCTGGTCCTCCCAGGACTGGCTTGTTGCGCATATGATGGAGAGGGCTCTGCCATCGTGAGGGAGAGGGCTGTCGCCAACATCAAGGTAGCCGTTACGCGGCGCCGCACGAGCGCTGTCAGACCTCCACCGATAATTGCCACGATGATCGCATCGATCAGAAACAACCCGAGCGCCACAGTGAGAATTAATCCGCGGAGATCGCGCGGTTCCGCATTGGTGTAGGTCGCGCGACGTGCTTTCAGCGTCGATGTATCGAGCGCTGCCAAACGATCCGCTGCGGTGAGTGCGTTGACGGCAAGCGGGCCATCGGCGGGTCCATAAAGTCCTGGCGGGTGGTCGAGCGTAGCGCGGTCACGGAAATCAGCCCGCAGCGGCTTCGCTGTTGCGGGCGGTGGTCCGAATGCGCCAAAGCCATCAAGTGTGCGCAACGGTGCGACAGTTTCCGTGGTTGCCTCGGCAGCAACACCTGCTCCGGTGTTGGACGTGGTGCCTGACATATCCACGAGCCGTCGCAGCATTTCCACGAAAGTGCCGGAGAGCGGCAAATCGGACCAACGCATATCGGCGCTGATATGAAACAGTGCGATGACACCCTTATTGCGACGCTCACCTGTGACAAGAGGAGTTCCGTCAAGCAACGATGCCCAGCTTCGCGAGGCGAGCGCCGGGTCCGGTTCCGCCAGCACCTGCCGCGTGACAGCAATATCCTTCGGCACTGCCAGACCGGCAAAGGGTCCATCCGTGGCGAAATTGGCAAGCGGTTGCGGTTTTTCCCAGGTGAGGCTGCCACCGAGACTACGGCCTCCACGTCGTAGTTTCACAGGTATCAGGTCGTCATCACCCGCCGCCAAGCGCGGTCCGGCAAAACGTATCAGCACACCGCCTTGCGCGATCCAGGTGTTAAGACGTTCGCGAATTTCAGGTGATAGCGTCCCGACATCGGCCAGCACGATCATCGGCAGCTTTTGATCGAGAAATTGTCCAATCGCCACGGCAGGAGCCACGCGTTCGCCTAAGCGGACATCGGCGAATGGGGCCAGCGCTCGCGTCAAATAGAAAGTCGATGCAAGAAGTGGCTGGGCGGTATCGCTGGTTGCGCCGCTGACGATACCGATCGCGCGCCGTCGCCAGCGCTTGTCGAGCAACTGTACGGCACCGGCAGATCGTTCGCCTGCAATTTCGAGGCGCACGATGTCATTGCGTAATTCCACTGGCAGATCGAAGCTGGCTTCTGTCTCGCGATCCTGTGCATTGAAAGCAAATCGTGCATCGGCAAGTGGCGAGCCTTTTTGATCGAGCGCGCGAATAAGGCCGATATCGCCACCGCCCGTATTGGCGCGCAGCACCTTGACCGTCATTTTCGCCGCAGCATTTTCTGCAGCAGTGAGTGCATGAGCAGGCGGTGTACCGCTTTCGAAAATCGTGAGCGCGCGATCTTGAGCGATCTTCGCGAGACCTTCGATAAATTCAGTTCCACGTCCGGTATCGATGCCATCGCTTAGCCATGCGATATCGCTGTTCCCAGTTTGGGCAAGAAAGCGTGCGATGGCTGGCAGCGTCTCCACGCGCTCAACCGCGAAAGGTTTTGGCGCAAGCTGGCGCAAGGCAACGCGTGCGGTTCCTGCTGGCATCAATGAGATATCGCGAGTGCTCTCGGATAAAGGAACAATCGCAACTGCACGGCGATCCGTATCAGCGTCCGTGATCAGTTCGTCCGCTGTCTTGATCCTCGCTTCCCAGCTTGCCGCAGCACTCCATCCGTCGTCGAGCAGGATCACCAGTGGTGCATTTGAGCGCGCCACACCTTGGTTCGAATTCCAGACCGGTCCGGCTAAAGCGAAAATGACAAGTGCTGCAATAAGCAATCGCAATGCGGTTAGCCACCAGGGTGTGCGCGATGGCGTTTCTTCCCTTGGCGCGATGTCGAACAAGAGTCGGGTGGGAGGAAAATCGATCCTTTGGGGCCGCGGCGGAATTACGCGCAGCAGCCACCACAAAGCAGGCAGACTCAGGAGCCCCATCAGCAACCACGGCTCAGTGAATGAAAGCGGAAGCCCTACCATGCACGCCTCGTAGCACTTGATGCGTTTCGCGCGTCGCCCTTGGCGGCCATCATGCCGCTATGCAGGAACAGCAACACTTCAGCAGCGGATCGGTTTGTGGTGTGAGTTGAGAATAACCAGTTGAGCTTGTTGGTCTCGGTGCGAATATCCGCGCGGTGTGCGCTCAGGCGCGCAATATAATCCGCTGTCCAATTCTGGGCGCGCCCAGCAGTGATCGTGCCGCCACCCTCAGGTTCGATGAATTCAATCCGGCCTGAATAGGGGAAAGTTTCTTCGACCGGATCGACGATTTGCAGCAACGTGCCGTGAGCGCCGGATGCCGATAGGCCGCCGAGCATGGTGCGGATTTCACTGATCGGCGACCAGAAATCTGAAAGCACGACGACCTCAGCGAGTGCTGCTGGCACGAAATGCGGCGGCAAACTCAGCCGGGCCGTATGATCGTGCAGCATCGCCTGCGCCATCCTGTCAACGATATTGCTGCTCGAACTTGGGTTCATCAGGCCGGGGATGCCGACGCGCTCGCCACCGGTAACCAGCAATTCGGCGAGAGCAAATGTCACCACCAAGGCACGCTCGAGCTTGCTGTCGCGCGCGGTCTTTGAGGCAAATGCCATCGAAGGCGAACGGTCTGGCCACAGCCACACTGTGTGCGCTGCCTCCCACTCCTGCTCGCGGACATACAAATGATCATCGCGTGCCGATCGCCGCCAATCGACATTTTGCGAGGCTTCGCCTGAAACGAAGCGCCGGTACTGCCAGAAGTTCTCACCCGTGCCTGCGCGGCGGCGGCCATGCAAGCCATGGATAACATTTGCAGCAATTCGCCTGGCCTCAAGCACAAGACGCGGCAGCGAGGCTGCAAGAGAACGGCTTTCACCATCTGCGCGCCGGATTGCCGCGATCTCTTGCGTTGCGTGTTGGCGCTTTGCTGCCATCAACCGATCCGCGTTTTCAATTGCTTGATGACATCGGTCACAGTCTGGCCTTCCGCGCGCGCCGCGAATGTCAATGCCATGCGGTGTTTTAGAACAGGTTCAGCGAGGTCGAGCACATCATCGATGGAGGGAGCGAGACGGCCATCAAGCAATGCGCGCGCGCGAACCGCGAGCATCAGCGCCTGGCTGGCGCGCGGCCCCGGTCCCCACGCAATCAGCTTGCCGCTTTGATTGCTGGCTTCATCCGGGCGCGCCGAGCGCACCAGTGACAGAATTGCTTCGACCACTTGAATCGCCGACGGGCAGACGCCGCACCAGCCTCTGGGCGGTTAGAAGTATATCTGCGGTCATTGCCGCCTTGGGTGCGGTTTGCTCGGCGCCAGTTGTTTCAAACAGGATGCGACGTTCGGCATCGCGGTCTGGATAATCGACATCAATCTCCATCAGGAAACGGTCGAGCTGTGCTTCGGGCAGGGGATAGGTGCCTTCCTGCTCCAGGGGGTTTTGCGTGGCCAGCACGTGGAACGGTTTCGGCAGATCATGACGCGCGCCTGCCACAGTGATGTGCTGTTCTTGCATCGCTTGCAGCAGCGCCGACTGCGTGCGCGGACTGGCGCGATTGATTTCATCGGCCATCAGAAGCTGCGCGAACACCGGCCCGGAAATAAAGCGGAACGAGCGTTTGCCGGTCGTACTTTCATCGAGCACTTCGGCGCCGAGAATATCCGATGGCATCAGATCGGGGGTGAACTGCACACGCTTGGCATCGAGACCGAGCGTCACGCCGAGCGTCTCGACAAGCTTGGTCTTGGCGAGACCTGGCACGCCGACCAAGAGCGCATGACCGCCCGAGAGGATCGTCACCAGAGCATTGTCGATCACCCGTTCCTGTCCAAAGATGATCGTGGAAATCGCCTCCCTGGCCGCACGGATGTTGCCTGTAATCTGTTCGGCAGAACGCACGATGACATCTTCAAGCTTTTCGATGCCATCTGATCCGGCCGGATCGTTGCGTGCCATGTCGGAACGAGTGATGAATTACTCCTTGCGTGGAACGCCAATGCCAGCGCCTATAAATGCAGAATTTGACGCGCAGATTATGTCATGATCCATGCTAAACTGCTGCAAAGGCCATGTATTCCTTGAATTAAACTATCCCCACATTAACCGTTTGAAGGTTTTACTCTTCATCACGTTGTGGCGACTCTGGCATCATGTCAATACTTGCACCAATACTTGCACCAGTGGTGCCAAAGCATGCATTTTATGATGCCAAACAAGGCGAGCGCGATCAGCAAAAGTGGGAACCGGTTTTGCGTCCGATCGCGCTCTAAATTATTGTAAGAACGCATGATCTTTTCGCCAAACCGCTCACACTTTGGCGGATCATGCGTTAGCGTCAGGCTAAACAATGGCGAAGCAAGGGCAGAATTCAGAGCTTGATTGGCTCGGCGGCTGGAAGGATTGACCGTTGCTGCCCGCGATGTTGCGGGAAAAGGCCTGCCGCCTGTTCATCTGTGGAATCCGCCGTTCTGCGGCGATCTCGACATGCGGATCGCCAGCGATGGCAAATGGTTTTACCTGGGAACCCCGATTGGCCGCCCGGCGCTGGTGCGGTTGTTCTCGACCATTCTTAAGCGTGAAGATGGCAAATATTTTCTGGTCACTCCGGTTGAAAAGGTCGGCATTCGTGTCGATGACGTCCCGTTTATGGCAGTGGAAATGCGTCAGGAGGGTGAAGGCGACGCTCGGCGTCTCAGTTTTCGCACCAATGTCGATGACTGGGTGCCATGCGATGCCGCTCACGGCCTGAGGTTTGAGATGGCAGCCGACGGAGGGCTGACGCCATACCTGCATGTACGATCGGATTTATGGGCGAAGGTTACGCGAGCGCTTTATTATGATCTGGTTGAGATGGGTGAGGAACGAGTTGTCGATGGCCGCGACATGTTCGGCGTGGTATCGAATGGCGCTTTCTTCGCCATGGCCGGCGCAGAGCAGGTGAGGGCGCAGTTTGAACGATAGGACTTTGAAGGGCGCTGCTTTGAAGAATGCTTCCGTTGCAGGCGGTGATCGGACCGAGATGAATTCCGCAGAGTTTTTCCGCCGTGCCCGGGAGCGCCTGACCTTCGATATTCCACCCGGTTTGAACGACGCAAATATTTTGGCGTCAACTGGCGATATCGGCACCGATTATATGTTGCAGATCATCGCCAAGGAGCGTCCGATTCGTGCCGCGGCGGTATTGATCGGCATCGTCGATCACGACATGCCGACTGTGCTTTTGACGACAAGGGCCGCACATCTGAACGAACACGCAGGGCAGATTTCTTTTCCTGGCGGAAAGATCGATGCCGGTGACGCGTCGCCGCTTGAGGCGGCCTTACGCGAGGCGCGAGGAAGAGATCGGACTTGCGCGCAGCTTTGTCGATCCCATCGGCTATCTTGATGTCTATGCAACCGGATTTGGTTTTCGCATTCTGCCAACGCTGGCGCGGGTGCGTCCCGGATTTGAACTCAGCGTTTGCGACAATGAAGTCGATGATGTTTTTGAAGTGCCGCTGACGTTCTTGATGGACCCGATTAATCACAAGGTTGGGAAGCAAGGAATTCCGCGGCATGCAGCGCTCGTTCTACGAGATGCCTTTTGAAGAGCGGTATATCTGGGGTGCCACTGCGGGGATGCTGCGCGTGCTCTATGAGCGGATTTATCTTTCATGATCCGTCCCATCCTCACCGAGGTTGCCATATTTCTCATTCCATTCGCGGTCTATGCGCTTTTTCTACTGGCCAGCCGGTCAGATATTTTTCTTACAGCGTCGTGGCCGGTCCACATTGTTGGCAAATTGACGTTCGGTGCGTTGCTGCTTGTCATCGTTAGTCTTGTGGTGTTGGCGAATTTCTCCGGTGCTCCGCCAGGCTCGACCTATACGCCAGCCCACATAGAAGACGGCAAGCTCATTCAGGGAACAGAGAAATGAGCACCGTGCGTTCACTGCACAATGCAGCCTGGCTCACATCCGGTTCCGCCGCGCGCGTGCTGGCATTGCTCAATGCCAATGGCGAGGAAGCCCGTGTCATTGGTGGCGCTGTGCGCAATGCGCTGCTCGGCGTGCCTGTCGGCGAGATCGATATCGCGACGACCGCTGTGCCTGACGAGGTGATACGCCGTGCCACAGCAGCAGGCATCAAGAGCGTGCCGACCGGAATTGAACATGGCACTGTGACACTGGTGGTCGATGCGCAGGCTTTTGAAATCACCACGCTGCGCGAAGACATCGAGACGTTTGGCCGCAAGGCGACAGTTGCATTCGGACGCGATTGGACCCGCGATGCGCAGCGGCGCGATTTCACGATGAACGCCTTGTCGGTGACTTCAGACGGCATGATCCACGACCATGTGGCGTGGACTTGAGGACATTGCTGCGCGGCGTGTTCGTTTCATCGGCGAGCCGTCGCAACGCATTGCCGAGGATTATCTGCGTATCCTGCGGTTCTTCCGCATTCATGCGGCGTATGGCGAGGGCGAACTGGATCGGGCTGCGCTAACCGCCTGCATTGAGAGTCGTGCGGGCCTCGCGGATTTGTCCGCCGAGCGCGTGCGCATGGAAATGCTGAAGCTGGTGGTGGCCAAGGGTGCAGCAATAGCACTGGTGGCGATGGACGATGGCGGGCTGCTTCTGCGCGTCATCGGCGGTGTTGCTTATCACGGTGCATTTGCAAAGATGATCGAGGCGGAGCACGTGCTCGGACTCGATGCGGATCCGATCCGGCGTTTAGGTGCGTTGGCAGTTGCGGTCACGGAAGATGCGAGGCGTCTCACGCAGCGATTGCGTCTGTCCAACGTTGAAGCCAAGCAGCTGGATTTAATGGGCCATCGGTGGTGGCGGCTCAAGGGCATGAATGAGGCGGCTGCGCGGCGCAGGCTCTATCGTCTTGGCGAGGCGCGTTATCGGGAGCGTGTCATGCTGGCTTGGGCGCGGTCCGGTCAAGATTTGAGTTCACCGCAATGGCCGATGCTTGCAACATTGCCGGATCGATGGACGGCGCCGGCATTTCCGCTCAAGGCGGCGGATTTCATCTCGCGTGGAATTGGCGAGGGGCCGGCGCTCGGTCGTGTGCTCAAGCTGGCGGAAGATGCATGGCTCGCAGCCGGTCTTCCTCTCAATGAGGCAGCCTTGAAAGCGATTGCAGACGAAACCCTCGCGCGCATCACACGCGAGCATTGATTGTAGATGTCGAGCGCACTGTGTCTGATTACGTTCGGGATCACCGGAACAAGTCCGGTGATGACGGCCTGAGTGTTGGCACATGATTTGCTCCACTTGCGATGTGCCAATGATTGTATGGATGCGTTATGATTTCATCTGTGAATTATCCCAATAATAGCGCTGTTTTTGCCTCCGCCGCGAAAAAATCGACTGCGGGCTATCAGGCAAATTTTGCCGATGCTCTTGGCACAGCGGCAAAAGATTTGCTGTCACATCCACAGCTACCCAGACGGGAAGCGGGGTTTCGACTTACGATTTTACCAACATGACGCCGAACCAGATGAAGGGCGTTACGCAGGACCTTTTGCAGTCGGGCAAAATTGGGATGCGTGAGTTACTCCGGTTGCAAATGATGGGCATGCCGATTGTTCGCGATGGGTATTCATCCGAACAGTTAGCGGAGTTTGCCAACAAACCTGTCAACTACCTGCAAGAGATCAAGGGTGAATTGGAGTTTTTGAAACAGGGCGGTTACGCCAGCGATCCGAAGTCCGGCTATGAAGGTTTCAAAAACCTCCTTGCGACTTTGGAGAATATGCAAGGCAAAACATCGCGCGTGAACATCACGGCTTGATGCCTTCTCCGCGCTCATGGCCGACGTGATTGGCCATCCACGCCTACGTGAGAGCTCTTAAGGCCATTTCACTTCTGGCGGCATTGACGAAAGAATTGAGTTAACATTGCCGCCGGTCTTCAGGCCGAAAATCGTGCCGCGATCATAGAGCAGGTTGAATTCGACATAGCGGCCCCGGCGTACCAATTGTTCTTCGCGGTCGGCGCCGTTCCATGATGTCGCAAAATTTTGCCGCACAAGCTCCGGATAAACTCCGGCAAACATGCGACCAACGTCCTGCGTGAAGTCGAGATCGGCATCCCAATTTCCTGAATCGTGCCAGTCATAGAAGATGCCACCGATGCCGCGGGCTTCCTTGCGGTGGGGCAGATAGAAATATTCATCGCACCATGCCTTGTATTTGTCGTAAGGCGCGATTGTCTTATGAGTATCGCAGGCGGCTTTCATCGCGGTATGGAAGCGCACGCTGTCCGGATCGTCCTGTGTTCGTCGCCGATCCAGCACGGGCGTGAGATCTGCGCCGCCGCCGAACCACGCTTTGGTGGTCACAACGAAGCGCGTGTTCATATGCGCCGCCGGAACATTCGGATTGCGCGGATGAGCGATCAGCGAAATTCCCGAAGCCCAGAAGCGGGGATCATCCGCTGCGCCTGGAATTTGCGCGCGAAACTCCGGCGCAAATTCACCATGGACCGTGGAGCAATGGACGCCAACTTTTTCAAACAACCGTCCGCGCATCACCGACATTACGCCACCACCGCCTGGGGCGCCGGTATGATCGGTGCGATCCCATGCCGTGCGTTTGAAACGTCCCGCATCGCCAGCATAGAGATCGGCGGGTGCTTCATCCTCAAGTTTTTCGAGTGACGCGCACATGTCGTCGCGCAATTGCTCGAACCATCCGCGGGCGCGTGCTTTACGTTGTTCGAGTGCGTTGTCAGCCATGTCGGCTTTTGTTTCCTTGTGTTTAGCTTTGCGGACCGAAGTAGGTGCAGCTCTCATTGCAACTATCGCGATGAACGCTCACGCGCGTTACCCGGCCAGCATGCTGCACCCGATCCCAGATATATCGTGCGAGATTTTCCAACGTTGGTGCCCCAAGCGGTTTGATGCGGTCGAGCAGTTTGTGATCGAGCGTTTTTTGGACCTCGGCCATCTTCTGCTCAAAAACACCGAGATCGACGATCATACCAGTGGCGGGATCAGGGATACCGCGAATGCTGATTTCGGCACGAAATGAGTGGCCGTGAATTTCCTCGCTCGTCTCGCCAAGCGTCGTGCCGGGCAGCGAATGCGCGGCCTCGAAACGGAAGGATTTTGTCAATTCCCACATAAAAAAATTCCAGTCTTATCTAATACCAAGCGTCTTGTGTGTCTGCAGGCTGAGCCGCCATTGCGGATGGCGCAGACAATATTCAATCGTGCGTGCAGTATTTTGCGCTATGTCAGGTCCGTCCATCGGCTGCAAGGAGAACCGCTCAAAAGAGAGGCCGGCAAAGTCCTCCGGCTGGGCCTTTTCTTGCGGGTAAACCAGTTTCAGTTCGTGACCCTTGCGGACGACGAGGGGGGCATCTGCTTTGGGACTGACGCAAATCCAGTCAAGCCCCGGCGGTGGTGCAATGGTGCCATTGGTTTCGACTGCGATTGTAAATCCATGCGCATGCAAAGCATCAATAAGCGGTGTATCGATCTGCAGCATTGGCTCGCCGCCGGTGAGCACCACATAACGATTATCCTGAAACCCTGCCCATTGGGCTGCGATAGTATTGGCGAGGTCTTGGGCCGTGTCGTAGCGGGCGCCCAGTGTGCCGTCGGTGCCGACAAAGTCGGTATCACAAAACTGGCAGGTCGCAGTGGTGCGATCCTGCTCGCGGCCAGTCCACAGGTTGCAGCCGCTGAACCGGCAAAAGACCGCCGTGCGACCGGCGTGTGCGCCTTCGCCCTGTAACGTCAGGAAGATTTCCTTGACCGCGTAACTCAATCGAAAGTCCTCTTGTGTGGCCTTTTATTTTGTCGTGTTTTCTTCACACAAACCTGTGCCCACTTCGTTCGAAAACACTCCGCCTGTTTGCCGCAGCGCCTCGCCAAGCGCCATCGCCACCGCCATGGCCACGTTCAGTGAGCGCATACCGGATGCGATTGGAATAACCAGTCGCTCGTCTGCGATTGCGGCCACCTCGTCCGTGACGCCTGCTGATTCCCGCCCGAACAAAAGAATATCGTTGTTCGCGTAGCGATAATCGAGATAGGGACGGGCACCTTTGGTTGAAAAAAGCACCAGCCGGCAGCCATTCGCACTCCGCCATTGTTCGAATTTTGACCAGGAATCATGACGCATGATCGTTACCTGATCGAGATAGTCCATGCCGGCCCGCCTAAAGTGGCGGTCTGTGACCGGAAAACCGGCTGGTTCGATAATATGCGCTTCCACATTCAGGCAAGCACACAGGCGCAGAATCGTGCCCGTGTTTTGCGGAATGTCTGGTTGAAAAAGCGCAATGCGCATTCAGGAATAGCCCTCCAGCCTTGAAAAATTCTTAGGAAAAATCTCCGCTTTTAGCGGTTTCAGTGCATCGCACGCGAGAGAGCGGATAGCGGGCTTGCGCTCTCCCGGCAAGGGTGCCAATAGAACGATTTTGGACTACATGTTCTGCTCGGTTGAGCAGGACAACAAGTGGTCGTTCTGCACCCGCGGGCAGCGCGGGCACCGGTTGCTTCTCCTGGCGCTACCAGCGCGCTCAATGGGGTGAGCTCGCCGGTTGCGGTTCGGAAAGGGTTTGCAATCGTGACGACGTCTTCTTCGGCTGATCCGCACACGCCGTGATTTCCTTTATGTTGCGACAGGAGCTGCGGCTGCTGTCGGTGCCGTGGCGGTCGCTTGGCCGCTCATCTCTCAGATGAATCCGGATGCTTCGACTGTCGCGGCGGGTGCGCCGATCGAGGTCGATCTCACTCCGATCGCCTCAGGCCAGGACATCAAGGTATTCTGGCGCGGTAAGCCCATCTATATCAGCCACCGCACCAAGAAGCAGGTCGAGGCGGCGCGCGCGGTTCCGTTGTCGAGCCTGCCCGATCCGCAGAGCGACCAGTCCCGGGTCAAGGAAGGCCATGATCAGTGGCTCGTGGTTGTCGGCATCTGCACCCATCTCGGCTGCATCCCGATTGCGCATGAGGGCAATTACGACGGCTTCTTCTGCCCGTGCCATGGGTCGCAGTACGACACCTCTGGCCGCATCCGGCAGGGACCGGCTCCAACCAATCTGCCGGTGCCGCCTTACGCCTTTCTCACCGACACCAAAATCAAGATCGGCTGAGCTTCATCCATTAGCTGATTGGCTTTTATTTTAATTCAGGATCGCATCATGAGCGGACCATCCGACTACCAGCCGCAAAATCCAGTCGTAAAGTGGATTGAACGGCGCTTGCCAATTTTCGGCCTGATCCACTCTTCCTTCGTCGCTTATCCGACGCCGCGTAACCTGAATTACTGGTGGACGTTTGGCGGCATTCTGTCGCTGATGCTCGGCGTGCAAATCATCACGGGCATTATTCTCGCGATGCATTACACGCCGCATGTCGATCTGGCCTTCAAGTCGGTTGAAAGCATTGTGCGCGACGTCAATTACGGCTGGCTGCTGCGTTACTTGCATTCCAATGGTGCGTCGATGTTCTTCATCGCCGTCTACATTCATATGTTCCGCGGTCTTTATTACGGGTCATACAAGGAGCCACGCGAGGTTCTGTGGATCTCTGGCGTCATTATCTATCTGCTGATGATGGCCACCGGTTTCATGGGCTACGTGCTGCCGTGGGGCCAAATGAGCTTCTGGGGCGCCACCGTCATCACCAACCTGTTCTCCGCGATTCCGTATGTCGGCGACAGCATCGTCACATTGTTGTGGGGCGGCTATTCGGTCGGCAATCCGACTTTGAATCGCTTCTTCTCGCTGCACTATCTGCTGCCGTTCGTGATTGCCGGTGTTGTCGTGCTGCATATCTGGGCGCTGCATGTCGCCGGGCAGAACAATCCGGCTGGCGTCGAGCCCAAGACCGAGAAAGACACCGTGCCGTTCACGCCTTACGCGACCATCAAGGACGCGTTCGGCATGTCGTGCTTCCTGTTGTTCTTCGCCTGGTTCGTGTTCTACGTGCCGAACTATCTCGGTGACGCCGACAACTACATTCCGGCCAACCCGTCCGTGACGCCGGCCCATATCGTGCCGGAATGGTATTATCTGCCGTTCTACGCGATCCTGCGTTCGATTCCGAACAAGCTGGCGGGCGTTGTGGCGATGTTCAGCGCTATCATCGTGCTGGCGTTCCTGCCGTGGCTCGACAGCTCTAAAGTGCGCTCGTCACGCTACCGTCCGCTCGCGAAGCAGTTCTTCTGGATTTTCGTAGTTGACTGTTTTCTGCTGGGTTGGCTCGGCTCAAAACCGGCGGAAGGCTTGTATGTCACGCTGGCGCGTATCGGCACCGCTTATTATTTCCTCCATTTCCTGGTGGTGCTGCCGATCCTCTCTCGTATCGAGAAAACCCGTCCTGTGCCGAACTCGATTGCGGAAGACGTGCTGGCAAAAACTGGCTCGCTGAAAAAACCGATGGTGTCCACCATGCTTGCCATCGCACTCGGCGGTGCGCTGCTGCTTGGTTTTGCAAACCAAGTGAGCGCTGCCGATGATTCGCATGGCCTCACACCACCGTCGCAAAAGTGGTCGTTCGCTGGACCCTTTGGCAAATTTGATCGCGGTCAGTTGCAGCGTGGCCTGAAAATCTACAAGGAAGTTTGCGCGTCGTGCCATTCGCTGTCGTATGTGGCTTTCCGCAATCTGGCTGATCCGGGTGGCCCTGGTTATTCAGCAGCTCAAGTCGAGGCTCTCGCTTCGGAATACAAGATCAAGGATGGCCCGGACGATAAGGGTGACATGTTCGAACGCCCCGGCCGGCCTGCGGATTATTTCCCGTCACCATTCCCGAACGAACAGGCGGCCCGCGCTGCCAATGGTGGAGCCTATCCGCCTGATCTGTCGTTGATGGCCAAAGCTCGTTCCTATGAGCGCGGTTTCCCGCAGTTCATTTTCGACTTCTTCCTGCAATTCCAGGAGCGCGGTCCGAATTACATCGACGCTTTGCTGCAAGGCTATCAAGACAAGCCGCCACAGGGTGTCACCCTTCCGGAGGGTTCGTTCTATAACAAGTATTTCCCCGGTCACGCCATCAAGATGCCGCCGCCATTGAGTGACGGTCAGGTGACATTCGAGGATGGTTCGCCAGCAACGCTGCAGCAGTACGCCAAGGATATTTCCGCATTCTTGATGTGGACCGCGGAGCCACATCTTGAAGCGCGCAAACGCCTGGGCCTACAGGTCATGGTGTTCCTGATCATCTTCTCAGGCCTCCTGTATTTCACGAAGCGGAAGGTTTGGGCGGGCGCGCATTGATTGCGCTTTGTCGAGATTGTGTTGCGTCAGATTTAAATTGCGAAAGGCCCCATGTTGGGGCCTTTTTGCTGCGTGTGGGTTTGGGATAGCATGCCGCGCTCTGGGATGTTTGTAGGGGGGGGCGAATGGGCGCATCGATCGACGGCATCCTGTTGGACATCAATCCCACAGGCCAAATTGATTCTTGGAGCTGTGCTTGCGCTCATCATTTACGGCGTGGCGCTCGACTTGCGCAGTCAAAGATTTTGTTCAGGTCTTCCGCAAGCCTTTGGCGCCGCTCTCAGGACTCCTCGCACAATTGGTGATTTTGCCTGCGGTGACATGGGCGATCACGATGATTTTGAAGCCGCAGCCCAGCATTGCACTCGGCATGATGGTGGTCGCGGCATGTCCCGGCGGTAACATTTCGAATCTGATCACCCACATGGCGCGGGGCAACACCGCGTTGTCGATCAGCATGACCGGCGTTTCCAGCATGCTGGCTGTGGTGACGACACCGCTCAACATTCTGTTCTGGGCAGCCCTCAATCCTGACACAGCGGCGTTGTTGCGTCAGGTCAGCATTGATCCGGTGTCGTTTCTGGGATCGGTGATGTTAATCCTCGGTCTTCCCATGGCTGCGGGACTTGCCACCACGCATTATCTGCCCAAGCTTGGCGATGTCTTGCGCCGGCCGCTGCAAATCCTGTCGTTCTTGTTTTTGGTGTTTTTTATTTGCGGCGTCACGGTAACCAACGGGCGCTATCTTACGATTTTTGTGCAGTCCATTCTTCCGTTCGTAATGCTGCATAATATCATTGCGGTTGCGATTGGCTGGGGTACCGCCCGGCTATTGCGGCTGAGCGATTACGATACCCGCGCGCTGACCATTGAGGTGAGCATGCACAATTCCGGCCTCGGGCTTGCACTCATTCTCAATCAGCTTGGCGGCTTGGGTGGTGCGGCGCTGGTCGCGGCGGGCTGGGGCGTATGGCATCTGATTTCCGGTTGGGTGCTGGCTGCATGGTGGAAACGTCGCGATCCGCATCCACATTTGCAGCAACAGCGCACAGGTGGCGTTGCATGAGCGATCCACGCGCGCAGGACCAAGATCAGAAGAGCGATACACCGGGTTCTGTTCTTGTCACGGGTGCCGCTGGCTTCATTGGTTATGCGCTGATTGCTGAACTTACGCGCAGGGGCGGGTTAAATTCGCAGCCCATTATTGCTCTCGATGTGCGCGACACAGCGACCGGCGAGCGGCTGCCCGGTGTGACTTATGTGACCGGTGATATCCGAGCAACGAGCCTGAAAGAGACTTTTGAAACCTATCGTCCGCGGACGGTTGTGCATCTTGCGTCCGTCGTTGCTGTCGGCGGCGATCCGCAACGCGACTGGAAAATCGATGTGCTCGGCACCAGGAATGTGTTGCAGTGTGCGCTTGCAAGCGGTGTCGAACATCTGATCGTGACCTCGAGCGGTGCTGCTTACGGCTATCACGCCGATAATCCAATACCATTGCAGGAAGACGATCCGTTGCGCGGCAATGCGGATTTTCCTTATGCGCGCAACAAGCGTGAAGTGGAGGACATTCTCTCTGAATGGCAAGCTCTGCACCCGCAGTTGGCGCAGACCATTTTTCGGCCTTGCACGGTGCTTGGGCCTGCAACCAATAATCAGATCACGGCGATGTTTGAGCGACCCGTTGTGATGGGGCTGACCGGAACGGCGACGCCATTTTCATTGATCGCTGACATCGATGTGGTGGATGCGCTGATGCAAGCGGTGCGTCAACCGAAACCGGGCATCTATAATCTGGCAGGTGATGGCACGCTCAGCTTGCGCGAGATAGCGGCTCGAAATCGCAAGTTTTATCTGCCCATTCCACCCTTGCTGCTCAAGACAGTCCTTTGGTTTCTCCGCCTGTTGCGCATCACCAAACTTGGCCCGGGGCATGTTAAATTTATTCAGTATCGGCCAGTGCTATCCAACACCAAGTTGAAAACCAGCTTTGGATTCACGCCTCGCTATAGTGCGTTAGAGGTTTTTGAACGCTATCGCGCGCGATCGGAGTTGCCGAAATGACCACCCTTGTCATTGGCGCAGGGCCAGCAGGCTTGGCTGCGATCAAGAGCCTGAAAGAGGCTGGCCTTCCGGTGGTTGGTGTGGAGCGCAATAGCGATGTCGGCGGGCAGTGGCTCTACGGCGCTTCTCCAAGCGCGGTCTATGCCTCGACGCACTTGATTTCATCCAAGCGCACGACGGCTTTCGCCGACTTTCCGATGCCGGAAGATTGGCCAGCCTACCCAAGTCATGTGCAGGTGTCGGACTATTTCAAATCGTTTGCCCGGCATTTCGATCTCTATCCTTCCATTCGACTGAATACGGAGGTGCGCAAACTCGAGCTGCGAAATGGCGGCTGGCGTACGACCTTTAGCGACAACACGACGAATGTTTTTGAAGAGGTCATTATCGCCAATGGCCATCTCAGCGATCCGTTGATTCCAAAAATTCCTGGCAATTTCAGCGGCACGCTGATGCATGCGAAGGATTACAAAACAGCCGATATTTTCGACAATAAACGGGTGTTGATTGTCGGCATGGGCAATACGGGTTGTGACATTGTCGTCGATGCCATCCATCGTGCGGCTCAGGTCTTGTGGAGTGTGCGCGGCGGCAATCACTTTGTGCCAAAATTCCTGGCAGGAAAACCGGCTGATGAAGGCAATCACAAACCACGGCGTTTCATTATTCCAAAGCGCCTTCGTGCGATGATGCATGAACCGTTGCTGCGTATTCTGGTTGGGCCGCCGGAACGCTTTGGTTTGCCAAAACCCATGCATCGACTCTATGACCGCACGCCCATCGTGAATTCGCTGGTGCTACAACATCTCGGGCAAGGTGATGTTGCTCTGCGTAAGCCGGTTAAGGAATTCCGCAACGACACCGTTGTATTTTCAGATGGCAGCACAAATGTTGTCGATCTCGTTCTGCTGGCCACCGGTTACGAAATCACGTTTCCATTTCTGGAAGATATCAGCGTGCTGAACTGGCAGAGCGAGACGAGCGCGCCACGGCTTTATCTCAACATTTTTCCGCCGCAGGACAATGGCCTCTATGTCGCGGGATTGCTGGAGGGGGCGGGTGTCGGCTGGCCAGGGCGCGCGCTACAAACCGACCTGATTGCAGCTTATATAAAAGCGAGGAAGAATAACCCCGATGCAGCGGCTGATTTGCGCCGCCGCATCACAGCCTATCATGCAAAGGCCCCTGACAAGGGGCGTGGGGAACACGGGATTTTTGTTGATTTCTTGCAGTACAAACGTGATCTGCAACGTGCCATTGCTCGCTTAAGCAAAAACGGCCACTCGTTATAATCGCTACGCATTATAATTTATTGAATAATTTATTGAACACTCAGGAGTAGCTCATGGGTACCGCCATTTCATTCAAGCGTCCCGACGGCAAGGAAGCCAAAGGTTATCTCGCCAACGCCGCGCGCGGCAATGCGCCGGGTGTTGTTGTCATTCAGGAGTGGTGGGGGCTGTCGGAACAAATCAAAGGTATGTGCGATCGTTTTGCGGTGGCCGGCTTCGATGCACTGGCACCCGATCTTTTTAATGGCGTCGTGGTCCCGTATCACGACACTGAAGCGGCCAACAAGGAAATGACCTCGCTGAATTTTATGGACGCGACCGAACAGACGGTGCGCGGGGCTGTCCAGTATCTGAAGCGGAATGGCGCCAAGGTCGGCCTGACAGGATTTTGCATGGGCGGGGCAGTGACAATCATCGGGGCGTGCAAAATTCCGGAACTGACGGCGGCTGTAGCTTTTTACGGCATTCCGCCGGAGCAGGCGGCCAAGCCCGCGGATGTGAAAATTCCACTGCAAGGTCATTTCGCCAACAAGGATGACTGGTGCACGCCGCAGGCGGTCGATGCTTTCGAGAAGGCTTTGGAAGCCTCTGGTAAGAGCGCTGAATTTTTCCGATACGATGCCGACCATGCCTTCGCTAACGAACAGCGCATGTCGGTGCATGATCGTGAGGCAGCCGAATTGGCCTGGGGCCGCGCCACCGAGTTCTTCAAAAAGCATTTAGGGTAATGTGATAGAGGCCTTAAGTCCCTTGACATCGTGCGTTCCGGGTGATGATTTGCGCACTATGAGCACCGTGTCCCGCCCAGTCCGTCTCTGGTGGCCCGCCTCCTGAAGGTGGCCGGTGCGATTTCTTGAATTTCAATCGTGGGCCGCCATCGCAGGGTGCGGCGGCCTTTTGCTCTGTGTCCTGTGTGGCGTTCCTCCTGCCAGTTTTGTTAAGAGGATCAGATGAACAGGACGGTTTTCTCCCTTGCTCCGCACAGCGCCTATCGCACGGCCCGTGGCCTCGATGTGTCGCGTTCCGTTGAGGAATTCACAGGTGGCGCGGCGCTCGATGACCTGATCGCGTTGCTGGATCGCCGCCCTGGCGTGGTGCTCTCATCTGGCACCACGGTTCCAGGCCGATATGAAAGTTTCGATCTGGGATTTGCCAATCCGCCACTGCGGTTGGAATCCACAGGGGTGAATTTCACCATCGAAGCCCTGAATGATCGTGGCAAAGTGCTGGTCGCTTTCCTTAGCGAGAACCTGAGCGAACCTTGCGTCAGGATCACTGAGAAAGGTGACACGCGGCTCGCGGGCCACATCGTGCGTGGCGATGCGCCGGTGGATGAGGATCAGCGCACGCGGCGCGCCTCCATCATGTCGCTCGTGCGCGACATCGTTGCCGCATTGTATTCGGCAGAAGATCCGCTGTTCGGCCTGTTCGGGGCATTCGCCTACGATCTCGTATTTCAGATGGAAGACCTCGTGCAGAAGCGTGCGCGCGAGAGCGACCAACGCGATATCGTTCTTTATATTCCGGACCGGTTGCTTGCCTATGATCGCGCCACCGGACGTGGCGTGATCCTCACGTATGAGTTTGCATGGAAGAGTGCGTCAACCAAGAGCCTTCCGCGCGAAACACCGGAAAGCGTTTACGCCAAAACCAAGCGTGAAGGCTTTGCAGATCATGCCCCGGGTGTTTATCAGGCGACCGTTGAGACGGCGCGCAAGGCATTCGCGCGTGGTGATCTGTTTGAGGCCGTGCCCGGACAGTTGTTCGCTGAGCCTTGCGAGCGAACGCCAGCTGAAGTGTTCCAGCGATTGTGCAAGATCAATCCATCGCCTTACGGTGCGCTGATCAATCTCGGCGAAGGCGAATTTCTCGTAGCAGCATCACCGGAAATGTTCGTGCGCTCCGACGGCAAGCGGATCGAAACCTGTCCGATTTCCGGCACTATCGCGCGTGGCGCGGATGCGATTGGCGACGCTGAACAGATCCGCGAACTTTTGAATTCCGAGAAGGATGAATTCGAGCTGAACATGTGCACGGACGTCGATCGCAACGACAAGGCACGTGTTTGCATGCCGGGATCGATCAAGGTGCTGGCGCGGCGACAGATTGAGACATATTCAAAGCTGTTTCATACCGTCGATCATGTTGAAGGCATTCTGCGTCCGGGTTTCGATGCGCTCGATGGTTTTCTCACCCACGCATGGGCGGTCACTGTGACCGGCGCGCCGAAATTGTGGGCGATGCAGTTCGTGGAAGATCATGAGCGCTCGCCACGGCGCTGGTATGCCGGCGCGCTTGGTTTTGTCGGTTTCGACGGCAGCATCAATACGGGCCTCACCATCCGTACCATCCGCATGAAAGACGGTCTTGCCGAAGTTCGCGTTGGCGCGACGTTGTTGTTCGATTCCGATCCAGTCGCTGAAGAAAAAGAATGCCAGACCAAGGCAGCGGCACTGTTTCAGGCGCTGCGTGGCGATCCAGCCAAACCCTTGTCAACATTTGCGCCTGATGCGACCGGGTCCGGCAAAAGGGTGTTGCTGATCGACCATGAAGACTCGTTCGTGCACATGTTGGCGGATTATTTCCGGCAAGTCGGAGCGAGTGTCAGCGTAATCCGACACGTTCACGCGCTCGAGATGCTGCAAAAGGAAAAATACGATCTTCTTGTGTTGTCTCCAGGCCCAGGGCGGCCGGAGGATTTCGGTGTGTCGAAATTTATTAGTGCAGCGCTTGAGAAACAGATGCCGGTTTTTGGCGTGTGTCTTGGCGTGCAGGCTATTGGCGAATATTTTGGCGGAAGGCTGAGTCAGCTTGCGACCCCGGCGCATGGTAGGCCCTCACGCATTCAGGTGCGCGGCGGTACATTGATGCGCAATTTACCCAATGAGATCGTGATCGGCCGCTACCACTCGTTGTATGTTGAGCGGGACAGCATGCCCGACGTGCTGCAGGTGACTGCGAGCACTGAAGACGGCATTGCTATGGTCATAGAGCACAAGACGCTTCCGGTCGGTGGCGTACAATTTCATCCCGAGTTGCTGATGTCGCTGGAAGGCGATGCTGGCCTGCGGATTGTCGAGAACGCCTTCCGTCTGGGACAGAATGCAAAATAGTGCGGACCTTCATTCATCCGCGGTGAGATTTGGAAGATATGACGATGACTTTGGAAAACGATTTAAAGGCCGCTGTCCGCACCATTCCGAATTATCCCAAGCCGGGAATCATGTTCCGCGATATTACGACCTTGCTCGGCAACGCACGGGCATTCCGCCGCGCGGTCGATGAATTGGTGCAGCCTTGGGCTGGAATGAAGATTGATAAAGTCGCAGGCATGGAGGCGCGAGGCTTTATTCTTGGTGGTGCAGTGGCGCATCAAGTGTCTGCGGGCTTCGTCCCGATCCGCAAGAAAGGCAAGCTGCCGCATACAACAGTGCGGATCGCATATTCCCTCGAATACGGCCTTGATGAAATGGAAATGCATGCCGATGCGATTATGCCCGGCGAGCGTGTTATCCTGATCGATGATCTTATCGCCACCGGAGGCACGGCTGAAGGTGCGGTCAAGTTGCTGCGCCAAATCGGTGCGGACGTTATCGCTGCCTGCTTTATTATCGATCTGCCTGAGCTTGGTGGTGCTGCAAAACTGCGCGCGATGGATGTGCCAGTCCGGACGTTGATGACGTTCGAAGGCCACTAGGCGGCTTAGAGATTGCGTAAAATCAAATTCGTTTCAAGCTCGCGGAAGTTTTGATAATTGTTGCGCACCCACTGATGTAATTCAGACGATTTATCAGGGGTTGTCCTAAGAAAATTTGTAAAGGAAAAGTTGGTCCGGCTGATAATCGACTTGAGAAACGCAGGCAAGACGGCGAGTTTCAAGGGCTTCACGTCGAATGTTTTTGGCGATTCCCCCCATAACACATGTTCGTTCTCAACCGGCACAAGCACTGAGTTTGGAAAAGTTGAGCGCAGCATGCTCCATGCATTGGACGAGGGCCGGGTGCGGTCGGGGATAAAAAGCACAACCGGATCAACCTGACGGCGCACCGCTTCTTTCATGAAGCCGATTTCCGCGACCATTTTGTAGAAATTGTCGAAGGTATGAAGGCCAAGGTCGATCACCTTGGGAATTTTGTCATGGACGATCAGCCGGTCCATCAACGCCATCTGCGCGAAAGTGTCGTCAATGGCCGCCGTTTCAGTCAGCTGCGGCAGGTAATCCAGCAGCGATGGCTCACGCAGATTGATATCGAAGGCGACTACATTGCCGTGCTGGAGCAACATGAACTCCGTCAGCAGTCGCGAAAGCAGGGTCTTGCCAACGTCCGGCCGGGGAGAGCAAACGATATAAACAGGCGTGCGGCGCATCTCGCTCGGCAATCAGGATGAATGGATCTCTCGTATGCGCTTTATGCGGAAGGTCCGAAAGCTGGTTTATTCAGCTGTTGGCTTGTCCTTCGACCCAACGATCTCCGTCAGCTTGATGCGGTCGAATTCACCCCACACGTTACTCAGCCAATGGCGAACATAACCGCGCAGCACAAAGGAATAATTCGCGGTTTCGTCCCACGGTCCCTTGTTGGCGACGAATTTCAGGAATGGGACCGACGCGACTTCGACCTGTTCATAGGCCATTTCGTTCAGCTTTGGGATCGTGATCTCGGTCGCATTTTTGATGCGATGAAAATAGGAGTTGTAGGTGGCCTGGTCCCACTCGAAGAAGCTTGTGTTGTTGATAAAATTCTTCACCAGAAAGTATTCAGCGCCGTCCATGAAATTCGCAGTTTCGGCGATTTCATCGAGTGACGCAATCGAGGGGCCGAGGATATGAAATACGGCAAAGGTAATTTGCCCGGCCTTTGCCGCATCCAGGAAGCCGATGTCGCGCAATGCGATGAGGGTCGGCGACAGCAGGCCGGCTCGAACGTCGATGACAGTGACGCTCTTGGATGCCGTACTCAGCGTATCGAAGATCCGCATCTGGTCGGGAGTTGAGGTTACATCGACGATTTCCGTGATGTCGGGATGGAATCGCTTCAGCGTGCCGCGAGGCGATTCAGTATCGAATGCGCGAGCTGGAATGCCATTTGCGGTGAAATAATCAAGAACAGTGCGCGAGACCGTGGTCTTGCCGACCCCGCCCTTGTCTGCGCCCACTACAATAACCGCTGGCTTCGCCATGTTGCCCCTTTACGCGCGCTTACTATCGTCGCCGCCGATCGTCGGCGGTCGTGCGCTTCGATCACGATGGCTTCGAACCCACCCAATTCATATATTACGCGACCAATTCAAATAGGCCAGAACATGAAGTCGCCCAAAAACCATTGTATGGCCGATCCCGTCTCGCCCCTTTTAACCGGAACATGGCAGAAAAGAAGGATAATTCAATGCCTTAGAGGGGAAGTTCACGCTAAATGTTACGGTTCGGTGGAAAACTTCCTCATTTATTTTGTCAATTGATGCCTGTTCAGGGTGGGCGCGGCATTCGAGTGCGGCGCTGAGGCAAGGATACCGTTCGCCAGACATAAAAATCCCGCCCCCAGTGATGGGAGCGGGATGTGGAATATTAAAAGCTGATCAGGGCTTTGCCATGTGCCAGGCGCCGTTGAGGAAGCCGTCGCCGGTTGTGTCGCCGGGTGCTTTGTCATTCTTCCACGTGTAGAGAGGCTTGCCTTTGTGGGCCCACATTTTCTTGCCGTCGTCGCGCGTGATGATGGTCATGTCGGCGGTCGGCTTTGCACCGTCAGCTGCAAGCAGCGGTGGCCAGTTTTCGGCGCAGGGACCGTTGCACATCGACTTGCCACCTGCGTCCTTATCGAAAGTGTAAAGAGTCATGCCCTTGGCATCGACAAGCGTTTTGCCCTTCGGGGTGTCACCTACTTTTGCCTGGGCGAGTGCCGCCGATGACGAGAGAATCAAAGTAAAAGCCGCTGCTGCGGCGAATATCTTAGACATTTCAGATCTACTCCTGGTGAGTTGTATTGTGACGCTAATGCGTCTTTTATGAAAACTCCAGACGGGAGCGATTATTCCCTCTGTTTCCCTGCCGGATTGGAAAAGCCATCGCCCCAGTTCCATTTTCTAGCGATGGTAAAAGCTTCCTTATCGCGGCGTGGAACATTGGCGATTTCAACGCCGCTCTGTGTGCATAGTTTTGCGGTGACGGCGATTTTAGTGACGTCAGGCTGTGTCAACACGCGAGCTGGGTTTTGTGCAGCAGGCGCGCGTGACAGTGTTACATAAATGAATTTTTCGTTCTCATAGGGAAGTTCAGCGCCTTTGATCTGTATATGCGCGCGTGAGCGCGCCAATCGTTGTGAGAAATGGCACCAGTCGGGTGCGATGAGCGGACAAGCATGATCGTGCGGGCAGGGAGCCACGACATGCGCGCCTTGCGCAATCAATCGCGTGCGGATGCGTAAAATTCGCGCGTAGCCCGCGGGTGTTCCTGGCTCGATGAGCAAGAGAGTGTCGCGTGTTTTGGCCCACATTGCATCACTCAGTGCTGTGCATCCGGCATCATTCATTTCGCCGAGGATGTAGCTTGCGATAACGAGGTCCGCAGGCGATGCGTCAGTGAGTTTTGTACGCGCATTGCCTTGCGCGTAATCCATGCTGGAAAAACGTCCGCTGGTCTGGAACAGGTCCAATGCCAAAGTGCGCAGAGCCGGATTGGCGTCGAGCAGTGTGAATATCTCAAGCGATGAAAAGAATTCTGCTGCGGCCCAGGTGGCAGTCCCGGGTCCGGCGCCTACATCGAGCAGGCTGGTTGGTGCGAAATCGCCGCGCACCTTGCAAACGGCATCAAGACTTGCAGCAACGGCGGCATACGTTGCTGGCATGCGGACCAGTGCGTAGGCCAGGGCATCGTTTTGGGTTGTGATCGTTCGCGAGTTTCCGCCATTGCGATAGCTCTGCGAGATGCTGGCCGAGCGCCGAGCAGCGTCGCTGCGCGACAGGCCATGCGCTTTTTCTTCAAGTGCAACTTTCAGTTCAGCAGGAAGATCAGGTATCGGCATTCTGATCATCCGATGTCATTCGGGTGGAGGCTTTTGTCCAGAATGACAGGTGATTAAGCCACATCCTGGTCAAGAATTTTGACCGCGTTTTCAAGATTGACAGACACCAGTTGCGACACACCGCGCTCTGCCATGGTGACGCCGTACAAACGGTTCATACGCGCCATGGTGATCGGGTTGTGAGTGATGATGATAAAACGTGTCTCGGTCGAAGCGGTCATCTCATGCAGCAGACTGCAAAAGCGTTCGACGTTGTGATCGTCGAGTGGCGCATCGACTTCGTCCAGTACGCAAATCGGCGATGGGTTCGTGAGGAATACTGCAAAGATCAGCGCCAACGCGGTCAGCGCCTGCTCGCCGCCAGAGAGCAGCGATAGTGACTGCGGCTTCTTGCCTGGCGGTTTTGCGATAATCTCAAGGCCAGCCTCGAGTGGATCGTCACTTTCGATCAGATGCAGTTCAGCCTGACCGCCCCCAAACAGTTCCGTGAACAGTCGCTTGAAATGTGTGTTGACCACTTCGAACGAGGTCAACAGCCGTTCACGCGCCTCCTTATTGAGGCTCTGGATGCCTTGGCGTAACCGCTTGATGGCTTCGACCAGATCATCGCGTTCGGTGGTAAGACCAGTGTGCTGGGTTTCGACCTCGCGCAGTTCTTCCTCCGCGCGTAGATTGACCGCGCCAAGACGATCGCGGTCGCGTCGCAGTTTTTCGAGATCGGCCTCGACATCGGTCACGGCGGGCAATTCGGTTTCTGGGGTGATTTCGGCAAGAGCGGCGACGCCCTGTGGCTCGACTTCGAGCATGTCGTGGATTTCACGCTCAATGTCTTCAAGGCGACGTTTGGTGCCGTCCATGCGCTCTTCGGCTCGTGCGCGGGCTTCGCGGGCTGAGGATAGCGCATCTAAAGATGCGCGGGCCCCGCGATCGGTCTCCGCCATCGCGGTTTCGGCTGTGGCGAGCGCGTCTGCTGCGGTCTGGCGTGCGGTTTCCGCAGTCTGGATCTCGCTGATCAGCGCACTGCGTTTTTCGGCGAATACGGCTGGAGCATTTTCAAGCGTGGCGCGCTCGGTCTTGATTTCGGTTACGCGAGTTTCAATAGTCGAAATCTGTGCGACGGCATTTTGTTGGCGAGTCTGCCACTCGGTGCGCTCGGCGAGAATCGCCTGCACACGGCGGTCGGCAATCTCGGCTTCGCGTGCCAATGCCTGAGCTTCGGCGCGGACCTCGGCTGCGGTGCGGCGATAGCCGTCCATATCATTGCGCACAGCGGCAAGGCGAGAACTTGGTTTCATCGCTCAAAGGCAATTCGCTCAATGCCGCGACAGCGTTAGTATGAGCGGCCTGTGCTTCGAGGCGATCAGCTTCAAGCCGTGTGCGCGCTTCGTCCAGGGCGGCGCGGCGGGCTATCTCACGGTTGATTTCACGTTCAGCGGCGGCGTGTTGCTCCAGCGCCGTATTGACCTCGCGCTGCGCGGTGCGTGCGGCATCGCGTGCGGTGATCTCTGCTGTGGCAGCGGATTTGAGTTCAGCGTCTGCCGCTTCAAGCGCCTGACGTTTTGCGGCAGCATCGAGGCGCGCCTGTTCAAGTTCGGTTTCGATATCGACTAGGCGTGCACGCTCGGCGAGACGCCGTGCTGCACCGGTCGGTGCGTGGCGGCCGCTACAAAGCCATCCCAACGCCACAGGTCGCCCTCGGGGGACACCAGCCGCTGACCGGTTTTTAATTGCGAGACAAGTTGCGCGCCGAGTTCGCGGCTGACAACGCCGATTTGCGCAAGACGGCGGGCTAGTTCGGGCGGCGCAGTGACGTGGGCCGCCAAAGCTTCAACGCCATCTGGCAGCGCTGGATCGCCCGCGATTGTGCCAAGACTCGACCAGCGCATCGGTGCGGTTGGATCGACTGGCGCATCAAGATCGTCGCCAAGGGCTGCACCAAGGGCTTTTTCAAAACCTTTGGCGACGCTGACGCCATCGATGATCGGAGGCCAGAGATTCTTGGTTTCACCATGCACAAGTTTTGCGATGGTCTTTGCTTCAGTCTCCAGCCGCTGAACGCGTTTGTCAGCCTCAGTGAGCGGCACGCGCGCAGCCTCAAGTTTGGCGCGGGCGTTCACATGAGCCGTCTCGCTGCCGTGAGCCGCTGTTTCGGCCTCTGCGACTGTTCGCTGAGCTGTCTGCACGGCTGCGGCAAGGGCATCGAGATCACCAAGATCACCCGTTTCTTCAGCCAGCTTTTCGATGTCGCCCTGAACGTTGGCGATCTCTTGATCGAGCCGCGCCAGACGAGTGTGATGGGTCTGCACATTGGCTTCGAATTGCTTACGCTTCGCGGTCAGGTCCGCCATCACGGTCGTGAGTTCGGAAAAGGTACGCTCCGCTGCGGCGAGCGTCGCTTCGGCTTCGGCGACGCGCGAATCCGCACCGCTGCGTTGATCGACCCGGGACTTGATCTCGTCCTTCAGAATTGAAGTCTCTCGGAAGTCCAGGCGTGACAGTGCCACGTCGGCATCGGAAAGTTGCTGCTGTTCGCGCTCCACGTCAGCAGTAAATTGTGTCAGGCGGCGATCGAGCTCGATGACTCGTTCCCTGGCGCGCTGTTCTTCACGGTCAAGCGTTTCACGCGCGCTGGTCAGGCGCTGCAAACCGGCTGCGGCGCGCGCCTCGGCTTCGCGCATACCGGGCAATTCGGCTGCGCGGACAGCCTGAATGCGTGCGGCCTCTGCCTGCTCGCGGGTGCGTTCGGCAAGTTCCCGGACATTGATGTCATGGGTTTTGGCGGCATCGGCAACATCGGCATGTGCTTGCAGCCAGCGCAGGTGAAACAGCATGGCCTCGGCCTTGCGCACCTTGGCGGCGACCTCGCGAAAGCGGATCGCCTGGCGGGCTTGCTTCTTCAGGCCATCCATCTGGCTTGCCAACTGGCCGATCACATCCTCAACACGGGTGAGATTGGTCTCGGCGGCTTTCAGGCGCAATTCCGCTTCATGGCGGCGAGCGTGGAGACCGGCCACGCCAGCAGCATCTTCCAGCACACGGCGGCGCTGGTCGGGGCGGGCCTGAATGATTTCACCGATTTTGCCCTGGTGAACCAGCGCGGGTGATCGCGCGCCGGTAGCGGCGTCAGCGAACAGGATCTGCACGTCACGTGCGCGCACGTCGCGCCCGTTAATGCGATAGACCGAACCTGCTTCGCGTTCGATCCGGCGCGAAATCTCAAGGACTTCCTGATCGTTCACAGCCGCCGGCGCGGAGCGGTCTGCGTTGTCGATCGTCATCACAACTTCAGCGTGATTGCGCGCGGGCCGGTTGCCGGAACCTGCGAAGATCATGGCATCCATGTCTGCGGCACGAAGCGACTTGTGCGATGTTTCGCCCATCGCCCAGCGCAAGGCCTCAACGAGATTCGATTTACCGCAGCCGTTGGGACCCACGACGCCGGTCAGACCGGGCTCGATCAGAAAATCGGTCGGTTCAACAAACGACTTGAAGCCATTGAGGCGAAGACGCGTAAGTTTCATATATCGGCGCTCGATTGGTGGATTCAAAAAATCCAGACAGGGCAAAGGGTTGGCCGCTCACACCACCTGATTGGTGAGTCGTGGAAAACGGCTCCAGCAAGCCCGGACATTGGCGAGAAGGGGTGCCAAGGGCAACAGCCGATGAGGGCTTTCCCAAGGGTTTCTTGAGGGTTTCTTGAGGGTTTCTCGAGGATTTCTCAAGGAAATTCACCCAAGAATTTCCCAAGGTTTTCAGTGTCTTTTCGGTGGATGTTTTCAGGCCGCCGGAGACAGAAGTAGTTCTTCAGTTCTTGAGAAGCGGCTTGATGAGTTTTTCAAATCCGGCAAACGTGACTTCGTTCTTGACCGGTGTGCCGTTGATGAAAAACGCTGGTGTTGAGTTGACCTTGAGCTTCTCAAAAGCGTGCTGTCGTGTGTCGAGAATTCCCTTCTGGATTGTAGGGTCGCCTTCCACGCAGTCCTTGATCATCTGCTCGCTAAAACCGGCTTGTTTGCCGATCCGGTTGATGACGGGGAGCGCGTTGGAGGCCAGATCGTTTTGTTGTTTGAAGATGATGTCGACAATGGCGAAGTATTTGTTTGCATCGTCTTTGGCCACGCAGCGTGCCAGCGCTGATGCGGCAAGCGCCACTTGATCGAGCGGGTATTCGCGGAAGATGAAGCGAACTTTGCCGGTATCGATATATTCGGTTTTCAGTTTCGGAAATACTTCCTGGGTGAACGCCGCGCAGTGCGGGCAGGTCATCGATGCATACTCGATGATTGTCACAGGCGCATCCTTGGAGCCCAAAACCATGTCACCCAATGGACTAGCCTTCGCGACCTCTTCCGCAGATTGCGCGTGAGCGCTAGGCAACAGCCAGGGTGAAAGGCCAGAGAGCGTTGCGGCAAAACCGGTCAAGGCGAGTGCGGAGAAAAATGTGCGGCGGATGATATTCAATGGTCTGCTCCAATATCGGTCAAACGGTCGCTAGCCTGAAACGGGAACTGTGGCAATGGTAACTGGCTATTCATGCGTTTGCGATGGTCTCAATTTCCTTTGATTGAGGCGCCCAACCGCGCCAGCGCGATGCGCAAATCTTCATCTTCGACGTTGCCAAGGTCTTCGGCGAGCCGGGCGACGGTTGCGTCGTCCGGACCTTTTCTGACCTTTGGGATGTCGCGCCGAGTCAGGGGTGCTTGCCGCAGTGTCAACCGGCCGACTGCGCTCCAGCCGAAGAACCTGTTGACCTGCTCAAGGATCACGTCCGAAGTGTGTTGAATTTCCAAGGCTTTCGGGCCTTCGACCCTCAGCACCAGTGTGGCAGGCTCTTGCGGTTGGCCTTCGACTGGCCGCTGCCACTGGAGCTTAAGCGGTTCGGAATGCGCTGCGATGTCCGGACCCACGATCTCGGCCCAGCGCGTCACCAGCTCACGCGAAGCAAAACCCTGTTTCGCGAAGGCATCGGTGAAAATCTCGCCAAGAAGCAGGGATAAAGGTTTGGCAGAGAATGGTGCGGGCCTGTTCATAACTATCCTGCGCGTCATTCCGGGCTGCGAAAATGCAAGCCGGATTTGATCTGCGTATCCGAAATCACGATTGACGTCATACGTGGGCTTGACCCGCGTATCCATCATCTTGAGAAGGTGGATCACCAGGTCAAGCCCGGTCATGATGAAAACTCACTGTCCACATGACTTTATCAGGAACAGCGCGCTTGCAAAACAAAGCCGCATCGGAAAATCCGCCGGACATTGCAGCGCATCGTGCTGCGCATCTGCTTGCCTGGTATGACCGTCATCGCCGCGTATTGCCGTGGCGGGCGGGGCCTGGTGAGACATCCGATCCATACCGGGTGTGGCTGTCGGAAATCATGTTGCAGCAGACCACAGTAAAAGCTGTTGGTCCTTATTTCGAAAAATTTCTTGTGCGCTGGCCGGATGTCATGGCGCTGGGGAATGCCTCCCTCGATGACGTGCTGCGGATGTGGGCGGGGCTTGGTTATTACTCGCGTGCGCGCAACTTGCATGCCTGCGCGGTGGCGGTGCTGCGCGATCACGGCGGTGTATTTCCTGACACAGAAGAAGGCTTGCGCGCGCTGCCCGGGATTGGTCTGTATACGGCGGCTGCCATCGCGGCGATTGCATTCGAGCGGCGCACGATGCCGGTGGATGGCAATATCGAACGTGTGGTGTCACGGCTTTTTTCAGTCGAAGAGCAGTTGCCGAAAGCCAAGCCTGAGATTTAGCGCCTTGCCGAGACGCTGCTTGGGCCTGCACGGGCAGGAGACAGCGCGCAGGCGTTGATGGATCTGGGCGCGACAATTTGCACGCCGAAAAAACCGGCATGTGCGTTATGTCCGTTCATTGATAATTGCGCGGCGTTGGTGCGTGGCGATCAGGAGACATTTCCGCGCAAGGCGCCGAAGAAATCAGGCGAACTCAGGCGCGGCGCGGCTTTTGTTATTATGTGCGGCGATAAACTTCTCGTTCGCACGCGGCCAGAAAAAGGTTTGCTTGGCGGCATGACGGAGGTGCCGACGTCCGATTGGCTCACTGGCCATGACGACAAGGCCGCATTGAAGCAGGCACCCGCTTTAAGGGCGGTCAGCCGCTGGCATCGCAAGACGGGTGTCGTGACGCATGTGTTTACGCACTTTCCGCTAGAACTTGTAATTTATACCGCAAGCGTACCTGCGCGAACACGTGCGCCGAAAGGTATGCGCTGGGTGGCGATTGCGACGTTAAAGGATGAGGCGCTGCCGAATGTCATGCGCAAGGTCATCGCGCATGGGTTGGCAGGCATGGATGCCACGGCTCGGTAAATCTCAGGTTTTCTGTCGCGCTGGTCGTCCGATATTCTGTCCGATTGCTAGCATCAAATTTCTGAGCCAAATCGAGCCCGGTCCATCTGCGCGCGTGTCGGATAGAACATGAATTGCTGATCGGTCCCCGGATCGATTGGTGGAGTAATAGTCGCCAGCGAGAGTTGCTTCGATAAAGCGCCAATCAGACGCCGTGGCACAAATGCGACGAGGTCGGTCCGTGCAACGATGTGAAGTGCTTCGATGTAGCTTGGCACCACGAGCGCAATCTGACGTTCGAATCCCTTCCTTTGAAGCCAATCATCGATCAGATCGATATTCTGACCGCGAATGACAACAGCTACATGCCGCGCCTTTAAGAAGGTGCCGGGATTTTTCAGCCGCGCGCCCACTGGATGTCCGCGACGCACGGCCAGTGCATCGGAAATCGGTATAAAGCAATTGCCGATGGAATCCCTTGAATGCGTCACCGATGCTAATGATGAGATCAAGTGTCCTGGCAAATTCTGCTGTCATGATGGCAGGGCCACGCCAAGGAACAATGTCAATCGTGATGCCTGGCGCAGCGGAATCGAGTTTCCCCATTAACGGCGGCATGAGGAGTTCGACGGCAAGGTCGGGCATCATCAGGCGGAAACGCCGTTCGCTACGCGCAGCGTCAAACTTTTCAGAAATGAAGAGCCCGCGCACTTGATCGAGCGCCTGAGCTAGCGGTGCCCGCAGAGCTTGGGCACGGGGCGTGAGTTCCATGCGCGGGCCGACGCGCACCAGTAATGGATCGCCAATAACGTCGCGAAGTCGCTGGAGCGCATGGCTCGCGGCTGGTTGCGATAGACCAATCCGTATGGCAGCGCGACTGACGCTTGCTTCCAATAGCAACGCATCGAGTGCGACTAAGAGATTGAGGTCGAGCGAGGCCAAATTCATAGTGTGAATATATATCATATGAAGCATCGATTGGAAGAATGATCCAGAGAGGCCGATGATGGCGCTTCAAGCCAAAAGGAGATGCCGCCATGAGCGCCGCCGCCAACAAAAAACTGGTTCAGCAAATTTACACTGACTCCGCCAACCGCAGCGGCACGACATTTGTCGACAATCTTGCTGAGGACGTGCGCTGGATTGTAACTGGGCAGTACTCCTGGTCGCGGACCTTCAACGGACGCGATGCGGTGTTAAATGGTTTGCAAGGCCATTTCCGCTCATTGATTGAGGGACGGCCGCGCACAGTTGCATTCAATTTTATAGCCGAGGGTGATTACGTTGTGATCGAATCAAAGGGCGATAACGTCACTAAGACGGGCGTCCGTTACGATAATGACTACTGCATGATCTACCGATTGGAGAACGGCAAGATCAAGGAGATCAAAGAGTATTGCGACTCGACGTTGACGGAAAAGGCGCTTGGTCCGTTTCCGAAATCCCGGCCATCGGCAGCGGGCTGACGAGTTGCGGCACTGTCAGGGGACAAGGTGGGGTTCCATACCCGACGTTGCTCGGAGTGCTCTTGACCTCGTTCGGATATGGCGAAGACGCAGCCGCGAACGGCGCGAGCTGGGAGCGATGAGTGAACGCGAACTAAATAACATGGGCATGAGCTGGACGGAGGTCGCGGCCGAAATCCAAAAGCCTTGCTGGCGCGAGTAAACCAGGTTGTGGTTCAGCTCGCCGCCATCTCGCTGCGCACTTCTGCGCGCAATTCGTCGATGAGCTTGAGACCCTTCTTGGTCTCAACATGCCAATAGGTCCAGCCGTTGCAGGCTTCGGCGCCTTGGGCCAATGCGCCCATCCGATGAATCGAGCCGACCTTGTCACCGAGCATGATGGCGCCATCGGCGCGCACCAATGCGCCATGACGTTTTTTGGAATCTACCAGTTTAGTGCCGGGCGTAATCATGCCGCGTTCGACGAGTTCGGAAAATGCCACGCGCGGCGCTCCGCGCGCAGTCATGAACGGGGCAAGGGTTGCTTCCGGCAGCGGTTCGATAGCTTTGATGCGAGCCTCAGCAGCGGCGGCATAATCTTTATCGCGCTCAAAACCGATGTAGTTGCGACCGAGGCGTTTTGCGACAGCGCCTGTGGTGCCGGTACCATTGAACGGATCGATCACCAGATCGCCAGGTTTCGATGACGACAGCAACACCCGCGCCAGCAAACCCTCAGGCTTTTGTGTCGGATGAACTTTCTTGCCGTCTTGTCCTTTTAGGCGCTCGTCACCGGTGCACAGCGGGATCAGCCAGTCGGAGCGGGCCTGCACATCTTCGTTGGCAGCCTTCAGTGCTTCGTAGTTAAACGTATATCCCTTGGCGTTTTCGTCGCGCGCGGCCCAGATCATCGTTTCATGCGCATTGGTGAAACGGCGGCCACGAAAATTCGGCATTGGGTTGGTCTTGCGCCACACGATGTCATTCAAAATCCAGAAGCCCAGATCCTGCATGATGGCGCCGACGCGGAAAATATTATGATAGGAGCCGATCACCCAGATTGTCGCCGAAGGCTTCATGATGCGGCGGCAAGCGAGCAACCATGCGCGGGTGAAATCGTCATAAGCGGCGAAGGATGAAAACTTGTCCCAGTCGTTGTTGACGGCATCGACGTGCAATTCGTCAGGACGCTTGAGGTCGCCTTTGAGCTGTAGATTGTAGGGCGGGTCCGCGAATACAATATCCACCGAACCGGCTTGCAGTTTTGACATTTCTGCAACGCAATCGCCAATGACGATGTGCGAGCTGGAAGCATTTTCAAATTGAGTGCGGGGCGCCTTTGCAGACGCCCCGCGACGCGACACAACCATGATTCATACTCTGACTCAGGCGACGCAGTCGGCGACGCGGGACCAAACAAATCCGACTGTCCCCACCATGATCGTCCAAGGTAAAAATGAGCTTAACCGTGAAACATTTTCGCAAACGATGTTTTCAAATTAAAGTTTGCAAATGCGTGCGATGAATCGTGCGGGCGAATTTTGCAATCAATTCATGAAACCCTTATTCCATGGGTGCTTTTATGTGGATGCGCTATTGGGCCGCGTGCAACTATTCGGCAAATGAGGACTGGTAATGCGTCGCTCTAGGCAATATTTGCCTAGAGTGTATGATTCACGAAATGGATATTTGTTGCTTCACTACGCTTTCATCCTGGGACGGCCGCCAAGGTAAGGAGATGCTTGATGCGTTACGATGATTTTCGCCGTAGCGACAATATCGAAGACCGCCGTGATGATGGTGGCGATTTCGGTGATGGCGGATTTGGCGGTGGCGGCTTCGGTATTCCAATGGGTGGCGGCGGACTCGGCATCGGCACCATCATTGTGCTTGGTTTGATCGGGTGGGCGGTCGGTATCGATCCGCGAATCCTGATCGGGGGCGCGGAGATTTTGGGTGGTGGTGGGCAGGCGCCAAGCTACCAGACCGATCGCAGGTCCGCGCCAACGAAAACCGGTACTCCAAAAGATGAGATGGGCAGCATGATCTCTGGCGTGCTTGGTGAGATCGATGACCGCTGGAGCGAAATTTTCAAAGAGAGCGGTCAGTCCTATAAAGGGCCACGCATCGTGTTGTTCCGTAACGCCACCAATGGCGGGCGCTGCGGTATGGCGCAATCGGCAATGGGGCCGTTTTATTGTCCGCCCGACAGGCAAATTTTTCTCGACACGGGATTCTTTCGCGAGATCGAGACACGCTTTCGCGGTTGTTCCGGCAGCGCTTGCAAATTTACAGCGGCCTACATTATCGCCCATGAAGTGGGTCACCATGTCCAGAATTTGCTCGGTATCCTGCCGCGCGTAACCCGCCAACAGCAGCAGGCCGGCAGCAAAGCTGAGGCGAACAGGCTGCAGGTGATGGTTGAGTTGCAGGCGGATTGTTTGTCAGGTGTCTGGGTCAATCGCGAAAACAAAAAGCGTCCGGGCTTCCTTGAGGCAGGCGATATCGATGCCGCATTGCGGACCGCAACAGCTATCGGCGACGACACCCTGCAACGTCGGACGCAAGGCCGCGTTGTGCCGGATTCTTTCACGCACGGTTCCGCCGAACAACGCAAGCGTTGGTTCTTGACTGGCTATCAGCAGGGTACGGTTGCTGCCTGCAATACGTTCCAAGCCGCTAGCAATTTGTAAATGTGGATTGGCTGATACCATGACCATAAGCTCGGACACGCCGTTCATTCCGCTGAACATTGCGGTGCTAACGGTGTCAGATACGCGCTCGCTCGACGACGATAAGTCCGGTGCAATCCTGGCAGAGCGTATTACGGCTGCCGGTCATTGCCTCGCGGCGCGCGATATCGTGAGTGACGATGTGGAGGCAATTCGCACAAAACTGAAATCATGGATCGCGGATGCCGGTGTCGATGTCATTATCACCACGGGGGGCACGGGCTTCACCGGGCGCGATGTCACGCCCGAGGCAGTGGAGCCGTTATTCGAAAAACGGATGGATGGTTTCTCGATTGCGTTTCATATGATGAGTTCATGCCAAGATCGGAACATCCACCATTCAGAGCCGCGCGACAGCAGGTGTCGCCGGTGCGACATTCATCTTTTGCTTGCCGGGATCGCCGGGCGCGTGCCGGGATGGCTGGGATGGAATTCTTGCCGCGCAACTTGATTACCGGACACGGCCCTGTAACTTCGTTGAGATCATGCCTAGGCTCGATGAGCATTTAAAGCGGGGCAAGGCGAAAGCCTGATTTGTGCCTCGCAGCCTTCACGCAACGATAATCCGGCTCCGCAAGATCGTTCGCGACGAGCGGCCAACCTGACGCAGCAACCGCGCTTCGGCGCGCTGTGCATTGGGCCTATAGCCACCCAGCCGCTCATAATGATCGCGCGCGATCAGAAGCCCTTGTTCGGTGGATGACCCCGTTATCGCGCGGGCCAGCCATTTCATGCCATGTCTTAATCCGCCATTGGCATAAGGCGATCGCGCATAACGAAAAACACCTGCACGCTGGCGGCCGCTGGTGGCGACATTCTGGATGAATTGCGCGGTCTCGTCGAACCAGCCAGTATCGAGGACTGCGCCAGCGTGGAGAAACATCAGCCACGGGGAGCGCGTTTGCTTGGCGCCTGCGGCCATTGCCGCCGCCTGCGTTCCATTGCAATTGAGAAAGTTGCATCCTGCTACATCGGCGACGCGCGCGATGATGTCGGAATTGGTGCGATCCACGAGCACGACGTCACGGACAATGCCCGCCGCCGCTCCTGGAACGAGTGCGGCGAGAGTGGCGACAACAGGTCGTTCGATACCTTGAGTGGGAATAACCACACTGATCATAAGGGTGCTGGGGTACTGGTGATTTCAAATCCTGGATGCTGCACGTTATCATCTCAGGTTCGCGCGAAACAGAATTGTTTGAGACACTTCGAGCTGTACAAAAAGATGGCTCCGAGGCTTTTGCCGCCGGAGCCATCGATCCATTTTTGGTGATTGGTCGTTAATCAGAAGCCAACATAGCCTCTAGCTAGAGGACGCCGATAATAGGGGCCAGGAGCATAGGCAAAAGCGCCCGCTGGCCCTGCGGCGTAACCACCCGCATAATAAGGATTCAGCACGCAAGATGCCCCTATGCCGGAAGTCGTAGCCTGGCACTCCTGTAAGGTTATGAAATTACAGTTTTCGGTGCCCCCACCTTCGTAACCGGTCATACAATATGGTGCATTTTGGGCTTTTGCCGTCGTGGCACCCATAACCAGTGCGGGGACGGCAATGATCGCCGCTGCGGCGGCCAAATAAAGCGTGCGCATGAAAATTCTCCTTCAAATGAGGTCGAAGGCCGTCAACGCCGCAGTGCGGTAAAGGCTCCTCGTACACATTTATTTGCGGATCTTCTTGGAACGATAAAATGTTCTTGTTTTGTTCTTAACTGATGTTATGTTCACGGCCATGAGCAGAGCATCGCGTGCCCTCAAACACCCGCCGGTCACGGCGCTCTCCGAATCGGCGGGTGTTTCTTCCCCTTTTCCGGAAATTGAAGTCGCCATTGATCGTCAGCGGCGGCGGGGCCGGGGGGCGCAATCCAACGATAGCGGGCGCTTCGAGGCCGAAGCTCGCGTCACATTCGACGATGGCTGGCAGAGCCTCGACGACTTGCCGCCTTTCAAGACCACAGTCGGGATCGATACTGCGCGCAAGGTCATTACGCGCAATGATTCTCCCGATATTGGCTTCGATCGCTCTATCAATCCCTATCGCGGATGTGAGCATGGCTGCGTTTATTGTTTTGCGAGGCCGACCCATGCCTATCTTGGGCTGTCGCCGGGGCTCGATTTCGAATCCAAACTGTTCGCGAAGCCCGATGCGCCTGAATTGCTGGAAAAAGAGTTGGCGACGCCAGGTTATGAACCACGCATGATTGCGATCGGCACCAACACCGATCCATATCAACCAATTGAGCGCGAGCGCAAAATCATGCGCGGCATTCTTGAAGTGCTTGAGCGCACCTCGCATCCTGTCGGCATTGTGACGAAATCCGCGCTAGTAACGCGCGATATCGATATTCTGTCGCGCATGGCAAAGCAGGGTCTCGCCAAGGTTGGCATTTCGGTGACGACACTGGATGCAAAATTAGCCCGGACCATGGAGCCGCGCGCCTCGACGCCATCGAAGCGCCTGGCGGCGCTGCGTCAGTTGTCCGAGGCTGGAATCCCGACATCGGTTATGGTGGCGCCTGTGATTCCTGCGCTCAACGATTCTGAAATCGAACGCATTCTTGAAGCCGCTGCCCATGCGGGCGTGAAGGAAGCGGGTTATGTCGTGCTGCGGCTCCCGCTCGAGGTGCGCGATCTGTTTCGTGAATGGCTGATGGCGAATTATCCGGATCGTTATCGCCACGTTTTTACAATCATTCGTGACATGCGTGGAGGCCGCGATTATGACTTGCAATGGGGGACGCGCATGAAGGGAACTGGGCCGATGGCCTGGATAATCGGACGGCGCTTCGAGATCGCTTGTGAAAAACTGGGCCTCAACAAACGACGCTCGAAACTGACCACCAGCCATTTTGTACGGCCAAAGCTCGGCAGCGGGCAGCTCGATTTGTTTTGAATGAAGGAGTTTGCCTGAGCGATAACATTAGCTTTTCGCGCGCACCGATTTGCACTAAAGCTGCGGTATGACCGCGGACCTCCATCGCAATACCAGCAGCCATTCATCGGCAACACCGCCTGTTCTTATGCAGACAAGGCGTCTGATCCTGCGTGTAGCTAGCGACGCAGATATAGCTGTGATGTACGAGCGCATTTTCAGCGATGCCGAGGTGATGCGTCACGTATTTCTGGGCGGAGAGATAACGACGGAGCGAGCTGAGAATTTCATGCGCGAGCATTTTACCTTTGGCGATCGGCGAGCCGGTATCGGCATTCTCACTGAAAAGCCAAGCGGCAATATTATTGGCTTTGCCGGGCTGTTTCCCTGTTCAGCGCTCGAAGACAACGATTTTGAAATTGGCTTTGTGATGGCGCGAAGTGCATGGGGCAAAGGCTACGCAACTGAAATCGGTGAAGCGCAGCTTGCGTTTGGGTTCGCTGAGCTTGACTGTCAACGATTGCTCGGATTGGTCGATCCGCAAAATGCATCATCGATCCATGCCCTGACCAAGCTTGGCATGCGATACCTGAGCGATGTTCAATCGCCGATAAGACCACTGCGTAGCGTCTATGTCATATCCGCCGAGGAATGGCGGAACCGAACGCCCATTGGACAGCGGGTATAGTTCGAATTTTTCGTTGTGCGATCGTTCGTATGTGCGCACCATTCGGCCTATGATTCGACCCATAAAATCTGCAACCAGAAGTTCCATCAAAAATTCCATGGATGGCTTGGCCGCATCGCTGATTCCTACTTTCCGTCGCGAACGCGCGCTGATGAAGCGAGGCGTGTGGCCGGTGGCGGGTTGCGACGAAGCAGGGCGCGGGCCGTTAGCAGGTCCGGTGGTGGCAGCAGCCGTTATTCTCGATCCCAAGCGCATCCCCAAAGGTATCGATGATTCCAAGCGGTTGAGCAGAGAGCGCCGCGAAGAGTTGTTCGATAAAATCTGTGCAACCGCGCTGGTGTCGGTAGCAGTTGCACCACCCTCACGCATTGACCGCGACAATATCCTGCGTGCTTCTTTATGGGCGCTTGCGCGTGCGGTTCATGCATTGCCGGAAAAACCGCAACATGTTTTTGTCGATGGCCGGGATCGGCTCGATACCGCGTGTGAGTGCGAGGCAGTGATTGGTGGCGATGGTATTTTAGTGTCGATTGCCGCAGCTTCCATCGTCGCGAAAGTGTCGCGTGACCGTTTGATGCGTAAACTTGCGCAGGAGTACCCGGGGTACGGCTTTGAAACCAACATGGGTTACGGTGTGCCCGAACATCTTGCTGCTCTTGAGCGGCTTGGGCCGAGCATACATCACCGCCGTTTTTTCGCGCCGGTCGCAGCCGCCCGCGAGATGCACGAAGTGAAGGCCGTTGATCTTCTCCATGTCCGGACCGAGACGGAAGCGGTGTGACAGTGGCCAGGTCGCCTGATCGCTTTATGGGCTTTACACCATCATGAATCATGACTCTCAAGCCCGGTTCATACGGTTCACCTCTCTGGTTGTTGAGCTGATCCGTGCGCGGCCATATTTGATTTTCTGGACTATCGTGCTGGTTCAAGCGGCCATGTGGTTCATTTTGCCTGTGCTGCTTTATGGCAGCCCGCCCGGCGAGATGGCGACAGTGTTGGCGTTTGGCCGGGAGTATCAGGTCGGCACCCATCTTGGTCCGCCGCTGGCATTCTGGCTTGCCGATGCGGCGTTCCGTTTTTCTGGCAATCATATTTTCGGTGTCTACTTGCTCTCGCAAGTCTGCTTCGTCGTCACTTTTTGGGCATTGTTTTCATTGAGCCGCGCCATCGTTGGCGCCCAACAGGCAGTTCTCGCGGTTCTGCTGAGTGCGACCGCCATTGCGATGGCGCCGCCCGGCATCGAATTCGGTCCAATGGCGCTGACCTATCCATTGTGGGCGCTGATCGTGCGCGACGCATGGCTGATCGTGGGACAGGACCACCGCAATACCTGGTTCGCGCTATCCATTAAAGCCGGCCTGCTGCTGCTAACGACATTTGCAGCCATTCCACTGCTTTTGCTGTTCATGGTCTTCATGCTTGCGATTGAACGAGGCCGGCGTGCGTTGATGTCCATGGAGGCGTTGTTCGCGCTCTTGGTGATCTTTGTGTTGGCAGTGCCGTTTTTTGTCTGGCTGATGCGCGGAGATGCCGTCGTATGGCCGGCTTTGCCGCCAGTTAACAAGTTAGGTGACAGGGCGTTACTGTGGGGCATGCTGATCGGTGGAATGCTGCCGGCGCTCTCCGGCACTGCGCTTTTGCTGATTTTCAATCAGCGTCGCTTCGATCCCAAGCCGAAAGAAGCATCGATTGTCCATCGCCAACCGATGAGTTCGCTGGCGCGGGAGTTTGTCTATTACTTCGGGTGCGCGCCGGCGATTGTGCTGAGCTTAATCTCAGCTCTGATCGGGCAGGAGAATGTTGTCGGCGGCACGGGTATCGCGCTGCTGTTGAGCGGATTGGTGTTCATCGTCATGGCGGGAGATATCATCTATCTGCGACGTCAGCAGGCGCTCAGTACCATTTGGCTTGCCGTCGTGATTGCGCCCATGATGGCTGTTATCGGGACTATCCTGGTCTTGCCGTGGATTGGAGGGAATGAAGTCAAAATGGCTTTCCCGGCCAGTGCAATCGGTGAATTCTTTGGCGAGAGCTATGAGCGACGTGTTGGACGCCCTCTGCCCTCCGTGGCCGGCGATCCGCAAATTGCAGCGCTGATAGGGTTTGCAGCGCACGGTCGTCCGGATGTGTTTCTGGATGCAACGCCGGAACAAACGCCATGGCTGACGTTGGCGAAATTCAACCAGAGCGGCGGTGTAGTGGTGTGGCGTGCAGCCGATACTGCAGGTTCGCCGCCAACCGATATTCAGAAAAGGTTTCCTGACCTCGTTCCAGAAGTACCACGTACTTTCGAACGACTGGTGCGTGGTCGTCAGACGCCATTGCGCATTGGCTGGGCCATCGTGCGGCCACAGGCAACCAATTAAATTTGGTCAGGTGGTGGTCGGGTTCGCCAGTGCCTTCGCGACTGCGCGGAAATCCTGCCACGCCAGTCTTTTATAGATTGGCTGACGTAGCAGATAAGCCGGATGGAATGTGGCCATAGCGCGGATTTTGCGCGTCCCGGTGTCGTAGCTGTGCCACTTGCCGCGCGCTTTCATGATGCCATCCTTCAACTCGAGAACGGCTTGCGAGGAGGGTTTGCCGAGACATACCACGATGTCCGGATCAACCAGTTCAATCTGCCGTTTGATGAAGGGCAGGCAGATCTGGGTTTCCTGGGGTGAGGGATCGCGGTTACCGGGCGGCCGCCATGGAATGATATTCGCGATATAGACATTCGACCTGTTCAGGCCGACGGCGGCCATCATCAGGTCCAGCAATTTTCCGGAGCGGCCGACGAACGGTTTGCCTTCAATGTCCTCATCGCGCCCCGGCGCTTCGCCAACGAACATGACTTTTGCTTGCGGATTGCCATCGGCAAACACAAGGCGTGTCGCTGTCGCCTTCAGCGCGCATCCGTCGAATTGTTCGAGAAGAGCACGAAGCTCCTCCAGTGATGCTGCTTTCGGTGCGATTTCTCGGGCCGTGGTAATGGCAATATCGGGTGCAGGAACAGGCTCAGTGGCAGCTTGAGATGGGATGGGGTTCGCGCCGCGGAATGGCGCAGGTCTTGATGCTTCATGCCTTGATGCTTCAAGTCTTGATGTTTCACGCGCTTCAACTGCAGCTTCTTCCGCAAGCCGATTAATCGGATCATCCGACAGTGCGCAATCAACTCCGGCCTCAAGATAAAAGGCCAGCAATTCATGGGCAGTGGGAGCGGGTTCGGTCATCATGGGTGACCTAATCTAGGACGGATCGCAAAGGAGTGAAACGTCCTTCTCCATCCACGGAAACAAATTCATGGGATGGTAGCGCATTTGATATGCCGCATGGGGTTGTTCTTGCGTAGAAAATCGGAAAGAACGATGCTGAGATGCTTCTGAAACTTTATTTAAACTAGAGACGAGATCATGAGCACCGAGCCGCTTCCGCCGCGCGATTCCATGGAATTTGACGTTGTCATCGTGGGAGCTGGCCCCTCTGGCCTGAGCGCGGCAATTCGCCTCAAGCAGATCAATCCCGACCTCTCGGTTGTCATCGTCGAGAAAGGATCGGAAGTCGGGGCGCATATTCTGTCAGGTGCCGTAATTGATCCAGTCTCATTGGACAAGCTTGTTCCGGAATGGCGCGAGGATGTGGACTGTCCGCTGAAGACGCAGGTCAAGGATGATCGTTTCTACTGGATGACAGCGGGCATGGCGATCCGCTTGCCAAATTTCATGATGCCGCCTTTGATGGACAATCATCATTGCTACATCGGTTCGCTTGGCGATGTTTGTCGCTGGCTTGCCCCGCGCGCAGAAGCGCTGGGCGTTGAAATCTATCCTGGCTTTGCCGCCACGGAAATTTTGTACGGAGATAACGGTGAAGTGCGCGGGATCGCCACTGGCGATATGGGTGTGGCGCGTGATGGTTCGCATAAGCCATCCTTCACACGCGGCATGGAGTTGCTCGGCAAATACACTTTGTTTGCGGAAGGCGCGCGAGGCAGTCTGACTAAGCAATTGATCGCAAAATTTGCGCTCGACCAAAACAGCGAGCCGCCGAAGTTTGGTATCGGGCTTAAAGAGGTCTGGCAGATCGATCCAAAGAAGCATCAAAAAGGATTGATCCAGCATTCTTTCGGCTGGCCGCTCAACAATTCCACCGGCGGTGGATCGTTCCTTTATCACTATAATGACAATCTTGTTGCTGTCGGTTTCGTTGTCCATTTGAATTACAACGATCCCTATCTGTCGCCATTCGATGAATTCCAACGCTTCAAGACGCACCCTGCAATTCAGGGCGTGTTCGATGGCGGCAAACGCATTGCTTATGGCGCGCGCGCCATCACCGAGGGTGGTTATCAATCGGTGCCGAAATTGACCTTCGCGGGCGGTGCGCTGATCGGATGCGCGGCTGGCTTTGTTAACGTCGCGCGTATCAAGGGTGTCCACAATGCGATGGCGACAGGCATGCTGGCAGCCGAGCAGGTGGCGATAGCGCTTGCTGGGGGGCGCGCCAACGATGAGATCATTGAATATGAAAATGCCTGGCGCAGCTCGGCTGTCGGCAAGGATTTGCATAAGGTTAGAAACGTCAAGCCGCTGTGGTCGCGTTTCGGAACCATAATCGGGGTTGCTCTCGGCGGTCTGGATATGTGGACCAATACGCTGTTTGGCGTCTCACTGTTTGGCACTTTGTCGCACGCCAAACCGGATCGTCAGACGCTGGACCCCGCCAGCGTTCACAAGCCGGTTCCTGCACTGAAGCCGGACGGCAAACTGACCTTTGACAAGCTGTCTTCGGTGTTTCTCTCCAATACCAACCATGAAGAGGATCAGCCGATCCATCTCAGGGTGGCGGATCCTAACCTGCAGAAGGCGTCCGAGCATGATGTGTACGCCGGACCGTCGAACCGTTACTGCCCGGCGGGCGTTTATGAGTGGGTTGAAGAGTCTCAGCGGACCGCGCTTCCAGATCAACGCGCAGAATTGCGTCCATTGCAAAACCTGCGACGTTAAGGATCCAAACGGAAATATTACATGGGTTCCACCTGAAGGCGGCGGCGGGCCTAATTATCAGGCTATGTAAACACGTTTGCGCGAGTAGATGGTTGCCACGATGTCGCCATACCCAATGGGTTCAAGCGTTCTACTTCGTGGCTTCTTGCGGATAAGGGCTAAACAAGCCATTGTTATGGATCGCTGGCCTTGACGGTCGCGTATCTCACCAATCCACGGAGCCGGCGAGGGTGATGCTTTCAATTCGTTTTAGTCGCGTGGTTATTGCCACGGCTGTCACCGTATTGGTGGCCGCATTTTCCGTTGTGGCTGCTGGGCAGCTTTATGCGCAGACGCGCGCCAATCCCAGCGAAGAAGGCAAGCACTCATCCTCGTATCCAACGGGCCGCGACCTGCTTGGGTTGACGGTTTCCGGTAGCTATCTTGCTGCTCGGCATGCAAGCGTGGACCGCGATGCGACTGCCGCATCTGCATTCTATCGTTCGGCGTTGCGCGCGGACCCCAAGAATGCCGAATTGCTCGATCGAGCTTTCATTTCCTCGTTGGCCGATGGCGATATCGATGAAGCTGTCAAGCTGACGGACCGGATTCTTGCAGTCGACAAAAACAACCGCGTGGCGCGGCTGGTTGCCGGCGTGCGTGCGCTGAAATTGAAGCAATATGCGGTGGCCCAACAAAACATCAATCAGTCGGTCAATGGACCCATCACGGATCTTGTCGCCGTGCTGTTGTCGAGTTGGGCGAGTGCTGGCACAGGCAATATGCAGGCTGCCATTGCCAATATTGATAAGCTTGCCGGTCCTGAGTGGTATCCGATCTTCAAGGATCTGCACTCGGGTATGATTCTTGATTTCTTCAACAAGAAGGAAGCTGGTGTGCGCTTCGAGCGGGCTTACAAGCTGGATGATTCCGCGCTGCGCGTGTCGGATGCCTATGCTCGCTGGCTTTCGCGCAACAAGGATGCAGCAGCAGCTATTGCCATTTATGAAGGCTTCGACAAGAAGCTCGCACGCCATCCGCTTGTGCTTGCAGGTATCCATGACGCCAAGGCAGGCAAGAAGTTGTCGCCGCTGGCCGATTTACCCCAGCAAGGCGCAGCCGAGGCATTGTACGGAATCGGGGCATCACTGACCCGGCGTGGCGGCGAAGATCTTGCGTTGGTTTACCTGCAACTCGCGCTCTATCTCAATCCGAACCACTCGCTGGCACTGTTATCCTTGGCGGACCTTTATGAGTTGGTGAAAAAGCCGCAAATGGCTATCAAGGTTTATGAGCGGGTATCGCCTCACTCGCCATTGAAACGCAATGCGCAGATACAGCTTGCAGCTAATCTTGATGCGGCAGATCGCACCGATGAGGGCATCAAGATTCTCAAGGCTGCGGTTTCAGACGATCCGAAAGATTTTGAAGCGATCATGGCGCTGGGCAACGTTGAGCGGGCGCGTAAGAAATTCGACGATTGCAGCAAGACCTACAGCTGGGGCATTGAAGCGCCAGCCAACGTCGAGAAACCCAATTGGGTGCTCTATTATTTTCGTGGCATCTGTCTTGAGCGTTCCAAGCAATGGGCGCAAGCTGAAGCCGATTTGAAGAAGGCGCTGGAGTTGCAGCCAGGGCAGCCCCATGTGCTTAATTATCTTGGCTATTCCTGGATCGATCAGGGCCTCAATCTCGATGATGCCATGAAAATGATCCGCAGCGCGGTCGAGCTGCGTCCGGACGATGGCTACATCGTCAATTCTCTGGCTGGGCTTATTATCGCATTGCCAACTACGAAGATGCGGTCAAACAGCTTGAGCGCGCGATCGATCTCAAGCCGGAAGACCCGACCATTAACGATCATCTTGGCGATGCTTACTGGCGGGTGGGACGCACGCTAGAAGCGAAATTCCAGTGGGCCCATGCGCGCGATCTGAAACCTGAACCGGAAGAACTGCCGAAGATCGAGGCTAAAATTCGCGATGGGTTGCCCGAGGATGCTTCATCTGCCGCGCCAGCTGAGAAATCTGTCGAACCAGCCGAAAAGAAAAAAGAAGAAGGCAACGGTGGCTGATTCTGCATTTGGGTGTGATCTGTCATGACGGTGTTGATTGATTCGGCGCGCGCCAAGGTCAACCTGACCTTGCGTGTCCTCGGTCGCCGTACTGACGGGTATCACGACATTGAAAGTGTTGTCGCATTTGCCGATTGTGCTGATCGCCTGACTCTTAGTCCGGGTGCGGAACTCAGCCTTTCGATAGCAGGGCCAGGTGCGGACGCCTGTGGTGAGACGAACGATAATCTTGTGATGCGCGCGGCGCTTCTTCTCAAGGAGCGCATCCCTGGCCTCATGCTGGGAAGCTTCACACTGGACAAGCATTTGCCGGTCGCCGCCGGGATCGGCGGGGGGTCTGCGGACGCAGCGGCAGCTCTGCGCTTGCTCGCGCGGGCGAATGGCATCGATATCAACGATCCACGCGTCGTACAGGTCGCGCGCGACACTGGTGCGGATATTCCTGTGTGTCTGGCATCGCATGCGTGCACCATGACGGGTGTGGGTGAAAAATTGTCGATGCTGGATTTGCCGCCGATGGCTTGCGTCATGGTCAATCCGCGGGTGGCAGTTGCAACGAAAGATGTATTCAAGGCGCTAGGTCTCAAGCATGGCGAGCTTCGGGCGGGGATTGTCGATCTGGTGCAAGCCAAAGGATGGCCCAAAGGTGAACTCCAGGGAGCTGCTTCTGCTGATCAATGGCTGAACGCACTTGCCGCAGGCATCAACGATCTAGAAACCTCCCGCGCTCAAGGTCGAGCCGGTCATTGGCGAAGTGTTGTCAGCGCTTCGTGCTGCTGCGGGTGTGCGGCTGGCGCGTATGTCCGGCTCAGGTGCGACATGTTTTGCAATTTTCGCAAACGATATGGATGCCCAGCAGGCAGCGGCGCAGATCGCAAAGGCCCATCCCGGTTGGTGGGTGTATGCGGGAACTTTGAGCTAGCGTGTTGGCGCGTTAGTATGACCGCGCCAGACAGAAGGCCACGACCTGCTCCAGCGCAGTCTTCATCTGTGAGGAGGGAAACAGCGCCAGCGCATCGACAGCCATTGCGCCGTAATGTTGTGCGCGAACCATCGTGTCTTCCAGGGTGCGGTGTTTGGTCATGAGACCAATGGCGTGATCGAGATCGCTGTCGTTGATCTCACCCTCTTCAAGCGTGCGTATCCAGAATGCGCGTTCCGCATCGTTGCCACGGCGAAAGGCCAGCACGACAGGCAGCGTGATTTTGCCTTCACGGAAATCGTCGCCGACATTCTTGCCGAGCTTGGCAGCCTTGCCGCCATAATCCAGCACATCGTCCACGAGCTGGAACGCGATACCTAAGTTCATGCCCACGGAACGGCATGCAGTCTGTTCGGCCTTCGGGCGATTGGCGATGACGGGACCGACTTCGCAGGCGGCTGCGAATAATTCGGCGGTCTTGCCCCGCACCACTGCCAGATACTCGTCCTCGGTGGTGGCGGTATTCTTGGCGGCGGCAAGCTGCATGACCTCGCCCTCGGCAATGGTGGCAGCAGCAGCAGATAGAATGTCGAGCGCACGAAGCGAGCCGACTTCGACCATCATGCGAAAGGCTTGACCGAGCAGAAAATCGCCGACCAGCACGCTGGCTTCGTTGCCCCAAAGCATTCTTGCGGACAGTTTGCCCCGCCGCATTTCACTTTCGTCGACGACATCGTCGTGCAACAGCGTCGCGGTATGCATGAATTCGACGGCTGCTGCGAGCTTGATATGCCCATCACCTGTATAGCCAGCGAGTTGGGCCATGGCGAGTGTCAGCATTGGCCGCAATCGCTTGCCGCCCGAGGAAATCAGGTGGTTTGCCACCTCAGGGATCATGGTAACTTCAGAGCCAGTGCGCGACAGGATGGTGCTGTTGACGCGCTCCATATCGGAGGCGACAAGCCCGACCAGTTGATCTATCGATGCTGTTGAGTGGCTCTCGAAAGGAACAATGACTGCCACGCTGGTCTCCAGATTTACATTTAGGCACAATAGAAACTGCCGCATGATGCGGCAAGTCAAACCAGCCCGATTCCGGGGTTATTTGAGGAGCAGGCGAGTGCGCGAATTGTTAAGAACCAATGATATGGTGCTGGTTTCTGCGGTCGGAGCCTTGTTGGACGGCGCGAACATCCACCATTTGGTGCTCGACAATAACATGAGCGTTATCGAAGGATCGATCGGCGTTCTGCCTCGCCGCATTCTTGTGCATGAAGACGATAATTCGGCCGCGCGCCGGCTGCTTGTGGATGCTGGACTTGCTCACGAATTGCGTGACAATGAGTGATACATCCAACGACATTACCGAGGATGCTTTTCTCAACGGAAAACTGAGATTGCGCCAACCCCGGCGCGGTCATCGTGCCGGGCATGATGCCATGTTGCTGGCTGCTGCGACACCAGCACGCATCAACGACCGCGTGGTCGATTTCGGCGCAGGCGTTGGGGCCGCAGGCCTTGCTGTTGCAAGGCGCGTTTCCGGCATCAAACTTGTTCTTGTCGAAATTGATGGCGCCCTGGCTGGGCTTGCACGCACCAACGCCGCTCTGAATAGGCTGGATGCGCAGGTTGAAACGCTTGATGTGGCAGCGAGCGCTGAAGCCTTCGCTGCTGTGGATCTAGGTCCCGACAGTGCGGACGTTGTTCTGATGAACCCGCCATTCAATGAGGCTGCGCGTCATCGGCCATCGCCCGATGCGGGGCGTCAGGCAGCCCATTTGGCAACCGCCACGACGCTTGAGGATTGGGTGCATGCGGCACGACGCGTTCTCAAATCCGGCGGCACTCTGACGCTAATTTGGCGGGCGGACGGATTGGCAGAGGTATTGGCGGCGCTCGATCGCGGCTTCGGCAGTCTTGCAATTCTGCCTATTCATTCCGGTCCGGAGGCTTCAGCAATCCGGATTTTGATAAGAGCCGTGAAAGGTGGACGCGCTCCGATGGTTCTCTACCCGGGTTTGATGCTCAGTGATGCCGGTGGAGCGCCAAACGCTGAGGTTCAGGCTATTCTTGCTGGAGAAGGCATTCTGCCTCTCGCCGCAACTGGATTGCCGTAAGTCCTTGTAACAGGACTGCCTTGCAAATGAGCATTCGGTTGAAAATCTAAATCTTATTGAGGCAAGGATTTCGAATGGGTCTCAGACATTTTAGTGAAGTGGATTGCCGTAAAAAGAGCGCCAATCAGCATAATTAAGAGGTAGATTTTCATCTCTGCACCTTGTTGGCTTGCGATTGCAGTCTGTTATTTGCTGCATTGCAAGATGCATTCCACTTAGGGCATCTGAAGATGGAGAAATCAGGGCCTTAAGAAACGCGTTATTATTCAATGTGTTAAATGCATCGCCAAACCGCTGACACGAACAGCTGCTATTTGATGCATTCGTTAGTCTCAATGCCGACTTTTGAATAAAAAACAGTAAAGAAGATTAAGGATATTTCATGCCCGACCAGAACATAGGCAATTCAAGATTGGGCAATTCAGGATTGTGGGATTGGTTGAAGAGCTTGCGGCGTGGGGCCGTCGTGCCTGTGGTTCGGCTGACAGGCATCATTGGTGCTGTGACGCCGCTGCGACCGGGGATGTCACTTTCTGGCACCTCCAAAATGCTGGAGCGGGCGTTTACAACAAAAGGGGCGAAGGCGGTTGCACTCGTCATCAATTCGCCTGGCGGTTCGCCGGTGCAGTCCCACCAGATTTATTTACGTATCCGGCATCTCGCAGCCGAGAAGAACATACGGGTGCTGGCATTTATTGAAGATGTGGCAGCTTCCGGCGGTTACATGATCGCATGCGCCGCTGATGAGATTTTTTGTGATCCATCTTCCATTGTTGGCTCGATTGGTGTGGTCGGTGGTTCCTTTGGTTTTCAGGAATTGATCAAGAAGATTGGCATCGAACGACGTCTTTACACGTCTGGCGACCGTAAGGTGTCGCTCGACCCGTTCCTTCCTGAAAACGCTGATGATGTGACGCGATTAAAAGCGATCCAGCGCGAAATCCACAATTCCTTTATTGCGCTTGTCAAGGAAAGGCGCGGTGAGCAACTCAACGGCGAAGACGATTATCTGTTTACGGGCGAATACTGGGCGGGCGAGCGTTCCATAAAGCTTGGGCTTGCGGATTCCGTTGGCGATATACGCACCGTGCTGCGCGCCCGCTACGGCGAAAAGGTCAAGATGCCAATCATCGCGCCGCCATCGGGACTCTTGTCCAGCATGACAGGCCGCAAACCCGGGGCGGGCTCATTGCTGGAAGCGGCCAATTGGCCTGAAGATTTGATTTCCGCGCTGGAAACGCGGGCGATCTGGGCACGTTATGGTTTGTAAGTTGCAGCACCTTCCGGTTTGCGCGAAACTGTAGTCTGTGCATAGCAGGATAAGATCATGCCGCTCATTCTGGTCGTAGCCGGTATTCTGGGGGGAGCAGCGCTGGTGCGTCTAGCCACGCGCGAGAAACAACGCATCAACCGCGAGCTGGAAGAAGCACGGCAGGCCCGCCTCGACGATCCGGATGGAATATCGACATTGCGCCGTGATCCAAACACCGGGACCTATCGTCCTGGCTGATCAGCCAAATTTACTCGAAAGCGGATTAAGCAAATCAGAAACAGATCAGGGATTTGGACGCGTATCCTGGCTTACCAGGACAGCGAGTGAGATCATCACGACCGCTGCAAGGAAAATTTCGAAAGCAACCATTTGACTTTAAGATCCCTGTTGAAGGCCATGATTTGTTTCCGCGGCAAACGGCCAGGTTCAGGCGCATGTGAAGACGCGGGAATTGTTGTTCCGGTCTTGGTGTTCAGCAGGGGTAACGGGCGAGTTCCTAATGAAGCACAAGGTTTGAAGACTTGTTTGCTGCAGCGGTTAAACGGGTGTGCTGCCAATCTATAAAATTAGCTCTGAACCCGGCGGATCATGCGCCAGTGGGCATTCATCGCCTTGATTCCCTTCGCTTGCGCCGATACGGTCCCGCGCAAATCAGACTTACCCGTCCCTTAAAGTATTCGAAGAAAACCCATGGAATCTCTCCCCGCGCATATGCGGCCTGAACGCTCGTTTCAGGGATTGATCCTGACGCTGCAGCGTTATTGGGCGGACTATGGCTGCGTTATTTTGCAGCCATACGATATGGAAGTGGGCGCGGGTACGTTTCACCCGGCGACCACTTTGCGTGCACTTGGCCCGAAGCGCTGGAACGCGGCCTATGTGCAACCATCGCGACGGCCAAAGGATGGGCGTTACGGTGAGAACCCAAACCGTCTGCAGCATTATTACCAATTTCAAGTCATCCTGAAGCCATCGCCACCGGACATCCAGGACCTTTATCTCAAGTCGCTCGCTGCCATCGGCGTGGATTCACATTTGCATGACATTCGTTTTGTCGAAGACGATTGGGAGTCTCCGACGCTTGGTGCGTGGGGGCTTGGCTGGGAATGCTGGTGCGATGGAATGGAAGTCTCGCAGTTCACATACTTTCAGCAGGTCGCGGGTTTGGAATGCGCGCCGGTTGCTGGTGAGCTGACCTATGGCCTCGAGCGGCTGGCGATGTATGTGCAAGGTGTTGATCGCGTCTACGATCTTAACTTCAACGGTCGCGAGGGGGCCGACAAAGTAACCTATGGCGATGTCTTCCTGCAGGCAGAGCAGGAATATTCGCGGCACAATTTTGAACATTCCGACACCGCGATGTTGTTCGAGCAATTCAAGATGGCTGAGAATGCATGCCGCAAATATCTCGAAGCCGGATGGCAGGGTGCAGGTGACAAGCGCCAACATTTGATGACGCTGCCGGCTTATGACCAGTGCATCAAGGCGAGCCATGTGTTCAATCTGCTTGATGCGCGCGGCGTGATTTCCGTCACCGAACGGCAGAGCTATATCTTACGCGTGCGCGAACTGGCCAAAGCCTGCGGTGAAGCCTGGATGCATACCGAAGCGGGCGGGGTGGAATAGTATGCCCGAACTTTTGCTGGAACTGTTCTCCGAAGAAATTCCCGCGCGCATGCAGGCGAAGGCGGCGGATGATCTGCGCAAGCTCGTCACTGAACGGCTGGTCGCTGAAGGTCTCGTCTACGAAGGCGCGAAGGCTTTCGTCACACCGCGCCGCTTGGCGTTGACCGTGCATGGCATTCCCGTGCGCCAGCCGGACTTGAAGGAAGAGCGAAAGGGGCCGCGCGTGGGCGGGCCGGATGCCGCCGTGCAAGGATTTCTGAAAGCCACGGGCCTGAAATCGCTCGATGAAGCGCAAATTCAACGCGATCCGAAAAAGGGCGATTTCTATGTCGCGCTAATGGAAAAGCCGGGCCGTCCCGCGATTGACGTGATCGCGGAATTTCTGCCGGTGATCGTGCGGACATTTCCTTGGCCAAAGCAGATGCGCTGGGGCGAACGCTCAGCAAGGCCCGGCGCGCTGACATGGGTGCGGCCGCTGCATAAAATTATTGCGACCTTCGGCCTTGAGACCGAGGACCCGGAGGTGCTGACATTCGCCATCGACGACATCGAGGCCGGACAGACGACTCACGGTCATCGCTTCATGGCGCCTGCGGAAATCAGCGTGCGCCGATTTGACGATTATGTTGCGAAGCTGGAAGCGGCGAAGGTTGTGCTCGATCCGCAGCGGCGTAAGGATATCATTCTGGCCGACGCCAAGGAGTTGGCGTTCGCGCAAGGCTTTGAGCTGGTCGAGGATCAGGTGCTGCTCGATGAAGTGGCAGGCCTCGTTGAATGGCCGGTGGTGCTCATGGGATCGTTCGACAAGGAATTTTTGTCGATCCCCGGTGAAGTCATCCGCGCCACCATTCGCAACAACCAGAAATGTTTCGTGGTGCGCGATCCCAAGACGGGCAAACTCACCAACAAATTTATTCTCACCGCGAACATCGAAGCCTCTGACGGTGGCGCTGCCATTGTCGCGGGCAACGAGCGCGTCATCCGCGCACGGTTGTCAGACGCGAAGTTCTTCTACGAGACCGATCTCAAGCACTGTCACGATATCCCACTGGATGAGCGGCTGAAGAAGTTCGAGCAGATCGTGTTTCACGAAAAGCTGGGTACGCAGGCCGAACGTATCGCGCGCATCGAGCGGCTTGCGGTCGAACTCGCGCCGCTGGTCGGGGCAGATGTTGAAAAAACAAAACGCGCGGCGAAGCTCGCTAAGACCGATCTGCTCACCGAAGTGGTCGGCGAATTCCCTGAGACGCAGGGCTTGATGGGCAAATATTACGCACTCGCGCAGGGCGAGGATGCGAGTGTCGCGCAGGCGATTGAGGATCACTACAAGCCGCAGGGACCAAATGATCGCGTGCCGAGCGATCCAGTTGCGATTGCGGTCGCGCTCGCCGACAAGATCGACATATTGGTGGGCTTCTGGGCGATTGATGAAAAGCCGACCGGATCGAAAGATCCATATGCACTGCGGCGTGCGGCGCTGGGGGTGATTAGGATTATTACCGATAATAGTCTTCGATTGTCATTAGTCCCTGTGATTAATGCAGGATTGCACGGTTTGATTTTGCCGTCGTTGTCGGTTGCTCATAACCTTGGAGATCTTTTTGAAAAAGCCGAAATGATTCAGGGCACCTTTGAAATTGTAGCTGTCACAGACGCGCTACCCGCCACGAGACGCTGGCTTATGAGCGTTGAACATTTTTTCAAGGAAGTTAGGGAACCTAAACGAACTCCGAAAACTTATGGTGGCGATATACCCCTCTGGATAGAGGTTGCAGCGCTTTACACTAATTATATTACCCCTGGGTTCGGTGAGCCATTCAATGACGATTTTTTTCAGCAGAACCATGAGATGGTTTACCTGAAGTCAAAGCTACCTTAGAAAAATTTATTGCCGACCTCCTCTCCTTCTTCGCCGACCGCCTGAAAGTTCAGCTTCGCGAGCAAGGTGCGCGGCACGATCTGGTAGACGCGGTGTTCGCGCTTGAAGGACAGGACGATCTGCTGATGGTCGTCCGCCGGGTTGAGGCGCTCGGAAAGTTCCTCGATACGCGATGATGGCAAGAATTTGCTCGCGGGCACCAAGCGGGCGGCGAACATTCTGCGCATTGAGGAAAAGAAAGACGGCAAGCCGTTCGACGGCGCGCCGGATGCAAAACTCTACGCGCTCGATGAAGAGAAGGCATTGGCGAAGGCCATCGATCAGGTCAAGCAAGATGCAAGCGCGGCTGTCGCCAAAGAAGACTTCGCGAGCGCGATGACAGCGATGGCGAAACTGCGTCCTGCGGTGGACGCTTTTTTCGACAAGGTCAAAGTCAACGACGATAATCCGCAGGTGCGTGAAAATCGTCTGAAGCTGCTCAATGAAATCCGCGCCGCCACACGCGCGGTCGCGGATTTTTCAAAAATTTAGGACTGAGCATGTCGCTTAAATCATGCTCACCAAATGAAGTCGCCCCATACGGCGTGATGTCGCGGCTCGACGAGCAATGGGCGGTTATCTCACGATCGGTGTAGCGATAAGTGTGTGCGCGCCAGAATTGCTGGGGGCGTTCACATCGTGTAAATAAGTGGTTGCGCCGAAGTGTTCAGGACATCGAGAGCTTGCTCCCACACTGGAATATGGCTCCGACTGAGCTACGGTGTAGGACGGATCCGCTCCTCAATAACGTACTGACGGAAGCGGGGGCGTATCTCGCTGCTGATAATTCCAACACCAGGGCCGACCACGCCAGTTGTTACACCTTCTTCGACGATGATGTATTGCGCATGTGCGAGCGGTAATCCTGTCGCAGCCGCAAGCACGGCAATTGCAAGAATTTTATTCCGCATGAGAGTTTCCTCATCTAGTAGAGCGCGCGGGCAGGCCCCGCGCAATGCGGTCCAATTCATCGGCCCATAAGATGGTTCCCTTAATTCAGCAAACCCGCTGCCGGATTTCTGTGCGTTGTTTGGGAGGCACGGGACCAAAAGCTTGTCATAGCGCCTGATATCGCCGATCCCGATTAGCAGGATCAAATCACGTCAAATGATTCTGTCACCGGAGCAAAGTCGATGACCATTAATGTGGGCCATATTCAGCCAGTCGTTGCATTGATCGCGGGCATTCTCATTCTGATCGCGCCGCGGTTTCTGAGCTATGTTGTGGCCTTCTATCTCATTCTGGTTGGCATCATGGGTTTGGGTATTATCCGGTAACATTTTGCGTCAAAAGTTCATCACATTGACCAAGAGAATGATCCCCGTGCGGCTTGCGCGGCCCCTGGGAACCGTGGTGTAACCTGCCTGCCGTTTCCCCTCATTCATCGCTGGAAGCCATGGCCAAATCTGCTTTGAAATCCAAGAAGTCGCCCGCAAAATCGAAACCTGCAAAATCGAGGCTTGCAAAATCGAAGCCTGCAGCGAGTTCATCCCGCGCCAAAGGCAAGCCTGGCGCGCAAACTGGTCTCTTCCAAGGCTGCCGAAAGCATCCAAAGCGGTGAAATCCGGCAAGTGGGTATTCACGTTTGGCGATGGCAAGGCAGAGGGCAAAGCAGGACTGCGCGATCTGCTGGGCGGCAAGGGGGCCAACCTGGCTGAAATGGCCAACCTCGGGTTGCCGGTGCCGCCGGGCTTCACGATACCAACCTCTGTTTGCACTTATTTTTATGCCAACAGCAAAACCTATCCCAAGGATCTGAAGCCGCAGGTCGAGAAGGCGCTGGATTATATCGGCAAGGTTGCTGGCAAGACTTTCGGGAATGCGAAAAATCCGTTGCTGGTATCGGTTCGCTCCGGTGGTCGCGCCTCGATGCCTGGCATGATGGACACGGTTCTCAATCTTGGTCTCAACGACCAGACAGTGGAAGCGCTTGCCCAGAAGTCTGGCGACCGGCGTTTTGCCTATGACAGCTATCGCCGCTTCATCACCATGTATTCAGACGTTGTGCTGGGCTTCGAGCATCATCACTTCGAGGATATTCTCGATACCTACAAGGATTTCGAAAGGCTATTCGCTCGATACCGATCTTACGGCGGATGACTGGGTCACTCTTGTCGACAAATACAAGGATGCTGTTGCCCGCGAAGCAGGCAAGGATTTTCCGCAGGATCCGCATGAGCAATTATGGGGCGCCATCGGTGCAGTGTTCTCCTCCTGGATGAACGCGCGCGCCGTAACCTATCGCCGCCTCCACGACATTCCTGAATCCTGGGGCACTGCTGTCAATATTCAGGCGATGGTGTTCGGCAACATGGGTGACACGTCGGCTACCGGCGTTGCCTTTACACGCAATCCCTCGACCGGCGAAAAGCAGCTTTACGGGGAATTCCTGATCAATGCGCAGGGTGAAGATGTGGTTGCGGGAATCCGTACGCCGCAGGACATCACTGAATATGCGCGTAAGGAATCCGGTTCCGATAAATCTTCCATGGAATCTGCAATGCCGGATGCGTTCAAGGAATTGACGCGCATCTACACGCTGCTCGAGAAGCATTACCGTGACATGCAGGATATGGAATTCACAGTCGAGCAAGGCAAGCTCTGGATGTTGCAGACTCGCAATGGCAAGCGCACGGCGAAGGCCGCGTTGCGGATTGCGGTCGATCTCGCCAATGAAGGTTTGATCTCGAAGAAAGATGCGGTGATGCGCATCGATCCCGCTTCGCTCGATCAACTTCTGCATCCGACGATTGATCCGTCCGCCAAACGTGATGTCATCGCCACCGGCCTGCCTGCGTCACCAGGTGCGGCCTCGGGTGAAATTGTGTTTTCGTCAGACGAAGCGGCTAAGCTGCAGGTTGATGGCCGCAAGGTTATTCTCGTGCGTGTTGAAACCATCGCCGGAAGATATTCACGGCATGCATGCAGCGGAAGGTATTCTCACCACACGCGGCGGCATGACGTCCCATGCAGCAGTAGTGGCGCGCGGCATGGGCAAGCCTTGTGTGTCCGGCTGCGGTACTGTGCGTGTCGATTATGGGCGCGGCACCATGAGCATCGGCGGACGTACATTCAAAGCTGGTGAGGTCATTACAATTGATGGTTCGCTGGGGCAGGTGCTGGCCGGGCGCATGCCGATGATCGAGCCGGAACTGTCCGGTGAATTTTCAAAACTGATGGGCTGGGCCGATCAGATGCGGAAATTGAAAGTGCGCACCAATGCCGATACGCCTGCAGACGCGCGCACGGCACTGAAATTCGGTAGCGAAGGCATCGGCCTTTGCCGCACCGAGCATATGTTCTTCGAAGAAACCCGCATTCGCACCGTGCGCGAGATGATTCTTGCAGATGACGAACAGTCGCGCCGCGCGGCGCTGGCGAAATTATTGCCTATGCAGCGCGCGGATTTCGTCGATCTGTTCGAAATCATGAAAGGGCTCCCGGTTACAATCCGGCTGCTCGATCCGCCACTGCACGAATTCCTGCCGCATACTCCAAGCGAGGTCGAGGAAGTGGCACGCGCGATGGGTGCCGATGCCCGCAGGCTTGCGGATCGTGTTCGGGAGCTTTCGGAATTCAATCCAATGCTTGGATTCCGGGGGTGCCGTCTTGCGATTGCCTATCCTGAAATCGCCGAAATGCAGGCGCGCGCAATTTTTGAGGCGGCTGTCGAAGCCGGCAAGCGCACCGGCAAGCCGGTCGGCCTCGAAGTTATGGTTCCGCTGATCGCTACACGCGCCGAGTTCGATCTTATCAAGGCACGTATTGACGCCACCGCGAATTCAGTTGTGCGCGAAACTGGCGCGAAACTTAGCTATCAGGTCGGCACCATGATCGAATTGCCACGGGCGTGTCTGATGGCGGGCGACATTGCGCAGACTGCTGAGTTCTTTTCGTTCGGTACCAACGATCTTACGCAGACGGCGTATGGCATCAGCCGAGACGACGCGGCCGCATTCCTTGGCGTCTATATGGCGCGTGGGATTCTCGACGCCGATCCGTTCATTTCGATGGATCCCGATGGTGTCGGTGAACTCGTCAAAATTGGTGTGCAGCGTGGCCGCAAGGCACGTCCTGGGCTGAAGATGGGAATTTGCGGCGAGCATGGTGGTGATCCTGCTTCCATTGCATTTTGCCATACGGTCGGGCTGGACTATGTATCGTGCTCACCTTATCGCGTTCCCATCGCACGCCTTGCGGCGGCGCAGGCAGCCCTTGGCAAGGTCGTGGCCAGTCAGGCTTGAATATCGCATTGATCATGGTTTTGATCGAAGGCGGTCCAGATTTTGACGTATTTGTGGCGCGTTCAGCGCCGAATTGTTGACGCAATATTTACCAATATTTTCGATGTGGCGGGCGCTGTTGTGTCCGCACATCTGCGTATGTCCGGTATGTACCGCCGATTAACCACGCAGCAACTTTAATTGGATACTAACGCTATCGATCGAATTGTACGAAACGTGCGAGACGATCAGTTTGTATGTAGCGTTTATTGCGTGAGTGTATTGATGCTGGTGTTGTGTGACAGACTGAAGGGTACGCGGTTTGTGCCCTTCAGTTTTGTTCTCTGCCTTCTGGCAGTGAGCCCGACCGAAATCGGCTATCAGGATATCGCAGCGTTACTTGCGCGCCAGCCCGGTGTTGCGGAGCGATGGCAGCAACACATCTTCGCGACATCGCGGCGCACGATGCAGGTGGCTTCATTCAATCTTCCGCGCCCGCTTGGCACGCACGTTCCTGAAACGGCGTCGTATCGTCTTGCCAGTCTCGACAGTCAGGGCGTGGATGTTACCGGCTCAATGAGCAATGCGTCGTTGGCGTTGCAGTTGCAAGCATCGGACTTTCCGAAAGCTGTTCGCTCCTCGAAGGGCGATCGTTTGCCATTGGCTAGTGCCGCAAATTCCGCACCACTCGATGCAGAGCTTGAGACCGCATTGAAAGCACCGCGCTTGTCTCAATTCGATGCAGCGAATTTGCTGCAAGAAAATCAGCTGGATCATTCACTTGAAAAAAGTGCTTCTGGTGCTGATAATACCGATAAGCCTGCAAAAAATTCTTTTTCACGCCAGACAACAAATATCTATTTTGGCAATGGGCTGCTTGGAACATCGAGCGAAACCCTTGAGCGTTGGCGACCTGGTGAGGGGCCGATTGTCATGGCAGCTATCGATCCCGACATGAAGGCATCGCCATTGATGGATTCAACGGAAACCAATAATGGCGGTGAAAGCATTGCCGGCAAAGGTGAAGTGACTGGCGAGAACAAGCGACCGCACACGCCCGCAGAACGGCTTGGCCTCGATGCCAAGTCGCGAGTTAAAGCGGAAAAATGTTTAACCGATGCGATCTATTTCGAAGCGCGTGGTGAAGCAGTGCGTGGTCAGATTGCAGTGGCGCAAGTTGTCGTAAATCGTGCCTTCTCCGGTTATTATCCGGCCACCGTTTGCGGTGTCGTCTATCAAAATGCAAATCGTCGCCTTTCGTGTCAGTTCACATTCGCTTGCGACGGAATTCGCGATGTCGTCGATGAGCCTGACATGTGGGAGCGGGCCCGGAAGATAGCCAAAGAAACGCTGGAGGGGCGGCTATGGTTGCCCGAAGTTGGTAAGTCGACGCATTACCATGCCTATTGGGTGCGACCATCGTGGGTCAGCGAGATGAAGAAGACCTACAAATTTGGCGTACATACTTTCTATCGTCCGCGCGCGTGGGGTGATGGCAGCGATGCGCCAAGCTGGGGCACTGCGGCACAAACCGCAGCAATTTCAGCAGAGCTTGCAGCCGATAAACCTTGATCAAGTTGATTAGGCGTCGATATCCAGCGCGACATCGAAATTAGGCGCAGAGTGAGTCAGCGCGCCAACTGAGACATAATCGACGCCGGTTTTCGCGATCTCCGCGATCGATGTAAGGGTCACGCCACCGGAGACTTCCAGCACCACACGGCCATCGGTGATTTTCACCGCCTCTTGCATGGTGGCGGCATCCATATTGTCCAGCATGACGACATCTGCGAGACCGGTCGCCAATACTTCGCGCAGCTGATCAAGCGTATCGACTTCAATTTCGATTTTTACAAGATGCCCGGCGTGCGCTCGTGCGCGTTGCAGAACAGGTTTGATGCCGCCGGCCACCGCGATGTGATTATCCTTGATGAGGATGGCATCGTCGAGGCCGAAGCGATGATTGAAACCGCCGCCGCACCGCACCGCGTATTTTTCCAGCGCACGCAGGCCAGGTGTTGTCTTGCGGGTGCAGCATACACGCATGTTGGTGACACCGGCATGACGGATATATTCAGAAGTCAGGGTCGCGATGCCGGACAGGCGCCCAACGAAATTCAATGCGGTGCGTTCACCCGCGAGTATGGCGCGGGCTGGCCCCGAAATCGTCAGCACATGAACGCCCTTGGCGACGCTCACTCCGTCACGCGCATGGGCCTGAATATGAATATCGGGCGACAATTTATGAAAGGCGGCAACGGCAAGCGGTAAGCCCGCGATCACACCTGCTTGCCGGGCGACAAGCACGGCATGTGCTTGTGTATCGGCAGGAACAGTTGAGATCGATGTGACATCGCCGGCGCGGCCAAGGTCTTCCATCAACGCTTGCGTGATGGCCTGATCGATGACAAGTGACGAAAGAAACGCGTCCTGATGTATCAGAACTGCGGGATTGAGAACATTGCTGATGCTCACATTCTGGCTCCCGCTGCGAGTTTAAGACTAGAGGACGCTTCGTCGGCAATCGAAGCGGCGAGCTTTCGTGCATCGGCTAGTGTTGTCATTGTACGCTTGGCAAGCATGGGGTCGGCTGCAGGATAATCAGACCGATAATGGGCGCCGCAACTCTCGCGTCGCGACCACGACGATACCGCGACCAGCAATGCCGTGGTCGCCATGTTGCGCATCGCCGCATTTGTTGCATGGGTTTCCATTGCTGAAAAATATTGAATGGCCTCACTGAGATTGTCGCCATCGCGGATAACGCCGACATTTGTGCCCATCATGGCGCGTAGGGCGGCTTCATCTTGATCGTTCAGCGGATCATTATGGGCAGACGCAAGACGCAACGTTACAGCTTTTGCGCTGAAATTTTGGCCGTTGATATCTTCCGCGATGCGCCCTGCAAAGACCACGGCTTCCAGCAGCGAATTGGATGCAAGACGATTGGCACCATGCGCCCCCGTTGAAGAAACTTCACCGCCAGCCCAAAGTCCTTTGATCGATGTACGGCCATGTTCGTCCACGGCGACGCCGCCCATGTGATAATGCGCGGCAGGTGCCACGGGGATGAGAGAGGTAGCTGGATCAAGTCCGGCGGATATGCAGCTTGAATAGACGGTCGGAAATTTTTCTGCGATGCGCGTGCCAAGCGCCTTGCTCGTATCGAGGAATGCCCCACGACCGGCAGCGATCTCCGCGAACACGCCGCGCGCGACAATGTCGCGTGGAGCAAGTTCAGCCAGCGGATGGAGCGCCAGCATGAAACGCTCGCCCTTGCTGTTCACAAGCGTAGCACCTTCGCCGCGTAATGCTTCGCTCGCGAGCGGCGCTGGATCGCGGCCAATCATAATGGCGGTCGGATGAAATTGCACGAATTCAGGATCGGCAATGATGGCGCCCGCCCGCGCGGCGAGAGCAAGGCCAAGTCCACTCGCCTCAGCAGGATTGGTCGTCACCGCATAGAGGTGTCCGATGCCGCCGGTCGCAAGCACGATGGCGCGGGATGCAACGGTCACAAGTTTGGCGCTGGCATCATTAGCTTTGCGCAATTGAAGTCCCGCAACAGTATCGTTTTCGGTCAACAGCGTTTCGGCCACATAACCTTCAAGGACGCGAATTGAGGGTGTGTTGCGGACGGCATTGATCAGGGCCGCGATGATGGCCTTGCCGGCCATATCGCCTTTTACATGCACGATGCGGCGCGTGGAGTGAGCGGCTTCCTGGCCGACGGCGAGTTTGCCTTCGAGATCGCGGTCGAACGGTACGCCATAGGACAACAGGTCGTGGATGCGTGCGCCCGCTTCGCGTGCAATGCCAAGCGCCACGGCTTCATCGACGATGCCGCCGCCAACCGCAATAGTATCGGCTGCATGTGCTTCCGCGCTGTCGCCTTCAGCGACAGCCGCCGCGATACCACCCTGCGCCCATGCACTCGATGCACCCTGACCAAGCGGGGCGTTGGAAATTACGGTCACGGGGCGGGGGCTGAGTTTCAATGCACAGAACAGGCCCGCAAGTCCGCCGCCGACAATGATGACGTCGTCCGCGCCGCCGGACAAAGATGCGATGTCGTTTGTGTTTATGGCGGGCACTCTGACTCTCCGTCATCTCAAGGTGCGAACGTTAGCGAGCCTTAAGGGGCAGGCGGCGCCCTTAATTCTTCAGATTGATCATCTGTTCGACGGAGCGACGGGCTTTCTCGATAATCACTGGGTCGATCGTGACTTCCTCGCGCATATACACAAGGCTGTCCAAAATCTTCGGTAGCGTAATGCGTTTCATATGTGGGCAAAGGTTACATGGCCGCACGAAATCGACGCCGGGTAATTCCGCCTGCACATTGTCGGCCATCGAGCATTCGGTGACCATCACCACGCGTTTTGGTTTTGTGTTACGCACCCAGTCGATCATGTGCGCGGTCGAACCGGTAAAGTCCGCCTCTGCGATCACATCGGGTGGGCATTCCGGATGCGCAATGATCTGCACACTGGGGTCCGAGTTGCGATAAGTGCGCAGCTCGTCACTGGTGAAGCGTTCGTGCACCTCGCATGCGCCTTTCCATGCAATGATCTTCACGTTTGTTTTCGAGGCCACATACTTCGCCAGATACTGGTCGGGCAAGAAGATCACGGTATCGGTATTGAGACTTTCCACCACCTGCACAGCGTTCGATGAGGTGCAGCAAATATCGACTTCAGCTTTCACATCCGCGGAGGTATTGACGTAGGCGACTATCGGCACGCCGGGGAAGCGCTCGCGCAGCAAGCGCACGTCCGCGCCTGTAATTGACGAGGCGAGTGAACAGCCAGCCCGCAGAGTCCGGGATCAGAACTGTTTTGTCCGGATTCAGGATCTTTGAGGTTTCGGCCATGAAGTGTACGCCGCACTGGATGATAACCCGTTCCTTAACCTTGGTGGCCTCTCGCGCAAGCTGCAGCGAGTCGCCAACAATATCAGCCACGCAATGGAAAATTTCCGGCGTTTGATAATTGTGCGCCAGGATGACGGCGTTGCGTTCTTTCTTGAGATCATTGATCGCCTTGATGTAAGGCGCCATGAACGGCCATTCGATCGAAGGGATGACCGTCTTCACTTTCTCGTAAAGGTGCGAGGTGGCGCGTTCGATCGCTGGTGTCCATTGCAGAGACGGCATTGGTAGCGCACGTGCACGCTCCGCCTCGGTGATGCGCGAGCGGGTCACACCGGTAACCTGGCGATAAATCGGATGTCCGAAATCATCAGGACCAAAGATTCCAGCTACCGGCATGGTCGTCTCCAAATAATACTCACTATGAGCATATGAGGGTTGTTAGAAATTCCGGCCTTTTGAGCCGGGTTTTCCCGAGTATTTATGGTACGTCAGACTTAAGGTTCTGGCTGCAAAAGCCTTTACTTATTCTCATATCGAGCAAAACTAATATATCAGTTCTGCGATAGCTTCGCCAGATGCCTTGGGTGATTTTCTGCTTGGTGGACTGAAGGGGAATGGGTTGTGCCGCGGCATCGTGAGTGACCAATTCAAAGACGTAATTCAAAGATCAATTCACAAAGGCGTGGAGAGAACATTGGCGCATTTCAAAGCAATCAGGGTCGACAAGGCCGAGAAGGGCACCACTGCATCGCTTGCTCAATTTGACGAAGCCGAACTGATGGAAGGCGATGTTACGGTCGCGGTTGAGTGGTCCACCGTGAACTACAAGGACGCTTTGTGTTTGACCGGAAAGTTGCCGGTGGTGCGCCGTTTCCCGATGATAGCTGGCATAGATTTCGCGGGCACTGTCATGCAGTCCGCGCATCCAGGGTGGAAGCCGGGCGATAAGGTGATTTCAACCGGCTGGGGCCTTGGCGAAACGCACCTTGGCGCCTATGCGGAAAAAGCGCGCGTCAAAGGGGACTGGTTGGTGCGGCTGCCGGACGGCATGACAACGCGTGAGGCGATGGCTATCGGCACGGCAGGTTTCACGGCAATGTTATCAGTGCTGGCGCTGGAGAAACATGGTCTGACACCGCAGGACGGTCCAGTGATCGTCACAGGCGCTGCGGGCGGTGTGGGATCGGTCGCCATCGCTTTGCTCTCGAAGCTCGGTTTCCATGTGATTGCGTCCACCGGTCGCGTGGCGGAGGCGGATTACTTACGTGAGCTTGGAGCATCGGAAATCATTGATCGTAACGAGCTGTCAGGCCCTGCCAAGCCGTTGGCAAAGGAGCGCTGGGCGGGCGGGATCGACAGCGTCGGCTCCACGACCCTCGCGAACCTTCTGTCGATGACGAAATACCGCGGAGCCATCGCCGCCTGCGGCCTTGCGGCCGGCATGGATCTGCCATCATCGGTTGCCCCGTTTATTTTACGGGGAGTGTGCCTTTTGGGTATCAATTCCGTGATGTGTCCTATTGGGCCGAGAAAGGAGGCCTGGGCGCGGCTTGACAGAGACATTGATCATGAAAAACTCGCTGAAATGACTAAAGAAATTAGTTTGAGCGAGGTCTTTGACGTTGCACCGAAGATTTTGGCTGGCCAAGTCCGTGGCCGGTTGGTGGTTCGAATTTCCTAAAGGGTCTTTCAGACTTTACAAACTATACTGCTTCAATGTTGCCACGGTTGGTATGTACTTAGTGGGTCAGCAATAACCGCTTGGCGGTTCGCATGGCCCGCCAGGTTTTAGTGAGTTGGAGTAGGCAGTATGCTTGTGCGTTTCGGTCTTGGAGTTCTTGTTGCTGGCGCTGTGGCGCTTCCTGCACTTGCAGAGCAAATGAACGCTGACGTTGCGCGTCGATTTGTTTCCGGCAAAACATTCGCCTTCAATTGCTTTGACGGCACCAAGGGAACTGGACGTATCCTTGACGATGGTTCTGCCCATGGCTCCGTTCAATTCAGCGGTTCCAGTGCTGTGCGCAACTTGCAACTTCCGACCAACACCTTACAGGTTCGCGGCCAGGCTATCTGTGCTGCCATAAAGGGCATGCCGTTCGAACCGTGTTTCGACCTCCAAAAAAATAGCGGCACAAGTTTTCGTGGTTCAGTGTCCGGCTTTGGCTTCGCTTATTGCGATTTCCGCCGACAAGGCAATGCGCGTGTGCAGATGACGCAGGCAATTTCTCGGCCTCGCTCACTGCGTGCCCCTGAACAGCAACAGCAAGCCCAGTCAGCAGATACGTCGCGTGGTGAAGCTGCGCAGACGATACAGGTGCGCACCGAACCGGTATTGGAGCTGCGGCGCTCAACCGCAGAGTAGGCGTTTTATCTATCGGCGTCCTCGCACGCGCAGGCCAGGAGCAGGGCGCTCCTGCAAAACTTCGCGGCGGAAACGAAACAGCGCAGCTGGCCGGCCACCGGTCTGGGTGGACATCTCACCAGTAGGTTCAACCAGGGCGCCAGTCTCCACCAGACGGCGGAAATTCTGTTTGTGCAAATGACGTCCTGAAATTGCCTCAACGGTTCGTTGTAAATCTGTGAGCGTGAATTCAGATGGCAGAAGTTCAAAAACAACAGGCCGATATTTTAGTTTTGCGCGGAGCCTGGCTATCGCTGTTGCAAGAATGCGCCGGTGGTCGAAGCGCATCGATGCGCCGAGTAAAGGCAACGATTTGCGCGCCTGCGCGGCAGGTCGCTCATCGCGTTTAGCTTCCTCGATCAATCCCGCCTCATAGAGCAATTCGTAGCGGTCGAGCACGCGCTCCTCATCCCATTGTGCGCCATCGGTACCGAAATAGAGCCGCACACGATCGCCGCGTGAGAGCGCACGCTCAGTATTGGATTGTTCGGGTTGTGCTGCCCATGCATCGAGAGCTGGCAAGATGTCTTTCTCGATAATCACTGGGCGTTGGTCCCGCCAGTCTTCCCATGGGAAATAACGATACCATGGGTTGAAAGTCGCGCCTGCCACTTGCGGTTTTGAGGTATTATCGGCGCGCGTCAAAGCGAGATAGCCAACTGAAGCCACATGAGCATCGGTATCGCCACGTTGTGCATGTCTGCCGCGATCGCCAAACGTATAAAGCTGTTCGACATAGCCAAGCCGCAGGCCTGTCTGCTCTTCCACCCACGCCCGCAGTCCGATTTCGAACGTCCGATGCGATACTGCATCGAACGGGCCAAAGGGTAATCCCGCGAGCTTTTCTCCGTCACCCCCGGCTGCGGTCAGGATCAACGGCTCGTTGTCTTCAATAGAAACAATGGCGGCTGTCAGTCCGATTTCGATAGGCGTGAGGATTGTATCGCTCATTGTTGATGTTGGCCTTAGTCGAGATCGACGCGGAACGGCTGACTTTCGATCGTCATGGTACCTGGACCCATCCCATCGAGTGCACGGATCATGCGGCCCTCACGCCCCAAAGCATGATCGGCGAGTGTCACGATTAAACGGTTCGGGTATGCGCTTGGCGATGCAAGCCGAATTTGCCGTGCAATAGAAAGCTCATCGCGATGCGGATTGAGCGCGCAGGCGGCCATGAAAGCACTCGCCGTCGAGCGACTAATCCCTGCATAACAGTGAATGACAAGCGGTGTAGTGCGATCCCACCTGCGTACAAACGCCAGGGCTCGGTCGATATGTTCACTCGATGGAGCGACGAAACCTTCCGCAGGTTCGGTAATGTCATCCATGGAGATCATCAGGTGATTTTCTTCCCTCACCGATGGAGGGCGCATCACCTTGCTGACATTACCCATGACAGTGAGAATATGTCCTGCACCGGTCGCTTCGACAGTGGCGGGCAGGGCTGCAAGCGAGCAAACGTAAATCATGACGGTCCTTTTGTTTGATCCAATTATAAGCCCGAGCTTGCTGATCCGCCATCTCTGGATGAAGGCGCATGACTTAGCTAAATTTTGATTTAGCTAAACCATGGCTTGGCTAAACCATGGTTTGGCTAAACAATATCTTGAAGCGTGCCAGGAACTGTTTTTCAGCCTTGCTGGCTGACCAGGGAGTGACATAGTTCCGTTCGATTGCGGGCGGTAATTTCGGATCTCGGCCAAACAATCTTCTGGCCTCTGCTTCGCCAAATCCGGCAAGTCGTGTGGCTTCAAGGTAAGCCGCACCTATATCGGCGGCTTTAACTTGCTGCTCAATATCGGCGGGTAGTACCGATGGTAATCCGAACCGGATATGGATCGCGGAGAGCAGGCGTTTTTCTACAACCTTGTACGAACCGCCAATCACAGCCTTGAACGGCGAGATCATGTCACCAATGACGTATTCCGGTGCGTCGTGAAGCATGACGGCGAGCCGAACACGATGATCGATGCGCGGTGTCTGTGCGCGCAACACCGCTTCGACCAGCAGTGTATGTTGGGCCACGGAAAAAATATGCGCGCCATGGGTCTGCCCGTTCCAGCGGGCTACGCGCGCAAGCCCGTGCGCGATATCCTCAATTTCGATGTCGAGCGGTGAAGGATCGAGCAGATCGAGCCGCCGCCCTGACAGCATGCGTTGCCAGGCGCGTCCGGCGTCTTTCCGCGCAGTGAGCTTTTTTGATTGTCATTTGGTTTTGCGGGCCGGACGTTTTGCCTTGCCGCATATGGCGTGGCAGTGGCAGCTCACGAGATGATCGTTGACCATTCCTGTGGCTTGCATGAATGCATAAACGATGGTTGGGCCAACAAATTTAAAGCCGCGTGCGGTTAATTCTTTCGACATAGCGATTGAGATTGGTGTTGCAGCAGGTACCGATGCTCTGGTCTTGAAATTGTTGATCTTGGGCTTGCCATCAACAAAATCCCATAAGAGGGCGGAAAACCCCGGTCCTTCTTCCATGATTTTCAAATAGGCTTTTGCGCTAGTGACTGCACCCTCGATCTTGGCGCGGTTACGGACAATGCCTGCATCGTTCATCAGGGCTGCGATTTTTTTGTCATTATAGCGCGCGATTTTCGCCGGATCGAAATGATCGAAGGCTTTGCGGAAGTTATCACGTTTACGCAAGATCGTAATCCACGACAGGCCAGCCTGGAAACCGTCGAGGATCAATTTCTCGAACAGCGCGCGATCGTCGTATTCCGGGACACCCCATTCAGTATCGTGATAGGCAATATAAAGCGGATCTTCACCCGGCCATGGACATCGCTTCAGCTCATCGGAATGCGAACGCGTGCTTTTCATGCGGAGGTTTTCTTCAGCGCGGCTCGCACATCTTCTTCCGGCGCGACGAGGCTCACCAGGGTTTCACCCGCAGTGAGCGGTACTCCGGCATCGAGCGCATCCGCAACCCGATCCGTGCGCAATAACGCAAGTGCCAAGGCCGTTGGCGGACGATCCCATGACGCCGACAGATTTACCGTCTGCCATGACGGGCGTGCCGGTGACAGGTGCGGGGCCACCGAGACGAAGCCGGACAATTCGCGTACGCGCAGTGCCGCGGTGCTCCATGCGGGAGACGACCTCCTGTCCGATGTAACAGCCTTTGGTGAAATCGATGCCGTGCAGCTTATCCATGTTGGACTTATGCGGAAACGCATCGCCATACATGAAGTCGATACTGCCGTATGGCACGCCACATGCGACACGGTGGGCATGATAGGTTTCGCCGTTGGCCACTTCTGCACCGATTGCTGCGGCAGTTTGAACGACGAGATCGTCCGGCAGGAAAATTCGACACCCAAGTTTTTCATGGCGGGGATCGGCAAACGCCAGATCCGGTTTTACCGCAGGCTCGCCGTCCCAAACGGCCATAACGCCAAGTTGTGCCGATATGTTTTCCACGCTCACCTTTGCCCGCAGCTTGTAGAAGCCGAGACGATCGGCAAAGGTTTGGGCCAGGGGCAGCGGGCAATCGAAGACAAAGGCGCTCCCCAGGTCGCTGGACGTTTCAGTCACGAGAAAATCCGTAATGATCTTGCCCTGCGGCGCTAGCAGCGCGCCGAATTGACCGATACCTGGTTGAACCAGATTCATATCAGTGGTGAGCAAACCATTGAGAAAGCTGCGTGCATCCTCGCCGCTAACCAGGACTAAACCGCGGTCTGGAAGAAACGCTGCCTTCATAAAGTATTCTCTGAGTTTCTTTGGGGAAAGGCTTGTTGCTGATACCAGATTGGAACGTAAGACGCTAAGTTGCCCGCAACAAGCCCCAAGGTTATATCGGTGGCAATTGTGCCGGTAAATCGGTCATCAAGGATGTAGATACAGGGTTCATGAGCCAGATATTTGATGTGATTCTCAAGCACGGCACCGTTGTCAATCAGGATGGCGAAGGGGTGCGGGATATTGCGATTGCGGGCGGGCGAATCGCTGCGATCGGAGCGTTGGATCATGCCAGCGCAAGCGAGGTTATCGACTGTAAGGGACTTCACATCCTGCCGGGCGTTATCGACACGCAGGTGCATTTCCGTGAGCCAGGTCTCACACATAAAGAAGATCTTGAGACGGGGTCACGCAGTGCCGTTATGGGTGGCGTTACGGCTGTGTTTGAGATGCCCAATACCGATCCTTTGACGGTGAGCGAGGAAGCCTTCACCGCAAAGGTCAAGGCTGGCCACCATCGCATGCATTGCGATTTCGCCTTTTTCATCGGCGGGACGCGCGAGAATGTGCAGGATTTGCCAGAGCTTGAGCGCGCACACGGATGTTGTGGAGTAAAAGTTTTCATCGGCTCATCAACCGGTCCGCTTCTGGTGGAGGACGATGAAAGCCTACGTCGTATTTTCCAGGTTATTCGTCGCCGCGCGGCATTCCATGCCGAGGACGAGTATCGCCTCAATGAGCGTAAAAACCTTCGCGTCGAAAATGATCCGCGTTCACATCCCATATGGCGAGATGAGATCGCGGCTCTGATGGCCACGCAGCGTCTCGTCAAGCTTGCGCGTGAGAGCGGCAAACGCATCCATGTTCTGCATATTTCGACCAAGCAGGAAATTGAATATCTGTGCGACCACAAGGATGTTGCCTCATGCGAGGCGACGCCGCACCATCTCACTCTGGCCGGCCCCGAAGTCTATGAACGGCTGGGACTCGCGCACAGATGAATCCACCGGTCCGCGATGCCAGCCACCGCGAGGGCATTTGGTTAGGTATTGAGCAAGGCATTGTTGATGTGCTCGGCTCCGATCACGCGCCTCATACGCTGGAGGAAAAATCAAAAACCTATCCGGCGTCGCCATCTGGCATGACTGGCGTCCAGACATTGGTGCCGATCATGCTCGATCACGTCAATGCGGGGCGGCTGTCGTTGGCGCGTTTCGTCGATCTCACCAGTGCGGGCCCGGCGCGGTTGTTCGACATTGCGTGCAAGGGGCGCATTGCTGCGGGTTTTGACGCGGATTTTACCGTCGTGGATATGAAGCGGGAAGAGACAATCACCAACAAATGGGTTGCCTCGCGCGCAGGCTGGACGCCTTACGATGGCATGAGGGTCAAGGGGTGGCCTGTAGGGACGTTTGTGCGTGGACGCCGCGTGATGTGGCAGGGTGAGGTTGTCACCCCATCGACAGGTGAGGCCGTGCGGTTTCTCGAAAATCTGAAACCTTGAGGTTAGTCGCTTGAGAGAATTACTGTTTGGCGCCAATGAGCGAGAATTCGCCGTTGCGAACCCGGCCTGCTAGACCTTCGACGAATTTGGCGACAGCATCTTCGCCGTAGGTGCCCACCAGTTCTGCGAAGGCAGCAAAAACTCGCCTGAGCCAGACAATCCCCATCGATGCCGTCATGAAGCGCCTCGGCCCAAGCCTCGTTGAGATAACCGAGAGCGGCTTGCTTCTGATCCTGGTCGGGCAGTTGCTGGTGTTCGAGAGCCGAGTGCAGGAAATGGGGCATGAAATCAAACAACCTGTTGCACGCACCCTTGTCAGTGCGCTGTTGAACAGATTGAGCATTAGCATGGGCCGCGATCCCGCCTAGCTACTTCTTTAGGAAAGGTTAACAAGAAAGATAAAGTACTCTAGTGGCCCGAATCCGAAGTTCGTATAACTTGGCAGCACCCTCTTTTACGAACTTCGGATTCAAAAGGGCACTAGAAATCTGTAATTCTAGTGTGGCTTTGGTTCAGAAATTCCCTTGGAGGACTCGCCGAGATGATAAAAGGGAATTTCTGAACCGCCACACTAGTTCGCGTAGCGCGCCGTTAAATCGCGCGAAATCTTGGAGCCTTCTTCCAGATAACGGCGGATGGCGACAGTCGCGGATGGCGTGCAAGTCCGATAGGTCTGCTGGAAGCCGTTATATCCCCGGTTGAAACTCGCGATCATGCGGGTGCGTCTCTCGCCCGAGGGTGTTTCCGCATCGACCAGAGCCTGCATTTCTGCACGCCATTTCTGGCCTTCATTGGTGCCGCAAACGCCACGTAGATAGTGCAGGGTGCCGAGAATTTCAGCCAGCCGCAGTAACGCGCCGTCGAACGGCGCAGCCGCATCCTGGGCCCGGGTAGCGCTGGAACAGGCCACCAGGAAAATGAGACAAATCGCAAAAATAGGCTTCTGCATGAAGACTGTCATATGCCTTTTCAAGGAGACGGAAACAAGGCTACTCAGACGCCAATCAACTGTTGTGCGGCGCGGATCGTCTCCTCCAGTCCTTTGGTCAGTGGCAAGTCCCCGATAGTTCTTGGATCGAGCCAGCGGGCGTCATCCAATTCGTCGTTCAGCACCACATCGCCACTGATCCAGCGAGCTGCGAACGGTAAAATGACAAAGTGCCCGCGTCCGGCGGTTTGGGCAGGCAACACCTCACGCCAGCCAACTAAGCCGACGATATTGATGATGAGGCTGGTTTCCTCCCGGATTTCACGCGAGAGGGCCTCAGCCAAGCTCTCGCCGAACTCCACCCTGCCGCCAGGAAAGGTGTAAAGGCCCTTCGCAGGTTCGCGGGCGCGGCGTACCAGCAGGATTTTGCCATCCCGAAAGATGGCGGCGCTGACAGCTATTTGAGGTTGCGAAGGAGCGGCCACGGCAGTCAGTGGGTCATGATGAAGTCAACGTCGGCCTCATTGCCGGGCCCATTAATCATCCCGCCAGCCAGCGTGACCAGCGGTTTGACCCAGCCGATAGCCTGATTCGCCAGCGTGAGGCGGATTGTATCCGACTTTGCGTCACGCATCGCAGTGCTCACCGCTGTCAGGATCGCTGTCATCGTATTTGTGATGTTGTCGAATTCGGCCCGGAGCGTGGGATCAGCGGCATCGTATGTACTGATCGCAAGTTCGCGGCCCTTGAAATGCGAAACCATGAAATGCTCGCGATAGCTCATGGGCTGCCAGGCCAGAAAGTCCTCGGCGCATTCGGGCATATCGGGAATCAGTTCCAGAAGCATAATAGCTTCGTTGAAATGATTCATGTAATCAGTGGCAAGGCCCGTGCGCGGGTTGATATTGGCCTCAAGTAGGAGACGCACGCGCTCGGCCATAGCGGAGACCCTGCTGGCTTCCGTCATATAGGGCGCTTCGGAGATAGCGGGGTTTTTTTGAGGGCGGCAGACATTTGTCCCAATGTGGCAGGTTCGGGGTTAAAACCGACTGAACAAACTGCGTTGAGATGTTTAGAGCGCGATCAGCAAAAGTGGGAACCGGTTTTGCGTCCGATCGCGCTCTAACTTATTGAAGTGGCGCATGATCTTTTCGCCAAACCGCTCACACTTTGGCGGATCATGCGCTGGAAAATTGAGGTTTTTGGGGTTTTTTCATGTGCGGACGCTTTGTTATCGCCTCTTCCCCCGAGGCGCTGCGCCTTTTCTTCGGCTATAAGGCCCAGCCTAACTTCCCCGCTCGCTATAATGTGGCTCCCACCCAGCCGGTGCCTGTGATCACCATGGAGAACGGCGCGCGTCATTTTCGCCTGATGCGCTGGGGGCTGCTGCCGTCATGGGTTAAGGACCTGCAAAAATTCACTTTGCTGATCAATGCGCGTAGCGAGACCGTGCTCGAAAAACCTGCATTCCGCAACGCCATGAGGCGCCGCCGCTGCCTGTTGCCGGTAGATGGTTATTACGAATGGCAGCAAATGCCTGGATACAGGCAGCCCTTTTTCATTCATCCCCGTGATGGTCAGCCCATTGGTTTTGCGGGGCTCGCCGAAACCTGGATCGGGCCGAACGGCGAAGAGCTCGATACGGTGGCCATCGTCACGGCGGCAGCGGGTCCCGATCTGGCACCGCTTCACTATCGTGTGCCCGTGACAATTGCCCCGCGCGATTTCGATCGCTGGCTGGACACCACTGTCGATGCTGAGGCGGCGAAAACGTTGCTGATCGCACCGCCGGAAGGCAGCTTTGCTTTTCACGCGGTGTCGATGGCGGTCAACCGTACCGCTAACGATGAACCGCAATTGATCCTTCCAGTCACGGCTGAAGACGCGGCGGTGCTTCTGCCTGCCAAAACCGGAAAAAGCAAAGCTGCGAACAAATCGGCGCAGCGTGAAATTGCGTCAGCAATGGAGGACGATAACGGGCAGGGATCTTTGTTCTAGACGGATTGATAAAGTCGCGGGGGGGGGATGGCTAGAGGACTTTCCCCGGATTGAGGATGTTCAAAGGATCGAGAAGTGTTTTGAACGATCGCATGACATCGAGAGTCACCGGGTCCTTCACATGCGGCAGCTCATCGCGCTTCAGCACGCCAATGCCGTGTTCGGCGGAAATTGACCCTCCGTGTTTCATGACGATGCCATGGACGGTATCATTCACATCGTGCCATCGCGCCATGAAGCTGGCAGTATCGACGCCCACCGGCTGGCTGACATTATAATGGATGTTGCCATCTCCAAGATGGCCGAATGCAAATGGCCGCGCGCCGGGAATAAGCATCGTGACGGCAGCATCTGCTTCCGTCAAAAAATCCGGCACGGCTGCAACCGGCACCGACACATCGTGTTTGATTGAACCGCCTTCCGGCTTTTGCGCAGGCGAAATGACCTCGCGCAATTTCCAGAATGCCGCGCGCTGATCGAGATTGGCGGCGATGACTGCGTCCTCGACAATTCCATTCTCCATGCCTTTTGCCAGAATGGTTTCGATGGTGTCTCGGGCATCGTTGCGCGAAGAAGATATCTCCATCAGCACATACCACGCGTGACGATCCGCCAGCGGCGCGCGAATAGAAGGTCCGTGCTTGACGCAAAAATCGATGGCAATTTGCGGGATCATCTCAAACCCGGTCAGCGCAGTGGACGCGATGTTCTGCGAAATTTTGAGAAGTTTGAGTGCATCATGGGGAGATTTGACGCCAGCGAATGCCGTTTCTACTGAGCGTGGTTTCGGAAACAGCTTCAGGCTTGCCGCTGTGATGATGCCAAGCGTACCTTCCGCGCCGATAAACAGATTGCGCAGATTGTAGCCGGTGTTGTCTTTCTTGAGTTTCGACAACCCGTTCATGATGCGCCCGTCGGCCAGCACCACTTCAAGTCCGAGAACAAGATCACGCGCGACACCATAGGTCAGCGCGGCAATGCCGCCTGCATTTGTCGAAAGGTTTCCGCCAATGGTGCAGCTTCCTTCCGCGCCGAGCGACAGCGGAAACAGGCGATCCACTTTCGATGCCGCTTGCTGCGCGTTGGAGAGAATAACGCCAGCTTCGGCAGTCATGGTATTGGACTGCGGATCTATATCGCGGATTTTATCGAGCCGCCGCAGCGACAATACGACTTCGCCATGATGAGGCGTCTGTCCGCCGACAAGACCGGTATTGCCACCTTGCGGCACCAGGGCAGTTTTCGTCTCACTGGCGAGCTTGCAGATTGCGGCAATTTCCGCCGTCGATCCAGGTCGCAGTACTAATGGCGAATTTCCCCGAAAGAGGTTGCGCTCCTCAATGACATAAGGCTCGATCTCGCGAGGGTCTGTGACTGCATACTTGTCACCAACGATTGTCTTGAATCGTGTCAGCAACTCGGATGAAATCGCTGAGGATGTCCGTGAAGCGATGTTCTTCATCTCGTGATCCGTGCAAATGGTTCAGTCGGCACTGCGGCGCGGCGCAAGCGATCGTTGATAGCTTCGCCAAGCCCATCATGCGGAACCGGCATCACCGCGATGGCGCGTGCTCCTTTGGTGTCGAGAATACGAAGATAACTGAAAAGGTTTGCCGCCGCTTCCACTAGATCTCCGCGCGAAGATAAATTCATGATGGTTGTTGTGGCTGCTTCCGCAATTGCATGTGGGCCAAATGCCAGCAACACCTCATCGGCATCCAACTTCTCTGCATTGAGCCGGACAGGGGTGCGTGGTGCGTAATGCGAGGCGAGCATGCCCGGTGCCAGCAGGAAGGTATCAAGGATATCCAGCTCTTCGGGCGCCTGTGCCAATGGCTCACCGAGCACACGTTCGATGTCCGCGCGCGGGAGTCCGCCTGGGCGCAGCAACATTGGTCGCTCAAAGCATGCAATAATGGTGGACTCCACGCCAACCGGCACGGCTCCGCCATCGACAATCAGATCGATGCGTCCATTAAGATCGCTGTGGACATGCGCCGCGGTTGTCGGCGATACGTGCCCGGACAAATTCGCCGACGGGGCAACAACAGGCTTGCCGAAGGCCCGCAGAATGTCTCGCGTGATCGGATGCGCCGGCACGCGGACAGCGATGGTCTCAAGCCCCGCAGTCGCAAGATCTGCCACAGGACAATCTGATGTCATTGGCAATACGAGTGTGAGCGGGCCCGGCCAAAAGGTTTTCGCAAGTTCAAGACTTTTAACGTCAAACCGCGCGATGTTGCGCGCCGCATTGAGATCGCTCACATGCGCGATCAGGGGATTGAAAGAAGGACGGCCTTTGGCTTCATAGAGGCGCGCAATGGCGCTGGCATTGGTTGCATCCGCGCCAAGGCCGTAAACCGTCTCGGTTGGGAAGGCGACAAGACCACCTTTGCCAAGGCAGCACGAAGCCAAGCGGATGGTATCCGGGCTAGCGGTGACGAGCTGCGTTGCGAGGCTGAATGTTGTCTTTGTCGTCATTTTTCGTAAGCTTATCTAGTAGCCAAATTGCATGAATTTAGCTTTTATACCGCTTCTTGCGGTTGGGGAAACCGGGGGCTATAACCCCGGCCTTCAACGTCGGAGTGTGGCTCAGTCCGGTAGAGCACTGCGTTCGGGACGCAGGGGTCGCAGGTTCAAATCCTGCCACTCCGACCATTACCAAAATTTTTAAGACGCCTGCAGACTGACGTGCGACCTCGTTCGTAACGAACCGATATTGATTGCGGGATCGGATATTTGGAAAAGCGACCCGTTCGGAAAACAAATTTTCCGAACGGGATCGTGGATCGACATTAAAAAGAGGGTCCGCCCGCGTGAGTAGCGGGTTTCAGTTTTTCAACACTTCGACCAATGTCTTGCCGAGACGCGCAGGTGAAGGTGAGACACGGATGCCAGCAGCTTCCATTGCTGCAATTTTTGATTCAGCATCGCCTTTACCACCGGAGATGATCGCACCAGCGTGACCCATGCGGCGGCCCGGAGGTGCCGTGCGGCCCGCAATGAATCCGACCATTGGCTTTTTACGGCCCCGCTTTGCTTCATCCTTGATGAATTGAGCCGCGTCTTCCTCGGATGAACCGCCGATCTCGCCGATCATAACAATGGATTTTGTTTCCGGATCGGCCAGAAATAGTTCGAGCATATCAATGAAGTCGGTGCCTTTTACCGGATCGCCGCCGATGCCAACGGCAGTGGTTTGTCCAAGTCCTTCAGCAGAGGTTTGATACACCGCCTCATAGGTGAGTGTGCCTGATCGAGAAACAATCCCGACATTGCCCTTCTTGAAAATGTTGCCGGGCATGATTCCAATTTTGCATTCGGCCGCTGTCATCACGCCGGGGCAATTGGGACCGATCAGTCGCGATTTCGAACCGTCGAGTGCGCGGCCGACCCGGATCATGTCCGCCACCGGGATGCCTTCGGTGATGCATACAATGAGAGGGATTTCAGCGTCGATCGCTTCACAAATTGCGTCCGCAGCGCCCGGCGGTGGCACGTAGATCACGCTTGCATCGGCGCCGGTTGTCTCCCGCGCCTCTATCACTGTGTCGAACACCGGCAAACCCAGATGCGTGATGCCGCCTTTGCCGGGTGAGGTACCGCCCACCATTCGTGTGCCGTAGAGCACAGCCTGCTCGGAATGGAAGGTACCGTTTTTGCCTGTGAAACCTTGGCAAATGACTTTGGTGTTGCTGTCGATAAGAATAGACATTACGCGGCCTCTTTCCGGATCGCCTTGACGATTTTTTGCGCAGCGTCGTCAAGATCATCCGCTGATACAACGTTGAGGCCCGAATCCTTGATGACCTTCTTGCCGAGTTCTACATTGGTGCCTTCGAGCCGCACGACGAGCGGTACGGTCAGCCCCACTTCACGCACCGCCGCGACAACGCCCTCGGCAACCACATCGCAACGCATGATGCCGCCGAAGATATTGACGAGGATGCCTTTCACGTTCGGATCGGAGGTAATGATCTTGAACGCGGCTGCAACCTTCTCTTTGGTTGCGCCGCCGCCAACGTCGAGGAAGTTCGCTGGCGTTGCCCCGTAAAGCTTGATGATGTCCATCGTCGCCATGGCGAGGCCTGCACCATTCACCATGCAGCCAATCGTGCCTTCAAGCGCGATGTAGTTGAGATCGTATTTCGATGCTTCGATCTCCTTCTCGTCTTCTTCGCTCAGGTCGCGAAGCTTGACCAGTTCTGGATGACGATAGAGCGCGTTGGAATCGAAATTGATTTTGGCATCGAGACACCGCAACTTTCCCTGCTTGGTAACAACTAGCGGGTTGATCTCGAGCATTGCCATGTCGGTGCTGACGAAAGCTTTGTAGAGCTGTGCTGCCAGCTTCTCTGCCTGTTTTGCAAGATCGCCAGTGAGGCCGAGTGTGCGAGCGACAGTGCGTCCGTGATGCGCCATGACACCGGTTGCAGGATCAACCGAGAAGGTTACAATTTTGTCAGGCGTGTCATGCGCAACTTTTTCAATGTCCATGCCACCTTCTGTGGAGACGACAAAGGCAACGCGCGATGTCTCACGATCGACCAGCATCGAGAGATAGAACTCTTTTTCGATGGCGGAACCGTCCTCAATGTAGAGCCGGTTGACCTGTTTGCCGGCAGGGCCTGTCTGTACGGTGACAAGCGTGCGGCCGAGCATTTCCTTGGCGTGCGCGGCAACTTCATCAATGGATTTGGCAAGCCGGACGCCACCCTTTGCGTCAGCGGGCAACTCCTTGAACTGGCCTTTGCCTCGACCGCCCGCATGGATTTGCGATTTGACGACATAGACCGGACCGGGCAGGGCCTTGGCTGCGGCGACCGCTTCTTCGACAGTAAATGCAGGCTGGCCTGCGGATATTGGCGCACCGAAATCTTTCAGGATGGCCTTGCCCTGATATTCGTGGATGTTCATTGCGTCCTCCTGGCGCGCCCCCGGAATGGGCGCAAACGGGGCAAAATCTCCCCCGTCCGGTATTATGTATTTTGTATACCAGAGATCGCGTATTGGCGGCTGAGAGTCAATCCTTTTGCGGTCCAAAAGAAAAGAGCGCGCTCAATGAATTGAGCGCGCTCTCTTTTTGGATATGTGAAGTCGATTAGGCCATCGACTTGGCAATCACCTTCTTGCGCCATGGTTTTAAGACCGCGATAGCGAGCAGTGATGCGAGAATATTGGCCCCCGCAGCAATGAGGAACACATTGTCCCAGCTACCTGAAGTCTGTTGCATATAGTTCGCGAATGGAACGAGCAGAGCCGCCGTTCCCTTTGCCGTGTAGAGCAAACCAGCATTTGTGGTCGCGAACTTCGCTCCGAATGTATCTGTGCACGTCGATGGGAAGAGCGAGTAAATCTCACCCCAAGCGAAGAACACGAAGCCGGAGAGCAACACGAACCAGAGCGGATCATGGCCCCAGAGGTAGAGCATATAAATGCCGACGCCTTCCATGGCGAAGGCAATGAACATCGTGTTCTCGCGTCCGATCATGTCGGAAATCCAACCGAAAAATGGACGTGTTAAACCATTGAGCACACGATCTATGGTCGCGGCGAACGTTACCGCAGTCATCGTCATTGCCATCAGTGTTACCGGCACGTTGTCGATCTTCCAGTCTGCCGCGATCGGCTTCAGATTGGCAGTGACCATCAACCCGCCCGCGCCCACAATGACGAACATGAAATACATCAGCCAGAAGATAGGATGGCGAATGACTTCCATCGGCGAGTAGTTGCGACGTGTTTGTTGAAGGTTTGCGTTCTGCACAGGTGCTGGCACCTGTCCTGCCTTGGGAGCGAAGAGCATAAAGGCCAGTATCACAATGATAATGCCCTGGCCGAGCCCGAAATACAGGAATGTTGATTGAAAACCGGAGTCTTTTATCATTGCCTGGATCGGTGCGACGGTAAGTGCGGAGCCTGCGCCAAATCCTGCCGCGGTAATACCTGCTGCAAGACCTCGCTTGTCGGGAAACCACTTCAGCGCATTACCTACGCAAGTGCCATAAACGCCACCAGCGCCAATGCCGGAGATAATCATACCAAGATAAAAGCCGTTGAGAGTTGTCGCTTCCGAGTTGATTGCCCAACCGATGGCACAAAGGATGCCACCGACAAGAACGACAATGCGCGGACCGTACTTATCAACGAACCAGCCTTCCACTGGAACAAGCCAAGTTTCGAACAAAACGAAAAGTGTGAAGGCCCATTGGATCGATGCGCGATCCCATCCGAATTTTTTCTGGATGTCCGGGACAAAAAATGTCCAGCCGTATTGGTAGTTTGCAATCATGACCATTGCACCGACACCAATGGCCAGTTGAAGCCAACGATATAAATCGCTAACTCGTGCGGGTACAGGTGCCGCGGCGACCGTCTCACTCATAATTCCTCCCAAGCGTATTTTTTTTGGTTCTGACATTTGCTGTCGAGATGCAGTCTCGTATGCAAGATGCCACTTAACAAGCGAAATTCTTGGAGAGCTGCTGATTTGACAGGCAAACAAAAAAAGCCTCGGAAACCGAGGCTTTTTTGTGTGGATTAATTTGATTGAGCAAAATCGTGCGCCACTCGATGAGATTCTTAGATACCAAAACGGGGGAGATCGCCATTTTGTATTGAAATGTGGGCGCTCTTCATCAGCAAATCGTCAATGAAGGTAATAATGAGACTGATAATGCCACAGAGTCGGGACGGCTCCGGCGAAAGCTGTTTTAGACATATGTTGAGCCTTTCTTATCCTCATGAAGGCAGCCGGATTAAATCGGCTGTGTCGAGGCTCAATCTAGGTATACTGTATACCAACTCAACCCCTTATTTTGCATAGCAGCAATTTAATATTGCAATGCAATACAAATAAGGAGATTGAGCCTGGGATATCGTTTATTCGGCTGCAGCCACTTTTTGCGGTGGTGTTACTGCCCCGGAGTTGTGAATCTCGGTGACCTGATTGTTATTGAAGCCGAGAACGTCTTTGAGGATTTCATCGGTGTGTTCGCCGAGCAGGGGCGAGCGCGTGACTACAGTTGGGCTATCTGAAAGTTTGATCGGATTGCCAACCGAAATGTACTTGCCGCGTGTCGGATGATCGACCTCCACAAGCGTGCCCGTGGCATAGAGAGACTTGTCCTCGGAAATTTCCTTCATCGACAAGATCGGACCGCATGGAATGTCGTCCTTGTTGAGGATTTCCATCGCCTCGAACTTGGTTTTGGTCATGGTCCACTGTTCGATGCGTGCGAAGATTTCGTTCAAACGCGGCAGACGTACCGCTGGCTTGGCGTAATCCGGATGCGTCTTCCAACCGGGTTCGCCGATCACGTCACAAATCTTCTCCCAGACCGGAGCCTGGGTGATGAAATAGAGGTAAGCATTCGGATCGGTCTCCCAGCCCTTGCACTTCAGGATGCGGCCCGGCTGGCCACCGCCAGAATCGTTGCCCGCGCGCGGCACAGCGTCACCGAACGGAATGCCTTCGCCGAACTGGCTGTATTCCTTGAGCGGACCGTGGGCGAGACGCTGTTGGTCACGCATCTTGACGCGCGCCAGATTGAGCACGCCATCTTGCATCGCTGCGGTAACTTTCTGTCCTTTGCCTGTCATCGTGCGTTGATAAAGTGCGGTCACAATGCCAAGCGCAAGGTGCAGCCCTGTGCCGCTATCGCCGATTTGTGCACCGGTGACCAACGGCAGGCCATCGCGGAAGCCAGTGGTCGATGCCGCGCCACCCGTGCACTGCGCGACGTTCTCGTAGACCTTGCAGTCTTCGTAGGGGCCGGGACCGAAGCCTTTGATCGAAGCAACGATCAGCTTGGGATTGATTTTTTGAATCGTCTCCCAGGAAAAGCCCATGCGATCAAGCACACCGGGACCGAAATTCTCCACCAGCACATCGCACTTTTTCATCAGCTCGGTGAGGACTTCCTTGCCCTTCGGGTTTTTGGTGTCGAGCGTAATGGAGCGCTTGTTGTGGTTGAGCATCGTAAAATAAAGGCTGTCCACATTTGGGACGTCCTGCAACTGACCCCGCGTGATGTCGCCAACGCCGGGACGCTCAACCTTGATCACATCGGCGCCAAACCAGGCCAACAGTTGCGTGCAAGTCGGTCCCGACTGAACGTGGGTGAAATCCAGAATGCGAACGCCCTTTAGCGCCTGTGTCATTGTCTGCTCCGTATCGACTGACGCCTTCTGACGCCAATGTGGCATTTAAACGAACCGGAGCCGGGGCTCCGGCAATGAAATCATTTCTTCTTCAGGACGCTTTGCGGATTGAGATTGCCGATACGGCCGCTTTCGCTGCCGGCTGCCGGGTCGATCACCGCGTTGATAAGCGTCGGCTTGCCTGAATCCATCGCTGCATTCACGGCGCGCTTTAACTCGTCAGGGCTCGTCGCATTGATGCCGACGCCGCCGAAGGCTTCCATCATCTTGTCGTAACGCGCACCCTTGACGAAGACCGTCGGCGCAACGTCCGAGCCTCCGGTAGGATTTACATCGGTCCCACGATAGATGCCGTCATTGTTGAAGATGACGATGCAGACCGGCAGCTTGTAGCGGCAGATCGTTTCGACCTCCATGCCGGAGAAGCCGAACGCGCTGTCGCCTTCGATCGCAAGAACTGGCTTGCCGGTTTCGATAGCGGCAGCAATGGAATAACCCATGCCAATGCCCATGATACCCCAGGTGCCGACATCGATGCGCTTGCGCGGTTGATACATGTCGATGATGCCGCGCGCGAGATCGAGCGTGTTGGCGCCTTCATTGACCAGGATCGCGTCTGGACGCTCCTTGATGATGGTGCGAAGCACGCCAAGCGCGCCGTGATAATCCATCGGCGAGTTGTTGTTCATCAGGCGCGGTGCCATTTTGGCGATGTTGTCGTCGCGCTTGGTCTGGATGGCCTTTGTCCAGTCCGCCGGTGGGGCAGGCCAGGTGCCGCCCATGCCTTGCAGTAGTGCAGAAACGCAGGAGCCGATGTCGCCGACCACAGGTGCGACGATCTCGACGTTCGAGTCCATTTCCTTCGGCTCAATGTCGATCTGAATGAACTTCTTCGGGGCGTCGCCCCAGGACTTGCCCTTGCCGTGGGAGAGCAGCCAGTTGAGGCGTGCGCCGATCAGCATGACAACGTCGGAATCCTTCAACACCGTTGAGCGCGCCGCGCCCGCACATTGCGGATGCGTGTCGGGCAGAAGACCCTTGGCCATGCTCATCGGCAGGAACGGAATGCCGCTCTTCTCGACCAGTGCGCGGATCTGATCGTCGGCCTGCGCGTAAGCCGCGCCCTTGCCAAGGATGATCAGCGGCTTCTTTGCCGATTTGAGCACGTCGAGCGCGCGCTTGACCGAATCCGGCGCGGGAATCTGCGCAGGTGCGGCATCGATCACCTTCACCAGCGATTTCTGTCCGGCGTCTGCATTCATCACCTGCCCGAAAAGCTTGGCGGGAAGATCGAGATAGACGCCACCAGGGCGGCCTGAAACGGCAGCGCGGATCGCGCGCGCCACGGCTATGCCGATGTCCGCAGCATGCAGCACGCGGAAGGCTGCCTTACAGAGCGGCTTGGCGATGGCGAGCTGATCCATTTCCTCATAGTCGCCCTGTTGAAGATCGACGATCTCACGCTCGGACGAGCCCGAGATCAGGATCATTGGAAAGCAGTTCGTTGTCGCGTGGGCGAGCGCGGTCAGGCCGTTGAGGAAGCCCGGCGCAGACACGGTGAGGCAAACACCAGGTTTCTTGGTCAGGTAGCCTGCGATCGATGCGGCGTAGCCGGCATTTTGCTCGTGACGGAACGAGAGAACACGGATGCCTTCGGCCTGCGCCATGCGGCCGAAATCCGTAATTGGAATGCCGGGCACGCCGTAAATGGTGTTGAGACCGTTCAGCTTGAGCGCGTCGATGATCAGATGAAAGCCATCCGTAAGCTCCTGCTGGTCCGCGGTTGTCGTTTCTGTTTTGGCTGCTGTCGTCAGCATTGGTGGCCTCTCTGCATCTTTATTCATTTGATGACGGGTTGTTGGTTTCTTTAAGTAGTGAAGACTTCCTGGCCGTGGGTTTCGACATAGGTCGCAAGCCCAAGGGTGTGATCACGCGTGAGTTTTTCGGCAAGTTCAGTGTTGCGCTCTTCAAGGGCTTCGATAATCGCCATGTGCTCTGGCAATGAGGTTGCCATGCGCTCCTCACGTCCGATTGTGAGTTGTCGATAACCGCGAACGTGCAGCAGAATCTCATTTGTCATTTCGATCAGGACCGGCGACTCGCTCAGCGAGAGCAGTGCCTGATGAAAAGCGATGTTCGCTTTTGAATATTCGGCAATGTGATCTTGCGGCAGGCGATCCTTGTTGAAGTCCTTGAAGAAGGAGCGCAGCGCGGAAATGTTTTTCTTGCGTGCCGTCGTTGTAATAAGGCGAGCAGCCATGCTTTCCAGCGCAGCCCATGCCCGGATCATGTCCACGATCTCAGACTTTGTCTTTCGTACAACCACGATGCCGCGTCGTGGAACGGTTTTGACAAAGCCGTCCTGCTCCAGCATCGCGATTGCTTCGCGAATGGGTGTGCGGCTAACTCCGAGCCGCTCCGAGAGCGCGCGCTCGTCGAGCATTACTGGATCGGGAGTTGTGTAAATGTCCATCTTGAGAATCGCTTCTTTCAAAGCTTCGTAGGCTTTGTTCTTGAAGCTGGTTTCAGGCGCGAGCCGAATGATCGGGATGTCTGCCTCAGTCATCAGCCGCGGCGCCTTTTTTGGATTCTCGATACTCATCAATCATCTCCCGTTTCGGAGATGCGGGGACACTACAACAGAGGGCGATTAATGGATTTGGCATGCCAGATGCCAGAGTGTCAAGCCGCGGTTCCGTGGGTTTTCTTGCTTCAGCAAAGGAGCTTGACAAGCTCATACTTGGCATACCAAATGCCAAGTATGAATCTGATTATCCGATTTGCGAACTCCAGTCGGTCCATCATCGTTCGAAATCATGTTGGTCGAATAGATGGGGCTCGGATCGCGGATTTCGCCGATGAGCGCCCCAACGGTCGTCGATATCGGCCCCGCAATTGATGCGCACGGGACATGCTTATCCTAAAACTCGCGCGCTCTTTCAGACAAGTATCATAAAGGCATAAGTAGGAGGAATTCATGGCTCATTCACAGGATGCAGCTCGCAAGATTGATGTCGGACAGCAAGCGAAGGCTGAAGTTCGCAAAGTCCTGGACGCTGTAAAAGCGGACGGACGCACCAGCCTTACAGCGCCGGAAGGCAAGCTTGTTTGCGATGCATACGGCATTCCGGTTCCAAAAGAAGGGGTGGCGAAATCAGCTGCCGAGGCTGCAAAGCTTGCGGGCGGCATGGGGTTTCCGGTGGTGATGAAGATCGTCTCGCCAGACATCCTTCATAAGACCGAGGCTGGTGGCGTGGTGGTTGGCGTGAAGACTGCCGCGGATGCTGAGAAAGCCTACGAGACAATTCTGGCAAACGCGAAGAAATACAAGGCGGACGCCAAGATCGAGGGTATCCAGATTCAGCAGATGCTCGATGGGCGGCACCGAGGTCATCGTCGGTTCGATCACCGACGGCTCGTTCGGCAAGTTGGTTGCGTTCGGCCTGGGCGGCGTGCTCGTCGAGGTTCTGAAGGACGTGACGTTCCGTCTCGCTCCCGCGACCAAAGCCGATGCGCTGTCGATGCTCGATGGCATTCAGGCGCCGAGATGCTGCATGGTGTTCGCGGCGGCGATGCCGTCAATCGCGAGGCGCTCTCCGACGTCATCGTCAGAGGTGTCGCAGCTCGTCAGCGATTTCCCCGAGATCGTCGAACTCGATCTCAATCCGGTATTCGCGACCAAGAAGGACGCGATTGCCGCCGACGTGCGCATCGTCGTCGATTTCGACTACAAGCCGCGTCCCGCGCCTCGTTCCAACGAGGAAATCGTCACTGCGATGAATCGCATCATGATGCCGAAAGCGGTTGCCGTGATCGGCGCCTCCGCCGAGGACGGCAAAATCGGCAATTCGGTGATGAAGAATCTCATCAACGGTGGCTACAAGGGCGAGATCTATCCGATCCATCCGAAGGCCACCGAGATCATGGGCCGCAAGGCTTACAAGAGCGTCAAGGATGTGCCGGGCACCATCGATACGGCGGTATTCGCTATCCCCGCGAAGCTCGTCGCGGGTGCGCTGATTGAATGCGGCGAGAAGAAAATTCCAGGTGCGGTTCTCATTCCGTCGGGCTTCGCTGAAGCCAATGAGCCTGCGCTGCAGGAAGAAATCGTCGAGATCGGCAAGAAGTACGGTGTCCGCCTGATGGGGCCGAACATCTACGGCTTCTATTATACCCCGGCCAATCTCTGTGCGACGTTCTGCACGGCCTATGACGTGAAGGGTTCGGCGGCGCTGTCGTCGCAGTCCGGCGGCATCGGCATGGCGATCATCGGCTTCTCGCGTTCGGCCAAGATGGGCGTGTCGGCGATCGTCGGTCTCGGCAACAAGTCGGACATCGACGAAGACGATCTGCTCGCGTTCTTCGAGCAGGATCCGAACACGACCATCATCGCGCAGCATTGCGAAGATCTGAAAGATGGCCGCGCGTTTGCGGAAGCCGCCAAGCGCGTCTCCAAGAAAAAGCCGGTCGTGGTGCTGAAGGCGGGCCGTACATCGGCAGGCGCCAAGGCAGCGTCGTCGCATACCGGCGCGCTCGCCGGCAACGACAAAATCTACGAGGACGTGCTGAAGCAGTCCGGCGTCATTCGCGCCCGTTCGCTGCGTCAGTTGCTCGAATTCGCACGCGGCATTCCGGTGCTGCCGACCCCGAAGGGTGAGAACGTGCTCATCATCACGGGTGCGGGCGGTTCGGGCGTGCTGCTCTCGGACGCTGTGGTCGACAACGGCCTGTCGCTGATGGCGATGCCGCCGGATCTCGATGCGGCGTTCCGCAAGTTCATTCCGCCATTCGGTGCGGCGGGCAACCCGGTTGATATCACCGGTGGCGAACCGCCGATCACCTACGTCAACACGGTCAAGCTCGGTCTCTCGGATGAGCGCATTCACTCGCTGATCCTCGGTTACTGGCACACCATCGTCACGCCGCCAATGGTGTTCGCCCGCAACATGGTCGAGATAAAGAACGAGATGAAGGCCAAGGGCATCGAGAAGCCGATGGTCGCTTCGCTGGCGGGCGACGTCGAGGTCGAGGAAGCCGCCGAGTATCTCTACCAGAACGGCATTCCGGCCTATGCCTACTCGACCGAACTTCCAGTCGAAGTGCTCGGCGCGAAGTACAAGTGGGCGCGCGGCGCGGGTCTGCTGTAACCCCTTCTTAACCGCAGCCTTTGCAAGATATGAACCTGTCAATGCCGCCCCTAAAACGGGCGGCATTGACTTGTGGGTCTCCCGTTTGACAGGCCAAGACACAGGCTAAGACTTGGGGACAGGCCCAAATTTGGCCGCCTGTCTGTTTAGAAACATTGTAATTTATTTGGTATTTGGTATCCCAAAGGCTACGTTTATTTACTGAAATCCGAAACGAGCCCGTGTCCATGAGTGAAAATCAAGTCCAGAAGGTTCGTTCGTTCGAACATCCGGGAGAGGGACGGCGGCGCGCCAAGGCGACGCCCAAAGGCCGGCAGATTGATCCGCAGGCTGCCGAAGAGATTGCCGCATTGCTGGGTGATCGGTCCCGGCGTCGCGATCTCCTGATCGAGCATCTGCATCTCATCCAGGATACGTATCATCAGATTTCTGCCGCGCATTTGGCGGCGCTTGCCGACGAAATGAAGTTGGCATTTTCCGAAGTGTTTGAAACGGCAACATTCTACGCCCATTTCGATATCGTGAAGGAGGGGGATCCGAACATCCCGCCGCTGACCATTCGCGTCTGCGATTCCTTGACATGCGCCATGCTTGGCGGGGAAAATCTGCTGCGTGAATTGCAAAAGTCCGCGGGCCCCAATGTGCGGGTAGTACGTGCGCCATGCGTTGGTCGTTGTGACACCGCGCCTGTTGCCGAAGTGGGCCACAATTTCGTCGATCATGCGAGTATCGATACCGTGCTTGCGACAGCAAAGTCTGGCGACACTCACGCGCATCTGCCGACATACATTGATTACAAATCCTACGTCGCCAAAGGTGGCTATACACTTTTACAGCGCCTTCGCTCTGGTGCGCTGTCGAAAGAGGATATTCTCAAGGCGCTTGACGATGGTTCGCTGCGTGGCCTCGGTGGCGCCGGTTTCCCGACAGGACGTAAATGGCGCGCTGTGTTGGGCGAGCCAGGGCCGCGCCTGATGGCGATCAACGGCGATGAAGGCGAGCCGGGTACTTTCAAGGATCGTTATTATCTCGAAACCGATCCGCATCGCTTTCTGGAAGGCATGTTGATCGGCGCCCATGTTGTCGAGGCGACCGATATTTACATCTACCTGCGCGACGAATATCCAGCCGCGCGCGAAATTATCGAACGTGAGATGGCGAAGCTGCCGCCGGGTGGTCCGGTGCTGCATTTAAGGCGCGGCGCAGGCGCTTACATCTGTGGCGAGGAATCCGCGCTGCTGGAAAGCATTGAAGGCAAGCGTGGCCTGCCGCGCCACAAGCCGCCGTATCCTTTTCAGGTTGGTCTTTTCGGACTGCCGACACTGATCAACAATATTGAAACTCTGTTCTGGGTGCGCGATATCGTCGAAAAAGGCGGCGACTGGTGGAAGTCGCAGGGTCGCAACGAGCGCCAGGGTTTACGCAGCTATTCGGTTTCGGGTCGCGTCGAAGAATCCCGGCATGAAGCTGGCGCCTGCAGGTGTCACCGTGCGCGAATTGATTGACGAATTCTGCGGTGGCATGGCGGACGGACACAGCTTCCGCGCGTATCTGCCGGGTGGTGCGTCTGGCGGCATCCTGCCGGCATCGATGGACAACATCCCGCTCGATTTCGGAACGCTCGAAAAATATGGCTGCTTCATCGGCTCCGCCGCTGTGGTTATTTTGTCCGACAAGGATGATATAAAGAGTGCGGCGCTCAATCTGATGAAGTTTTTCGAGGATGAGAGCTGCGGACAATGCACGCCATGTCGCGTCGGTACACAGAAGGCGGCATTGCTCATGCAGCAAAAAACCTGGAACCGAGATTTGCTTGCTGAATTAAGTCAGGCAATGCGTGACGCTTCGATCTGTGGTCTTGGTCAGGCTGCGTCGAATCCGCTGACCAGCGTTATCAAATATTTTCCCGATGAGTTTGCGCCGAAGGAAGCAGCGGAATGAGCAAGATTCAGTTCGAACTCGACGGCAAGATGGTTGAGGCGGCGCCAGGTGAATCGATCTGGCAGGTCGCCAAACGCCAGGGCACTGATATTCCGCATCTGTGCTATTCGCCGGAGCCTGACTATCGCGCTGACGGCAATTGCCGCGCCTGTATGGTGGAAATCGAAGGCGAGCGTGTTCTGGCCGCCTCCTGCAAGCGCACGCCGAGCGTGGGCATGAAAGTCAAATCCGCGAGCACACGTGCTGTCTCCGCGCAGAAGATGGTGATGGAGTTGCTTGTCGCAGATCAGCCTGCGCGCGCCACGTCGCATGATCCGGAATCGAAGTTCTGGCAATGGGCCGAGAAGGTCAAAGTCACGGAAAGCCGTTTTCCTGCCAATGAGCGTTGGCAGAGCGATACCAGCCATCCGGCAATGAGCGTCAATCTCGACGCCTGCATTCAGTGCGGACTTTGCGTGCGTGCGTGCCGCGAAGTGCAGGTCAATGACGTGATCGGCATGGCCTATCGCAATCACGATGCCAAGATCGTGTTCGATTTCGACGATCCGATGGGTGACTCAACCTGCGTTGCATGCGGCGAATGCGTGCAGGCGTGTCCAACAGGCGCGCTGATGCCGTCCGCGCTTCTCGATAAGAATCAGACCCGCGTCAATTATGCGGACAAGAAGGTTGATTCCCTATGCCCGTTCTGCGGCGTCGGTTGTCAGGTCACCTATCAAGTCAAGGAAGAGAAGATCATCTACGCTGAGGGGCGTGATGGTCCGGCCAACCACAATCGTCTATGTGTGAAGGGCCGTTTCGGATTTGATTACATTCATCATCCGCACCGCCTGACGAAGCCGCTGGTGCGCTTGCCGAATGCGAAAAAAGATCCCAACGATCAAGTTGATCCCGCAAATCCTTTCACCCATTTCCGTGAAGCAACGTGGGGAGAGGCGCTCGATATTGCCGCGAAGGGATTGGTCACAATTCGCGACAAGAAGGGCGCCAAGGCGCTTGCCGGTTTCGGCTCGGCCAAGGGATCGAACGAGGAAGCCTATCTGTTCCAGAAGCTGGTACGCACCGGCTTCGGCTCAAATAACGTCGATCACTGCACGCGACTTTGTCACGCGTCGTCTGTTGCGGCGCTGATGGAAGGATTGAGTTCCGGTGCGGTTTCCGCGCCGTTTGCTGCGGCGATGGATGCCGAGGTGATTATCGTCATCGGCGCCAACCCGACGGTCAATCATCCGGTGGCTGCGACTTACATCAAGAACGCGGCAAAGCGCGGCGCCAAGCTTATTGTTATGGACCCGCGTCGACAATCTTTGTCGCGCCATGCCTACAAGCACCTGCAATTCAAGCCCGGCAGTGATGTCGCGATGTTGAATGCGATGCTTCACACCATCATCACCGAGGGGCTAACGGACAGCCAATATATTGCTGGTTACACCGAGGGCTTCGATGAGCTGAAAGAGCGCATCAAGGATTTCCCGCCAGAAAAGATGGAAGCGATCTGCGGCATTCCCGCCGAGACGCTGCGCGAAGTCGCGCGACTTTATGCGTCGTCGCGGGCTTCGATCATTTTCTGGGGCATGGGCATTAGCCAGCATGTCCATGGCACGGACAATGCGCGTTGCCTGATTGCACTGGCCCTCACCACAGGTCAGATCGGGCGGCCAGGAACCGGTTTGCATCCATTGCGCGGCCAGAACAACGTGCAAGGTGCTTCGGATGCAGGCCTGATCCCAATGTTCCTGCCGGACTATCAACCGGTCGGGCGCACCGATTTGCGCGAACCGTTCGAGCATTTGTGGAAGCAGGATATTGACCCCAACCGCGGGCTCACCGTGGTTGAGATCATGAATGCGATCCATGATGGCCAAATTACCGGCATGTACATCGAAGGCGAAAACCCGGCGATGTCGGACCCTGATTTGCAGCATGCGCGAGAAGCACTTGCCATGCTCGATCATCTTGTCGTGCAGGATCTGTTCGTGACGGAAACAGCATTCCACGCCGACGTAATCCTGCCAGCTTCGGCCTTCGCCGAGAAGAGCGGTACCTTCACCAACACGGATCGCCGCGTGCAGCTTGCACGAGAAGTGATCCGGCCACCGGGCGACGCGCGGCAGGATCTCTGGATCATTCAGGAAATCGCCAAGCGTATGGGACTGGACTGGAATTACAGTGGCCCAGCGGATGTTTTCACTGAAATGACACAGCTCATGGCGTCACTGAAGAACATCACCTGGGAGCGGCTGGAGCGTGAAGGCGCGGTGACCTATCCGGTCGATGACCCTTCCAAACCAGGTAACGAGATCATCTTCACCACCGGCTTCCCGACCGCAAACGGCCGTGGCAAGATTGTGCCGGCACACGTCACCTCGCCGGACGAAATACCGGACACCGAATATCCAATGGTGCTGTCCACCGGACGCGTGCTCGAGCATTGGCATACGGGTTCGATGACGCGCCGCTCAGGTGTGCTTGATCAGATCGAACCCGAAGCGGTCGCTTTCATGGCGCCGAAGGATATGCGCCGCATGAACATTCGTCTTGGTGATTTCGTGCGGCTTGAAACGCGCCGCGGTGCGGTTGAGATCAGGGTGCGTTCGGATCGCGATGTTCCGGAGAATATGGTGTTCATGCCGTTCTGCTATGCTGAGGCGGCAGCGAACCTTCTAACCAATCCAGCGCTCGATCCATTCGGGAAAATTCCAGAATTCAAGTTCTGCGCAGTGAAGGCGGAACGGATCGAGATGCGCACAGCTGCGGAGTAGAGTCTGCGCATCGGTGACCCGGACACTCCGGTTGTCGTGTGGGGCATGCAGGTCTTGTCCCAATCAGGTCTTGTCCCAATCAGGTCTTGTCCCAATCAGGTCTTGTCCCAATCAGGTCTTGTCCCAATCAGGTCTGCCTTGATTGGGCGGGCCACATTTCCTGATGTTGCCCCATAAAGCTGGCGGGCATGTGAATGGTGCAGTTGCGCACGTCCTCGCCATGCGCCATACGATTTGTATGATCCAGCATGACATTGAGAAATGAGCTCATGGCCCATTCCATCCCAGAGGTTTTGAAAGCTTTCGCAGCCGGTGAGATCGTCGTAGTGACCGACGATGACGACCGCGAAGGCGAGGGCGATTTGATTGTTGCAGCCACGCTGTGCACGGCTGAAAAAATGGCTTTTATCATTCGCCATACCTCCGGGATAGTTTGTGCTCCGATCACGGCAGAAAACGCCCGCAGGCTGCGGCTCGATCCCATGGTTGCGCACAACGATTCCAATCACACTACGGCTTTCACTGTTTCAATCGACTACAAGCCCGGCATGACCTCCGGCATCTCGGCTGAGGAACGCACCTCATGTTGTCGCGCGCTGGCCAATCCGAATGCAGGTCCAAGCGACTTTGCGCGCCCCGGTCATATTTTTCCACTAATCGCACGAGACGGGGGCGTGCTGCTTCGCTCGGGTCACACTGAGGCCGCTGTCGATCTTTGCAAAATGTGCGATCTACCTCCCGTTGGCGTTATCAGTGAGCTGATGAACGACGACGGCACGGTGACAAAGGGAGCGCAGGTGGCGAAGTTCGCCAAAGACCATAACCTGAAGCACGTTACCATCGCGGATATGATTGCCTATCGTCAGGCGCGCGAGAAGCTCATCGAGCGGGTGTCGATGTTTACAGTGGAAAGCCCTATAGGGCCGCTGCAAGGTTATGCCTATCGTTCGCCATTCGATCCCATCTATCACGTGGCTTTTGTCTATCAGGGCATCGGCGATGGTAAAAATGTGCTGACGCGGTTCCACAAGCCGAACATCATCAAGGATGTTTTTATGGGCCAGCAGAGTGTGACTGTCGCGCTTAATCAAATCAAGAAGGCTGGTCGCGGCATTCTGGTGTATCTGCGCGACGGCGCGGCTGGAGTTCCAGTCGCCCCGCTCGATGAAACCAAAACGGCGGAAGCCGATCGCAACCGTCAATGGCGCGAGGTTGGTGTCGGTGCGCAAATTCTGCGCGACCTCGGCGTAACATCGATCCGTCATCTGACATCGGCAGTTCACGACTACAAAGGTCTCTCCGGTTTCGGTATTGAAATCGTCTCCAACGAGCCGTTTGAAGGATGATCAGCGCGCCGTCTTTCTCGTAAAATGTGAATCGTTTTCGCAAGACATCAGGCTTCTCTCCATTTAGAATGGATCGCAATAGCTATAATTATCTGAAAGGATTTGTCATGAGCGTACGCCCACAGACCAAGGACAAGCCTGCAAAGGTTACGTTCCAGTGGGACGATCCATTTTTGCTCGACGACCAGTTGACCGAAGATGAGCGCATGATCCGCGACACGGCGCGTTCTTACGCGCAGGAAAAATTGCTGCCGCGCGTGACACAAGCTTATCTTGAGGAAAAGACCGATCGCGCCATTTTCAACGAAATGGGCGAACTTGGTTTGATCGGGATCACGCTGCCGGAGGAATACGGCTGCGCCAATGCCAGCTACGTTGCATACGGCCTCGTGGCGCGTGAGATTGAGCGCGTCGATTCCGGTTATCGCTCGATGAACAGTGTGCAGTCTTCGCTCGTAATGTATCCAATTTATGCCTATGGCGACGAGACACAGCGCAAGAAATATCTGCCCAAGCTTGCCTCGGGTGAATGGGTTGGCTGTTTTGGTTTGACCGAGCCGGATGCCGGTTCCGATCCAGAGGGCATGAAAACGCGCGCCGAAAAAGTCTCGGACGGTTATCGCCTGACCGGCTCGAAGATGTGGATTTCAAACGCGCCGATTGCCGATGTGTTTGTCGTGTGGGCGAAATCCGCTGCGCATGACAACCGTGTCCGTGGTTTCATTCTTGAGAAGGGCATGAAGGGCCTGTCAGCACCGAAGATTGGCGGCAAGCTTTCCTTGCGGGCCTCGATCACAGGCGAGATTGTGATGGATGGCGTGGTGGTGCCAGAAAGTGCGTTGCTGCCCAACGTGTCTGGTCTCGCGGGACCTTTTGGCTGCCTTAATCGCGCACGTTACGGCATTTCATGGGGTTCTATGGGTGCAGCTGAAGACTGTTTCCATCGCGCGCGGCAATACACGCTGGATCGCAAGCAATTTGGTCGCCCATTGGCAGCAACCCAGCTGGTTCAGAAAAAGCTTGCTGACATGGAAACTGAGATCACGCTTGGGCTGCAGGGCTCTCTGCGCGTTGGCCGCTTGATGGACGAGGGCAAAATGGCTCCGGAGATGATCTCGATTATGAAGCGCAATAATTGCGGCAAAGCACTCGATATCGCGCGCATTGCACGTGACATGCATGGTGGCAATGGTATCTCAAGTGAATATCATGTCATGCGGCATGCACAGAAATCTTGAAACCGTGAATACGTATGAAGGCACGCATGACGTGCATGCGCTCATTCTTGGCCGCGCCATCACCGGCATTCAGGCTTTTTCCTAAGACGTTGGCCGGTTGATGGATCGATTGCGTGAGTGATAACGACGACATTCCATTCAACCGGAATTTTCCGCTCGCCCCTGGCGTGGTGGAGGAAGTGGTGCCCAGTGTGCGTCGGGTACTCTGTAACAATCCAAGTCCTTTCACCTTCACTGGGTCAGTCAGTTATATCGTCGGGCGCGGCAAGGTAGCTATTATCGATCCTGGTCCTGCCGATGAAACCCACGCAACAGCATTGCTCAATGCTGTCCGTGGCGAAACGGTCACGCATATTTTTGTCACGCATACGCACCGCGATCACTCACCTGGCGCTGCTCGGATCAGGCAAGCAACCGGCGCGATGGTTTATGCGGAAGGTCCGCATCGTTCGGCGCGGCCGCGTTATAGTAGCGAACTGGCATCGACTAAGTCAGGCGCAGATTACGAGTTTCGTCCCGACGTTATCTTGAAGGACGGCGACGTCATCTTAGGCGAAAGCTGGAGACTGGAGGCAGTTGCGACCCCGGGCCACACTGCGAACCATATGGCTTTCGCCTGGCCCGAGCAGAAACTCATGTTCATCGGCGATCACGTGATGGGGTGGTCAACGTCCATTGTTGCTCCGCCAGATGGGTCGATGGTCGATTATATGGCTTCGCTTGAGAAATTGGTCCATCGCGATGAGCAGTTATATCTGTCGGGGCATGGGCCTGAAATTGCGGAAGGGCCGCGGTTCGTAAAGTTTCTCATTCGCCACCGCAAGGCGCGTGAAGCATCAATTCTGCATCGGCTGGCGAAGGGGGAGGCGGATATCCCAACCATCGTCCGCGCAAGTTATATCGGAATCGATCCAAGGCTCATAGGAGCCGCAGGCTATTCAGTGCTTGCCCACCTCGAGGACTGGTCGCACGTAACGTAGTGTCCACCGACGGCGATCCAACGATTGATGGCATTTATCGTTTGGCAGGGAGCCCTTGGGCTGAGGTTTGGCGGGTCAACCGCTTCTTCACGGCGCTGTCCGCTGCATCATCGAGATCCTCAGTGAATCACCGATGCGTGAGGCATTAGTGCCGATATCATGCTGAAATAGCGCGAGGAGGAACGATATCCAACCTCGAACCTTCGCCATCGGGGACGATCCGGATTCAGATATCTTCGCGAAAGCCCATGATGGGGGTGCGGGCTACGGCTCAATGTGACGATACGTTGGGGTGGTTGTGGGGGGCGTTCGTCGACGATCAGCCAGCGTCGGGTGACGAGCTTGAGCGCTGCTTCAAAAGCCTTTTGCGGAGGCAGATCGAGGCTGATGGGTTCGATGTCTGGATAAGCCTTGCGTTGTTGCTCCGCCGTATAGAGACCAGCATAAACCGCAGTATTGCTGCCGTTCCCGGTTCGTAGCCGAGCAAGTACATCGAAGCGGGGCGGGTAAATCGGATCGGTGGTGATGTCGTAGATCGCCGGAAGTTTGCGGTATCGATTGGCAAGGTAAGCGGGATAAGCAAGGATCAAAACGTCGATCAAAAGCGCCATGAAAATTAAGCTCATGCCACGTGAGCCATTTTGCCAGATTGCGACAAAGCCGGCGATGCCAACCAGGCTTGACAACACGGCGCAAGCAAGAGCGCCGAAAAAGGTTACCAGTGCGGGTTTGAAATCAAGAAATCCAAACCGGACGATGATGATCGTATGTCGCAGTCACCAGAGAGAATAAAGCAAGCCGACGAGCCCAGGAGGCAAGGCCGGATATGGGCTCCATCTGGTACGGAGCTGAAAATCGGCGGGCCATGCCTCAATTCCAGTAAAAGTTTTGCGCCAAGTTTTTACCAGGTCAACTAACGCAATTCGCCACGCTATGGGAAGCTCGGCGACGTAAAATGCACTCAAATATCCAGGGCACGGTAGATTGTTAAAACGGTCCATGCCCCAGATATTTTCGTATGGAACTTAAGCAGCCGCCGTTGGCAACTGATAATTCTTGAATTGATCCCGGAGTGCGGTTTTCAGGATTTTGCCTGTAGCCGTATGCGGGATGAAATCGACGAACTGGATATCGTCCGGCATCCACCACTTTGCGATTTTTCCTTCCATGTAGGTCAGGATTTCATCGCGAGTTGCTTTTTGATCCGGCTTGAGCTGAACGATCAAGAGTGGCCGCTCATCCCACTTCGGATGGGCCACGCCTATCACGGCAGCTTCCAGCACTTTCGGATGGCCTACCGCGAGATTTTCAAGATCAATGGATGAAATCCATTCGCCGCCGGATTTGATGACGTCCTTGGAGCGATCGGTAATTCGCATATAGCCATTGGCATCTATTGTGGCGACATCCCCCGTATCAAAGAAGCCATCCTTGTCGAGGATATTTGTAGTCACACGATAATAGGCTTTGGAAACCCCGGGTCCACTTACCTTGAGATGGCCGAAGGTTTTGCAGCCCATGGCAATTCGTTGCCTTCATCATCCGTGATTTTCATCTGAACAGTGAATGGCGCATAGCCTTGCATTTGCAAAATGTCGAGCCTGGCTTCTCCCGTCAAACCGGCAAATGGTGGTTTCAATGCGCCGACCGAACCGATTGGGCTCATCTCGGTCATGCCCCATGCATGACGGACCTCGACACCCATGTCGATGAAAGACTTGATCATGGAGCGTGGCATTGCTGAGCCGCCGCAGAGCAGAACTTTCAGATCAGGCAGCGATTTCTTCTCGGCTGTCATGTGTTGTAGCAGCATCATCCATACAGTTGGTACGCCAGCGGTAAAGGTGACTTTTTCGGTAGAAAGAAGCTCGTATACCGATGCGCCATCAAGTTAGCGCCGGGCATGACCAGCTTGGTGCCCATAATTGGCGCTGAGAATGCGATGCCCCAACTATTAGCATGAAACAGTGGCACAACGGCAGCATGGTATCTGACGCTCTGGTGCCAAGCGTGTCGGTGCTATTAGCCATAAGGGCATGCAAAACATTAGAACGATGGGAGTAAAGGACACCCTTCGGATCACCTGTGGTTCCGGATGTGTAGCACATCGCAGCCGCAGTGTTTTCGTCGAACTCCTTCCACTTGAAATGACCGTCTGCTTCGGAAATCCACTCCTCGTAAGAAACAGCATTCTTGAGCGTCGTTTGCGGCATATGCGCCTTGTCCGTGAGCACAATAAAGCGTTCAACGGAGGGCATCTTGTCAGCGATTTTTTCCAGCAGAGGGAACGAAAGTAAGGTCCGTCATCATCACGCGATCCTGTGCGTGATTTACGATCCAGACGATCTGATCCGGAAACAGGCGAGGGTTCACAGTGTGGCAAACGGCGCCGATGCCCATGATGCCGTACCACGCCTCAAAGGCGACGCCAGGTATTCCACGCGATGGTGGCGACACGGTCGCCAAGTTTGATGCCGTCGCGATCCAGCCGTTGACCGACTTTCAGAGGCACGTGCACGAATTTCACCGTAATTGGTGCGATGAATAGGGCCCTCCTACAGAGCGCGTCACGACTTCCTGCTTACCATGAACCGCTGGCTGCATGATCGATAATACGATGGCACAACAGAGGCCAATCCTGCATGAAGTCCGAGCATTCGATATCCTCCTCTAGATACTGTTCTTATTTTGGATTCCCCATTGGGAATTACATGAATGTTAGCGCGGACGATTGGGTCCGCAAACAGTCTTCTCCTGGTGGCAGTCGTAAATGGTCATGATGTTGTTTTTGCACCCGTGCCGCTTGGGCGACGAGCGCAATTTGCCCCCGTCATTTTTTGATAGGCCCGGGGGTAAATGGTGATCGCGGATCACCGTGATCTTGGCGAGCCAGCACAGTCAAGCCAGCAACCATTGGCGCGCTGCCCAATAGTTACTGCGGTTATCGATTGGGTTGCGACAAACGTGGCCGCCATTGGCGGCCAGCCAGATTAATACTGGGAAGTACTGACGCCTTGCAACGCCATCTTCGGATTAGACGGGGAGTCGCCCTGTTTTGGATCGAGAACAACCACCACCGTCCCAAGTTTTGCACGGCTGTAAAGATCGATTACGTCCTCATTGGTCATACGGATGCAGCCCGAAGAAATCGACTCACCGATATATTCTGGCTGATTGGTGCCATGAATGCGGAACAGCGTGTCCTTACTGCCCTGATACAGATATAGCGCCCGCGAACCGAGCGGATTGTCCGGACCGCCGGGGACCGTTGCCGGTAAGCCCTCGATGCGCTTGTGAATGTTAGCCGTCGGCGTCCACGTCGGCCATTCCTGCATGCTGCCGACACGGGCAATGCCAGAGAACGCCAACGCTTCCTCGCCGACAGTGATGCCGTAGCGGATGGCCTTGCCATTTTCGAGTACGAAATAGAGATAATGGTTGTCGGAATCGACCACGATGGAGCCAGGCAACTCCTTGCGGTGGTAATTGACAATTGCACGGCGGAAAGGTTCAGGCGCCGCGATTTTTTCGTAGCGTGCCTTGGCAAGCAGCTCCTTGTCGCGCGGCTTGAGGCTTGCTTCCGGGGGCGGTCTCTCGTAATGTGTGGCCTCGATATTCCCTGCATGCAGCCGGCCAGCATGATGCCGGTAAGCAGGACTGCAATCCTTGAAATAAATGAAGCCATTCCTGAATTCCTGGATGGGGTGTGCTCACCCCAAGCTTACTTGAGACGTTTCGATTTGCTTACTCTATTAGCGCTAGAGATCGCCGCATTTCCAGCATTTCAATGCCTTTATTGTTTGCCGCACACAACCTGTGGCTTTTGCGCCTCACCTTTATGCCGTTATGACCGAATTTGAGACAAGATCATCACCTGCTGGTCCGTGGCACAGTGCAAATCATTGGCCAAAATCATTGACTATGTGAGGCCAGAAGCGGTGTTGCGTTGCTTATAAGCATGATTGAGTGAGAGGCCTGTTCCCCGGCCAGTCGTGGAAAACTTGCAAGAATTGTACGAATTTGCGCTTTGAATGGGTGCTGACAACTATCGCCTGCCATTCACGTGGGCCGATGCGTGTCCTTTGGAGCTTTTCATGCTGACGGCTTTTGTTCCTACGCCTTCCGGGCTCAAGAAATTCGATGCAGTTGAGGTCGATGCGGTGCCGCCTGATGCGGTCTGGATCGATTTGCGGTCGCCGTCGCCGGGTGAGGACAAAGCCGTGGAGAAATTGGTTGGTATTGAAATCCCGACCCATGAGGACATGCAGGAAATCGAGATTTCCAGCCGCCTATATATCGAAAAAGGTGCCCGATATATGACGGCCACCTTGATGTGCGCGGCGGATTTGCCAACGCCACGTACCACACCGGTCACATTCATCCTCACCGATCATCGTCTTGTAACAGTGCGCTATGATGAGCCAAAGCCTTTTGCGCTGGTGGCTACGAAACTTGGGCGCGCATGTCCTGCCAATATCACTGGCGATGCGCTGTTGATTGAATTGCTTGACGCAGTGATCGATCGCTGCGCCGATATTCTGGAGCGCGCCGGCGCAGATGTGGATAGCGTCTCCTCGCAAATCTTTGAGCCGTCCGCAGAGCGCGGCCACGCCCGCAGCTATTCGCAGATTTTGCTGATCATCGGTAAGAAGGGCGATCTCTCCTCGAAAGTGCGCGAAAATCTCGTCTCCATCGGGCGGCTGATTTCATTCGTTACAGTCGAAACTGATACCGGCCGCTGGAGCAAGGAACAGAAGGCACAGTTCAAGACCCTGCAACGCGACGTCGCGTCACTGACCGATCATGCTTCTTATCTGTCAAACAAGATCACCTTTGTGCTCGATGCCATGCTTGGCGTGGTCAATCTTGAACAGAATAACATCATCAAGCTGTTCTCGGTAATGGCGGTGGTGTTGATGCCGCCGACGCTGATCGCTTCGATCTACGGCATGAATTTCAAAATGATGCCGGAGCTCGAATGGGCGCACGGTTATCCGGCGGCATTGTTCGCGATGCTGCTCGCAGCAATACTGCCGTATATGTTCTTCAAATGGAAGCGATGGTTGTAAGTCACGACGCTACGCGCTCTTTCAAACATGCTGGCCGCCGTTGATGTGAATTTCCGCGCCGTTCACATATGACGATGTATCCGTACACAGCACGTAAATGATCTTGGCTACTTCATCCGGCGTGCCAAGACGATGCAGCGGGATTTGGCTCTCGACAATTTTATCGGTGCCCGGCGACAGGATCGACGTGTCGATCTCGCCCGGCGCGATGGCATCGACGCGCACGCCGACGCGGCCGAAATCCGCGGCCATCTCGCGGGTCAGTGAGGCGAGCGCGGCTTTCGATGTGGCATAGGCGGCGCCCGCGAAGGGATGAACGCGCGAGCCTGCAATCGACGTGACATTCACCACAGAGCCTTTCGCGGCTTTCAGTTCTTCGATGAGCCCGCGTGCCAGCATGATCGGTGCAAAAAAGTTCACGCGAAACACGTGACCCCAGACATCGACATCCGTATCGACGGAGCCTAATCGCGCACCGCCCGGTGCTTTCGGTGAAATCGCCGCATTGTTGACGAGGGCATGAAGCTCACCGCCGTTGAGCCGTTCGCGAATTTCGTCGATCGCGCGCGCGGTATCCTTGTGATCGGCCAGATCGACCTGGATATGATCCTCGGGGCCTGCATCCCATGGGCATTGCTCGGGGGAAAGGATGCCGCGAACAGGTGATCACGCGCCATCCCGCGCTGGAAAAACGGATCACGGTGGCATGCCCGATGCCGCGGCTTGCGCCGGTCAGCAGCAGCGTGCGCTTCGGTGCATTGGAGTCATGCGTGCTCGAACTTGGCATGGTGGCGGGTTCCCGGTTGCGGGTATGCATTGTCATGGATAGAGCCGCGTTTTTTCCCATGCTGCATCCATGGATGCGCGATGGAATTGAATGCGATCGTGAAGGCGAAATGGCCGGTCGTGCCAAAACTCAAACGAAAGAGGTGCGATGCGCTCCCTGCTCCAGCCCGTTGGGCGCGGCACAGTGCTGAGAGCGTATTTGGCGGCATGAAGCGCAATGGCTTTCTCAAACGCCATTCGGCTTTCAAGCGGCTGCGATTGCTTGCTGGCCCACGCGCCGATCTGCGCCTGCTTCGGCCTTGTCGCAAAATAAGCATCTGCTTCCGCATCGGTGACGCGCGTCACCGCCCCACGGATTTTGGACCTGCCGGCGCAGCGATTTCCAGTGAAACAGCAGCGCGGCTTTTGGATCGGCGGCAAGCCCGCGGCCTTTGGCGCTCTCGATATGGCTGTAAAAGACAAAACCTGCGGTATCAAAACCCTTCAACAGCACCATCCGCACATCGGGCAGGCCATCCGGATCGACCGTCGCCAGCGCCATCGCGTTGGGATCATTCGGCTCCAGCCGGGTGGCTTCAGCCAACCATGCGGCAAAAAGCTCAAATGGCTCCCCGGCGGCAGTGAAATCACCGGAAATTAACTCACTTGGGTGTTTGATCTGATCTGGACCATTCATGTCTGGAGTATCCGCGTTGCGTCCAATGATGCCCAATCGAGAGCCGCGTCCCTTATATAGGGCACTGGAGGGCGCTGGCCTATCGTTGATCCGGCACGTGGTTATTGTAATTGCCCTAATCACGATGGGCATTGGAATGGGCGGTTGCAGTTTCGATCTCAGTTCAGCCTTCGACAGGCCCCGGCAGGACGATATCGTTGATGTGACAGGCGCCACCGCGCCAGCTTCGCGGCTCAATGACGATACCAATTTGACCGAAAGCGATCTGGCGCTGGCCCGTAATGCGGCGTCGGACGTCTTAACCCGTGGCGGCAAGGATGCCAGCCAGCCTTGGGAGAATCCGAAGACTGGCGCGCGTGGTTCGGTGACGCCGCTTGCCGTTACGTCATCCGAAGATGGTCGCGTTTGCCGCGATTTTCTTGCAAGCTATGTCCGCGGCGCTAATGAAGGCTGGTTGCAGGGCGAGGCCTGCCAATCTGGCCGCGGCCCTTGGGAAAAATCCGCAGTATGAAGCCTTGGAAGCGAAGTTAGAGCTTGGAAGCGCAGCTAGAGCCTGGAAACGCAGCTAAAATAAGCGCAGACCATTCAGGCCTTTGCAGGCCGTTGCGAAATTGCCACGATGTTCCCAGATGAAAAAGGAAGCCAACCAGTCCAGACTGGCCTTCCACAATAGGAGATGACCCGAATGGGTGACCCCTATGATATTCTGGGGGTGCAGCGGGGTGCCAATTCCGCGGCGATCAAGAGCGCTTATCGCAAGCTCGCCGAAGAAGCACCACCCCGAT